>NZ_JAHHIR010000019.1 GCF_018678075.1 Epibacterium ulvae | reverse complement strand
GACCACTCGCAATGAGTGTTTCCGACCAAGGGCCGCATAAAGCGAGACGAGAACCACGAGTTAGCAAGACCTACGAAGTGATGGCACAACAGTCAGCCGTAACAGCCAAGACACCCCGCCGAATGTCAGGGACACATCAGTCCGCAAAGCAGAATGGGACTTGGTTCGCGGAACCCATCAGGGCCAGCGGTCATGTGCATCGCGTCAACAGGCCGGACACAAGACTGCTTCTGACCAAAGAGCAAATCACATCAGAAATGTCTTGCTATGCAGGAGCCATCCACACAAGACGTTCCCACCAGGATCACTGGCATCAAAACAAAAAATATGCCCGCATCCAGTGTGGTGACGATGTTGACGATGTCAGGATCAATACGGGCTTTTCCTGCGCTTTCAACCGCAGCAACGCCGGAGAACACAAATCCGACCGCCTCGGTTATAATCATCAGCACCATTAGCAGAACCAGGGCAACCATATGTTTGCTGGAGAGCGCTACAGTGATTGCATCCCAAAGATTGCAAATTCAGTGCAGTAAAACATGCGCCACCTCCTGAGTATGGCCTTCGGTCTGTCGGTTGCCACCCTGGTACGTTTCAAACATATTCCGGTTTACGCCAGGATCGCAATCCATCAAGAACACATTGTAGCTCCGGCCATCTTCACCGCATTTGTATCCGTCGCCGATCCTTTGAACAGAGTAGCCAAAGGACGAGAGATAGCGACCAAGGGTGGGCGGGGAAAGCGATAGCAGTCGCTGTGCGCCGCGGCGCTTGGCAACATCGCACGGACCCGCAACCACGAGCTTTGTTGCCATTTTCTGATCGGATGTTTGCAGTTTGTCATCAGCGACAAATCTGGTGCATTCCCATGTGTCTCCTGTCAGTGGACATTTGGGCAGCAAGTCAGACGGGATTTCGGCGATCATGTCCCGCTTGGCGTCGCCAAGCATATAGGTCCCCCCCCCACTTTGCGCTGCACAGCGCGGTCCGCGCACCAGCAACAGCAACGCCGTTTTGAGTGACAATAGAATATATTGCATCAGGGCGGTCGTATCGATCCATTTCGACATGGCCGTCGTTGGGTACCGACCAGCGCAGTCTTTCAACCAAAACACGATATCGAAGTTCAAGATAGGACGTAAATGCACGACCGTGCAGGTACTGATCCAAGAAGGAAAATGTGTAGTTCCATAGCATCCTCTCAAGTTGAGCGATGCCATGTTTGCGAGCAGAAACAGGGTTCCTATAGAGAACCGCTAAATGTAGCCATTTTTTGTTACTAATGATAAAAGCTGCGCGACTGATTTTGCGCCAGTCGCTGCACTCATCCTGTTGCGCCTCGCGCGCACCGTTTCAATTTTGCAGCCTAGTTGATCGGCGATCTGCGCCTCCCGTTTTCCGTCCGCCAGCAACCGCAAAACCGCAATCTCGTTTTCTGAGAAACTGAAACCCTTCTGTTCAGGCGCAAAACAGCGGGTGTTATGGGACATTAGTAATTGCAGAAGCCGGAAGAGGCCGGAAGAGCCAATGAAATAAGGGGCTTGGATGGGGTTTGTTCTGAAACAACCAAAGTTGAAAGAGCGGCTTCAACTGGGCTTAAAACAAGCGTTGAAGCCACAAACTGAAAGTCTGGGACACTTGCGTTTTCAAAAGGGTTCAGTTCGGAAACCTACAAGAAAACAAGGCTAAACGGCCACTGTGCCCGGAACTACATTGCCGAAGCTACGTTCAGAACTTGAAAATAGTCGGATTTTGCAGCGCCAGCAGTTTCAAGTTGGAAAAGTCGTTTCACACCAAACACATAAGACGACGGATTGCCTCAATGATACGAGACACAGATATTGGCAGTTACCGGAAGAAGCCCGAAGAAGCCGGATGAAGCAATAAAAACAGGGGTGTAGGTGATCAATAGAGACAAAGAGGTGGTGGCTTTCGTGTCTGTCAAAGAGGGTTTAAAGGTCAATTTAAGGCGATTTGACGCTTGGTCGGAACAAAGATGTCGTCAAACTCAATAGAAGCCCAAAAACTAAATTTAAACAGAGACTTAACCTTGGAATCGCTACTCATTGGTCACTTGGGTTTGAAGTCAGCGGGTATCTGGAACCTGAAATTGAGCTTTCAGGTTCCCTTTGTTTTTTCAAGAACCAAATTTAACATTACGCAACAATGCCTTAAAGGCTTGCTATCTACTCAGCCGCGACACCGGAACTTGAAACCGTTTTAGCCTCCTGCAGCATGGTCGACATGGCGCAGGAGTTCTTGGAGCCGTAGGCGACTGACGCACTACCTCGGCGGGTTGGGTATCCTAGACGATTTAGGATACCCACAAAATTGGTGCGCGAGAACGCTATGGTTTCAGTGGCACCATGATCCAGTAGGAAGCGGTTGGCCTTGGAGAACAACACTTTCAAAGATGAGGCCGACCGCGCTTCTGTTCTGGTCATTTCCCAACATTCACCGCCTTGCGGCAGCTGCAAGCCATCAATAATGTTGGAAGGAATAGAGGGAAGATTGCCACGCGCCGCATCCTGAACCATGTAAGTCCATTCTTGGTCACCATATAGGACACGACTTGCACAGCTTACAAGTCGCGCGTAGGCCATCAATTCACCACCATCTTCCACAATTATGTAAACGGTGTCGGCCCGATCATATTGGTCCATTTCAATGGGCGCAGCGCGCGGGACATCCCATCCCAGCGAGCCATGAAAGAGATCATACCTCGCCCGAAACATCTTATCGAGTAAATGGCCATATGCGCCACGATTTGATTGGTTAATTGCAATTGCGTTTAGCATTCTGCTCTCCTGTAGAAACAGGTGCAGAATACAACTCAGGCGCTTGGAACACCCGCTAGCAATTCACAACATAGAAGCAATCCGCGCCATTCGCGTGCAACTTGATGACAACTAAATCACCCGCTGCCTGTAGGCCTTCAGAACAGCCTCAGAAAGCTGAGATGCGCCCATGGCGCGCACCGTTCTATCCCGCAATGCGGCGACTGCCCGAGCCGTAACGCCATCGCTTTCGGCGATCTGATTGTCTGTCATGCCTTCTGACACCTTACGCAAATAGGCGACCCCCTTGTCGGTTAACTTGATCTTGGGAGGGTCCTGAAAAGTGGCCAAGATCGCAGCCATTATCCCATGCAGGCGTGCTATCTCCAAATCCGGTAAACGCTCTGCGCTGTGCGTGAAGCCAATAACCCCTTTGCGACGGTTTACTGTCAGGCCCAGGGCGGTCCCATGCATCATACCACGTGACCTAGCCACCGCAATTACGTCTGGAGTATAACCGGCAAAGTCCTGGGCAAGTTGGTTCCAGGTCCGAGTGCCTTCGTTTTGGGTTCCCCAGATCACCACGGGGTCATGCATAACATAGCCATGCTGCTGGTATTCGGTCAGCCACTCTGACGAGAATGTGCTCATAATGTCTGCGGGAACATTATCTTCAAAACCGAAACCTGCCGTAAATCCATGGCTAGAGTGTTCATTTCCAAAGGCTATAAGTTCAGCCTTGAGTTGCGTGAAAACTTCTGAATACATAACTACGTTGACTGTCTGACGTCAGCGCCTATGGGTCCAAATAGCGTTATTTGATAAGAGAGTGTTTCTGGCTCATCGTAACCACTGAGGAGTGGAAGATGAGACAGACAACTGGAACCCGCAAAAGTCCTGGCGAGAAGATCGTCAAAGATATC
>NZ_JAHHIR010000087.1 GCF_018678075.1 Epibacterium ulvae | reverse complement strand
CAATGCCGACGAAAAGATACAGCTTACCCTCCGCAGTCTGCACCTCGGCAATATCGATATGAAAAACCCGATCGGGTAGCGCTTGAGCTTCTGCCGCTTAGGCTTGTCGCCCTCGACATCCGGCAAGCGCGACATGCTATGTCGCTGAAGGCACCGACGCAGCGCTGACCGCGTCAGATGCGGGATCGAGGGCCGGAGCGCATAGAGGCAATCATCCAACGGCAGCAGCCTATGCCGCCGAAATGCGACGATCATTGCCTCCTCGGCTTGGCTGAGAGTGGTTGAGCGCGGCTCTTTCGGGCCTGTTTTGCGATCCTCAACGGTCTCGCGCTTTCGCCACTTGGCAACCGTCTTCGGGGTGATCCCGGGTTCCGTGCTCAGCGCCGCGATCAAAGTTTGCGATCGCTGTATTGCTGCTCTGACCGCGTGCGTGCCCTCCCGGCAGATTTGCGATGCACATCGCCTGCCGGGTAACAGTGCGTGGCACTCCCGTGAAGCACTTGTCCCACAATGCTTCCTTCGATTCCAAAAACAGATCGCACCATCAAATTATGGGATCAAACACCTAACTTTGCACCGGGTTCTGTTATTGCTTTCACACAATCACAAGCGGCACGGTCGGCAGGTCTGACCGCTAACACGGTGATGGTTGATGGCTACGAAACCCATTACCGTGTTAGCGGGACGGATCCGACGTTGGTCATGCTGCATGGGATGCCGGATGATCGGCATTCCTTTGTTGGCACTGCCGGCGCTCTGACCGAAAGCTATCACGTAATCTTGCCCGATTTGATGGGACACGGTGCAAATGTTGCCGATCCAGACCGGGCTTACAGCATCGTGGGCACGAGGCGTTTGTGGCCAATCTGTTTGACACGATGGGTCTTGAGACGTTCTTTCTTGTTGGCAACTCGATGGGCGGACATACCGCAACGGCCTACGCTCTCGATCACCCGGAAAGGATGGATTGACTTATCCTTATCGATGCGCCGGGGCTAGTTGTGGATGATACCGTTGTCTACGGCGGCTTTGGTGCACCGCTTGAAACCGAGGCTGATTTCGACACGGTGACGGCGCGGGTTCTGTATAATCCGTCAAGCATACCGGGGCCAGTTAAGCGGCACCTGATCGCAACAACCAACGCCCGTGCCGATTTTATCAACAAACTGGCTGTGAGCGTTCGGGAAGGTGCAAACCATGATCCGTCAGACCGGATCACCACTTTGTCCGTCCCGGTAATGGTGCTATGGGCGCAAGAGGATGCCGTCGTGCCCTTTGCAGTGGCTTTGGACTACGCGGACCGTATCCTCGACGTAGAACTTGTTCTGCTGCCCGGGGCGGGCCATTCACCACAGATGGAAGCCCCAGTCCGAGTTGCCGATGCAATCAGGACGTTTCTCAAGGATCAATAACTGGGCCGAATTCAAGGGCATCCTTGAGTGCATTTGGTTCTGCCACCAGCTGCACTCGAAAACCCAACAGTGGTCGTAGGTGCACCTGCAGCAAATGTCAGCTTCTGTGAGCCAGGCAGAAATGGACAGAACTGCCTGCAAGGCGTATAAATAGGGAACTCGAAAAACACGGCATGCCTTCAGTTGATGACATCGCGGGTAGGCTGCGAGCCTAGATCGATCAGCTCTCGGAGCAACTTTGCTTCCCATTCAGCGGCAAGATGACGGGACAAAGCTGACAACGGGCGCAGCTTTGGCACGAGGATCGCATAGTCGTAGCGGATATCCTGGGCCAAATTGCGGAACACAACCTCACTTTGCTCAAAACCTATCAATTTAGCGCTTAGAACGGTCAGCGGATCGACGATAGCGCAGCACAGTTCGGCACTCACAAATTTGAGTAATGGCAGAACTGTTTGACTGCGATACTGCACGTTTGTTTTCACGCCGTTGCCGGCCAACGCAGTTTGTACACGACCCTCAAAACGGTGGTCAGGTTGCATTGCACCCAAAGTGAGGCCCTCCAAGGCATCCAACGGAATTACGTCAAGGGATGCTAAAGGGTGGGCGGCTGGGAGCGCCAGAAAGCTGTTCGCAGACACTTTAGTGATACTGGTTTGCAGCGTACGGCTGTGGTCTTCGTCGTAGTCGCCAAAACCGAAGTCAGCACCTTGGCTGCTCACCAGTTCCCGCAATTGCGTGGAACTGCGTGTGTGCAAGGACAGCGTAACATCAGGTCGGGATTTAGCAAAATGGGCGAGAAATTCAGGAAATAGAACCGTGGCGACACCCGGCATGACGGCAAGTTGCATATCACCTTCATCGCCTACCTGCATCCGCTTCATCGTGCGCTGCAACTGCGCCATCTGGCCTAGCACACTGTCGGCCTCAGCAAGCAGGTAAAACGCTTCGGGCACCGGTTTCATATTGCGGGTATCGCGCTCAAACAGCGCCACACCAAGCGCCTCTTCAAGACTTTTGATCGAAAGGCTGATCGCGGGTTGGCTACGCCCCAGGTTATGGGCGGCTTCGGACATCGAGCCCGTTTTCATGACCTCGCGAAATACAGTGAGCTGTGACAGATTCATACTGATTAATTAGCACAATTTATAAATAGAAAACAACTTCTAATTTGAGTATATAGGTTAAGGAGGTTAACTTCTTTGATGCGGGATTGGCGATTAAGACCGATCCACCCAACACGGAGATTACTATGACACTGCTCAAGTCAATTTCGGGCGCTCTGTTCGCGTCAGCCCTGATCGCTGGTCCTGTCGCCGCACAAGACCCGTCCTTCTTTCGCATTGGCACCGGCGGTGCTGGCGGCACGTATTTCCCCATCGGCGGTACGATCGCCAACGGGATTTCCAATCCTCCCGGCTCGCGCCCTTGCGACGAAGGTGGTCAATGTGGCGTGCCCGGCTTGATCGCAATTGCGCAGTCTACCACCGCGTCAGTCTTCAATAACGCCGCCGTCCAGAACGGTGAGCTTGAGGCAGGCCTTGCCGCCGCTGACGTCACCCGTTCCATGTTCCTTGGTGAGGGTAAATTCGAAGGCAAGCCGCACCCAAACCTGCGCATTATTGCCAACCTCTTCCCCGAAGACCTGCACCTTGTTATGCCCGCTGGTGAAAGCATCGACAGCCTTGCCGATCTTGAAGGTATGCGCGTTGGCATCGCCCAAGCGGGGTCCGGCACACAGGTGGCCG
>NZ_JAHHIR010000016.1 GCF_018678075.1 Epibacterium ulvae | reverse complement strand
GATCGACGCGCCGCTCTCAGACCAGCACAGGCAGGGCCGATCTTCGATGATCTGGAAACCTGGCTCCACGCCCCACTGCCAAGCACCTCTGGCAAATCGCCGCTGGCAGGTGCAATCCGCTATGCCCTGACGCGCATGGCACGGCTGCGACCTTACCTTGATCATGGCTTTCTGGAACTGGACAACAACACAGCCGAACGGGCCATGCGATCCATCGCAATCGGGCGCAAGAACTACCTGTTCGTCGGATCACAGACCGGCGGCCACGCCGCCGCTATCGCTTACACCCTGATCGAAACCGCCAAATTGAACGATATCGATCCCCAGGCATGGCTGGCGGACACTCTCGCCCGCCTCCCAGACTACAAGATAAACCGTGTTGACGATCTCCTGCCTTGGAAAATCTCCCCATAGAGGCGGTCAGGCCGGACGCTTACCCTCCCACGGCACGATGGCGTCAATCTCGACCATAGGGTCACGCTAGGCATCAAGGCTCACAAGCGGTCTGAAAGATCAGAGAAACCCATCTGAGCCATCGTCAAACCCCTGCCGCCGCAGGCCCGCCGCCTTCTATCCCAACGGAGAGGTCAGGGAAATGTTCGAGGTACCCTGAAGTCAATCATGCTCTTGACGGCAGAGTGAAGAACCTCGTCGGGTACAGTGAGCGCCAGGCGGACCAGCGATGTGGCCGTGGCACCAAAGGAGCTTCCGGGCATCACTGCCACGCCAAAGTCCTCAAGCAGACGCCAGGCAAAGGTCTCGCCATCCAAGCCGGTATTGGCGACATCAATCATTATGAACATCCCACCTTGGGGCAGGGCGGTCGAGAGGACAGGACTATCGCTCAAGGTTTCGTGGATCATATGCGCGCGGCGATCAAACGCGATGCGCATGCGTTCGGCCGTGTCAAAGCTTCCGCGCAGGGCCGCTTCGGTCATATCGGCGATGAAGGGTTGGTTGCCAAACAGCATGGTCTCGGAAATTGGCAAGATGCGGCGTGACAATTCGACCGGGCCAATGGTCCAGCCGCTGCGGAAACCGGTCGCCGCAAATGTCTTGGAAATCGAGGAGGTGACGATTGTGCGCTCTCTCAACGCAGGGATTTCCAGCGGCGAGGCGAAGGGCGTGCCAAAAGTGAGACTCTCATAAACCTCATCACAGACAATCCAAAGGTTGTGCTCAATACACAACGCGCCCAGCTCCTGCAGCGTTTGCCGGGACAGCACCGCTCCGGTCGGGTTATGCGGGGTGTTGAGCAATAGGACTTTACTGTCTGCCGTGATGGCAGCGGCCAAGTCGCTGGCTTGCAGTTCAAAGTTATGCTCCATGCGCAAGGGCACAGGCTGCACATGGGCACCAGTGGCCTGGACCACACCTTCGTAGGTCGCGTAGTAAGGGTCGCCGATCAGGACACCGTCTCCACTCTCCGCCAAAGCTTGGATGATGGCAAACAGCGCGGTCTGCGTGCCGGGGAAACACAAAATATTGTCGGATGTAATGTCCGGGAACCGATGGGCGTAGGTTTCGATCAGAGCTTCGATGAGATTTACCTCACCACGGCCATTGGAGTACCGTGTACGTCCCGCCCGTAGCGCTTTGACACATTCTTCCACCAAGCCCGGATCCGTTGGCACGTCTGGCTCACCGATGGTGAGGTCGATGATCGTTTCACCTGCAGCCTTTCGAGCGCGAGCGGCATTGTGTAACGCCCATTTGTCGCCGCCGAGATCATAGAGGCGGTCGGTAATGGCGGCATATCGCAGTGTCATTGGGCAAAATTCCGTGAAGCAAAATGTTGGTGGGGCGCACGCATCCCTTAGTATCCACGCGACCGTGCGATAGCGAGGCGCAGCGGGGTGCCATCACGCAAGGCGCGCGCTGTTTCGACGACCTGCGCGGTGACAACTTCTGGCATGGTGTCACTGGCAATATGGGGCGTGATGCGCAGGCGCGGGTCGGACCAGAACGGATGATCCTGCGGCAGCGGCTCGGTGCGAAAGACATCCAATGTGGCACCTGCGAGCTGTCCGGTCTCAAGGGCGGTCAACAAGTCATTTTCGACAAGATGCTCGCCGCGGCCAATTTGGATCAAACGGGCGCCGGGGTTCAGGCCGTCAAAAAGCTCAGCATTCAAAACGTCTTCTGTCGCGCTTGTCAGGGGCAGCACGTTGATCACGTAATCGGCGCCCTTGGCGGCATCCTTGTTTGCGGTGTCCCCGGTAAAATAGCGCACACCTTCCAGTGGCGCGTTCGGGGCAGAGCGACTGGCGACTTGCATGGTGAAGCCAAGAACGTTGAGCGCTTCGACGACGGCTTGCCCCATTGTTCCGTTCCCCAGAACCGCAACAACGCTCAGCTCTGGTGCGCGCATTGGCAAAGGTCGCCATTGCGTGCCCTGTGCGTTTTGCATCATCTGGCCAAAGTCGCGTTCGTAGTGAAGCACCTCATGCGCGGCAAATCCGGCCATCAGGGCGGCTTGCTGCAGGTCACGCACGCGCGCTATGGCAATGTCTTCGCTCAATCCGGGATGGGCCAGCAAGGCGTCCACACCGGCACCGATCGACATGGCCAAGGAAAGATTTGGATAGCCTTCGAAATCCCGCGGCCCCGGCAACCAGCAGAGTGCAAATCGAATGTCTTGTGGATCTGTCACCTGATCAGGCCGCAAGATCTGGACATCATCAGCGGTCAAAGCCGCGCCATAGAGGTCTTCCAGATCCAAGGTTTCGCTCAGATAAACGCCGAGAATGGGGGCGGGATGGGTCATCATGTATCCTACAGGCAAATCAGTCCGTAGGACCTTAGCTAGGTTTGGCCTGTATGACACAGACTTCGTGATAAAGCGGACGGTCTGGGTCGTCTTCTTGCAGTTTATGCGCATCGCTTGCGCTAATTGGCGTATCACCTTCTGGATCGGCAAAGAATGCACAGACCAGATCCTGCTCAAGCCCGGTGCCTTGCATCGCTTTTTCCAACGTCACAAAGAAAGAGATGTCTGTGCCCGCGTCCTGTTTCACGATGCGCGAATGCAGCACTCTGGGCGCATATCCGTTGGCTGCGAACATGGCGCAGATCGTTGCGCGTGGAATGCGCGCGCCGAAGTTCAAAATCAGTTCTGCCTGGGGGGCGGCTTTCTTCACGCGGCGCAACAGCGCTTCGTTCAAGCCAAGTCCGACCGAGTTGAAGGGCAGGCAGTTGAATATCGACCAGGGGTAATAATGCGCGATATGATCCGCGCTGCGTTCCTGGGCTCCTTCGCCAAGGTCCACATCATGGGCATCACGAAAGGCGGCAAATGTCTCATCATCGGGGGAGGTCACCTGGGGCAGGCAGGCAATAACCACGTCGGTTTGGGCGATCTCGGTTTGGGCCGCATCCGTGTCAATAAGGCTCACCGGGCCAAGGATCGGGTGAAACCGGTCTGTGTCGGCGGGGGCGAGTTCCGCCACGTTCTTTGTTGCAAGCTCGGCGAGGCGTGGATCCAGATCGCTGCCCGATACCCGGGCCGCCTTGAGCTTTTTCAACAGGAAGACGGCATTCATTCCGGTGCCGATGCCAACTTCATAGACGCGCTTGCCTGTCAGGTTTGCGATTTCCAGCCCTTCTTGGAACGTCTTTGTCCATGGATCTGTGGGATCAAAGGCAAATTCCGGCACATGTGGTGTGGATGTTGCAGGTGACGGCTTCGTGGTCTCGGGAGCATCGCTCGCGGGCATAATGGATCCTCATGCGAACACAGCCAAAGTATATGCCACGTTCTTCGTAAATTTGCTGAACACAAGCAGGGCCGACAGGATGACCGCCGATCCACTTGGGGTTTCTTCTCAAGAGCAAAACATCTGAAGCCTGACGCGGAGGCCGGTCTCATCAAAACTGTTTGGTCAGTTCGGAATTGAAGCTCTAGGTGCACGCGAAAGGCGCAGTGGGCCTCAAATCCTTAGCAAACTTCCATGACGGCGACACAGGCGCTTTCGGATTGTAGGCCAGATTGAATGGCATCCTGGCAGCAGTCTTCGCTGATCTGCACGCAGACTTTAAGGTCATCCAGTGACGTGCAGTGCAGAGCTTGCTTGATCCGAAGTACGGCAAGCGCTTCGGGCAGGCCGCGGCAATCAAGGTTCTGGTCGGAATTCATGGTCGTAACTCCTTGTGTCTATCAAATTTGCACACGAGGGAGGGGCCGCGTGTGTCATGTTGGCTCGTGTGGAGTAGGTCCAAACAAAATTTGGCTACATAAATACTCCCAGGACGCCTCGGTGGGGTGAGGGTCCAGTCGTGTAACGATGGCGACTTGTGATGTGGGTCTTTTATAGCTTGTTGCATTCACCGCGAATACAACCTTGTCTCGATCCCTGACGATTTAGCGAAAATCTATCGGCTATTCTTGACGGCTTGATGAAATAATGGTCGTTTTCCGGCAATTCCTGTCGTTTTTGTCCTGGGAGAGGCGCTGTTGATCGATGGTTGAGGCCGCAAACCGGCGAACTTCCGTTTCCTTTTGCCTTTTAAAGGCAGTTGATAGATAGCTGCGACATGTCACGCAAAGATCCCAGACGCCGTATCGTCGTCACCCTTTCATCTGCGCAGCGAGAGCTGTTGCGCCAGGCCGTCCTGCGTTCTGGGCGCAAAGGGTCCTTGGCAGACCGGTTGCGACGCATTGTGACGTTTGAGCTTATAAACGGGCTTGAGGACTTGGGTGCGTCCGCCGCGACAGGCTCGGGCCTGCCACTGCAATTGCCGCACAAACTGCGTGTTCAGATTGAACATCTGGCCCACGATTGGAGGCAGACGTCGTCCTATGTTGTGCAGCAAGCTTTGGCGCAACATGTGGCTCGGAGTGCATTAGAGGGCTGAGTTTCGGACGCCGTGCTAGGGTGTCTTGGACTTGTTGCTGAACGGGCACATGTTGTGCCGAGGGCTTCGAGGCTGCTATCACTCGCAACCATAAATTGTACATCATATCGGTCAAGTGTTGCGGCTGTGCTCTTGGCAGAGCGATTTGTGAAACGGTAAACTCTTAATATATGGAAAAGCCAGAGCCAGATATTTGGCGCAACTTGGCTGTCCTGTTGGCTGTGGGCGAGGTGCAATCTCCCAATGCGGCAGGACAAGCGCTGGGTCTGAGCCAGAACGCAGTCGCTTCGCGCATTGATCAGCTCGAGGCGCGCATGGGGTCTGTGCTTGTCAAACGCGCAGGCGCGCGCTGGTTCTTGACCGAGGCTGGACAAGGTTTGGCGGAGCAGGCACGCAGCATCGCCGGTCTGGTCGAACGCAGTCGACCGCCCCAGATCGAACCTGCAACTAAACCTGTGGTCCTGGGTTGTCCCGAGTTGTTTTTTGAACATCTCCTGTTGCCAGTCTGGTATCGCATACAGCGCGAATTGCCGGTGCTGCCTATTCGTCTACGCACAGCCCCAAGTGTTTTGCATCAATCTGTGGAAGGCGCCGACCTCACGCTTTGTTTGGCCAAATCACTGAAACCGGGTCAACGCGGGCAGAAGGTCGGGCAGGTGACGTTCGATTTGTACGCGCATCGCCGGTTGCTCGCGAAGCCGTTGAAGGCAGCCCCAAGTCATTTTACGGTCGAGGGCGGCCCGCTCTCGGTGTCGGACCTCACGTGGCCAGAGCTTGGTCCAACCCGGCGCGTCAGCTGTGCCAATCTTGCAATGGTGGCAGCCGCCGTGAAATCCGGACGCGGCATTGGTTTGTTGCCACATTTCGTCGCGCAGCAGGATCCGGCGCTTTTGCGATTGGATGGGGTCAATGTACCTGAATTCTCCCTATGGATCCTGCAGCATGACGACGCCAGCGGGCACGGGCAGAGTGCACCGTTGCGGGATCTTTTGCTGCGTGAGATCGCTCAGTTGTTGAAGCAACCCAAGACTGTCACCCATTAACACCGCACACGGTTTTGTGAGATGGTGATCCTGACCTTGTGTGATTCAACGATAGTTTGATGTGCCTAGGGCCGCTATGGAGTGGCATGCATTTGTTCCTCCTCCTCTGCCTCACCCTTGTGGCCTTTGCCGCCAATTCCGTTCTGGGCCGTGCTGCGGTCGGAGGGGAGCTGATGGATGCTACAGGCTTTGGCTTGCTGCGGCTTACATCCGGTGCGGTCACTTTGGTGGCCCTATGTTTGATGCGGGGACTGCCGCTGCGCCAACCCTGGACATCCAGCCTATGGGGCGCAGCGTCGCTAACGCTTTATATGGTGGGGTTTGCGCTGGCCTATAAGGATCTGGACGCAGGACTTGGCGCGCTGGTGCTGTTTGCCGTGGTGCAGATCACCATGTTTGTCTGGAGCGGGTTGACTGCGCAACGACCCGGCGTCCTGCAACTGGCAGGAGCAGGGCTCGCCTTGGTGGGGCTGGCCTATGTGGTCTGGCCGCGCGATGGTGGTGCGGTTGACATCTGGGCTGCGGGTCTGATGGCGGCGAGCGGCTTAGGTTGGGGGATTTACTCGTTGCTTGGACGTGGCGTGAAGGTTCCGCTGGTCTCAACCGCGTTGAACTTTGTCTGGGCCAGCGTGATGATCCTGCCGGTTCTGCTGCTAGCTGGCGGCGGACAAGTGATCACCATGAATGGCGTTCTGCTGGCGGTCCTGTCGGGCGCGGTGACCTCGGGGCTGGGCTATGCCTTGTGGTACGCGATCCTGCCCCAGCTGACGGCCCCAGTTGCGGCCACCGTGCAATTGATGGTGCCTGTCATCGCCATTTTGGGTGGTGCGCTGTTGCTGGGTGAGCCGATCGGGCTTGCGCTGGTGATCGGCTCGGCCTTGATCTTGGGCGGTATCGCCGTGGTAGCTTTGGCACCCAAACCGAGGGCAGAAGAGCCTGCCTCCGTTACCCCTAAAACCGCGCGCTGACCTGCCACTGATTTGACTTTTGCAGCGGCCACAGGCAAGTGCTGCGCCAAGTCCAACATCAGATCGCGAAAGGTCTATCCATGTCAGCATTGGAGGTCACATTCACCGGCGCAGATGTGCTGCGCCCTGGCGAATTGGTGCGCGGTGATGCGCTGACACTGGGCGGTGGCGTGTTCCAAGACAGCACATGCGCGCGGCGAGTTGATCTGTCCGGATTTCTGGTGGTGCCGGGCATTGTCGATGTACACGGCGACGGGTTTGAGCGCCATCTGGCCCCCCGTCGCGGCGCAATGAATGAGATGGACCAAGGCGTGCTGGCCGCTGAGGCCGAACTGGCCGCGAACGGGATCTCCACCGCAGTTCTTGCGCAGTTTCACAGCTGGGAAGGTGGCCTGCGCGCGCCGCAATATGCCGAACGGGTGTTTGCAGCCATGGCGGCGGTAAAGTCGCAGGTGGTGACCGATCTGATGCCGCAGCTACGGTTTGAGACCCACATGTTGGAGGATTACGCAGACCTCCCGGAGAAGGTCGCCCAATACGCGCTGCCGTATGTAGTGTTCAACGACCATCTGCCCCATGCAAAACTGGCCGCGGGAAAGAAACCGCCCCGTTTGGTAGGGCAAGCTTTGAAAGCCGCGCGCAACCCGGATGTTCATCTGGCGATGATGCAAGAGATGCACGCCCGGCGTGATGAGGTGCCTGCAGCGCTGGATGTGCTCTGTGCACGGCTCGCACAGATGGGCGTGCGCATGGGCTCCCATGATGATCAAACGTGCGAGGGGCGCGCAACGTGGCGCGCGCGTGGCGCGACCATCAGCGAATTCCCAGAGACGTTAGAGGCGGCAGAGGCCGCGCGCGCGGGCGGCGATCATATCATTCTGGGCGCGCCAAATGTGGTGCGCGGAGGCTCGCATAATGGCAATGTATCAGCACTTGAATTGATTGCGATGGGGTTTTGTGATGCGCTCGCGTCGGACTACCACTACCCCAGCCCACGCCGCGCGGCCTTGATGCTGGAACGTGCGGGCGTGTTGGACCTGCCATCGGCTTGGGCGCTGGTCTCAGACGGGCCAGCGCAGCTGTTGGGGCTGTCGGACCGGGGCCGGATCGCTCCGGGTTTGCGCGGCGACCTTGTCATTTTGGAGCAAGACTGCAAACGCGTTGCAGCCACACTCTCAGGTGGGCGGGTCAGCTATATGTCCGGTGAGGTTGCGGCGCGGTTCCTAGCGTAGCGGCGCGGGACGGGGGGCGCCCCTGTTTAAGTGGCGAGACTAGATTATTACTGACGCAGTGGCTTTCTTGCGTCACCCGTATCTCCAGCGGCCCCATGAGAACATCCAACCCAGTCCTCGTGAGGTGGCCAAGCCGGAGCACGGCAGCATGAGGGCGAGCAATAGGGTGAGGGCTCGGGAGACGGTAACACGCCGGATCTCATAGAAGAACAGGATCGAGCCCGCGTCAGACCGTTGCGACTTGCCTCATCGAATCAGCGCAAACATAACGCAAATACATCGCGAGTTCGAGCGTGGCGCGAAGAAGAGTGACATGGATGAGGACACTGACAGATTTCATGACCTGACAGGGCCGCAGTTTTTTGCGACACACCGTTATCCACGAAAATAGGCCCAAAGCAGATGTCACAGAAATACGGACGAACCTATCATCTGCCGCAGTCTCCGGGGCTAACCAAGGACGACCGGCGCATGCCGCATCAAAACGCACTGGCCACAGCGATTGAGGTGGTCGCGACCGAGAAGATGGATGGAGAAAACACAACCATACATCCAGACGGAACCCATCCACGCAGTTTGGACGCCCGCTACCACCCGTCGCGGGATTGGATGAAAACCTTTGCGGCTGGCATAGCGCCGCAGCTTCGCCCCGGTGAGCGGATCATTGGCGAATATCTCTTTGCGCGCCACAGTATTTCTTACCAAGATCTGCCATCCTATTCTCTGGGTTTCGCCTGGAGCTGTGACGGTGTGTTGCAAAGCTGGGATGACACCGTCACCCGCTTTGCTGCGCTCGGGATTGCGCCCGTTCCCGTGTTGTACCGCGGTGCTTTTGGCGACGATACCGCTGCAAACATCGTGTCTGACATGGATTTCGCGACACAGGAGGGGTTTGTCCTGCGCGACGCAGCAGCTTTTCCTGAGGCCGCGATGCCCCTTCACATGGGAAAATACGTGCGCGCAGGGCATGTCCAGAGCGAGGTTCATTGGACCAAAGGGCCCATTGTCAAAAACACCTGCGTCGGTTGATCGACATTGGGTCGCAGTCCAAAGAGACCATCGGTGGCAAATACATGACGTCAAGACAGGCTGTTGTTGCCGGTCAGATGATTGCAAATGTCGTGTTTTAAATAGCTTCCACCTCCAAAAAATTGACGTATTGGGTGGTGCATTGAATGGCTGTATTGAGCCCAAAATTACACCTTGCTTATGGCTTTACTGCGCTTGCCTTATCATAGACATTTTATTGAATTGCCTTGGGACCTTCGCTTATGACTATTTTTCAGAGAGCCTGAATATCAGCACTGCGATAGGGCCAATACAAGCGACAGCCGTGCTCAACGTCGCTGATCTCTCTCGAAATCAGATTTCTTTCCGGGCAACCGGGTTCTTGCCGCAACTTCCGCCAGGCATGAGTGTGAAAAGATGCACGCTATTGTTGCTGGTCGTGGAAGCGTTCGTTGAACTTGAAGAGGTCAGCTTCGATTTAACGTTTTCTACCAAGGCTGTAGGAGCACCCTGCACTGGTCAGTGCCTCGATGCTCAGGAGTGGAGCGACAATGGAAAGCTAGTAGTTATTGGTACAGAAGACGGCGAGGCCCTCAGCTATCGGTTTCCACAGATTGGCTTGGAAGACAAAGCTGTGGTGGAATTGTCAGACCGATCAATGACCTTGAGATTGGCTGATTTGGGCAAACGCAACCGACCATCGTTTCACTTCATTATTGCTGAGAACGATGATCCTGAGCCAGTCGAGTCTTCCGCTTGGTTTGCGGTTGACCAAGCCCATGAGTTCCTTCTTGGTCAGTGACCGCTATGTTTAAGGTTTTTCGATGCG
>NZ_JAHHIR010000041.1 GCF_018678075.1 Epibacterium ulvae | reverse complement strand
GTAGGAGTGAGATAAGAAGAGTAGGGCGCTGACCGAAAGGCCGGGGGTCGAGGAAGCGCATGAAGGGCAGCCGGTCACGCACCTGATATTCGGTCTGGTCGTCGGACAGGTTGTAGAGCGTGCCCACTACCAGCGTCTTGAACATCACCACAGCGTCCATCGGTTTGCGGCCCGCCCGCGACTAGCGCGCCGCCGCAGGCCGGCCGCTTTCTATCCCAACGCAGAGGTCAGGGAAATGTTCGAGGTACCCATAACGTTGGATTGGTTGCAGTCCCGTAATTTGTGACGCTCGTCACGGGCGCGACAGGGCCGACCCTGACCAATGACCTGTCACTGCAAACGGTGGCGCAAAGTAAACTGCCGGTGGCCATGGTAGCTATGGCGTTGGGCGGCGGCATTTGATCGATGCATTTTGTGGCCATGTTGGGTCTGCATACGCCGATCCTCTATTTCCATGATGCGGCCATTACGTCGGTCTCAGCGCCGATTGCAATCCTGATTGTCGCGTTGTCACTGCTGATGCTGCAATTCATTGTCCGCACCAAGGCAACAATCGTCGCCCCGAAGCATTCGGTTAGGGAAAGGATCCTGACCATGCACTACGTCGGAATGGCAGGCATGCAATTGTGTAAATTTGTCTACACCGCTATTGGTATCATCTCATCCTCGGTTCTGGCAGTCGGCCTGCGCATTGTCGCGTTTGGGGTAGCCTAAAGTGTCCGCTCCACTCGCAACACCATGATCGGCACATAGTGTTTTGGCGTTGCGGTGGGCAGCGTGCATTTTCTGGCGATGGCCAGCACCAATTTTGTGGCGATGCCCGTCACCCATGAATTCGGCCCGTTGATCAGCAACACACAATGGCCATTGGCATGATCCTGTCCAGCTTTGTCCTGCTTGGCGCATTTTTGTGGGTTGGCTCCACATCTTTGATACCTGACCAGGCTGCAGCTCCAGTGACTCCCGCAATGGATCCCAGCGCTCACCAACTGTTGCCCGCGCCGATGGGCCCGACACCCTGCCGGACCTTCTAGTGAGCCGCTCTCATCTTAAAGACGCCCAACTTGCGGTTGGTTAGGTCGGCGCAATTCGTGCAGACAGGGGCGCAATTCGTGCAAAATAGGCTTCAATGAAGTGTTTTCTGCAACCAATGTGTACGTAGGTATGCAGCCCTCTTCCTAGCGAGAGAAGTTGCTCAAAGCGGAACGGCAATGATTCCAACTGTCTTTGAATACTGTCGTCCAGCGGACATTGCAGGCGTTTTGGCAGGCGGCCACACCTGATCCCCATGATGAAGCTGCGTACGGCAGAGATTCCCCATCTGATTGCCTTGCAGGATGTTGCAGGCCTCACCGCTGGTCGACCAAATCATTGGATTTGTGCAAAATCTGCGTAAGGAAGATCTGGAGAAGACGCCAGGCATAGCCGAGACCCTGAATTTCGCCGCCGCGCTAATGGGGCTGGGTGTCGCCGATCTGACCCGAGATCCCAAGGTGCTGTACAACTCGCTTGCGACCCTACTGAAAACCCAAAATGACCGCGCGCAGATCACCACCGAGGTGAGCCAGCGCCTGGCTGGGAAAGCCGCATGAACAGCCGTGTTACCAAGTTCGCTGGCCGCGATCCGGGCCCATTGGCGCGTATGTCAAGTTTTATCGTCCATTGTCGCTTGCTGCATTGACTCATGTGCCCGCCGCCGAGCCGGACCTTGCCCGCGCCGCGTTGAAATGCGTCTGCACCGGGACCAAGGACGAGGCCCAGCACTTTGATACGCTGTTTGATGCTTTCTGGATGGACAAAGGCCGGGTCCGTCAAAAGATCGTGCCCAAGATCCAGCCAAAACACTGGAAGACGTGCATTCTTCTCGGGATGGTGAAGGCGCCGATACCGCCGGCAGCGCAGGCCAAACCACGGCGCCCGATGGTGGCGATGGTGAGGCCGAGATGGACGGCGAAGGCAAATTGGTCGCCACTGAAATGCGCAATCTGGCGCGTCGCGATCTGCGCGACCTGGTCCGCCCAGAAGACATCGCCCAGGCCGAAGAGGTCGCGCGCCATCTAAGGGCGGCGCTGCGCGATCGGCGTTCTCGTCGCTGTATCGCGGCGCGCCGAGGCGACCGGTTGCACTTTTGCAAAACCATTCGCTGCAGCCTTGCCACGAGTGGCGAACCCGTTACTTTGTATCGCAAGAACTGCCCCGACCCTTCTCACAACTCCAAACACCGCGCTAGTTCTCGATCTGGATACCTACAGCGGATTTCTGACCCTGTTTCATGACCATGATTGAGAACCCGCCCTATTTAAGGCCCCACTCAAAACCCCTGCGCGCTTTATCGGCAGCCTCGGCAGCATGCGCACTCACCCCACGCGATTGGAAACCTTGCAGTCGCTGGTGGCCTCAACGTCAGAGCTGAATCGGCTGGTGGGACCCATCCGGATCTGGTGCCGTCCTTGCGCCAGATGACCATGCGCTGATGAGCAAAAGCGCGTAAAAAGGTTCCGGCCCACCCCCCCTAAACACGCAAACGGCCGCTGGATTAGCGGCCGTTTTATTTGTGTATTTTGGTCCGTTTGTTGGATCAGGATTTGCCCTTCCAGGGGACGAGGAAGGCTTCGGATTTGCGCATTAGGATGTCGATGCCAAAGCCGATGAGGCCGATCATCACGATGCCCATGATGACGATGTCGGTGGCCTGGAATTTGGAGGCTGCGACGATCATTTTACCGGCGCCTTTTTCTGCCGCCACCAGTTCGGCCGCAACAACTGTGCCCC
>NZ_JAHHIR010000048.1 GCF_018678075.1 Epibacterium ulvae | reverse complement strand
ACCTTGTTCGCCATTGGTTCAAGAACAATGGTCGAGCGGGATTGAGCATCGACTGACCAAGCCGAACCATCCCTGGACCAACGGCCAAGTCGAGCGGATGAACCGCACGATCAAGGAGGCGACAGTGAAGCGAGACCACTACGACAGCCACGAACACATCTCGGCGACTTCATGGCTGCCGACACCTTTGCCCGCAGACACAAAACGCGCAGCAGCCTCACGCCCTGCGAAAACATCTGCAAAATCTGGACTTCCGAGCCAGATCAATTCATCATCGACCCGATCCACCAGATGCCGGGACTGAACACCTAATTAAAGAAATTTCGGACAATAGCGATTTCTGCCTTAGTCGATGCGAAGAACCCTTCAATATTTGGCCGCAGTTACCACCGCAAAAGTGTATTCTAGTAGTGCCTATCGTACTTCCGGGCAGGTCGAATGTCGGTTTAAGACAGCGCTCTGTCATCTGCGGCATTGTGGAGGCGCGCTTCTTTTCAATTTCCGCTTCGGGCTGCAAGCCGAACTCTTCCCAAACAAAAAGCCCGGTCAAATGGATCGGGCTTTTGTGAGTTACTTCTTGTTGGCTTCCTGCCAGGCGCGGGGGTCGTTTAGGAATTTTTCGACCTCTGCCAGGGTCTCGGTGCTAAAGGATTTTTGCGCTTTGGCCTCGGCCAGAACGTCCCACCAGGTGCACAGGTAATGCAGCTCGACGCCGTGGTCGCCGAGGCGTTTTGTGGTCTCGGGAAAGATGTCGTAGTAGAAGATCACCGCCGTGTGGCCGCAGGAGGCGCCGGTGTCGCGGATCGCGTCGACAAAGGAGAGTTTGGAGCCGCCATCGGTGGTCATGTCTTCGACCAGAAGTACGCGTTGATCTTCGGTCATCACCCCTTCGATGCGGGCGTTGCGACCGTAGCCTTTGGGTTTTTTGCGCACATAGGTCATGGGCAAGGCCATGCGTTCGGCCACCAGCGCGCCAAAGGGAATGCCGGCCGTCTCACCGCCTGCAATATTGTCAAAGGCTTCAAAACCTGCGTTGCGCATCACGGTGATGGTCAGGAAATCCATCAGGGTGGAGCGGATGCGCGGGAATGAGATCAGCTTGCGGCAGTCGATATAGGACGGCGAGGGCAGACCAGAGGCGAGCGTGTAAGGCTCATCCGTGTTGAAATTCACCGCGCCGATTTCCAACAACATGCGTGCGGAGAGGCGGGCGATTTCCTCTTTGCTCGGGTAGGACGTGGGGATCATGTGCGTCTCCTGTGATGCGGATGAGATGGGTTCCGGCGCTGATACCCGATCCACGCAGGCGATGTCGAGAGGGGTTGCACACGCGCAATGCGTGCATAGGGTGCAAAGGGGTATTGTTTTGAGGGATTGAAATCGTGGAACGTTTGAAGAAGCGAGATTTCTGGCCGGTTCTTTGGGTGGGGTTGGTGATTGTTGCCTGGCTGGCATCGCCTTGGGTGGTGCAATGGATCGTCGTGTTTACGCATGGGGATGGGACTGAGGTCGGCACCTTTGGGGACTCGTTTGGTGCGTTGACATCGCTGTTCACCGGGCTGGCGTTTGTTGGCCTGATCGTCACGCTTCGGCAACAGAAGGTGCAGATCGAGATGCAGCGGCAGGATCTGAAATTGCAGCGCGAAGAGATGAAAGCTGCACGGGATGAGTTGTCTGGGCAGAAGGAGCAGATGAAGCTGCAGAACCAGAGCCTGAAGCAGCAGATGTTTGAACAGACGTTTTTCAATTTGCTGGCGCTATTTAATCGTTACGTAGAGGGTCTTGCTGCCAAAGAAGATAATCCTGAAAAAACGCCTGAAACTGGAAGGGCCCTTCTTCAGGGTATCAAAGATCAACTGCGGGCGGGTTTTGTTTCGGCGTTGTATCAGATGCAAACCTACCCTTCTTCGTCTCCGGGAACTGAATTCGTGAGAGCTCATGAGCATTTTGAACGTCGTTTTTCTGCGAATGCAGACGAATTGAATGGCTATTTGAGACAACTCCACAATGTTCTGCAGCTGATACATAATTCTAGTTTAGGTAATCGCGAAGTGTATGCCAGAACGTTGGCAGGGCAACTCACGGATAGTGAGTTGGAACTCATCGCTTTGTGCCGTGCGCGAAAGGAATATGCAGAACTCAAAGAACTTGTGGAGCGCTATGACCTTCTGAAACATCTTCCTCCAGCGCTGAACGGGCAGGACATTCATCTGATTTGCGACGAGATCCGAAGGCTTGAGGCTGAGGCGCGTGAGAGCATTTAACCTCATCGCCAGAGGCAAGCATGGGAGCCTCCGGCGGAAGTATTTTTGAAAAGATGAAATCAGGTCACGGTCCAATGGACCGGGTAGCCGGGGTCAAAGACGGTGACGGGGCCGTCGTCGCTGTGGATTTTGTCGGGGAAGGTCACGGGCGCGTCCTGTTTGGTCAGGGTCAGCGTGCCTTTGTTTTCCGGCAGGCGGTAGAAGGCGGGGCCGTTTTTGGAGGCGAAGCCTTCGAGTTTGTCCAGCGCGTCGTCTTCCTCAAACACATGGGCCAGGAGCGCCATTGTGTTGGTGGCGGTGAAACAGCCTGCGCAACCGCAGCCAGATTCTTTGGCGGGATCCACATGGGGGGCGCTGTCGGTGCCGAGGAAGAAACGCGCATCGCCTGAGGTGGCGGCCTCGCGCAGGGCGAGGCGGTGTTCTTCGCGTTTTGCAACCGGCAGGCAGTAGTAATGGGGTTTGATGCCGCCGACCAGGATGTGGTTGCGGTTGATAATCAGGTGGTGCGTGGTGATGGTCGCGCCGAGGTCAGCATCATTGGCTTTGACGTAGTCCACACCGTCTTTGGTGGTGATATGTTCCATGACCACACGCAGGCCCGGTGTGGCTTTGCGGATCGGGTCGAGGATACGGTCGATGAACACGGCTTCGCGGTCAAAGATGTCGATTTCGTGGTCGGTGACCTCACCATGCAGACAGAGCGGCATGCCGATTTCGGCCATTTTTTCCAGCACGGGTCGGACCTTGTCGAAGTCCTGCACGCCGGAGGCGGAGTTGGTGGTGGCACCTGCGGGGTACAGCTTGACCGAGGTGACAAGACCGCTGGCATGGGCGGCGGCCACATCTGCCGGGTCGGTGTCTTCGGTGAGGTAAAGGACCATCAGCGGGTCAAAGCTCATGCCTGCGGGCAGGGCGGCCATGATCCGGTCCTTATAGGCGGCGGCTTGCGCGCCGGTGACCACCGGGGGCACCAGGTTCGGCATGATAATCGCGCGGCCAAAATGGCGGGCAGTTTCAGGCAAGACGGCCTTGAGCATCGCGCCGTCGCGCAGATGCAGATGCCAGTCGTCGGGGCGGGTGATGGTCAGCGATTTGGTCATACCGCCGCGTTAGCACAGCCGCCGTCAAAGGAAAAGAAGCGGCTGTTTGAAAATCACCGGTTGTGGATCTAGCTGGGCTCAGTGGGCCAGGTGAATTCACCAGCTTCAGCGCGTTTTTTCAACCCCTGCAGGCGGCGGCGGAAACGGGGTGCGCGCAGGCGTTGGGTCACATTGCGACACAGGAGCGCCACCAGATATGGGCGATCCTGGGAGTCGATATGTGCCATCAACCCTTTGAGATAGCCGCCATTGTTGCGACGGGCGCGGGCCAGTTTGAAGAAGCTTTGTTCGGTGAGCTTGCCAGATCCGACCTGCGAGAGGATGGAATAGAGGATCTCCATCTCGATCAGGCGGGTCTGTACGGCGGCGCCCATAAACGGCAGGCGCAGCCGGGTCACATTGGAACGCGCATAGAGGGCGGCATGCATCGCATCCAGACGTTCATAGGGATCAAAGATCACAAAGGCATGGTCAGCAGCATCCAGCATATCGGGCGCATAGCCGTAACGGTCCGAGAACGAGGTGCGGCGCATCTCAACAAAACGGTCGTCCCATTCAGTCATCCGCGGATCAAGGGTGGCCTGTGGTTGGATCGCCAGCACCGTAGCACCGGGAGACGCCACCGAAAACGCGGCGGCAGAATAGCCACATGGGCCTGCGCCGTAGAACACCACATTGTCGAATTCTTCGAAGAAGCCGTCATCAATCAGCTGGTCAAAAAACGCATAGACCTGTTCGGCGCGAAACCAGGTGTCGCCGTCCGAGACCAGACAGAGATGCGACCAACCTAAGTTACGCACCAGATCAAAACCCAAGGGCTGCGCCTGTTCGGACAGGTTGTGAATGCCCTGCAACGTTTCAAAGGTCACCAAGAGCGTGTTGCCCTGATCAATGAACGTGGCGAAATGCTTGTCCCCAAGGTCCTGAAACAGGCCGTTTTCCTCGGCGATTTCGGCCATGCGGGCTTTCCACTCGCGTGGTTTCATCCCCGAGAGATCCTCATCCAGCGCGTCGATGACTTCTTGCATACCTGTCGTCCTCAAATTGCCGAAAACTGTGGTCGGCTTTGGTTACCAACAGGGTTAACGGCAGAATACGGCCAAAGTTTGAAGAGTTCTGGCAGATTTGTCGACCGACCGTTGATCGGTGAAGGGAGCATTTAATTTACCGCCCATGCACTAACGGATTGGCGGCAAGTCGAATGTGCTATGCCCGTGGCCTATTTCGTAGACTCCTGGTTGGCCCGCCAAGCGGGCCTGTCGCGGTTTGATGCCGCTCCTTTGATAGCATTTGTTTCAGCAAAGGAGACTGACTATGGGACTGAAACGGACGGACGAATTCCGCCAAGATGCAGTGCGGATCGCGCTGACGAGTGGGCTGACACGCAAGCAGGTTGCTGATGATCTGGGTGTTGGCATGTCGACGCTGAACAAATGGATTACGGCGCAGCGAAACACGGATGTGGTGTCGAAAGAGGATTTATGCCTCACCCAAGAGAATGACCGGCTTCGGCGTGAGAACCGCATTCTCAAGGAGGAAAGGGAAGTGCTTAAAGAGGCTACGCGGTTTGCGAGCATTTCGCCACCGTCCTGCCAGCCGCAGGCAGCGGTCCGATATGGTGACGTTGGCGCACATTAAAGAACAATCGCGCCTGAGCTTGGGCAGCTATGGCCGCCCACGCATGACAGAAGAGCTGAAAGAGATCGGTTTAGATGTGGGTCACCGCCGTATTGGCAGGTTGATGCGCCAGAACGGCATATCAGTTGTGAGAACACGCAAACATAAGGTGACGACAGACAGCGATCATAAGTTCAATATTGCGCCAAGCCTGCTGGATCGTAACTTCTCAGCAGACGCGCCCAATCAGAAGTGGGCTGGCGATATCAGCTATGTCTGGACCCGCGAAGGCTGGCTCTATTTGGCTGTGATCCTTGATCTGCATTCCCGAAGGGTCATCGGATGGGCCGTCAGCAATCGCATGAAACGCGACTTGGCGATCCGGGCGTTGAGTATGGCCATCGCGTTCCGGCAACCGCCCAAGGACTGCATCCACCACACAGATCGTGGGTCGCAATACTGCTCTCACGACTATCAGAAGATCCTGCGCCAGCACGGGTTCAAGGTGTCGATGAGCGGAAAAGGCAC
>NZ_JAHHIR010000107.1 GCF_018678075.1 Epibacterium ulvae | reverse complement strand
CGCGTAGGCCGTCCAAAACGATCCTGATCTTCTCTTCGGATGAGTAATGTTTGCGCCCCTCTCACACATGCTGCGCATGTGCTGCCGGGCAGCGGTCGGCGCGTTTGATATCTTTGACGATCTTCTCGCCAGGACTTTTGCGGGTTCCAGTTGTCTGTCTCATCTTCCACTCCTCAGTGGTTACGATGAGCCAGAAACACTCTCTTATCAAATAACGCTATTTGGACCCATAGGCGCTGACGTCAGACACCGTTCGATCAAAAGGTGCAGGGTACTATTCTGTCGGGAAAGCAAAGTCAGACACCAACAGCCAGGACAATACCAAATCATCTGCGTCTGTAAGCGCGCGTGCGTCTGGAGCGGTTTCTGCTGCTGACAAGGCGACGCTCGCCCGTGTGGTGAGGGGCGCGCCGGAAGTGATGGTGAAAGTCACCAAGCCCGCTAAGATTGACAGGAGCGGCAAGACAATTGTCGTGAACCGCCAGTCGGAAGGTGTGCGTGTTACCGGGCATTTCGATTACATCAGCCGCAATGGAAAGCTCGAAATCGAAACGGCAGATGGTCAAACACTCTCGGGCAAATCTGCTACGGGACAGCTCGCAGCTGAATGGTTGGTGCGCCACGATGAAGATCGCCATAACGGTTTTGCTACGGGGCGCACTCGGATCACAACGAACATGGTGTTTTCGATGCCCGCGGATGTGAACGCGGAGGGGATCAAGGACGCTGTGCGGGCGCTGGCTGAGGATGAGTTTGGTGGACGGCATGACTACGTGATGGCGCTGCACACAGATACAAAACATCCGCATGTTCATTTGACCGTGCGGACTGTTGGTCATGACGGGATCAAATTGAATCTGCGTAAGGCTGATTTGCAGCACTTAAGAAGCCAGTTTGCGCAACGTCTGAGGCAACGCGGGATTGATGCCGAGGCGACACCACGCCACGCAAGGGGCGTGACGCGCAAATCTCAGAAGATGCCAGTCTATAAGGTGCGCCAAAAAGGCCAACTGGCCAGAACCGATGAGGCAAAGCGGGAAGAAGCGAGGCGCGACATGCAGGCTCATGGTGGACGGTTGCCCGACTATCCGTGGGACAACGCTCTGATGAGCCGTCGCAACCGCGTGATCGGGACGTACATGAAGGCCGCAACGGCTCTGGCATTGTCAGACGATCCCGAAGACAGGGCGCTTGCTCGCGATACGCAGCGTTATGCCGCTCAGCTAACGGACCTGAGGACCGAGAGGGTGCAGATTGCATCTGATGCCCGTTTGGGGTGCTCTGAGGGCCTTGCACCACCTAAAGGGCCTGTGCGGGAGCGTGTGGCTACGGATCGTGCCAAGGATGCGGATAGGGAGCCGCAGCAAGGGCCGGGCAATCGGAACAAAGACCGGGAGCGGTAGGTTGCATACGGATGGCAATCACGGGCGACGAAAGCGCAGTGCGCAGCATCGTGGAAGACCACCGAAGATCAATTGTGTGGGTCACTGCTTACTTTGGCGCAATTCCAAGCAAGTTGGTGGGTGGGCCTGGATGGGCGAATACTGTGCAACAACTCATCAAGAGTCGCTCATCGGTGATCTCGCCATTTTTTGCGTCAAAAACTGTTAATGGCGCATATGTGCTATCAGCCGCCTGCGGCGTTACGTGGGCTGTACGAGCCGGATGTTGCTCGAGCGTTTCGTCCTGGTTTTGAAAATCGAGCACGGTTGAACAAGATTTCTCAAGCTAGAGGTCGTCACATCCACAGCATCCACGAAGTGCATTCTGAAAGTTGGCCACAGAACCAATTTTGGAATTTGAGGCATCAATTCTCATCAAACCAGTTCTATTAGGGATGCGGTGAGGTCAATGAGCACCGGTACATTACGTGGCAAGCTTTTTACACCAATAGCAGCGCGTGCATGGCATCCCACAAGCATGCTGGCTTTCTTCTTTCGACTGTAAGCGCAGCTTTCTCGCGTCGAGGTACTTTATGGTTAAAACGTTGACATCAGAACTTCTACGTTAGCGTCAATTTCTTCTAGCAGAATATCGATATCTTCCATGCAAGTGCGGTGATTAGTGATGTTGATGCGTATTGCTGTTTTGCCATCGACCTTGGTGACTGATGGTACAACGACGCCACTTAGCTGGAGTTGGATCACCAATTCATCGTTGAACCTATCTAGATCACTGGGGCCCCACTGAGGTGCAATGTAGCGAAAACAACAAACGCTGGTGGCGACCGGAGCAAGAAGTTCCAATTTTTCGTGTTGGTCAACACATGTGCCAAGATAGGCAGCCTGTCGACAGTTCTTGGTGATCATCTGGCCAATTTTTTCGGTTCCGTGTTCGGTAAATTGTTCCCAGATTTTCAACGCACGGAATCCGCGCGAAAGCTCCGGGCCATAATCCACAGGCCAATGACCGCCTGCCGCCAGTCCGCGCGTGGCCCCAAGCAGATAATCTGGTCTGTCCGAGAACGCCCGGCGATGTATATCTTCAGAGCGGATCAGAACAAAGCCGGCATCATAGTTCACGTGGAACCACTTGTGAAAATCAAACGCGATTGAGTCTGCCTGTTTGAGGCCCTCTAGCCGCGGCGCGAGATCTTCGCTTAGGATACCCGCCGCGCCAAATGCACCGTCAATGTGCAACCAAAGGTCTTCGGCTTCGGCGATTGTGGCTAAGGTGCTCAGATCATCAATGGCACCGACATTCACCGATCCAGCGGTGCCAATGATTGCAAATGGGCGCAAGCCAGCGGCCTGGTCGCGCGCGATTGCTAGTTTTAGGGCATCAAGGTCAATCTGAAAATCATGATCCACAGGTATCTTGCGCAGCGCATTCGAACCGAGTCCCAGAATATCAAATGCCCGCGCGACACAGCTGTGCGTTTGTGTTGAGGTATATCCAACCAGCTGCCCCTGAGCATGCCCTGAAAGCCGGTTGTCGAACGCAAGCGCTGAATCCCGAGCGGATTTGAGTGCTATGATCGTTGCTATAGAAGTGCCGGACACCACGAGGCCGCTGGCGGTGTCAGGAAAATCAAACATTTCCCGGATCCAGCGGATCACTTGTTTTTCCACATACATCGCGCCGTGATCACGGCCACCAAGATTGGCGTTCATCGCAGCTGCGGCGATATCTGCTATCATATTGCCAGGGCTGCCCGCACCATGCACCCATCCGAAAAATCGAGGGTGCGTGTTGCCAACATTATAGGGTAGGAAATCTGCGATCTGACGCTGAACATCGCACAATGCGGTCCCTTTGCGTGGCAACGGAGTGGTATGTGCTTCCTTTATCTTTTCCGGAAGTGGCGTCCAGACCCGGCCATCACGTGTGGTCTTCATTTTGGTCAGCGCATCGTCCAGCATCTGGTGCGCCGTCTGAGAAAAGATGTCCCAGTCATCGGGGTCGAGCGAGACAGAGTCCCGGGCGTCAAAGGGTGGTTGTGTCATTGATCAAGAGTCCTTGGGGGCCAGTGCAGCGGGCTACTGAACTTCGTTCACATAGCGATAATCATCTGAAAGCGCGCGGTGACTGGCCTTCAGTAGGGCTTGGTTTTTACTATCAAAGCATATGTCGTCTATTACCAAGACCGCGGTTGGTCCGTCTGCAACGCTCAGATCAAGCAAAGACATATCTTCGGACGTCGCGATATCCGCACGCAATGCTTCGCGCACTGCGCGAATGCGCAGGCCGTATTCGTCACGCAAATGACCCAAAAGCAGCGCGGGAACGTCACCCGGCACGCGTGGAAAACCGGGAACGAGATGTTCGGGAATTGAAAAGTGATCAATCATGACGGGGCGGGCGTTATGTTTCCGAACCCGGACCAACGAGATAACATCAATAGCTTTATTGCTGCGAAAGCAACGGATCTCGTCATCAGTCGCAGGGCGGATTTGGACGGATTTGACAACCGTTTGAGTGTTGATCAACTCGTTCTTGGTGTTGTGGAGGCGATAGTGTTTGTAAAACCGGTCCAACGTGTGATGTGGTGTACGGCCTGTTACAATTGTGCCAATGCGTGGCTTGCGGAGCAGAACACCTTCTTTGGTCAGAATTTGCAGCGCCTGACGTGCGGTTCCAAAAGATACACCCAACTGACGGGCCAGTTCTGTTTCGGCCGGAAGAATGTGCCCTTCAGGCCAAGTGCCATCAAGGATCAGGTGCATAACCCGCTCCCTGACTTGCTCATACAGCGGCGTCGCACTAAGCGCGCGGCCAACGTTGCCCTTGAGGTTAGGTCCTGTACTAGTCTTAGTCAATTTTTGACACACTTTCGATTTATATATAACATATATTTGTATGGGTATATGACTTAAGTCAAGTCGATCTTCCGGTACTGAGGTGTCGTGATGAAGAAATCTGATATATTTAATCGTTAATAATCAATGTTTTATAATCAATAATGCGAAATTCTCAAATTTTGTGAAGAATTTTCTTGCAAAATTTCGCCTTCACCATTCTTATATAGGAATGAATACTTCGACCGCCCACATTGATGAGAATGCGCTTCTGAACATGCTCGAAGAACTGGTTGCACTGGATAGTTCCTTTCCTCCAGGTGCCTGTTATCCAGAAATGGCAACTATGCTTGAACGGATGACCGCGCAGTTTGGTGGCACCAGCGCACGTTTTGATGTGCCCGAGGCATTGTGGGAAACGCAGGGCGTTTACGGCGCCCGTACAAATCTGATTGTACGCCCTGACTTGGCACCGAAAGGCACTCCAGAGGTCACTATATATTTCCACGTTGATACCGCGCCAATCGGCGATGGATGGTCGCGCCCTGCGCTCAAAATGACCCGTGAAGGCAGCAGGATCTATGCGCGCGGCGCTGCTGATATGAAGGGCGCGATTGCCGCTGCTTTGGCGGGTCTAGCAGCGCTGCAAAGTGCAGGGCATCAATTTGAATACCAACCGGTGCTTGCATTCTGCACGGACGAAGAAGGTGGGATCTATCCCGGCATTCGATACTTAGCCGAACAGAACCTTGTAAGCGATGTCATTATCAATCTGAATGGTTCGGCAACGCCGCGCATTTGGGCTGGTAGCTTTGGATCGTTGGACTTTTCTTTGCTGTTCGAAGGCAAGGCTGCGCATTCTGGCCGACCTCATTTGGGTGTGAATGCAATCGAACAAGCGTTGCCAATCTTAAACGCACTGACAGCAATTAAGATAGATGTAGAACAGCGCGTTTCCGCCATGCCGCCGGCTCCTGGATCAACTGGCCCGTTACATGCATTGCTTAACATCACTGCAATACGTGGTGGCGAGAAGGGGTCGGCTCTTCCGGGGCAATGCGAGGTTGTCATTAATCGTCGCTACGCGCCTGAAGAAGATGTGGCGGTCGTTCGTGCAGAAATACGCGAGTGTGTAGAGGCGGCGGTTAAGCAAACAGACCTTATTGGATGGCGCATTTCTGAAACTGGCCATTTGCCGCCAGTTGAAAATTCCCAAGGTGTGATGACGCCGCGTTGGACTGCAGCGATGGCTACAGGTCACAATGTGCCCTTGGAACAGTTTGTTGCCTACGGGTCTTCTACATCGTCAGATTTTGGGTGGATCCAACAGGGTGGCCGCGGCCAGCGTGAAATCATGCTTGGCGGATTGTCGCGTCCCGACCGCAACGTACACGGAGCCGATGAATTCACAACAATCGAAGACCTAAGGGGTCTAGCGCGGTCAATAGCTCTGTTTTTTAGCGCGCAGTTCGAAACAGCTACAGAGCCAAAAAAACCAACTTTGTCCAACCACGGAGAACCCAGATCATGAAAATTCAGTTGAACAGACGACAACTACTCAGAATGTCCGCTGCAGGCGCAGCGTTGGCGGTCGGTATTGGCGCGTTGCCTGCAATGGCAGCCGAAGCGGGCGGTACATTGCGGCTAAGTGTGAACATCACGCCTGGTGTGTTGAACCCAATGTTGGTTCGCGCAGCGGCAGAATATATGATGGCAGAAATGTTATACTCAGGCCTGACTTCGCTGGGCACCGATATGACGGCTCAACCTGATCTGGCCACTGAATGGTCGTCAAATGAAGACGCGACCGAGTGGCGGTTTGTTCTTCGTGAGGGCGTGAAATTCTCGAATGGGCAAGCGCTAACGTCAGCAGATGTTGTGGCATCGTTTGCGAAGCTGCTGGATCCGGAAACCGGAGCGCCAGGACGACGTAACCTTGGCCCTATCAAATCGGTTGAAGCGGATGGCGATTTCGCGGTCATTGTAACAACACAAACTCCTTTTGCAGATTTGCCAGTTGCCCTGACCTATCCAACGGCCAAAGTTGTACCTGCTGATATCATCGCAAATGACTTTGACAGCTTGGCACAGGTTCCCGTCGGTTCCGGCCCATTCAGGTTGCAAGAATTCCGCGCAGATGAAATTTCGGTTCTGGTTAAGAACCCTGACTATTTCGTGGCTGGCCTGCCATATCTAGACGAAGTCCAGATCAAGACATTCCCAGATTCAGCAGGCTCTAGTGCCGCGTTGTTGGCTGGTGAGATCGACATGATGCATGATGTGCAGCCAACTGATTTCGCACGGATTGACGCCGCCGCTGGGGTGACAGGATTGCGCACGCCTTCAGGTCGTTTCCTTGATGTTGTAATGGATACTACGGTTGCACCATTTGACGACATTCGTGTGCGTCAGGCTTTGTCACTCTGTATTGATCGTCAAGCAATGGTCGAATTGGTTGCCGAGGGGTACGGAACGCCGGGTAACGATAGCCCGATAAATGCGGCTTATCGTTACTTCGCTGACGCACCGCTCAAAGCATACGATCCAGAAAAGGCTAAGGCGCTGCTTGCCGAAGCGGGATATCCAGATGGATTAGAACTAGAAATTGTGGCTTCTGTTAAGCCCGGATATCGCTCGACGATGGCTGTTGTCCTGCGCGAAATGGCCAAACCAGGTGGTTTCGATATCAGCGTGAAAACAATGGATCACTCGACCTACCTTGATCAGGTTTGGAAAAAAGGAAAATTTTACGTCGGTTTTTACAACATGCTGCCGACCGAAGGCATGTCGTTCAATCTGTTGTTCACGTCGGGTGCGTCATGGAACGAAACCAAATGGAACAACGCTGAATTTGACGAATATGTGCGCAAGGCGGATGAGACAACCGATACTGCAATGCGAACCGACCTTTATGCGAATGCGCAGGCTTTGATGCAGGCAGAAGTACCTGCGCTGATCCCATGTTTCTTTGACATACTCGGGGCTCGGGCCGACTACGTGAACGGATATGACCAGCATCCGCGCGGAGCCAGCTTTGCCTTCCACAAAGTCTGGATGGGGCCGGACGCTCCTCAAAAGGGCTAATGAAAGGGGCGCTTGAACATGACGATTTACTATGTGGCGAAACGGCTTATTTACCTCATTTTCACCGCTTTGCTGGTCTCTTTGATTGTGTTCAGCGTCACTCAATTGTTGCCAGCAAATGCGGCGACAATGATCCTTGGTGAATATGCTACGGACGAGGCGTTGGCTGCCTTGAACAACAAGCTGGGGCTGGATGATCCGGCCCCAGTACAATATCTACGCTGGCTGTCGAATGTGGTGCAGGGTGATTTTGGTGTGTCATTGCGCACCAGCCAACCCGTCGGGCCTACCATTATGAATGCTTTGGGGCGCTCTGCGATATTGGCCGTGTCATCGCTGCTTTTGGTGTGCATAATTGCCATTCCATTAGGGGTCTTGGCTGCATCTCAACGCGGTAAAATAACTGATCTTGGCGTGTCGCTGGTGTCCTATATTGGGGTGAGCTTACCAGAGTTCGTGTTGGCCACTTTGCTGCTTGTTTGGCTGGCAAGCCCCTCGGTCGGTTTGTTTCCGGCTTCGGGTTACGTGCCATTTTCCGAGAACTTTTGGGACGCGTTACATCATATCGTATTGCCGGTTCTGACCCTCACCATCGTTCTGACAGCGCATATAAGCCGGATGATCCGATCTGAGATGGCCGACACGCTTGAAACAGATTTTATCCGCGCGGCACGTCTGCGTGGACTGCCAAAGCGACGGGTGCTGTTCCACCATGCGCTGCGCAATTCTATGCTTCCCGCAATCACCGTGATTGCGTTGGATGTTGGTTATCTAATCGGCGGGGTCATCGTGGTTGAAGAGGTCTTTGCTTTTCCTGGTGTCGGCAGACAATTGATACTCGCAATCCAAAATCGCGATTTACCGATGATACAGGCGGGTGCGTTGATCATGGCGTGTTCCTATGCCGTGGCAAATCTGTTGGCTGACCTAGCTTACGGATTCCTTGACAAAAGGATCAAATACTGATGCAGGCCACATTGAAAACTTTACGCGCGCTGATGCGCAGCCCCCAAGGCGCAGTTGGCACCATCCTCGTAACGCTGTTGCTGTTTATCTCGGTATTCGGTCCAATGCTTGCGCCGCAAGATCCCGAAAGCTTCAATTTCGGTTCGCGGTTTTCTGAACCGACCTCACAGTTCTTGTTTGGCACCGATTGGTTTGGCCGTGATCTGCTAAGTCGCGTTTTGGTCGGTGCGCGGTCGACTGTGCTGTTGGCCATTTTGGCTACAATCATTGGTACAGCCAGTGGTGCATTGATCGGAATATTTTCGGGCTTTGTTGGTGGCTGGATTGATGAAGTTATTATGAGGACAATTGATGCGGTTATGGCGATCCCCGGCTTGCTGTTGGCGTTGATGATCTTAACGGTTCTTGGCTCTTCAAGCCTCAATGCGGTGATTGCCATTGGCATCGCCTTTGCACCTGGAATGTCGAGGATCGCACGGTCAACCACGTTATCGGTCCGTGAACTTGATTATGTCTCTGCAGCTCGGGCACGTGGCGAAAGCAGTTTGTGGATCATATTTGCGGAGATCCTGCCAAACATGGTCGCGCCAGTTATTGTTGAGGCTACCATTCGCGTCGCATTTGCAATCATGACTTTGGCGACACTTTCGTTTTTGGGCTTAGGCGCACAACCTCCTTCGTCTGAATGGGGATTGATGATCGCAGAGGCACGCGAACACATGTTCCGCAGCCCGTGGCCGATCCTTGTTCCGGGCGTTGCGATCGCACTTGTTGCAATTGCCTTCAATCTTCTAGGGGACGGTTTGCGCGATGTTTTGAACCCCCATGCACAGGAATGATACGATGACGCTGACACCTGTTTTGGACATTACCGACTATTCATTGACCTACAGTACCGCTGCGGGGCCAATCCGAATCCTTGAAGACATCAACTTGCAAATTGCCAAAGGCGAGGTGCTGGGTCTGGTTGGGGAAAGTGGTTCCGCCAAGTCGTCATTGGCCTATGCCGTGATGCGAGACTTGCCGGGACGGGTCGACGTTGAGAATGGTTCGATCCGATTGCAGGGGGTCGATTTGACCTCCATGCCTGAAGATGAATTGACTCGCCGTCGCGGTCAACAAATTGCGATGGTGTTTCAAAACGCTGCGACTGCGCTTGATCCAACGCAATCATTGGGGGCCCATTTGGCCGAGACTCTGCGCACGCATCGTTTCAACGAAACGCAGGATGTGACCGCGCGTGTGCATGAGTTGTTTGATCTTGTTGGCTTGCCGGATCCGGCCCTGATGGCCCAAAAGTATCCTCACGAAGTGTCGGGAGGCGAAAAGCAACGGGTTGTTCTGGCGATGGCGGTGTCATGCGAACCGGACCTGATTTTGTTCGATGAGCCAACCTCAGCTTTGGATGCAACCACCGCTGTGGGCATGTTGGATTTGTTCGCAGAGATGCAGCAAAAGATTGGTGTCGCGGGACTGTTCATCAGCCATGACTTGGGCGTCGTTTCGGAAGTGGCGGATCGCGTGGCCGTCATTTACGGGGGGCGAATTGTGGAAACTGCGACAGTTGAAGAATTGTTCGCCAATCCAAAGCACCCTTATACGCAGTCTTTGCTGGCCAGCTTACCGCGTCCCTCAGATACCCGAACCAAGCGTGGCCTTAGGATAGACGAGGGTACTCCACCGCCGCGCCGTGGAGCGATTCCTGCCTGTAATTTCTCACATCGTTGTCCCAAACATGATCCGGCAATATGCGATAGGTCTCGTGTCTTATTGATGCCGAACGGGGCAGGGCAATTGGCCTGCGTGCGTCCCGACGTGTCCTTAAACGCCGCCCAAATCAACCCTTTGAGCATTTCATCAGCGACGACAGAAGCAGTCTTAGAGGTCGAAAACCTTACGGTTAAATTGGGACGCACATCGCTTATCGATCAAATGCTTAGGCGAGACCCGGTTCAGGTCCACGCGGTGAACGACGTAAATTTGACGCTACACCGAGGCGAAACGCTTAGTTTGGTCGGAGAAAGCGGTTGCGGGAAATCCAGCCTTGCTCGTGCGCTTGTCGGCCTTGGTCCGTATGAGGGTACGTTGCGTTTGGAAGGGCGCGAAGTTGAAACACTTGATGCTGCATATCGCGCAGATGTACAGATTATCTTCCAAAACCCTGACAGCTCGTTGAACCCACGACATAGGCTGTCAACGATCCTATCACGTGCGCTTAAACTGTACTGCCCCGATATTCGGTCGGGTGAACGCGACGTCGAAATTGTCAAATTGCTTGAGCAGGTGCGACTGCCTGCGCATTATGTAAACCGATATCCGCATCAATTGTCAGGTGGTGAAAAACAACGGGTGGCGATTGCACGTGCGATAGCAGCCCAACCCAAAGTCATTATCTGCGACGAGATCACGTCGGGACTGGACGCTGCAGTTCAAGCGGCAATTGTCGCGTTGTTGAAACAGGTTCAGCAGGAAACCAATGTGGCTCTGTTGTTCATCACGCATGACCTGGCGATTTTGCGCCACATCGCACACCGCACGGCTGTGATGTACCTAGGTGAAATTGTGGAAACCCGCACGGTTGAGAGTTTGGATCAAAGGCCGTACCACCCCTACACCGAGGCGCTGTTGTCCTCCACCAGCAGCCCAGATCCAGACACGATAACACGTCGGGTGCGACTGACAGGTAATTTACCCGTGCGCACCGCTCTGTTGAAAGGATGCTGTTTCGAAAGCCGGTGCCCTAGACGCATTGGAGCCATTTGCCACGATGAATCGGTGCCTATGCGTCAAGCAGCACAAACCCATGCTTTGAAATGTCATCACGATACCGCCGACCTCGCAAAAATCGAGCCGGTTTGGCAGTTTGTACAACCCCATGACTGAAACGGAGACACTATTGTGACCGGCACTGATATTCTTGACCTGATCGACATCGATTCTTGCTTGGCGCTGCTCGCCTCAATGGTGCAGCACAAAAGCTATACGGAAACGGAAGGCGAGCGGGAGATTGCACGAGTAATGCATGATCGCATGACCCAACTGGGAATGAGTAGCGAATTACAGCCTGTTGCAGGCCAGCGGGTCAACGCCATTGGGCGCCTCAAAGGGGAAGGGGGCGGGGCAAGCCTTTTGTTCAATGGTCATCTTGATACCAATCCGGCCACTGAGGGCTGGACAGTTGATCCGTGGGGCGGCCTGATTGACGAAGAGTTTATCTATGGCATCGGCGTATCAAATATGAAGGCCGGTGATGCGGCCTATTTCTGCGCAATTGAAACGATCCTCAAAGCCGATATCAAACTCAAAGGTGATGTCATCCTTAGCTTTGTGGTCGGTGAATTGCAGGGCGGTATAGGCACGGTACGTGCAATCGAACAGGGTCTTTGGGCAGACTATTTTATCAACTCCGAGCCAACAGACTTGCAAGCGCTGACAATGCATGCCGGTTCGATGATGTTCGATATTGAGCTAACAGGTGACACCCGTCATCTGTCCAAGCGTGAAGAGGCTTGCGATGCATTGGCAGCGGCTACTTGTCTGGCTCAGCGTATCAATAACTTGACCTTTACCGGCGCGGACACACCGGACCAAGTCGCCGTGAATCGCGGGCACGTAGGATCTATGCAGGCCGGATTGGGGCGCGATTATCATGATTGGCGCCCTCCGCAAGTTGCTGATCGAGCCAAGTTAAAGGGGTCATGCCGTTATGGACCCGGGCAGTCCGTCGAAAGCGTGACGAATGATCTCAAGCTGTTGTTGGAAGCCCTCAAGCTAGAATACCCTAAGCTCCAAACATCGCTTCGGATTGGTGGTCCAACACCGAATGCCTTGCAAATGCCTCCGTTTAAGGTCGATCGTGATGCTCGTATCGTTAAGGCACTGAATTCGGCTTTTGAAACTGTAATGGGGTATCCTCAACCCACCGGTTCAATTCGCCCGCCTGCGTTTTATGGAACTGACGCTGCGCATCTTGCAGCGGCTGGGATGCAAGGAGTTGTATGTGGCCCGGGTGGTGAATTTAATACCATGCCAGACGAGCGTGTACGCAAACATCAATTTCTGGATTGTGTACGCATTTACATCCTTTGTATTTTAGAAATTTGCGAAATCAGCAAATGATACAGACAAGAGTGTTTGGTAAGTCCGAACCAAATGCACTGGGATTCTTAGGTTCTTCCTCGTCATTCCCAGTGCCCAAAAAACACTGAACCGTTCTGCGGCATTTCCTCAATAATTATTAAACAACGCTGGCGGAGCATTGCTCCGCAAACAAAGGAGTAACGTCATGTGGCAGTTTTGGGTCGATAGAGGTGGGACATTTACCGACATCGTCGCGCGGAAGCCCGATGGTACATTGCAATCTCATAAGTGTCTGACGTCAGCGCCTATTGGTCCAAATAGCGTTATTTGATAAGAGAGTGTTTCTGGCTCATCGTAACCACTGAGGAGTGGAAGATGAGACAGACAACTGGAACCCGCAAAAGTCCTGGCGAGAAGATCGTCAAAGATATCAAACGCGCCGACCGCTGCCCGGCAGCACATGCGCAGCATGTGTGAGAGGGGCGCGA
>NZ_JAHHIR010000072.1 GCF_018678075.1 Epibacterium ulvae | reverse complement strand
GAAGGCAAAGGAAGGCAGGAGGAGGGCAGGGACACAGCAGTCCGCAAAGCAGAATGGGACTTGGTTCGCGGACCCCATCAGGGCCAGCGGTCATGTGCATCGCGTCAACAGGCCGGACACAAGACTGCTTCTGACCAAAGAGCAAATCACATCAGAAATGTCTTGCTATGCAGGAGCCATCCACACAAGACTTTCGAAACGAAAACTTTGTTCACCGCTACCTCCCCGTAACGTGAAAACGATCACTTATGGCATTCTAGAATACTAGTAGTTCAAATAGTCGCATCGAAAAAGTTTTGGGTCGGCTTTTCTCAGCTGTTCTGGTGGGTTGAGGATTGCTTTCAAAAAGTCGCGCAACATATTCGGCTGGGACGACGCCCCATCTGTTGGTGGCAGACGAATCAGTTTCGGGACGTCACAATCCACGGCCCGCTGGGTCAAAGGAGTTACGCTGCTGTGTCAGGTTTTCCGGAAAACGTTGCGCAGGCTCACGACACAAGGTCTGCGCGTGGTTCATTGTCCGGCGTCTCGCTTAGCGCATCCGTCGCTGTTGGAGTACGCTCAGCGAAATTGATCGCAATGTCGCGGGCGCGTGTGACCTGCAGATTGAAGATGTCAAATCGGTTGTATCCGGCGGCGACATCGTGAAACCGTTTGGGTTCCAGACAGTGAGAGAGGTCTATGTCCGCATAGCCAATGCCTTCTTCAAGGATCTCGTCACCGATTTTCTGGCCCGTTGGGTCAACAAAGAAACTGGGCGCGCGGGAGCACGCATCCAACAGCGCGATCAAATCGGGGTCATCGTCCGCGACAAGCGCGGTTGCCTGCGCATCAAATGGACAAGCGACGACAATGCCAAAACATTTGGCCTCGAAACAATGGCCGGCGGCGCGGATGTGGTTGGCGGCGCGGTTGTCGTAGTTGCCCTGCTCCTGCGGCGGGCGCGTGGGCCAAATGGGCGGATAGGTTGAGATATGCACCTGCTCCCCTTGGGCGATCAGGCTATAGCGCGACAGGGGATTGGTGTTCTCCCCACAGATCAAAGTGCCGACGCGCCCGATTGCGGTAGGTTTGACCGCAAGCCCCGCCCCATCCCCACCACTCCAGACGATTTTTTCAAAGAAGGTGGGCACAAGTTTGCGGTGATGATTGATCACCTGACCGGTCTTGTCGATCAGCAGATTACTGTTCCACAGACTGCCCACCGAGGCGGGGTTGCGTTCGGAAATACCCAGCGACACCATAATCTGGTGCTGCGCGGCCGCGCGGCGAATTAGCCCGACCTCTGGCCCGTCCGCATAGACCGAGGCTTCGACATATTTGGCAAAATGCGCATGGGTTTTGATGGGTGCGTGAATGGCCGCCCAAATTGGAAAACCCGGCAGGAAGGCTTCGGAGAACGCGACAATATCTGCGCCAGCCCGGGCCGCTTCTGCGATGGCGGAAATCGCCTTTTCTGCGCTGGCCTGCGGGTCCTGGTAGACAGGGGCGATATGGGCCGCGGCCGCTTTAAACTGGTGAGTGTCAAACATGCGTGTGTCTCCGTTCTTTGCGACAACTGTCCGCCAAAGGAAAAGGGAACCCAATGTTCATTTGTGGACGCCGCCGTGCCGAAATCATCGGCCAAAGATCACGCAGGCTGGGTCTCGATGGCCGCAGTTTTTGCAGATGGCGCAAGATCGGTGCGTGGCCCCATCAGATAAGCAGCGTCTTCTTCAAAAAGACGCGCGAAATAACTGCGCAGGGCCACGATATGGCGCGAATGACGCAGGTCCTGGTGCACGGTCATCCACAGGTTCCGCTTGGCCTTGAGTTCGGGCAGAACCGGAACCAGGACTTCCTGATCTGCCAAGGCAAAATGCGGCAGGGCGACAATGCCCAGACCACCGCGTGCGGCGGCACGTTGGGCAATCATACTATTGCTCCAAAACACTATGCGCGGCGTGTTGACCAGTTCTTCCAGCCAGCGCACCGCGTCCAGTTCAACAAATTGGTCAAGATAGCCCACGTAAGAATGATCTTTGAGGTCGGCCACAGACTGCGGCATCCCATGGGTGTCTATATACTGCTGTGATGCATAGAGACCGATGCCAAAAGCGCCGATCTTTTGGGTTGCCATCTTGTCACCCTGCGGGCGGAAGAAACTGAGGAACATATCCGCCTCGCGGTGGCTGATGTGCACCTGACGCGAGGTTGTCAGCAACTCGAGCCGGATGCCGGGGTAGCTTGCCTGGAAATTCGCCAATCGCGACGACAGATAGAGTGAGGCGATGCCCTCCATCGTTGCAAAGCGGATGACACCGCTGGTGTCCCCGTCTCCGGTCAAATCACTGCGCAGGTTGTTGATCCCGGCCACGACCTCTTCTGCGCGGCGCAACACCGTGCGGCCAAATGTGGTCAGCACCAACCCATCGCGATTGCGTTCAAACAAGGCGGTGCCAAGCGTGTATTCCAACCGGGACAGGCGGCGCGACACGGTCGAGTGGCTGATGCAGAGGTCCTTGGACGCAGCCGAAACGCTTTGGCATCTAACAGATGTCAAAAACACTTTGAGATCATCCCAATCCAGTTTTGCAAGCGGGTCAGCTGGTTCAGCCATCTGCGGCCTCATTTGTCCTAGGCCTCATCTAAGACGCGAAAGCAAAACCGAAACAAGCCGCAGCGGCGTTCAATCGGGAAGCGACCCGCAGAGGGCTCTGCGGGTCGCTGCTTTTTCATGCGAATGGGTGGGTCTTGACCTAGGCGTTGGCGGCTTGCGCGGCCTGAACCTGGGCCTCGGCCGTTTCAGGGAACTGTGGAGCCATGTCATCCTGGAACGCCTGACGACGTTCCGCATCGACCGGATCATCCTTGGCGAGGGAGATGCCAAAGAAGGCGATGGCGCTGACCAACAGCCCCCACAACGGTGGGCCCACGATCCCGGGATTTGGCAGCAGGTTAAACTGCATCGCAATCATGACGCCCCAGCTGAGCAGCATGGCCCAGAACACAGCCGGTTCGGACGCGCGCGCCCAGAACAATGCGCCCAAAAGCGGCAGCAACAGGGTCAACGCCATACCCACTCCGATAGAGGCCAAAGGCGCGATCAACTGGCGCCCCGACGGGGAGAAGGCAAAGGCCACAAGCGCCAGAACAAAGGCAATTTCAAACACGCGAGCCAGCTGCATGGCTTTGCGGGGTTCGACCGAGGCCACGCTGGGCAAAAGGTCCTGAATGAAACTGGACGTGGCCGAGATCAACTGGCTGTCCAGGGTCGACATGCCAGCCGCAAAGACCGCGATAACCAGAACCGCGCCCATGGCAGGCAAGAACTGCGCATATAATTCAGGCACCAGCGCATCGGATGTGATCCCTTCGGGCAGCGCAAAATCCATACCCAACGCCATCATCCCAATAACCGCACCGGTAAAGGTGACAACAAACAGCGCCAGAAACGAGGTGATTGCCGCGCCTTTGACCAGGGTCTGCGGGCTGTCGGCCATATAAAGGCGCTGCCACAAATGCGGCGTAAGGATCCAGCCAAAGGTGAACAATGTCATCACAGTGATGTACCGCCCAGCGCCACCTTCAAAGGCAAAATGCTCTGGTTTGGTTTGTGTGGCTGCCGCCCAACCCTGCTCCCATCCGCCGGACCAGCGAATGACCAACAGCATGGTCACGATCAAAAGTGCGGCAAAAGCAAAACCTTGGATGACGTCCGTCCACACAACCGCGCGGCTGCCGCCAACAAAGGAATAGACACCGACACAGACCGCAATCAGCAAGACGCCGACATTAAACGCGATCAGCCCGCCGGAGATGGAGTTGAGCGCAGTTGCGATACCTGTGATCTGGATGGCTGAATAAGGGAACAGGACCGCAATACAGATCAGCCCGGTCAGCACTCGGATACGTCGACTGTTGTTGTAATACGCCGACAGAAGGTCCGCCGGGGTGATGAAGTCAAACTTTTTGCCCAAGGCCCAGATGCGCGGCCCAATGACCATCACAAGGATCGGTCCCATCGCATTGAAGAAACCAAACAGCAGCCAGTTGACCCCGTTCTTGTAAAAGAACCCCGGCCCGCCGAGAAAGGCAAAGGTGGAAAACCAGGTGGCAAACATGGTGCCAACTAGCATCGCAGTATTGGCGCTGCGCCCCATGAGGAACCAATCCTCCGGGTCGTCGTGTTTGTTCATCTGATAGGCACGATAGGCAATATAGAACATCAGGACTAGATAGAGCCCAATGCCCAGCAGTGTGAGGGCGGTGATCATTGCGCCTCTCCTTTCGAGGAGTCTTTTTGAGCAAACTCACCGCACATTGCGACCCAGGCTCTGCCGCGCGTCAGGTAGTAGGCCACTCCCAAAATGCAATTGAGCGAAAACACCCCGTAGCAATAAACCACGGTGATCGGCATGCTCATGAGCCCAACGTCCGCGCTGTTGCCGAGGATGTTGTAAACCGGCAAAAGCGCGAGAACCACATTCAGCGTGCCCCAGAGGAAAAAGAAACGCCCCATCGGAGTGCGTGGAAATATCCCCAGCGCGGGGCCATAGGCGCTGTCGGTGCTTTGCACGGATTGATCATTTGTGGGTGTCGCAAGTGACATGGTCGTCATTTCAGGACCTCCTGTTGGAAAAGCTGTTTTATTTTGTTTTCGGTTTTTCTTAAAAGCGAACGTCTGTCGGGCGCGTTCGGCTCTCGTCCTTAGCGTGACACAGCTTTCCTCGGGCATCGCTTCTTTTTCTGCACAGCCCTGTGCAAATACCGGAGAGCGACCGTGAGACGTGGTTTTATGGCGCGGAAATCGGCCGATGGCGCCCGCATCGGTCGCCTGATGCAGCGGCGCGTCCTATTTGCGCCGGATCATGTATTCTGCACCTGTGAGGAGCACACAAAATGACTTGTTTTCATGCAGATCTTTGTGACCGGCCCCTTTTCAGCAGGGCCTGCAAACATGTCCAACAGAACAATGCTCGACACGTAAAAGACCCCAGCACCCTGTTACAGTCCCCGATCACAGGGGCCGAACTTCGGGGGCCTATGGTTTGCTCAATCTGCGTTACAGGGACGGGTTTGACGTGGATCGCCCATTGGAGCCGGGTCGCATGTATGATGTGGCTATTGATCTGGACCAAACAGCTTATGTAGTGCCTGCTGGCCACCGGTTGCATTTGGCCGTCTCCCCGTCCTACTGGCCGTTCATCTGACCGGAACGCGGGGCTGTGACACTCACTTTGTCCGGTGGCGCACTTAACTTTCCAGTTTTTCCGCAGGGCGCAGGGTCCGACTGTCATTTTGCCGCGCCCACGGGCACGGATTGTGAGATCACCCGGACCGTACGTGTGGCGTCCGAACAAAAGACGCTTACCACCGACCACGGCAGGGATCAGCTGACCATTTATGGCGATCATGGTGAGATCGAATTTCTGGACCATGGGCTGCGCGTTGCAAGTAAGATGAAAGAGGTCTGGTCCATCGCGCATGATGATGTCACCTCGGCGCAGGCTGAACTGCACTGGGACCGCTCCATGTCCCGCGGCGAGTTTTCTGCCTCCACCCGTGTGAGCACCACAATGCACTGCGATGAACACGCTTTCCATATCACCGCGCATCTAAAGGCTTATAAGGGTAAAGACTGTGTGTTTGAGCGGGTCTTTACCGACACCGTCAGCCGCGACCCTGTGAAAGAGCCCGATTAAAGAACCTGACCTGAGCCCCAAGTCTCCTCCGGTTTTGCGCGGAGTCCTTGAGGTTAAATCTTTGGCGTTAGGCCGCCAGC
>NZ_JAHHIR010000044.1 GCF_018678075.1 Epibacterium ulvae | reverse complement strand
AGAATACGGGTGCAGGCCATATGCGCATACCATTGCGCCGCTTTGTGAGTCAGAAACTCTGAACTTTATTCCTATTACATTCCCATTCTTCAAGCATTGGCGCGGTTAACGGCCGCGTTCAAAAGGACATTCACGCCTGAGACCGTGTAGCCAGGTTCAATGTGCTCTGCTTCGTTATGGGAAATGCCGTCTTTGCACGGAGTGAAAATCATTGCCGTCGGGGCAATTGCCGACAGATGATAAGCGTCGTGCCCTGCCGCACTCAGGATGAACCTGTGCGAAACATTCAGATCGACGGCGGTCGCACGAATTAGATCGACCAAATCCGCGTCAAAGTCCACATCGCCGAATGACCATTCCTTAACAATTTCAATTTCGACATTTGCTTTTTCAGAGGCAATCGCGACAAGTTCCACGGCTTCTTGGTACATCTGCGCTGCCAAATTTGAATCTGGATGGCGCACGTCTATTGTCACTTCGGCATGGTCCGCAATGATGCCGTATTTATTCGGCGAAACATCGATTCGAGCGCAAGTCGCCCGCCCCTCTGGTGCGTAGGCCCACCCAATTTCGCTAATTTTTGCGATAATGATCGCCGCACCGACAAGCGCATCCTTGCGTTTTTCCATCGGGGTCGGGCCTGAATGGGCGTGTTCGCCTTTGATCACGGTTTGCGCCCCAAACGACGTAAACCCACCCGTTACAATGCCAACATGAAGCCCCTCTTCATCCAAGATTGGCCCCTGTTCTATATGTAATTCGAAATATGCATCAATGTCTTTACGATCGCGATCTGACGGTCCGGCGTACCCAATGCGTTTCAATTCTTCGCCAAAGACGGCACCGTCTTCGTCAAGCTGTGACAGAACCCAATCCACATCATGAACGCCAGAAAATGCGCCAGCTCCCATCATCGGAGGCTGAAATCGAACGCCTTCCTCATTGGTCCAGCAGACCACTTCAATTGAACGTTTTGTCTCTAGGCCGCGATCATTCAAGGTGCGAATAACCTCTAGGCCCGACAACACACCGAGAATTCCATCGTATTTTCCGCCTGCGATTTGTGTATCAAGATGGCTGCCGATCAGGACTGGGGCCAGAGTGGGCTCGCGCCCTTCGCGTCTGGCGAAGATATTGCCGACACGATCGATCGTAACCTGACAACTTGCGTCTTTACACCAACGGACGAACTGGTCACGCATTGCTTTATCATCTTCACCTAACGTCAGACGGCTAAGACCAACCGATTTCCCCGGTCCGATAGACGCGGAAACCATCAGGGTTTCCCAAAGACGATCGATGTTGATTTCTAGCGTGTTTGTTTGTTCCAAAGACATGATAGCTCCCGTTGCAATACGATTTTGGGATCATCGCAACGAACCCAAATGTCAGCCGGGGCTACCAAAGCTGGGTGGCGCAGGGCATCTTGATGTAATAATATTTAGTTAGATAAATCTCAATGTGAGGGGCAACCATGGCTCTACCCGCGATTAGTAATGTAGATTTGAAATTGCTAAGTGTGTTCCGCACTGTTGCGCGCTGTGGCGGCTTTTCATTGGCTCAAGCGGAACTTAACGTCAGCCAAGCAACGATCAGTATTCACATCAAGAATCTGGAAACGCGTTTGGGCCTTAGGCTTTGCCAACGTGGGCGCAGTGGGTTTGCACTCACCGAAGATGGACAACGCGTTTACGATGCCTCCAATGCACTGTTTGTTCACATCGAAGATTTCCGAAGTTTAATCCTTGGATATGAACAGCTCATCGGAGAACTGCAGATTGCGATCATCGACAATTCAGTTTTCCATCCCAAATTCCAACTTGGAAATGTGATCAGCCGGTTTGGAGAGTTGGACCACAAAGTTGACATCACGGTTCACGTTGCTCCTCCAAACCAACTTGAACATATGGTGTTAAGTGGACAAGCACATATCGGGATCGGATACTTCCCAAGGCGAATTTCTCAGTTGAGTTACGAACCTTTGTACACATCTGAAATGCGATTGTACTGCGGTCAAGGGCACCCTCTTTTTGACAAGAACGAAGACGACATCACAGTCACGGGCGTGTCTAGCTACCCCCATGCACAGCGCGGTTATGTGTCGGTTGATCAAATGGCAGAAAATGAACGATCCTTTATTTACACTGCACGTGCACCCAATATCGAAGGCCTTGCCCACCTCGTGCTTTCTGGAAAATATCTGGCATTTCTGCCGACTCATTACGCTTCAAAGTTTCAGGAGCAGGGAGCAATTCGCCCCATTCTGAATGAGGAATACGAATATGGGTCCTGCTACGAAATTATCCGCCGTCAAGCCGCCGCACGGACACCTGCAGAAAAAAAATTTCACGAATTGCTTATGCTGGAATCCAGAGAACGCACATTAATTTAGCGCACTTTCTGGGTGTGCTGATCGAATTTTCGACGTTTTTTAAGGAAAAGCTATCGAAAAAGTCGCTTCTGTCCGCTTCACCCCATTACATTGGGATTCCTCTAACTGATTATTGTTGCATTCGAATATTCAAATTTCAATTTGTCTGTCAATTTCTAACCAGACCAGGCCGAATTGCTGTTGGGGCTGGAGAAAACGCAGGGTTCACAAAGAACCCGCAGGGGTAGCTTAGCTGCCAGAACCTTGGAGATACTCCCATCTCCAAAAGCAGGGAAAAAGAATGACTAATAATTCGGAAACAAAATCTGTTACTTCGCGACGCGGATTTCTTAAAAACGCAGGTCTTGGTACTGTTGGTGGCGCAGTTGCCGTCACCGGACTTGGGACCGCGGCTTCGGCGCAATCTGGGGAAGCGGTTGTCATTGGTGGCCCAATTCAGATGACGGGCGGCGGCGCTGCTGACGGCATTGAATTCAAGCAAGGCCTGGAAATGGCCGCTGAAGAGATCAACGCCGCAGGTGGTATTCTTGGGCGCCCGGTTAAGATTGCCATCGCGGATACAGAATCTGGTGGCGATGACAAAATCACAAGCGCGGGCCAACGTTTGATTGACCGTGATGGCGCGAGCGCGCTGATAACCGGATACAACTTTGGCTCACAAATTGCCCTGCAAAATGTGGCAGCAGATGCATCCGTAGTCTATATGCACGCCGACACAGCGCGAGCACATACAGCCCTTGTTGGTGGAGACCCGGAAAAATACTGGCAGTCGTTCATGTATTGCCCTTCCGAAGTTTACTACGGATTTGCCTATCTGAATTACATCAAAAATCTCGAAGAAACTGGCCAGTTCAAAGGCGTAAACAAAAAGATCGCGCTTGTAACGGGCCCAATCCAATATTCCATCAACATTGCTAACTCAATCAAAGACGAAGCTACCAAATACGGCTACGAAATCTCTTTGTACGAGACAGTTGATGCGCCAACGAATGAATGGGGCCCGACACTCGCAAAAATTCGCGAAGATGAACCAGGCTTTATTGTTGTCACACATTTCTTCCCAGGTGACCAAGCGCAGTTCATGAAGCAGTTTTTGACCAACCCAACGAACTCTCTGATCTACTTGCAATATGGCGCCTCCCTGGCAGCCTTCCGCGATATTGCCGGTGATGCTTCTGAAGATGTGCTTTATGCTACGAATATCGGTGTCTTGTCTGGTGAAGTCGGTTCAGATTTTGCTGCGCGTTACACCGCTAAATACGGAGAGAAGGCATCTCCGAATGGCGGCGCACAAACATACGAAGCGCTTCATATGTATGCGCAGGCTGCCGCCATGGCAGGTGGCGTTGGCGAAGCCTATGACGACGTCCAAAACAAGAAAATCGCAGATCGCCTGCGCGGGATGATTTATCGTGGCCCAACCGGCTCGATCCGCTTTGATCCAAAAACTCAGCAAGCCTATTCTTACCCGGTTCAAACGAATGATCCGTCTTTGGGCATGTCTCACATTTTCAGTCAAATCGAGAAGAAGGAAGAAAACGGAAAGATCATTTCCCCGACGCCTTACAGTGTCAAGGAATTCCGCGTTCCAAGCTGGATCAAAATGTAAGCTTGGCAAAGGACTAAAATGTGAAAAATCCCACCCCGAAAATCCTCGAATGTCGACAGGTCCAAAGGCACTATGGTGCATTGGCCGCTGTCGATGGCATTGATCTAAAAATTGAAGCCGGTGAGACTATCGGCATCGGAGGGCCAAACGGGGCGGGAAAAACGACCTTTTTTGACTTAATCTCAGGCCTGACCCCAGTAAGTGGCGGCCAGGTTCTTTATCAAGGCCTACCGATCACTGGCATACTTCCCCATAAACTTTTCCACATGGGCATGGCGCGCACGTTTCAGGTGACAGATGGTTTTGCAAGTCTGACGGTTTTTCAGAACATTCTGGCGTCAGTCGTCAACGGCAGCGGCAAGGAACGGCCCGGTTTTTTGTTCAAACGGCCTCATCGCGAGAAAGCGATGGCTATCCTCGATGACTACGGACTTACACATCTGGCGCATGATCTGGTGTCAGACATCCCCACTTTGGACCGTAAAAAGTTGATGGTGGCGACGGCCGTTGTGCATGACCCCAAAATACTTTTGCTGGACGAACCTGTTGGCGGCCTTGCGCCGTCTGAGATTGATGAATTCATAGAACTGATGTTCAAATTACGTAAGAATGGCATCTCTATTGTATTCATTGAGCACGTCATGCGCTTTCTCATGACTGTCGCGGATCGCGCATTGATCATGCACCAAGGCAAGTTGATCTATGATGGAACCCCCAGAGGGATTGCAACGGACCCAACCGTAAAATCCGTTTACTTAGGCTCTGAAGCTGACGCCATCGTAAAGGACATGCAATGACATCTTTGCTTTCGGTGAAGGGCCTAAGTTCTGGCTACAGACAACAAAAAGTTCTTCATGACATCAATCTAGAAATCGCTCATGGCAGCGTAACAGCGATTATCGGGCCAAATGGCCATGGAAAGTCAACGTTGCTCAAAACTATTTCTGGACTGCTGCCAAGCTGGGCCGGTGAAACCACGTTTGATGGTCAAGCCATGCCCAATGGCGCGCCTGATCGCGCGCGAAGCGGCCTAATTCTAGTCCCCCAAGGGGATCAACTTTTCATGGCAATGACGGTCGAAGAAAATTTGATGATGGGCGCCTTTGCCCGCAAAGACACAAGCGCAATCAAATCCGATCTCGACGAGGTTTATTCTTTATTCCCCCGTCTTCTGGAGCGCCGCACGCAACGGGCTGAAAGCCTGTCGGGTGGCGAGCGACGTATGGTTGGAATTGGCCGAGGCATGATGGCCGACGGCAAATTGATGATGATTGACGAGCCCTCTCTTGGTCTCGCGCCACTCATCATTGAACAGATTTATGCTGCTCTAGGCGTCCTTGCGACGGGCAATTGTTCTATTGTTGTGGTGGAAGAAAACCCAAGCCGCGTTGCCAACGTTGCAAGCTCCTTTCACCTGATGGATGGCGGCACGTTTGCGTGGACGGGTAATGCCGCAGACTTAACCAATTCCGGTGAAATTCTAAATACTTATCTGGGGGGCTAGCGCCGTGGATGCGATATTACAAATAGTTATCACCGGCCTGACTTTGGGCTCGATGTACGCGCTTGGCTCTGTTGGTTTGGCGCTCACCTATGGCACGATGGGCATGTTCAATATGGCCCACGGTGTCTTTATGACAATAGGGGCTTACGCCAGCTATACGGCTGCCACGGTTTGGGGCCTGCCGTTGCCTGTTGCGATTGCATTCGGCATCCTCGCTGGCGGCATTGTTGGCGCGCTTATGCACCTATTGGTCGTGCGTTTCATGCTCAGCCGTGACGACTTTCAAACAACCATCATGGTCGCCACTGCTGGCGTCGCCATATTGTTTCAGGACCTAATTCTAAAGCAATTCGGGGCCTACCCATTCAAACAACCAGTTCAAATCGAGGGGATGTTTCGAATTGGAAACACTGTGATCGCGTATCAATCGATTGCCATCATGGCCATGGCAGCCGTGCTTATCGGCGCAATGGCTTGGCTACTTACAAAAACCCGTTTCGGACTTGCCATTCGTGCCACCGCCATGAACCAGAATGCTGCAAAACTTATGGGTGTTAAAACCGAGCTTACCTATCTGCAAGTCATCCTTATTGCGGGCACATTAGCCGCCGCCGCGGGAATTCTGATTTCTTCATTGGCCAGCCTTTCACCAGGGATGGGGACGAATCCTTTGATCCGTGCCTTTGTGATCTGTGTGGTTGCCGGATTAGGAAGTGTGACAGGTGCAGGGCTCACAGCAATTGCATTGGGCGTCATGGAAGCTGGCATTGGCTACTATTTCGGCGCACGCTACGGATTCCCGGTCATGCTTGGACTGGTCATTCTGGTATTGATTTTCAGACCGGCTGGATTGTTTGGCAAGCAAGGGGTGATCCGCGCATGAGCCGTTTTTCAGACCTACAAAAGAACCTCTTTATTTTGGCCGGAGTATTGGCCGTGATCGCAGCCCTGCCCCTATTTATCACGCAACGCTACTTTCTAGGTGAAATCGTCCTCTTTATGATCTGGGCCTCGGTGGCTGTTCAATGGAACGTGCTGCTAGGGCATGCTGGTGTATTCTCGTTGGGGCAGATGTTGTTCTTTGCTATCGGCGCCTACACCGTTGGCATGATGGGAGTTTTTTTTGACATCTCTCCGTGGCTTTCGATGCCTGTTGGAGCGGTCGTCGCAGCCGTGGCGTCGTTTGCAATCGGACTTGCGTGCCTGCGCCTCGATACGGCCTATGTTGCGCTGTTAACCTTTGCCATCGTCTTTATGGTCAGCTCGCTGATTAGCACGGATGCTGAATGCTTCATAACCGAAGGCGGACTATGTACGCCTTTGTTTGGGGGCGGGAACGGGTTTTCAGGCTTTGGCGATCTAGGGTTTCGAAAGCTGCTCAAAGGCAAATGGATCTTAGGAAATTACTTTGTTGTCCTAGGTGTGCTAGCCCTTTCGCTCATGGCATCGATTGTGGTGATCCATGGTCGCCTTGGGCTGGCTTTCCGATCATTGGGCGACAGCAGGGTCTATGCTGCGGCACGTGGCATGAATAGAACCCGTTTCCATATCATCGCCTTCGTGATCACAGCGTTTTTCACGGGCTTGACGGGTGCCGTCTATGCCGCACATTTTCGGTTCGCAGGCCCTAGTCTTTTCGAATTCTCCAATCTGGTTTTTATCCTAGGTATGATCGTGGTTGGTGGCTTGAAGTCCACTTGGGGTCCAATATTTGGCGCGGCCTTGATGATGGTTCTGGTCGAGTTAGCAAAGAGTTGGGGCGATATTCAAAATTCGCTGATTGGGATCGTGCTGATCGTGTTTGTTCTTTTGCTTCCCAAAGGCGTTGCCGGAGCCAGCACAAAATTGTTTGGCTTCCTGAAACCAAAGAGAAAACCCTCAGCCTAATCGCCCATATTCTCAGGTCCGTCAGAAACGTTGATACGATCATCCCTAGCTGAACTTCATTATGCCAATAGCGCGTCGAACCAAATTTGGTTCTTGAAACACGCAAGGGACGACATCTGTTTCTTTTGAAAATTTCAATGTGAATATTATCCTATTGAAATTCTTTGAAGCGCATGACGGGATTATTCTGAGCGGTAGGTAACTCAACCTGCTGTTCCACAGGCGAAAAATGCATTTTCAAAGGCCGCATATGACCAATTTCTATACCCTTGCAAAAACCGCTGAAAGGCTCGCAAATCGCGAGATATCGGCGGTTGATTTATGCGAAAATATCCTTGCCTGCGTAGAAAACCTGAATCCAAAAATTAACGCATACAGTGCAATTCTATCCGAAACAGCTAGGCTCGAAGCTGCTGCATCGGATGAGCGCCGCAGCCGAAATTGCACTTTGGGGCCGTTGGATGGAATTCCGATCGCGATCAAGGATTTGATAGATACCACTCCTGCGATTTGCAAAGCCGGGCTGGAACATCGATCTAGCTACCGCCCAAAAAGGGACGCTGTTGTGGTCAAGCGCCTGCGTCGCGCGGGCGCCGTCATTATCGGTGTCACGGAAACCGATCCGGGCGCATTTTCAACCGATACGCCCCAAGTGACCAACCCATTGGCCACGAACAGAAGCGTTGGTGGCTCTAGTGGCGGATCAGCGGCTGTTATTGCTGCCGGCCTTGCCTTTGGCGCTGTCGGGACCGATACTGGAGGCAGCATTCGCATCCCCGCCGCCTGCTGTTCGGTGTATGGGTTCAAGCCCACGTGGGGCAGAGTAGATGCATCGGGCGTCATGCCGTTAGCGAGTTCTTTAGATCACATAGGGCCCCTGGCCCGTTCGATTGAGGACCTTCAAATTCTGCAATTGGTGCTGGATCCTGCCCTAGACGATTGCCGCGACATTGCTTTGCAAACTCCAATCAAACTTGGTGTTGCAGTGGCATACTTTGAGGACGCAGACGACGATATCAAAAACGCAATCGCCAACGTCATTAAAATACTAGGGCAAAGCGATATCGAAACCCGTCAGGTCACGCTTCCTGCACCTGATAGTATCATGCCCTTTCATATGGTGACATTGCCCAAAGAGGCAGCAGATTTTCACATCCGGCACTATCCAGAGGACTGGCCCTTATACCCAGAAATCGCTCGACGTACGGTCGAGATGGGGCGCAATATCACGCAGCAATCCTATGATCAGGCCACCGTCCTTCGTTCAAAAGCGTGCGCTGACGTCGATGCCGCTTTGGAGACGGTGGATGCTCTTATCCTCCCCGTTATGCCAATCGACGCGCCGCGCCGTAATGTCAGCTCTTATGTGTTAAACGGCAAGTCCGTTTCCAAATTAGAGGCCACCATAAGATATACATCCTTATTCAATCAAACCGGGCATCCGGTTGTCGCAATGCCTGCAACTACAATTGCGGATGGCCGTTCAATAAGCCTGCAGCTGGTTGGGAAAACCGATGATGACAGGTTGTTATTGCGCCTTGCGCGCAAATTGGAAGAGGCGCTTTCAGTCCAAATCCGTTACAAATCAATTATGGAAAATCAAGACGTGCGACCGCAGAAAAAAGCGAAGGGGCAATTATGAGTGACCAAGACAATGACCATTTTCACGGCCATGTTCATGACCCCATAGAAGAAGGCGCTGCACTTCGCGTGCGTGCTCTTGAAGAACTGGCAATTGCGAAGGGCCTTGTCGACCCCGCTGCACTGGAAAGCGTTATCGAATACTATGAACGCGAAACCGGCCCAAGAAATGGTGCAAGCGTTGTCGCCCACGCGTGGACAGATCCAACGTTCAAAGACTGGTTGCTGCGTGATGGCACAGCTGCCATCCATTCCATGGGGTTTAAGGGCTATCAGGGCGAACATATGCGGGTCGTCGAAAATACGCCTGACGTGCACAACGTGATCGTTTGTACTCTGTGTTCTTGCTACCCATGGCCTGTCCTGGGGTTGCCACCTGCATGGTACAAAGGGCCTGCCTATCGTTCGCGTATCGTTCGTGAACCCCGTAAGGTTCTTACTGAATTTGGCCTAAACCTTTCAAAACACCGTAAAGTTCAGGTTTGGGACAGCACCGCCGAAATTCGGTTTATGGTTCTGCCACAGCGCCCGGAAAACACTGATGGGCTGAACGTGGAAGAACTCGCAGCGATAGTAACACGCGACGGTATGATTGGCACTGCATCCGTCTAGAATTGCACTGACCGGTCGCAAAAGGAGAGCATATGGACAGTATTCATGATTTGGGCGGAATGCATGGTTTCGGTGCGGTTCCGATTGAGAACGAAGGCTATACATTCAAGGATACATGGCAGCGACGTGCCTTTGGTCTGACCCAATCCCTTGCGGGAACGGTCCCATTTTGTGCTGATATGCATCGCAAAAAAATCGAACAGCTTGCCGCCGTTGATTACCTTCAGCTGGATTACTTCGAGAAATGGACGATTGCGACCACTGAGCTGATGAAAGACTCAGGTTTGGTCAATGACGCGGAGCTCGCGTCAGGCAAGAAGCAATTCGACGTGAACCAGGAACGCCATCCGCCCGTATCCTCTGTTGACCTAGTCGACGCCATGAAAACTGGCGGCACATACACATTTCCAGATGGGTCGCGCCACCCAAAATTTTTCGTAGGAGACCAGATAAAAGTGCGCAGCAACTGCGCAGAGGGACATACCCGCGTGCCGCGGTATGTGCGTAGCAAAGCCGGAATAATTCGAAACATCGAAGGTATTTTCCAGTTCGCAGATTCAGTCGCGAACGGAATGGGGCCAGATCCTCAGCCATGTTACCTGGTTGAATTCAACGCAGCTGAGGTTTGGGGGCAAGATGCCGAAGCAGCAGATGACCTTCTCTATTTAGATCTCGCGGAGTCATATCTTGAACACGCCTAAAGTCAGCGACAGCATCAGGTGTATCGCCGAGGCCACGTTACCGCGACGCAGCGAAACTGAGCCCCTTTTCCGAAAAGACTGGCACGCTCGAGTTTTTACTCTTGTTGTAACTCTGGTTCACACTCAAAAGATCCCTTGGAAATCCTTTCAAGAACGTCTGGTGGTCGAGTTAGCAAAACATCAAACCTCAATGGCACCTCAAACGGACGAAGAGGTTGATCTACAGTATTTCGACTGCTGGCTTGCAGCGGCAGAAGAAACATTGCGTGCAGAAGAGCTGATCAATGCAGAAGATGTTATCGCTCAGATCAAAGTAATCAAACAAACGGTCCATGAGATCCGAGATAGTCAGCTGATTGCAAGATCTTGAATACGTGCGTTGATTGATACTTTTGGCCTAAAGGCCACCAATTCTTCAAAACCCGTGTTACGAACCTTCACACCCGCACACCCAAATTCCACAAAAAAAGGGCGGTTCAATACGAACCGCCCAAGTTTCGGGAATGCCTGCGCGCCTAGCTAATCTCGCCCATACAGAGGTATTTAATTTCTAGGAAATCTTCCGCGCCATATTTTGAGCCTTCGCGACCAAGTCCGCTTTGTTTTATCCCGCCAAACGGCGCGACCTCGGTGGAAATCAGACCCGTATTGATCCCGACCATCCCACTTTCCAAAGCCTCTGCGACCCGCCATACACGGGAAATATCTCGGCTATAGAAATACGCGGCGAGGCCAAATTCAGTATCATTGGCCAAGGACACAACTTCGGTTTCATCTTCGAATTTGATCAGTGGTGCCAGCGGGCCAAAGGTTTCTTCGCGGGACACGATCATTTCGGGCGTAACACCGGTTAGAACTGTAGGCTCATAAAAGGTACCACCCAATTCAGATCTTTTACCGCCCTGAAGCACCGAAGCGCCATGAGCTAAGGCATTAGCAACGTGGCTTTCAACTTTTTCCAATGCGGCGTCGTTGATCAATGGACCGGTCGTGACACCGTCATTAGAGCCATCTCCCAAACTCAGCGACTGAACACGCTCTGCCAGTTTTGCAGCAAAGCTATCGTATACACCCGATTGAACGTAGATCCGGTTGGCACAAACGCAGGTTTGGCCGTTATTGCGGAATTTGGCGATCATCGCGCCTTCGACAGCAGCATCAACATCCGCATCGTCAAAAACCAAGAATGGGGCGTTGCCACCCAGCTCAAGTGACATCTTTTTAATTGTGTCGCTGCATTGGTTCATCAAAATTTTGCCGACGCGAGTAGAGCCAGTGAACGTGATCTTTGCGACCTTAGGATGGGCACAAAGTTCTTGGCCAATGCTTGCACTGTCCGAGCTTGGAATGACATTGAAGATCCCGGCGGGGATTCCTGCCCGTTCACCCAATACGGCCATCGCAAGTGCCGACAAAGGCGTTAGCTCGGCTGGCCGAGCCACAAAAGAACACCCCACGGCCAATGCAGGCGCAACTTTGCGCGCGATCATGGCATTCGGGAAATTCCATGGTGTAATCGAGCCGACGACGCCGATCGGCTGCTTTAGGATCACTATGCGCTTGTCGCGCTGGTGGCCCGGGATCACATCACCGTAAACGCGCTTTGCCTCTTCGCTAAACCATTCGATGAATGATGCGCCATACATGATCTCGCCACGCGCTTCGGCCCAAGGCTTTCCCATTTCCGCGGTCAAAATCGTGGCCAGATCGTCGGCATTCGCCACCATCAGGTCGAACCACTTGCGTAAGATCGCGCCGCGTTCTTTTCCAGTCCAAGCCGCGAAAGATTTCTGTGCCACATGGGCAGAATCAATCGCGAACGAAGTGTCGGCAACCGACAAGTCAGCGACCTCGGCGACCAATTCCCCAGTCGCTGGATTGCGCACCTCAAACGTGCCCTGACCTGAAATCCATTCTCCGTTAACGTAGCCACGTGTTTCCAGCAGTGTTGGATCATTCAGGTTTAATTTAGAAACGACTTTATTCATGTTTCAGGCCCCTTTAACGGCAATTACGGATGCTTCGAAGACTACCATTGCCTCATCAAACACGCTGTCTTCGATGGTCAAAGGAGCCAAAAAGCGAATGACGTTCCCAAACACGCCACAGGTCAGTAAAACCAAGCCGCGCGACAAAGCTTCTGCACGGATTGCATTTGCCATTTCTGGATTAGGAGTGGACCCGTCAGCTTTATTGAATTCAGCAGCCACCATGAAACCCGGGCCACGAATGTCGGCCAGTTCTGGCGTTGTGGCTTGAATGGAAGTCAGACGTTCTTTCAGTTTTTGGCCAAGATCGTTCGCCCGGGCGCAAAGATGATCCTCTTCAATGACATCCAAAACAGCGTGGGCTGCGGCGATTCCCAGTGGGTTCCCACCATAGGTGCCGCCAAGGCCACCCGGATTGACTGAGTCCATCAAATCTTGTCGGCCTGTGACTGCAGCCAAAGGCAAACCACCTGCGAGCCCCTTGGCCATTGTGGTGATGTCAGCGTGAACATCATAGTGCTCCATTGCGAACAGCGTTCCAGTGCGCGCAAAGCCCGTTTGGACTTCGTCAGCGATCAAAACGATGCCGTGGTCATCACACAGCTGGCGCAGGGCGCGCATCAATTCGTTCGGAGCAGAATAAAACCCGCCCTCCCCTTGGACTGGCTCGATGATGATGGCAGCCACACGTTCCGGATCAAGATCAGCTTTAAACAATTGCTCAATGCCATGTAACGCGTCGGCCGATGTAGCGCCGTGTAGTTCCATCGGGAAAGGTACATGAAAGATGTCTGGCATCATTGCGCCAAAATCCCTTTTGTACGGAACAACTTTGCCCGTCAAAGACATGCCCATAAATGTCCGGCCATGAAAGCCACCGCAGAACGCGATAACCGCAGAACGGCCGGTAGACGCGCGTGCAATTTTAACTGCATTTTCAACCGCTTCTGCTCCAGTTGTCACAAAGGCTGTCTTTTTAGGGAAATCACCCGGTACCTTTTCATTCAGCCTTTCAGCCAAAGCGACGTAGTTTTCATACGGCAAAACCTGATGGCAGGTATGAGTAAACCGCCCTATCTGCTCTTGAACAGCCGCCATAACCTTTGGGTGGCAATGCCTGTCCGTCGTCAGGGTTTTTGGAACCAATGGCAGCTTAAACTAAGAGAGTATCTGGCTCATCTGGTTGGTTGCATTATGCGGCACGCTGGCGGTGATGCAAGCGTCGCGCTTCGAACGTCTTACGTTTGATCCTTTCCCTTTGTTTTAGAATGGCTTTGTCACGCCCGAAGTAGACGTCGGCAGGTGTGACGGGGGGGAGGGGGGCGGGAGAGGGAGGAGGAGGGGAGTGATCGACG
>NZ_JAHHIR010000082.1 GCF_018678075.1 Epibacterium ulvae | reverse complement strand
TCTGGGCTCCCCGCCGCCCGCGCACTTTTATGGCGGATCTGCTTGCAGATGGCCGTTCGATCCGGACATTAAACGTGCTTGATGACTTTAATCGCAAAGGTCTGTGCATTGAAGTGGACTTCTCGTTGCCCGCCGAGCGGGTCGTGCGCAGCTTGAACCAGATCATTGAATGGCGGGGTAAACCGCAGAGAATGGCGGGGTAAACCGCAGACGATACGGGTCGACAATGGACCCGAATAAATCAGCGGGAAGCTGATGGAATGGGCTGAAAAGCATGGCGTTCGCCTCGAACATATCCAACCAGGCAAGCCGCAACAGAACGCCTATATCGAGCGCTACAATCGCACCGTTCGCGCCTCTCATCGAACCTTCATTTCGACTGCCGTGCAGTGGGACGAATGGTTGGGACAATACATCTTCGAAACAATCGAGGAGGCATAGGATCACGCAACCGAACGGCTCTGGACTTACAACAACGAGCGCGCCAACATGGGCATCGGCGGCATGACAGCCGCTATGAAGCTGAAAACAGCCGCGTGAATCGAACGGCTGAGCCCCATTAAAAATGGGGGATTACCAAACCAGCGACCACGTTGATTGAAAAAAAGTACCAATGCTGCGAAGCATTGGTGCTTTGTCGTTTCAGCTTAGTTAGTTCAGGTCGATTGTTGACAACGTGTAGGGTTTGCTGTGGCCTTGGTTCACAATGCCATCGCCCTTCATCAGGTCAAAATTGGAGACGATCAGCTTCCCATTATAGACGATCAAGTCTGCCGGCTGGTCGAGTTCGCCATTAGCACCATCGCTGTCGCCGTTTTCTGTTAGAACGGATGTTTTACCCTGTGGGTCGACTTTGATGATTTGATTGCTGCGCAAGCCCGCGAGATAGAGGTTGCCTTTATCGTCGATCGACATGCCGTCTGGGCCAACAGTGGTTGGAACGGTGGTATGTACTTGCTGCGAGATGACTTTGCCTTTGGCATCTAAGCTCAATTTATAGACAATCCCGTCACCGAGGTTGGCTGTGTACAGATGACCTTGGGCGTCAAACACAAGCCCGTCCAAGCCAAAGCCAACGTTTGGGTTTGTTGTGTGATCTAGGAAAATCAAGGTCTCGGATGTGCCGTCGCTGGGGACAACAAGATCACGGTCGGTTTCGTTGAACCGATAGATACCGCTTGCGATATGTGGCCCCGCTACGTTTGGTAGGCGCAATTGGGTGATGTAAATTCCACCGTTGTGATAGCGCAGACCATTTGGGGAGCTTAGTCCAGACGCGACAACTTCGGTCGTGGCGATTTTGCCGTCCTCAAACGTTACGCGCAGCACGCGTCCATCATTTCCGCCGCGATTGTCTGCAATGAACAGAGCGCCGTCTGGAGCATAGGCCATGCCCATCGGACGTGTTTTGCCGTCTTGCGTGAACTGAGACAGTGTGCCGATGTCAAAAGGTGTGCCGTCTGGAGTGAGCCCAAGAAGCGCGCCTTGCTGTTGGCCTGCGGATCCTGCGTAATTCGGGCAGGACAGGGTTAGATTACCTTCAGGAGTAATCGCAAATGCGTCTGGCGTTGGGCATGTGTCCGGTAAGGAGGCAAATAGTTCAGAAGGAACCTGGGGCGCATTGGTGTCGAGCGCATTGGCGTTTGTTGATGAAAACACGCCTAGTGTTGCGACCAGTGCAAAGGATGACAAGGTTGAAAACAGAGTCCGTGTTGGACGGGTGGCGCGCAGAGATTTGGCGGGATTGGATGTGGAGGGCGTCATAATTATACCATATTGTAAATATGTTACGGTTACTGTTTCGCGTGTCTACTTGATGGAATGCTCAAAATTCCCTTTAAAGGGCTTGAGGGGATGGAATTGATATTCTTACAACATAGAGTGAGAATATGTGCAATATTTCCGCTTATTGACTGCGGTCAATAAGCGGAAATATGCTGAATGAGAATATTGCAGGCAGTCGGCGAAGTGGTATGTGAAATGCTGGCTGTGCGACTTGAATCTATTTCACGGATTTAGGCCGACCAAAGCTCCGGTAGTTTCACAGCTAGGCTCAGGACACATAACCAGAATATGACGGTTGCTGCGAGTGCAGACAGGAATACCTTTGGAAAGCTGTCGTAACGGGTTGCTACGCGTGACCAGTCTTTCAACCGGCCTACCATGATCTCAATCCGGTTACGCCTTTTGTGGCGGCGCTTTTCATACTTGATCGCTTTGTCTCGTGATTTTCGGCCTGGGATGCAAGACGTGAAACCCATACTCACAAGGGCTTCTCGGAACCAATCCGCATCATAGCCACGATCCCCGAGCAGCCAGTCAGCTGCAGGCTACTCACAAGCGCTCTGGCTCCGGTCCAATCGCTCACCTGACCGGCTGTCATAAAAAAGCGAACTGGTCACCCCATCGTGTCAGTCACAGCATGCAACTTTGTATTCATGCAGCCTTTGGTGCACCCTATCAGACGTCCACGCCCCTCTTTTTAACGTAAGCGTCCGGTCAGCCCGCTGAGTTCTGACTACGAGCGCCAAGCCAAGTAATCACCACCATGATTGTGCCGATAGCGATCAAAGTGACGGTCGTTAGCACCGGTGCGGTGATA
>NZ_JAHHIR010000002.1 GCF_018678075.1 Epibacterium ulvae | reverse complement strand
AAGAAGCCGCGTCGAAACGAAGATGCATTGCTTGAAGCTGATGGGCCAAGGCCTCATGGCGCGGGACTTCGACCGGCAGGTCGCGGAGATCCAAATCCGTGTTGCAGTCCTCAACCAGTACACCGCTCTTGGTATACCCATCACGGAGCCCGAAGGATAAGCCCGTCCGGGGAAAGGGGAAGCCTGCCCAGCAACGGATTTGTGCAACAAAGCCCGTTTGCATCAGACCATGGCCCGTATTGGGGGGAGGAAAAAGCGTCTTTGATCAACGTCCGCAGTGCAAAGGTTACACGAATGCTGAGGAGGCGTGACAAATGGAACCGTCGCCCGCTTGGGTAAAGCGGGCGACGATTGGAGTGTTTAACAAAACGTTCCGAAGAATGGGGCGTCTTTAGTGCGCCATAAATTCCAGGATTTCGCCTGCGATTTCCTGCGCGTGTGTTTCAAGCGCAAAGTGGCCCGCGTCGTAAAAATGCGTTTCGGCTTCGGGCAACAGTTTCTGGATCGCTTCAACGCCGGTCAGGGTGAAGAAGGGGTCGTTCTGGCCCCAAACAACCAGAGTTTCCGGCTGCAGCTTAGCCAGTTTTGCGTGCCATGCGTCATAGTTGGCAACGTTGTCCTGGTAGTTCCACAGGTATTCCAGCTGAACTTCGGTGTTGCCGGGACGGTCCAGGCCGGCTTGGGCGTGGGTCCATGCATCGGGGCTCAGGCGCTCGGCTAGGGTGCTACCCTGACGGTATTGCCATTCGGTGGTTTGTGGTGCCAGGAACTGACGCAGGGGGGCTTCGGTTTCGCTGTTACGGTCGCCCCAGAATGGTGCAAATTGCTTTACGATGTCAGGGTTCCAACCTTCAACGTGGAAGGTTGCATTCTGGATGATAACACCTTCGACACGCTCAGGGTGTGCATCCAGCATGCGCAGGCCAACGGGTCCACCAAAGTCCTGCATGAACAGCGTGTATTCGTCCAGATCGAGTGCCTCGACAAAGTGGTTCATGGTTTTTGACAGGGTCGCAAAATCATAGTCGTATTCGTCTGCGGACGGTGCCGAAGACTGGCCAAAGCCGGGGTAGTCCGGTGCAACAACATGATACTTTTCCGCCAGTTCAGGGATCAAGTCGCGGAACATGTGCGAAGACGTTGGGAAGCCGTGCAACAGCAGGATGGTCGGCGCGTCCTTGGGGCCAGCTTCGCGATAAAAAATCGAAACATCATCAACGTCGACAGTATTGTAAGTCGTCTGATTGTGCGCAGGGCCAGCCAACGCGGGTGCGGCCGAAACGGCCAATGCCAACAGAGCGGCGGTGGTTGTTTTAAGTGACATGGTCCAAGTCCCCTAGATCTAAAAATAACCGGTAAAGTTAATTAATACCGGTTACAGGTGCTAACCAGTGATTTGCATTCAAGCAAGTTACAAAATTGTGAATAGAGAATAGCGCGGTTGTTCTTGAAACCCCTGTTCAAGATCGAAAACAGCAATTACCTCTTCCTCTTCTCGCAGTGTTCCCATGTCCCAGGCAGGAGAAGCCGATGCAGAGCGACCGCCAAATCCAGCTGATGTTCATCGGTGAGGCCAAGAGTTTGGATTTTCTGAACTCAATCATGCGTCCCGAAACGGGCGTGGTGGATTGGATGGAGACCGGCACGGACGTCCTGCGGTGGTTTGTGCTGTCGGATCTTGCAACCGAGGATGAGGTTGCCTTGGTCATGCGGGACACAGCGTCCTTGGGCAGATACATGCAGGAGATCCGCGAGTTTCGCGAGGAATTCCGCAGCTTTGTCGCAGAGATCAGCGAAGATCCAAGCCGGGTGGCAGGTCATGGGATGGTCGCGCGGATCAACGGTATCCTCGGCAACACCGCTCAGGTCTTGCAGATCGAAAGCGCAATGGACGCAACCAACCGCCCCTATCAGCTGACTTATCACTCACAACTGCGCGGGCCCGAGGATCTGTTGCCACGGATCGCTGCCACCTGTGCTCAGTTGATTTGTGAGGCCGATCTGCGGTTTGTGAAAAATTGCGAGGCCGAAGATTGTTCGCTGTATTTTCTGGACGTGAGCAAAAGCCACCGGCGGCGATGGTGCTCAATGGAGGTCTGCGGCAACCGGGCCAAGGCGGCGGCCTATCGGAAGTCCAAACAACGCCCGTGAAATGAAAAAGGCAGGCCATAGTGACCTGCCTTTCACGTGTCGCTTTTCGCGCGGGTTAGAACGCGCTTGGCATCAATTGCCGTGGCAACCACAATGCGATCTCTAGGAACAATATGACCAAGAGCAGGATCACCAGCATCGGTAGCAGGATGATCAAAACATCGCGTTGAGCTACTCCCCAATCCTTGGACAAGATTTGGCGTAAAT
>NZ_JAHHIR010000028.1 GCF_018678075.1 Epibacterium ulvae | reverse complement strand
CCAGCACAGAACCGTTGCCTGCTTAATCGCAAGCTTTCGAGGTCCCGCAGGGACGTGGTTCCGATGATGCCGTGGTCAGGACGTCGCTGACATCCGTCAAGCACGCCTATGAGATGGGCACATCGGAATTACATCGAACCAGCATCCTGTTGGCAGCCGTCGCGCTGACCACGAACCGAAGCATGTACCCAAAGGACCTCAGTCAAAGGCTGTGAGAGAAAGCAGCGCGGACGCGACGAACTAAAAGCACCGCTCCGGCGGATCAGTTTGTTTGCGTGGAATCTCTTGACAGAAGTGCTCCCGTTACCGAAGGCCTGAACCTAACTACGCCAAACACAGTCAGAATGACCCAAGAGGTGGCAGCGGGGACGTTGAATATGCGCCTAAAGTACATCGCCACATAGGGGACAAGCAAGATCCCCCCTAAAAAGACAGCAACGCCAAGCGCCTATTGGCCAAGGCCCAGATAGCCACTCAGCAACCTAACAACACCCGATGCAGGCAGTGTCACAAACAGTCCTGTGGGCCAGAGAAAGCTATTTTTTTCGGTGCCTTTGCACAAAGCCAGTGGTCTGCCGTAATGGGAGCCCGAACAGGACCTTCAAAGTCAGGCACGCCTATCGCCGCGTCGCTGAAACTCTGTTATCGACCGCGCTTGCCGCTTGGCGGTGGCACCCAGGCCATCTCAGGGTCAAACCAAATCGACAGCGATCCGCGTAGCTTCAAACTGTCATTGTAAGACGGCCAATTTGTGGTCTTGTACTTCGTTGGGGCCCAGCTGCTCATGCCTTCAACGATCATGCTGGTTTCACAACATGAATCCCCTCAACCGATTTGCGCGGCAAAGCCATTGCCAGGGAGAAGCAAGCATCCGTTCGGTTCTGCAATAACCCATCCAATATCGGCTGCACGAGTTCGAATTGTAACAACGTCATTTTTCTGCAACACGCCGGAGGTCTCTCTTCGCTCGAGGAACATAGCAATTGCGTGAATCTATTGAATGACGGCGCTTTCCCATTCGCGGGTGAACGCCTGACGTTTGAGCCGATCGAGATAAATCATCAAGGCGGGCTCCAAAGGGATGACCTGCCTGTTTTTCTGCCCCTCTTTTGATAACAGCTGCGGCAATTGCGGCGTGCCCAATGGCGGTGGATTGGAGAAGTGTTCCAACATATAGGCCACGAAGTTGCGCGCGTTGTCCTGTTTGCTCGACCGACGCGACACCAGCACGGTGCGCATCATGGTGGTGGCAAAATCGGCCGGCACGATGACTTCGATCTGGGGGTGATCCTGCGCCTGGGCGGCAGCGTAGCTGCCCAGCACATTGTAGGCGACCAACATGTCGCCGCGCGCGACCGCATCGATCATGGTTCCGGAACAGCAATAGAGCCGGGTGCCCAACCCGCCCATCACCTCGGACAGGCGCCAATAGGTTTCGGAGGTACGCGCGTCTTGGGCGGCAAACAGATAGCCAAGGCCAGCGGTGCGAATGTCATAGGTGGCAACCCGGTTGCGAAACAGGTCAGGTTCGGCGCGCAGCAGGCGGATCAGATCCTGTCGCGTTTCGGGGGCAGGGTGGTTGGCCAGCACTGATTTATGCAGCACGATGGCGGCAGGTTCCGCGGTAAAGCCAAACAGGCTGTTGCGCCAATGGGTCCATTCCGGCGACGTGATGTCATCCAACGCAGAGGCAAACCCGTCGTTCACCAGTTTGATTTGCAGGTCCATCGCGCTTGAGATTACCAGATCAAACCGGCCAGGATCTGCACGCATCACGCGGTTCAGATTTTGAGTGCCGGTGACCAGGTATTCCACCGCTAGGTCAGGGTTTTGGGCAATGAAACCGTCGATCATGGCCGCTAGATAGTCGGTGTCGGTGCTGGACAGAACCCGCAGGGTCACCGCTGCATTTTTCTCGCCAAACAGGCGTTCATCTTCCCAATCTTGGGCCAGGGTAAGCGTGGCGCAAAATACCAGAATTAAAGCGATAAAATAGCGCATGCGCCGCCCTCCGCAGGGTTGGTCAGGGTCAATGTGCCGCCGTGCGCGGTGGCCACGTCATAAGCAATTGTCAGCCCCAGGCCCGATCCGATGATGCCTTCGGAATTGGTGCCACGTCGAAACCGGGTTGCCAGCTCGTCGATCTCATCCACCGGAAAGCCGGGGCCATAATCGCGCACTTTGACCTGTGCTGGATTGGCCGAAACTTTGATGGTGATTGCGGTCTCAAATGGGGCGTATTTCAGCGCGTTGTCGATTAGGTTGCGCAGGGCATTTTGCAGCAGGATCGAGTCGCCCTCGGTGTAAACCGTGTCACTGGCGATGAGGTCAAGTTCGACGTCCTTCATTTCAGCAATGGGGCGCATGGCTTGCATCAGCTCTTGGGTCAGTTCGGTCAGGTTCAGCTCTTCCTTGTTCAGATGATCAGCGCGAAAGGTGATCATCGCGTGATCCAGCAATTGCCCCGCCGCGCGGGAGCTTTCGTCGATGGCGCGCACCATGGATCGCAGGGCCTGACGGTTCTCCAACTTGTCGACCCGCTGCAATGTTGTTTCCGCATAAGAGCGTACGGTGGCGAGCGGGGTGCGAACACGGTGCGCTGCCTCGGCGATGAATTCTTCGGATTGGTTCAGCGAATGCGACAACCGCCCCATAAAGCTGTTGAGCGCGCCGACCAGCGGCGCCATTTCGGCCGGGACAGGGGCGGCCACCGGGCGCAAGTCCTCGGCGCCGCGCCGCTGCACCGATGCGGCCAGCCGGGTGAGAGGGGTGATGGTGGCATAGGTCAGCCACAGGGACAGCAGGGTCATCAGGGCAAAGAACCCAAAGCCCAGCAACGCGGCATTGCGGGAAATCCGGTTCAGCACCCCGGCCAGACTTTCCTGTGTTTGGGCCACGGTCACGCTGAGGGTGGTGCGTTCGGTGCCACCGACCAAACGCCGCGCGGCGGTGGCCATGCGCAGGTCAGATCCGTCAAAACGCCCGCTGACAAATTGCACCTCACCGGGTGGGGTTTCGATATGGATTATCCGGTCATAGCCAGACAGAAATTCACCGTCCTGATAGAGGGCGTAGAAAAACCGATCATCGGCCTGCGTCGACAGGATTGAGAAGGCCGAATAGGGCAGTTCCACCGACAAGGTATCATTGCGGATCGCAGCCGCATCCAGGATCGAGGTGACAGATGCGCTCAGGATCCGGTCCTGCGTCGATTGCGCAATCTGGGCCGCATAGGTGCGCACCACCAGATAAAGGATCACCGCCAGCACCACTGCACCACCGATCAAGGAGATCATCAAGGTATTGCGCAGCGACCCGGATGTGTTGACCTTACCGGCCCGTTGATCGCTCATCTGGGGTCCAACTTGTAGCCAAGTCCACGGTGGGTGGTGATGGTTACAGAAGAGGGCTCCAGATGTTTGCGCAGACGTCCGATATAGACCTCAATCGCATTCTCTGAGACGTCCTCATCAAAGGTGAAAAGCCGGTCGCAGAGCTTCTGTTTTGAGAAGATCTGATTGGGCGCGTTGATCAGTAGTTCGAACAGCCGCAGCTCGCGGTTGCGCAGTTTGACGGGCGTGCCTTTGACCCGCATTTGACCGGCCACAGGGTCAAAACTGACATCGCCAACAGAGATCACCGGTTGCGAAGATCCGTGGTTGCGGCGCAACACTGCCCGCACCCGCGCCTGCAATTCGGCGTGGTCAAAGGGTTTGGTCATGTAGTCATCGGCACCCAGATCGAGCAGGCTGATTCTGTCAGAAACCTGCGAACGGGCCGTCAGAACGATGACAGGTGTGTCGCGTTTTTTGGCGCGGTGATGTTCCAAAAAGCTGCGCCCATCGCCATCGGGCAACATTATATCCAACAGGATCAGGTCATATTCCCCGGTATCGGAAAACAGTTTTGCGTCTTCTATTTTCTCTGCATGATCAACAACATGGCCATCCATCAACATGCGTGACGTGACAGCGTTTGCGAGATCCAGATTGTCTTCGACCAGAAGAAATTTCATTGAACATTCCGCCCCTCCCAAGGCGCGACAGGTTTGTGTCAGGTTCACGTGAACAATGCTCCAACGATTGTGTCGCCTTGCGACCAGTTGTCAAATGGGAGGAAATTATGACGACATTTAAACTGGGCCGCCGCGCCCTGTTGGCTACTGCTATCGCAACGCTATCTTTTGGCGCACCAGCATTTGCCGAAGAAAAAGTTCTCGACAGCATCCACTTCCTGATCCCCGGCGGCGCCGGTGGTGGTTGGGACGGCACCGCGCGTGGAACCGGCGAAGCGCTGACTGGCGCTGGGCTTATTGGCACCGCATCTTACGAGAACATGTCCGGTGGTGGCGGCGGCAAGGCGATCGGATTCCTGATCGAAAACGCCGACAGCAACCATGACACGTTGATGGTGAATTCCACCCCCATCGTGATCCGTTCGTTGACCGGTGTGTTTCCACACAACTTCCGCGACCTGACCCTGGTGTCAGGCACCATTGGGGACTACGCCGCGATTGTGGTCGGCAAAGACAGCCCGATCAATTCAATGGCAGATCTGTTGGCTGCCTATGACGCCAACCCATCCAAAACCGCCATTGGCGGTGGTTCGGTTCCGGGTGGCATGGATCACCTGGTCGCAGCGATGGTGATGGAAGCGGCCGGCAAAGACGCGCTGGGCGTGAAATACATCCCCTATGATGCGGGTGGCAAAGCCATGGCGTCGCTGCTTTCTGGCGAAATCGCAGCCCTGTCCACCGGATTTTCAGAAGCGGTTGATTTGGCAGCCGCAGGCGAAGTGAAGATCATCGGCGTTACCTCAGATGAGCGCGTGGATGCGGCGCCTGATGCGATGACCATGAAAGAACAGGGCATCGACACTAGCTTTGTGAACTGGCGCGGGTTCTTTGGTGCACCGGGTTTGCCTGCTGACAAATTGGCGACCTATCAGGCGGCGATTGAAAAAATGTACGACACCCCGGAATGGGAAGCCGTACGTACGCGCAATGGTTGGGTGAATATCCACAACTCGGGCGATGATTTCAAAGCCTTCCTGGAAGATCAGGAAAAGACCATTGGCGACCTGATGAAGAAGCTTGGCTTCCTCTGATCGCGAACAACCCTAGGCACGACCTTTGAAAAAACAAACCTAGGGCGGGACGAAAACTCCCGCCCTTCTTTTATCCCACGGGGAGGGGAATAATGGCACTTGATCGTTGGATCGCCTTGGTGCTGCTGGGCATTTGTCTGGCCTATGGCTATGCGGCGTGGTTCACCATGGACGCAGGTCTTGCACCCTTTATGAAACGCGCGCCCATCTGGCCCAGCACATTTCCAAAAGTGCTGTCGATTTTGGGAATTGTCGCGTCGCTGACCATTCTGTTGGGCCTTGAAAATGGCGAAGCTAAGATTGGCGAAATCGATTATCGCCGCCTTGGCGATTATCATATCGGTCAGGCGCTTTTGCTGCTGGGGCTGATGGTCGCTTATGCGCTGTGTTTGCGCCCGCTTGGTTTTTTGTTTTCAACAATCGCGTTTTTGATGCTGGGCTCCGCCATCCTTGGTGAGCGCCGCTGGGTCATCATGGCGGTGGTGGCAGGTATTGCGACCTTTGTGGTGTGGTATCTGGTTCAGCAAGTGCTGGGGATCTACCTGCGTCCGTTACCCGGTTTCATAGGAGGCTGATATGCTCGAAGGACTTTTGATCGGGCTGCAAACGGCCCTCTCGTTTCAGAACCTGTTGATGGTGATCGCAGGCTGTCTGATTGGTACATTCATCGGCATGTTGCCGGGCCTTGGCCCGATGTCGATCATTGCGATCATGATCCCGGTGGCGATCTCCATGGGGGACCCCTCGGCCGCGTTGATCCTGCTTGCAGGCGTTTATTACGGTGCGATTTTTGGTGGCTCGACCTCATCCATTCTGTTGAACGCACCCGGCGTTGCAGGCACGGTTGCCAGCAGTTTTGACGGCTATCCGATGGCGCGTCAGGGCAAGGCCGGGAAGGCACTGACCATTGCCGCGATCTCCAGCTTTGCGGGCGGCACCATTGGTGCGATCTTGTTGATGATCTTTGCGCCAGCCCTGTCGTCGGTAGCGCTGTTGTTCCACTCTTCTGAATATTTCGCATTGATGGTTGTGGGTCTTTCGGCCATTGCGGCTTTTGCCGGAACCGGGCAGGTGGCCAAGGCAATGTTGATGACCCTTTTGGGGTTGATCATGGCCACCGTGGGTGAGGGGGCATTGTTCAACCTGCCACGCTTCACGATGGGGGTGATGGATCTGCAATCGGGCTTTGGCTTTATCACACTTGCAATGGCGATGTTTGCCCTGCCAGAGGCGCTGTTTCTGGTTTTGAAAAAGAAAGAGATGAGCGGCAACAGCGGCGAAATCTCGGATCTGCGGATCAGCCGGCAAGAGGCCAAATCCATCGCGCCGGTCATTGGTCGCCAGTCGTTGCAGGGGTTCTTTATTGGGGTTCTGCCGGGGGCCGGTGCGACCATCGCCAGTTTCTTGGGCTATGCGTTGGAACGCAATATAGCCACCAAGGAAGAGCAGGATGAGTTTGGCAAAGGCTCCATCAAAGGGCTTGCCGCGCCAGAGACCGCGAACAACGCCGCCTGCACCGGGTCCTTTGTGCCGCTTTTGACGTTGGGTATTCCGGGGTCTGGCACCACGGCAATCCTGTTGGGCGCGCTGATTGCGCTGAATGTGACACCGGGTCCGCGATTGATGATTGATGAACCGCAAGTGTTCTGGGCGGTGATCATGTCGATGTTCATTGGCAATCTGGTTCTGTTGATCCTGAACCTGCCGTTGATCCCCTATATCGCCAAGGTTCTGTCAGTGCCGCGCAACTATCTGATCCCGTTCATTTTGTTCTTTACCCTGATGGGGGCCTATATCGGGCAGAACAATGCAACCGAATTGCTGCTGCTGGTTGGGTTCGGGGTCTGTGCCACGGCGCTGAAGTTTGCGGACTACCCACTGGCGCCGCTACTGATTGGCTTCATCTTGGGCGGTATGATGGAGGACAACTTTGCGCGCTCCATGCAACTGTATGACGGGGTGGCGTTTATCTGGGAACGTCCGATGACCTTGGGCCTGTTGGTGTTGGCCGCCATTTTAGTGGTGCTGCCCAGCTACCGTGCCCGGCGCGCCCGTCTGCGTGCAGCAGGGGTGGCTGACGGGGATTAAATCCCGACCTCTGATCGAGCAGGAGAGGGTGCGCAGTTTTGGCTGCGCGCCCTTTTTCTTGGCCTCTTGCAGTGATCAAAACGCTGCGCGTTCGATGCTGTAGCCCGCATCCGACAGCAGGTTCAGCAGGCCAAATTCACCGGGCAGATGTAGCGCGCCCACTGCGACGGCGATTGTATTGCCTTCAAAGGATTCAATGACCGGCATCCAGGTGGTGTTGCGCTCTTTCAAAAGACGCGCCATCAGGTCGGTCCAGATCTTGTCAGCCTCACCCGTTGAGGTGGTGGAGCCATTCAGAAACTCGGTGCGGCTGATTTCCAAATACTCGGCCACACGTTCATCAAAATAGGCGGCCAGCATGGTGGCAATCCCGTCTTCGCCATCTTCGCCGCCGCCGATCAGCGCAATATAGGGGCGCATCTGGCGCAGTTGTTCCTCAAGCGGGTCGCGGTCCAGCATGCGGATCACATCCAGCGGATCTTCAAGCGAGGCGGTGGGAATATTGACGTCATTGGCCACGGCGGCCAAGCGTTTGTCGAGCCCGTATTCAACGTTGGGATCGGCCCGCAGGCAGGCGGGCAATGACAGCGCGGTTGCCAGAAACCAGGGGCGCATTTTGGCCGCAACCCAAGACGGGATACCGGCCTCCTTGGCCTTTTGCGACAGGATCTCCCAATCACCCGCGGGCAGGCGATCGATCAGAGTGGGTCCTTCGGTGATAAAGGTCAGCTCGGGATCACGCGCCAGATGGTCTTGCATCTTGGCGATCTCATCCGGGGTGCTTTCCAGAAATAGAACGTCGGCCCCGGCGATGATGGGTTGTAGCTGCTCGGTAATGGGCGTCAACCGGTCCGAGGATATATGCACGGTGCCAATCAGATGGATTGTGCGCGCGCCCTGTTTGGCGACCCAATGATTGCCTTCGGCAAAGGGGACATCGGCCATGGATGCGGCCACTGCTGCGCGATCTTGCGGAGACAGATCGCGACGCAGATCCTGGCCATTGCACGTCGCAAGAGCCAGTCCGGGGACCAGAAGAAGCAGCGCAAGGGCCACCGTGATACGTTTAAGCATTGAAACCTCGTGGGTGGACATGCAGGGGCATCAAAATGCCGCCCGCTCCAATCTGTAACCCTGTTGTTTTAACAGGTTCAAAACACCGCTATTGCCAGGAAGATGCGCGCTGCCGACCGCGACCACCACAGTATCACCCTGGACATTCAACAAGGTGCGCATCCATTTGCGATTGCGCCATGTCAGCAGGCTTTCATTTAATACCCTGTTCAATCGCTCCAGCTCACGCGGGGGGCTGTCGACATATTGTTGGGTGATCCAAGGTAGCAGCAAAAAAGCCTGCCAGACGCTCTCGTCGAAATAAGCCTCGGTTGCGGTGGCGTCATCGGGGCGTGGAGACATCAGCAACGCGATATCGTTCTCCAGGATCTTGGCCTGATCGCGGACCGGAATGCGCACCATGGCCTGCAGGCTGGTTTCGACGCTTTCCAGCGCTCCAATTGGGATGCGTTTGCGGACCGCGAATTTTTCGATGCGGTCATCCAGGCCACGGCGCACGCCAAATCCGGAGGGCCGGCAGCCGTTTTGGACCAGAAAAGTGCTGATCGCCCAGGGCTGCAACCGCTCCACCGCCTTAAGATCCAATCCGGTGACTTTGGCGTAGAGCTGGAACTGTCGCCAGCCCGCCTGGGACATCACTTGGGACAATGTCCCCTCTTTCGGCAGCAAGAACGCATCGCGGTTTTTGATGAAATCCTGCCGGAAAGAGGCAACCTCGCGCCCGGTGACCTCAAAATATACCGCGTCCGCGTCGGCAATGACGGGGCGCAGGGTGCGCATGACGGCTGCCATGCGTTGGTCGCCGCTGTGCATGGTGCCCACGATATGCAGCGTCTTGTCGCCTTTGCGCGCGACCCAGTGGTTGCCGGTGGCAAAGGGGGTTGCGGCCATTTGCTGTTCCAGACGTGCGGCAACAGTTGGCGGCAGGTGGTCGCGGTAATCGACCCCTTTGCACGCGGCAAGAGCCGCGGTGCCATAAAGCGCAAAGGCTAGACCCAGCAGAAACTTTTTCATACGTAATCTCAATGCTCATAAAGTCCTTTGAGCTAACGGCCATTGCGCGCAATTTGCAAGGGGGGCAGTCACGATGACTTGTCACGATCTCTTCAACCTGCCAATCATCGCCCATGAACCGTGAAGACCAGCTTTATGCGCCCGTTAAATCCTTGTTGGAACACCAGGGGTATGAGGTGAAGGGAGAGGTGGTCGCCGCTGATGTGGTGGCGCGCAGGGGCGACGAGCCGCCGGTGGTGGTCGAGCTAAAACTGCGCTTTTCCCTGTCTCTGTTTCATCAAGCGATCGCGCGGCTGGCGGTGACGGATCTGGTCTATATCGCCGTACCCCGACCAACAGGGCGGCAGGCGCGGCGGCAAATGCGGGATAACCTGGCAATGTGTCGACGGCTGGGGCTCGGGCTGATCACAGTTCGGGAGGATGGTCGCGCCGAGGTGCAATGTGACCCGGGTCCCTATGCGCCGCGCCAGTCCAAGGTCAAACAAGCCCGTCTGTTGCGCGAATTCGAACGCCTGCGTGGTGATCCCAACCAAGGCGGTGCGACGCGCCATGGGATTGTGACCGCCTACCGCCAGGATGCGCTGGCCTGTGCGACCTATCTGGCGGAAAATGGCCCATCCAAGGGGGCGGTGGTCGCAAAAGAGGCAGAGGTGCCCAAAGCCACGCGGATAATGGCCGACAACCATTATGGTTGGTTTGAACGTGTTGCGAAGGGGATTTATGCCCTGACTGAGGCGGGACAGAAAGGTCTGGCCGATTGGGCGCATAGCGCGGACACGGACGGCTGAGGTCGGGGATCTCACACCGAAAGAGAGAGGGCAAAAGCCCTCTCTTCTGTCGATATGAAAATGGCTTTGTGAAATTCCGTATAGTCTCGAGCAATGCTATATACCGTTGCTCGTATACCTATTATTAAGGATTTCACGGACATATCAACCCTCTGATAACGAAACATTTTTGCAGAATTTGCGGTGATTGTTTCGGTTTGCTCAAAGCTGCAGCGGCTTGTGTTGAAATCACGGTGCGACGGTGACTTTTCTACGGCGATATCGCACCTAATTAATGGCGTAAAAACGACTCTCTGCGCCGTTTTGTCCAGACCGCCGGCCGTCGATTCGCGGCATGTGCGAACCTCAGTCCTGCCCCTTTGGCAGAGGCGACCGCGTCCTGGACTGTGTGGGAAAGGTTAACGCCGCCTGGGCTTCTGGCAAGATATAGGGCGAACTCGGGGCGATGGCCGCAGTGCAGCACAAAAAAGTCACAGTGTTTTCCCTTAGACCCCGTTGACAGGGGCCAACACCCGCCATAGCTTCCGTGCCGTTATCACTCGGCTGTTGTGAGTGATAATGATCCGTGCTCGTTGCTTCCAAGAAGGATGGCACGGGTGTTTAGAGAAACTAACTTTGAGCTTAAGGAGCTGCAAAGATGGCATTGAAACCGCTTCATGACCGCGTGCTGGTGCGTCGTACCGAAGGCGAAGAAAAAACCGCTGGTGGTCTGATCATCCCCGATAGTGCAAAAGAAAAGCCGTCCGAAGGCGAAGTCGTCGCAACCGGCGAAGGCGCACGCAAGGACAGCGGTGAGCTGATCGCAATGGCTGTTAAAGCTGGCGATAAGATCCTGTTCGGCAAATGGTCCGGCACCGAAGTTTCTGTCAACGGCGAAGAGCTGCTGATGATGAAAGAAAGCGACATCATGGGCATCATCGAGTAAGCGACCGGGTTTTTCCCAACGCTTCTCTGATCCCCCATCTCGCATATTCTAACTTAATTCTCGAAGGAGAAAGAACATGGCTGCAAAAGACGTCAAGTTCGACACCGATGCCCGCAACCGTATGCTGGCTGGCGTAAATGTACTGGCAGACGCCGTCAAAGTGACCCTGGGCCCCAAAGGCCGTAACGTCATTCTGGACAAATCCTTTGGCGCACCGCGCATCACCAAAGATGGTGTTTCCGTTGCCAAGGAAATCGAACTGGAAGACAAGTTCGAAAACATGGGCGCCCAGATGGTGAAAGAAGTTGCTTCTCGCACCAACGACGAAGCAGGCGACGGCACCACCACCGCGACTGTTCTGGCCCAAGCCATCGTCAAAGAAGGCCTGAAGCAAGTTGCTGCTGGTCTGAACCCAATGGACCTGAAGCGCGGCATCGATCTGGCAACTTCCAAAGTTGTTGAAGGCCTGAAGTCCGCTGCACGTGAAGTTGCAGATTCTGCCGAAGTTGCACAGGTTGGCACCATCTCCGCCAACGGCGAAGCTGAAATCGGTCAGCAAATCGCAGACGCGATGCAAAAAGTTGGCAACGAAGGTGTTATCACCGTCGAAGAAAACAAAGGTCTAGAAACAGAAACCACCGTTGTCGAAGGCATGCAGTTCGACCGTGGCTACCTGTCACCTTACTTTGTCACCAACCCTGACAAGATGACTGCAGAACTCGAAGACTGCATGATCCTGCTGCACGAGAAAAAACTGTCTTCTCTGCAGTCCATGGTTCCGCTGCTGGAATCTGTGATCCAGTCGCAAAAGCCTCTGCTGATCATCGCAGAAGATGTTGAAGGCGAAGCGCTGGCGACCCTGGTTGTCAACAAACTGCGCGGCGGTCTGAAAATCGCAGCTGTTAAAGCACCTGGTTTCGGCGATCGCCGCAAAGCCATGCTGCAAGACATCGCGATCCTGACCGGCGGCCAGGTGATCTCCGAAGATCTGGGCATGAAGCTTGAGTCCGTGACCATGGACATGCTGGGCACCGCCAAGAAAATCCAGATCACCAAAGACGAAACCACTGTTGTGGACGGCGCTGGTGAGAAAGCTGAGATCGAAGCACGTGTTGCACAGATCCGCAGCCAGATCGAAGAAACCACCTCTGACTACGACCGCGAAAAGCTGCAAGAGCGCGTTGCCAAATTGGCAGGTGGTGTTGCTGTGATCCGCGTTGGTGGTATGACCGAAGTGGAAGTAAAAGAGCGCAAAGACCGCGTTGACGATGCACTGAACGCGACCCGCGCGGCCGTTCAAGAAGGTGTTATCGTTGGTGGTGGTGTTGCTCTGGTTCAAGCTGGTAAAGCACTGGCCGGTCTGGAAGGCGCAAACGCTGACCAGAACGCTGGTATCAAGATCGTTGCTAAAGCAATCGAAGCGCCTCTGCGTCAGATCGCTGAGAACGCCGGTGTTGACGGAGCGGTTGTTGCAGGCAAAGTTCGCGAAAGCTCCGAGACCTCTTTCGGCTTCAACGCACAGACCGAAGAATATGGCGACATGTTCTCCTTCGGCGTGATCGACCCTGCAAAAGTAACCCGTACCGCTCTGGAAGATGCGGCGTCGGTTGCTGGTCTGCTGATCACCACCGAAGCAATGGTTGCTGACAAACCATCCAAAGACGGCGGCGCATCTGCAGGTGGCGGCATGCCCGACATGGGCGGCATGGGCGGCATGATGTAAGTCACCCCATCCAGTCGGATGATAGGGAAGGGGTCGCCATCTGGCGGCCCCTTTTCGTTTGGCCCAAGGCGATTGGACGCGATCTCGCGCCTTGGCCAAGTGTTCTGATATACGAAGTCGGCGCTATGTCGCCGGTCGGATCTCCCCAGTGTCCAGAACGGGGGAGGCATCCATATCTTCGGCGTCCAGCATCGACGCCACACGTTCCAGACTCGCAACCAGCATGGCCTGTTCCCAGTCGTCCATAGCGGCGAATTTACGCACGAACCGCTGCTGCAAGGGATCGGGGGCGTCCGCGATAACGCCGCGCCCGGCATCCGTCAGCAGGATATTGGTCTGGCGTCTGTCCTGGCTTGATTTCTCCCGCAAGGCCAGTCCTTCGCGCACCAGCTTGTCCACCAGCGATGTGACCGTTCCCTGGGAGACGCGCATCCTGAGCGAGATCGCCTTGGCCGTCGCGAACCCGTTTTCCGCGATGATTTGCAAAACTCGAAACTGGGTTGGGGTAACGCCCGTTGTCTGGCGGATTTCACGGCCGAACAATTCAGTTGCGCGCACAATGCGGCGCAAGGCGATCAGGCTGCTGTCAATCCGTTCCATTCAAGCTCCATTACTTCAGATGTCAAAGCATACCGGTGGTGTCGACGTTTCGCAAATTCAAAAATAGTTGGCTTGTCCAAGTGTTTCGTGGTCGATATGCGACGGTTTGGGCCGCGTATTGCTCAAATGAGTCGCTTTTGAACATTTTATGCTTTGATTGTTGAAGTTTTGGATTGTGTCTGATACTTCGTGCATCGAAGCGATAAGGAGAGCTGATAGATGCAACACCCCGCTGACCTGGCACGCATTGCCCTGCCAACACTGCGCCAACCTACTGCCACTGATGGTGCCGATGTTTGGAAACTGGTGCGCGCGTGCAGACCGCTCGATGAAAATTCCATGTATTGCAATCTTCTGCAGTGTGACCATTTCGCGGATACCTGCGTGTTGGCTGAGCTTTCGCAAGAGGCTGTGGGCTGGATTTCGGCTTATGTGATGCCGAACGAGCCGGACACGTTGTTTGTCTGGCAGGTCGCCGTTGCGGAATCTGTGCGCGGTCGTGGCCTGGGTGCGATGATGTTGCAATCGATCCTGCGTCGTTCCCAGTGTGAGGACGTGACGCGCATTCAAACCACAATCACGGCTGAAAACGACGCCTCATGGGCGCTGTTCCGCAAGTTTGCCAAGCTGCAAGACAGCCAGCTGGATATCACCCCGTATTACACGCAAGCGCAGCATTTTCAGGATCGGTGCAAGACCGAGAACCTGGTCACTATCCCGCTGAAAAACCGGGTCGCGCTTGCTGCATGATTGCGTGGCACCTTTTGGTGCCGACGCGATTTTTCCCTTTCCCCTCAAAAGCTGAAAGAGGTCGTATGTCTACGAATACCTCCGCCAAAGCCATTTTTACCCGTCGCGAGTCTGATGCACGCAGCTACTGCCGCGGCTTCGACACTGTGTTTACCTCCGCCTCCGGTTCACAGATGACCGCCCAGGACGGGCAGCAATATATCGACTTTCTGGCAGGCTGTTCTTCCTTGAATTACGGTCACAACAATCCAGATATGAAGGCGGCGCTGATTGACCACTTGCAATCGGACGGCCTGGCTCATGGTCTGGACATGCACACAAATACCAAGGGTGCGTTTCTGGAGGCGTTCGAACAGCTGATCCTGCGTCCCCGTGACATGGATCACAAGGTTATGTTCACCGGGCCTACGGGTGCAAATGCCGTAGAAGCCGCGATGAAAATCGCGCGCAAGGCAACCGGGCGCACCAATGTGATCGCCTTTACCAATGGGTTTCACGGCGTCACTCAAGGGGCGCTAGCAGCCACCGGCAACAGCTACCATCGCGGTGGTGCGGGCGTCAGCCTCAACAATGTGACCCGCATGCCATTTGATGGCTACATGGGGCAGAGCTGCGATACGTCCGAGCTGTTGGAGACGATGTTGAACGACCGTTCGTCCGGTCTGGATGCACCCGCAGCGATCCTGCTGGAAACTGTCCAGGGCGAAGGCGGTTTGAACGCGGCCAGTGGTGAATGGCTGCAACGGATTGCAAAGCTTGCCAAGGACGCAGGCGCCTTGTTGATTGTGGATGACATTCAGGCGGGTTGTGGCCGTACCGGGCAGTTCTTCTCGTTTGAGAGCATGGGCATCACGCCGGATATCGTCACCCTGGCCAAATCGATTTCGGGCTTTGGGCTGCCGATGGGCTTGGTCCTGGTGAAACCCGAGTTTGACGTGATGGGGCCGGCCGAACACAATGGCACCTTCCGTGGCAACACCCATGCCTTTGTCACTGCACGGGTCTCGATCGAGACGTTCTGGGCGGACACTGCTTTTGAAAAAGATATCGCGCGCCGGGCTGTGATTGTCGAAAAAGGCCTGAACACCATTGCCGATATGGTGCCCGGTGCCCGCATCAAAGGGCGGAGCATGATGCGCGGCGTCGATGTGGGCTGTGGTGAGCTGGCGAGCAAGATCTGCCGCCGTGCCTTCCAGAATGGGTTGATCATCGAAACCTCAGGCGCTGAGGATCAGGTGGTCAAGATCCTCGCCCCGCTGACAACACCGGATGCGGTGTTGCAGGACGGGCTCAATATACTAATCGGTGCCGCACAGGATGTGCTGGGCGCCCAGAAAATGGCAGCGGAGTAAGACAATGATTGTCCGTGACTTTAACGAAATCATCGAAAGCCAGCGCGACCGGGTGGTTGCCGATGCAAAATGGACCAGCGTGCGCATGCTGCTGGCGGATGATGGGATGGGGTTCTCCTTCCACATCACGTTTCTGGAGGCGGGTTCCGAACATACGTTCGAGTATAAGAACCACTTTGAAAGCGTCTATTGCATGCAAGGCTCCGGTTCGATCACCGACATCGCCACGGGGGAGACGCACCACATCAAGCCCGGCGTGATGTATGCGCTGGACAAGCATGACCGCCACATCCTACGCGCCGATGAAGAGCTGGTCATGGCCTGCTGTTTCAACCCGCCGGTCACCGGCAATGAAGTGCACCGCGAAGACGGATCCTATGCATTGGAAACCGAGACCGCTTGATCCTGTGATCTGATCTGGCTGTCGTTTCAAACAGCCACGCAACGAAAAAAGGCCGCGACGGAGTTTCCGTCGCGGCCCTTCTTTTTGGTGCAGTCGTGGTCTTAGAAGAACATCGATTTTGCCGCTTCGTTCTTGTCGAGGGGCGGTGCAAATTTGGTCAGGTCAATGCCTTCAACGGCTGTCTTGTACTCTTCCAGGGTCGGCGTGCGGCCCAGGATTGCGGACAGGACAACAACCGGGGTCGAGCCCAGCAGCGATTCACCCTTTTTCTCGGGCAAGTCAGCCACGACACGGCCTTGGAACAGGCGGGTCGAGGTCGCCAGAACGGTGTCGCCCTTGGCCGCTTTTTCCTGGTTACCCATGCAAAGGTTACAGCCCGGACGTTCGAGATAGAGGATGTTGTCATACTCGGTCCGCGCTTTTTCTTTGGGCGCGGTGTCGTCGAACTCAAAGCCTGAGTACTTCTGGAGCACTTCCCAGTCGCCTTCTTCTTTCAGCTCATCGATGATGTTGTAAGTCGGCGCAGTCACAACCAGCGGCGCTTTGAACTCAACCTTGCCATTGGCAACTTCAAGGTTACGCAGCATTTGCGCCACGATCTTGATGTCGCCTTTGTGGACCATGCAGGAGCCAACGAAACCCAGGTCGACCTTCTTTTCTGCCTTGTAGAAGGAGATCGGGCGGATGGTGTCGTGGGTGTAACGTTTGGAGACGTCGACGTTGTTCACGTCTGGGTCCGCGATCATTGGCTCAACGATCGCGTCGAGGTCTACAACAACTTCGGCAAAGTAGTTGGCGTTTGCATCTGGAACCAGCGCGGCTTTTTCGCCTGATTTGATCTCAGCAATGCGGTCATCCGCAATCTTGATCAGGTTGGCGAGCATGCCGTTTTCATGCTCCATACCCTTGTCGACCATGATCTGGATGCGGGATTTCGCCAGCTCCAGGGACCCGATCAGGGTTTCATCGTTGGAGATACAGACAGAGGCTTTCGCCTTCATCTCAGCCGTCCAGTCGGTGAAGGTGAACGCTTGGTCCGCCAGTAGGGTGCCGATGTGCACTTCGATGACACGGCCCTGGAACACGTTGTCGCCGTGTTGTTCCAACATCTGTGCCTGGGTGGCATGCACCACGTCGCGGAAGTCCATGTGGTCTGCCATTTGACCGGTGAAGGTCACTTTGACGGACTCGGGGATTGGCATGGAGGCTTCGCCGGTTGCCAGCGCCAGCGCCACGGTGCCGGAGTCCGCACCAAAGGCCACGCCTTTGGACATACGGGTGTGGCTGTCGCCGCCGATGATGATCGCGCGGTCATCCACGGTGATGTCGTTCAGCACCTTGTGAATAACGTCGGTCATCGGGTGATACGCACCCTTGGGGTCACGACCGGTGACCAGACCAAAGTCGTTCATGAACTGCATCAGGCGCGGTGTGTTGGCCTGTGCCTTCAGATCCCAAACGGACGCGGTGTGACAGCCAGACTGATAGGCGCCATCAACAGAAGGGGACACAACGGTCGCGGCCATTGCTTCCAGTTCCTGCATGGTCATCAGGCCGGTGGTGTCTTGCGAGCCAACGATGTTGACTTTGACACGCACGTCCGATCCCGCGTGCAGCGGCTTGTCGGTTTTCACACCCAAAGCGTTGCGGTTAAAGATCTTTTCAACAGCCGTCAGGCCCTGGCCCTCAACGTTGATCTCTTTGGACGGCGCAAAAGCGGATTCCAGTTTGATGCCCAGAGCTTCGGAGGCAAATGTCTGCAGTTTCTTACCAAAGACGATGGCATACGAGCCGCCCGCCTTCATGAACTCCATCTTTTGCGGAGTGAAAGATCCGGCCATATCGACCAGCTCTTCGCTGCCGTCTTCGCTATAAAGCTTCTTGGACTTGGTATTGATAGTCAGAACTGTGCCGGTCTCAACCGAGTACTTCTGCTCAAGAATGGCATTGCCATCGTTGTTCAGGATCGGATTGCCGTCCTCGTCAACTTTCTTGACCCAGTTTTTCAGATCGACACCGATACCACCGGTCACGCCGACGGTTGTCAAAAAGATCGGCGAGATGCCGTTGGTGCCCGCAACGATCGGTGCGTAGTTCACAAATGGCACATAGGGCGAGGCTTGTTTGCCGGTCCACAGGGCCACGTTGTTGACACCGGACATCCGGGAGGAGCCAACACCCATGGTGCCTTTTTCCGCGATCAACATGATGCGCGCATCGGGGTGTTTGATCTTCAGCGCTTCGATTTCTTGCTGAGCGGTTTCCGAGATCAAGCACTTGCCGTGCAATTCGCGGTCCGCGCGCGAGTGCGCTTGGTTGCCCGGAGACAGAAGGTCGGTGGAGATATCGCCTTCGCCGGCGATATAAGTCACAACTTTAATCTCTTCGTCGATCTCGGGCAGGTTGTTGAAGAACTCCGCCTTGGCGTAGCTTTCCAGCAGGTCTTTGGCGACGGCGCTGCCAGCCTTGTAGGCGGCATCCAGGCGGTCGGTGTCCGCGTCATACAGGAAGACTTGTGTCTTCAGCACGTCTGCGGCCTGTGTGGCCAGCGCTGCGTCGTCACCCAATGCGATGTCCAGCAGAACTTCGATCGAAGGGCCGCCTTTCATGTGGGACAGCAGCTCGAACGCAAATTCAACAGAGATTTCTTCGAGAGCGCATTCGCCCAGAACAATCTCTTTCAGGAAGGCGGCTTTTACGCCTGCAGCACTCGTGGTGCCGGGCAGGGTGTTGTAGATGAAGAACTGCAAAGAGGCAGCGCGATGTGCATTGTCCACATCTTTGATTTGATCGATGATCTCTTGGGTCAGAGCGCCACCATCAATGGGCTTGGGGTTCAACCCTTGCTCTTTGCGCGTTTCGATCTCTGTTAAGTAGTCTGTGTACAAGCTCATGACTGCCTCGACGAATATGCGTTTCGGTAAGCTTGACCACTGAATCTAAGACAGGTCTGGCGAGTCAGCGACAAGCGCGTTGTATGCGGATGTATACCAAGCATGCTTGGTTTGCAAGATCATCAGCAGCACAAAGGGACCGTCCTCATTGTCGCATCTCTGCACGGCTGATCTATTGGGCTCCTGAATTAGGCGGCTTCCATTGAAATGCTGTTACTACAGTTGCTGTTCGTGCTCAATCGGGTGAGCATTGCTAATTTAATAAGCCTGCACACGTAAATTTAGCACGTTTCATAATACGATTTCTTACCATAGAGAGGCACCGGGACTGCGGTTTTTATGGTGGTGTTGTTGTCATTGCCCAAAGAGGGGGACAGATCTGTGCAAACGGAGACGTTCACCGGGGCAGAACAACCCGTGCGCGCAGCCCCACATCCCCCTGTTCAAACGTCAAAGTGCCGCCGTGGATCGACACGATTGTAACCACGATGGAAAGCCCCAGACCGGTGCCTTCGATCTGGGTGGTGTTATGGCCGCGCTGAAACGGGGCCATCATGCGGTTGATGTCGTCCAGGGTGAATTCGGTGCCTTCGTCCTCGATCAAAACGGTGGCAAAGCGGCTGTCGGCCTGCAAGGTCACCCGCGCGGTGCGACCATATTTGATTGCATTGTCGATCAGGTTTGACAGGGCCCTTTGCAGCCCCACCGGGCGACAGGTGACAATGACACGGCGATCCTGAGGGATGGTTGCGGACCCTTTGCGCGATTGAAACAGCGAGCCCATGCCGTGCACCACAAGCGGGGCGTTTTCGACCAAATCCACCGGATGGCCCACATCGCGGTAGTCGTCCACCAAGGCTTCGACCAAGGACGACAGGGACAATTCGCGCGGCTCTTCCAGGTTCAATTCAGCGCGTGTGTAGGTCAGGACGCTTTCGATCATACCGGTCATCTGGTCGATGTCGCCTTCGAGTTTTGAGCGCAGCGCGGCGTCCTCGATCAGGCGGGCGCGCAGCCGTAACCGGGTGGCAGGGGTGCCCAGATCATGGCTGATACCGGACAGAACCACCGCCCGTTTCGACAGGCTGTCATGTTCGGCCTCAAGGTAGAGGTTCACCGCCTCTACAACTTCTTTCAGTTCAGATGGGCCGTCGCTTTCATAGCTTTCTGGCCCGCCCAGACGTCGGTGCTGCCGCAGGCGGCGGGCAAAAGCTTCGAACAGGCTGGCGACACGCACCACTTGCGACAACAAGACCGCCATAACCAGAAACAGACCAAAAGCAGCCGGTAGGCGCCAATCGGTGGGCCGCGCGCTGCAGCCCCAGATGGATGTGCCGTTCACCTGCAACCAGGGCCCCAGCCCATAGCGTGCGTAAATCACCGGGTTCGAACAATAGGTCGCGAGGATCTGCGTGACATTCCCCAGCTTTTCAGCGGCACTTGCCTCCGCACGCGGCGTGATGTCGCCCACACGGTAGCGCAGCCGGTCCGACACAATGGCCAGGGTCAGCGTATCCCCCAGCAAGGGATCGATACTGCTGGAATGGATCGACAGGTTGGTGACATAGGCCGGGTGAGGGGCTTGGTTTAACCGTTCAAACCGCCCCGCTTCGGCCAACGCGGATTGTTCATGCGACATTGGCTCTGCGCGAATGTCCTGTGGCAGGGGCGTGCCTTGGCGCAGGGCTTCATATAAGGAAAAGCCCGCAACAAAACTCTGGGTCAGATGTCGATCCCAAGCACGCGATGACCCAATCCAGACCCCGCTAAAGAGTACGCCGGACAGAGCCGCAACCAGAACCCAGATCTGCCCCAAACGGCGCAATGAAAGCGCGCGCGCCCTCAACTGGCTTCAACCTCAACATCCGCGGAGAAGACATAGCCAACACCGCGTTCGGTGCGCAGCATCTTGGGGTCTTTGGGGTTGGCCTCGACCTTGGTGCGCAACCGTCCGACCAGAACATCGATGGCCCGCCCCGCCGCATCACCGCCACTGTCGCCGGTGACATCCAGCGCGGCGGCGATCTCTTCGCGAGTCAAAGGGATATGGGGATTGGCCAGAAACACCTTGAGCAAGGCGGTCTCCCGTTTGGACAGGGCCACCTGCACACCATCAGGCGCGCGCACCTCGTCGCGTTTGCCGTCATAGATCCAGCCCTGAAAGTGGAACGTTTCGGTATTGCGGCGATAGATAAGCGAGGCGCTGCGGCGGGCACGGTGCAAAACCGCCTTGACCCGCGCCAGCAACAGATCCGGATTGAAGGGCTTGGCGATATAGTCATCGGCGCCAACCTCATACCCCGCCATGCGCTGGTGATCTGCGGACAGGGCCGAGACCAGAATGATCGGCACGTCCCGATCCTTGCGGAGACGGGCGCAGATCTCGACCCCGTTTTCATCCCCCAACATGACATCCAGCAACACCAGATCCACCCGGTTGTCTTTGATCAGGGTCTGGATCTCGGCCTCAGTAGACGCGGGCAGGGCGATATAGCCGTTCTGGCGCAGAAATTGCACCATCATCGCGCGCATCTCTGCATCGTCATCAACGACCAACAGTCGGGGAATCGTCACGGTGCTTCTCCTCCTTTTGCCAATGAATTGGCGCTCCCTCCTTGTGTCATTGTAACGCTGTGCAACAAAATCAATGCCAAAGTAACAGGGCGTAACAAAACCGCACAAAAACTGCCCTCGCATCCGTCTGGCGGGTGTATTGCACGTTGTCACAGGCCCCCTTCATTCACAATGATGAGCCACAGCTGCCCGGGAGGGGCGGCACCAATGGGAGGAAATCTAACATGAAATTCACCGCATTTGCGGCAGTCTCTGCCCTTGCCATAACGTCGGCATCCGCCGCATTCGCAGGCCCCGAAGCCGAAGTCCTGCATTATTGGACATCCGGTGGTGAGGCGAAATCCGTGGCCGTGCTCCAGCAAGAGTTCGCAGCCAAAGGTGGCACCTGGACGGATATGCCAGTGGCCGGTGGCGGCGGTGACGCTGCGATGACCGCGCTGCGGGCACGTGTCCTGTCCGGCAATGCGCCAACCGCGGTTCAGCTGAAAGGCCCCGCCATTCAGGAATGGTACGAGGAAGGCGTTCTGGCCGATATCTCCAGCGTGGCCGAGGCGTCGGGCTGGGCCGCTGTTCTGCCAGAATCCATTGCCAACCACATGAAATGCGAAGGAAGCTGGTGTGCCGCACCGGTCAACGTGCACCGCGTCGACTGGATCTGGGCAAACGCCGAACTGCTGGCTGCCAATGGAATTGAAATGCCCACAACTTGGGACGAATTCAACGCCGCTGCCGAAAAACTGGCGGCTGCTGGCATCACCCCGCTGGCCCACGGCGGGCAAGCCTGGCAGGACGCAACCGTGTTCGAAGCTGTTGTGTTGGGAGTTGGTGGTGCGGAGTTTTTCCAGCAGGCACTGGTTGATCTGGACACCGATGCGCTGACGTCTGACACGATGGTTCAGGCCTTCGACCAGATGCGCACCCTGCGTGGTTATGTGGATGGCAACTTCTCTGGTCGGGATTGGAACCTTGCCACGGCGATGGTCATGAACGGCGAAGCGGCGTTCCAGATCATGGGCGACTGGGCCAAGGGTGAGTTCCTGGCTGCAGGCAAAGTGCCTGGCGAAGACTTCCTGTGTGCTTCAACGCCGGGTGATGGCTTCCTGTACAATGTCGACAGCTTTGCGATGTTTGATGTGGCCGGCGCCGACAAAAAGGCCGGTCAGGATCTCTTGGCCGAGCTGATCGTGGGGCAGAACTTCCAGAAGGTTTTCAACCTGAACAAGGGGTCAATCCCGGCGCGTGTTGACGTGGCTCTGGATGAGTTTGACAGCTGTGCGCATCTGTCAGCCGCTGACATGACATCTTCGTCCGAAGGGGGAACTCTGCTGCCGTCTTACGCCCATGGCATGGCGCTGCGTGGCGCACAGGCGGGTGCGATCACCGACGTTGTGACCGCGCATTTCAACTCTGACATGTCCTCAGCCGAAGCGGTGCAGATGCTCGCTGACGCCGTCGCCAACAGCTACTAATCTTGACATCATGTGGCCGCCCCCATGCGCGGCGTGGGGGCGGCTTTTTAATGGGAGGACATCATGTCTGACTGGCTCGAAAATCACCTGCCCAAGGTGGTGCTCGCCCCGTCCTTCATCGCCATATTGATCTTTGTCTATGGATTTATTGGCTGGACGGCGTGGGTCTCTTTTACCCGCTCAAAACTTCTGCCCCGCTACGAACTCAAGGGCACGATCCAATACGAGAAACTCTTTGCCTCGCCGCGCTGGGATACGGCGATGGACAACCTCTTTATCTTTGGCGCGCTGTTTATCGTGATCGCCATGGTGCTGGGGCTGATGCTGGCGATCTTTCTCGATCAGCAGGTGCGCACCGAAGGGGTGATCCGCACGATCTATCTGTACCCGATGGCGCTGTCGATGATTGTGACCGGCACTGCGTGGAAATGGATCCTCAATCCCGGTCTGGGACTCGAGGCAACCGTGCGCGGCTGGGGGTTTGAGAACTTTACCTTTGACTGGCTTGTGAACCCGGACTACGCGCTCTACACGGTTGTGCTTGCGGCTGTCTGGCAAAGCTCGGGCTTTGTGATGGCGCTGTTCCTGGCAGGCCTGCGCTCTGTGGATGGAGAGATCATCAAGGCAGCCCAGGTCGACGGTATCCCCACCTGGCGGATCTATACGGCGATCATCATCCCCTCGATGGCGCCGATCTTCCTGTCTGCCTTTATCGTGCTGGCCCACCTGGCGATCAAAAGCTTTGATCTGGTGATCGCGCTTACCGGCGGTGGTCCGGGATATGCCACCGATCTGCCCGCGACCTACATGTATGCCATGGCGTTTTCGCGCGGTGACATTGGTCAGGCGGCAAGCTCTGCGATGATCATGATGGCGGTCGTTTTCACCATCGTTGTTCCCTATCTCTACTCAGAACTGAGGGCGAAAAATGACTGATCTCCCTATGTCTTCAACCGCGCGCAGCGCAAAATCCGACACCGGGTTTGGCAAGCTCGCCCTGCGTTTGGGCCTCTATCTGATCCTTGGCCTCTTTGCGCTCTACTATCTGTTGCCGTTGTTTGTGATGCTGACAACATCCCTCAAAAGCCTTGAGGAAATCCGCACCGGATCGCTGATGGCATTGCCGCGCGAGGTCACGTTTGACGCCTGGAAAACCGCCTGGTCCGGTGCTTGTACGGGCATTCAATGCGAAGGGCTGCGTCCCTATTTCTGGAATTCGGTCATTCTTGCCATTCCGGCGGTTGCGATCTCGACCATCCTTGGCGCGCTGAATGGGTATGTGATTGCCCATTGGAAATTCAAAGGGGCCAACCTGATCTTCTCTTTGATGCTGTTTGGCTGTTTCATCCCGTTCCAAGTGGTGTTGCTGCCGATGGCACGGGTACTGGGCATGATGCAGCTGGCGGGCAGTATTCCGGGGCTGATCTTTGTCCACGTGATCTACGGGCTTGGCTTTACCACGCTGTTTTTTCGCAACTACTATGTGACGGTTCCGGCTGAGCTGACCAAAGCGGCCAAGGTAGATGGCGCCAGTTTCCTGCGCATCTTCTGGTCGATCTTTATGCCGCTGTCGCTGCCAATCATCGTAGTGACGGTCATCTGGCAGTTCACCCAGATCTGGAACGACTTTCTGTTTGGTGTGTCTTTCAGCCAGGCGGGTACCCAGCCTGTCACCGTTGCGCTGAACAATATCGTCAACTCCACCACTGGCGTCAAAGAGTACAATGTGGATATGGCCGCAGCGATCATCGCCGCGCTTCCTACGCTTTTTGTCTACGTCGTTGCTGGCAAATACTTCATCCGCGGCCTCACCGCCGGTTCAGTGAAAGGGTGACCCATGGCTCCTATTCTTGATATTAAAAACCTCTACAAAAACTACGGAAACGTCGAAATCCTCAAGGATATCAACGTCTCCATCGAACCCGGCGACTTTCTGGTGCTGGTTGGTCCGTCGGGCTGTGGCAAGTCCACGTTGCTGAATTGTATCGCCGGTCTCGAACCCATCACCGACGGCCACCTCAGCATTGGCGGCAAGGACATGACCCACGTCAGCCCCAAGGACCGCGATATCGCGATGGTGTTCCAGTCCTACGCGCTTTACCCGACCATGAGCGTGGCAAAGAACATCACCTTTGGCATGAAAGTGCGCGGCGAAGATGCCGCCACCCAAGAGGCCAAGCTGATGAAAGTTGCGGCCCAGCTGCAGATCGAATCGCTGCTCAACCGGCGTCCCGGCCAGCTTTCGGGGGGGCAACGTCAACGGGTTGCCATGGGACGCGCGCTGGTGCGGGATCCCAAGCTGTTCCTGTTTGACGAACCCCTATCGAACCTGGACGCGAAGCTGCGGGTTGAGATGCGCTCTGAAATCAAGAAACTGCACCAGACCCTTGGGGCCTCCATGGTCTATGTGACCCACGACCAGATCGAAGCGATGACCCTCGCGACCAAGATTGTGGTGATGAAAGGCGGCGTGATCCAGCAGATCGGCACCCCGGCTGAGATCTACAACACGCCCGCCAACCTCTTTGTGGCGGACTTCATGGGCTCGCCCGCGATGAACCTGATCCCGGCCAAAACCCACAAGGAAAAGGGCAACACCGTGCTGGAAATCTCTCGTCCCGACGGCGCGCCGTTGAAGCTGATGGATCAGCGCGATCTTGACTTGCCAGCGGATGTTTTGCTGGGTCTGCGTCCCGAAGACATCGCCGAAAGCGGCTTCCGATCTGGCGCCGACGTACAAGAGGCCGAATGCATGGTGGAGATGGTCGAACCGGCTGGAGCAGACACCTATGTGGTGTCCCATCTGGGCGGGAAACAGGTGACCGCGCGTCTTCATGCGGAAACTTCGGCGCAGGCGGGACACGCCTTGTCGCTGGCTTTTGATCTGGGCAAAGTGTCCTACTTTGCGCCACTTACCGGTGATCGTTTGAATTGACGCCACATCGCTAAACGCTGGCCCGCGTTCGACCTGCGGGCCCGTTACGTGCTGGAATGATGATCACACCGGGGATCGGCCTGGCAGCTACTTTTGATGCGCTCGATCACTCTTGCAGCGCAGGCCCGCGCGCATCGAGCATTCTAGGCTAGACATTTTCCATTTCAAATTGTGAGGTCCTTTTCTGCAAACGGTGCCCGGGTTTTTTAACGCCCGCCTGGGACACCGCAATCAAGGATTGGCTACATGTGTTGGCCGCAAATAAAGGAATGCCGATGTCATCCCATGGATATGATGCGGGCCGCTTGAACCTCCCCTTTGTCGGAATTCCGACATTCGGCAAGTCGCCGTATGTACAGGACTGGGAAACAATCGACGCCGATGTCGCCATACTGGGGGCGCCGTTTGATTTTGGCGCGCAGTATCGTTCGGGTGCACGGTTTGGACCGCGTGCGGTGCGGGAGGCCTCAACGCTTTTTAGTTTCGGTCACGCGGGTGCCTATGATCACGAGGACGATGCGACCTATCTGGGTGAAGACGTACGCATTGTGGATCTCGGCGATGCAGACATCATTCATACCAAGACCGAAGAAAGCCATGCCAATATCGAATTTGGCGTCCGCAAGATTTTGGAAGCTGGCGCACTGCCTGTGACCATCGGTGGCGATCATTCGGTGAATATTCCCTGCATCAATGCTTTTGCAGATGACTGTGCGCAGAACGGGGCGATCCATGTCATTCAGATCGATGCCCATTTGGATTTTGTGGATGACCGCCACGGGGTCACTTTGGGCCATGGCAACCCGATGCGCCGCGCGATGGAAAAAGACTACGTTTCCGGGATGACGCAGCTTGGCATCCGTAATGTCTCTTCAACCGCAAAGGAAGGCTACGAGGATGCCCGTGCGCGTGGGTCTGACATCCTGTCGGTGCGCCAAGTGCGCAAGCTTGGCACGGATGCGGTCTTGGCGCGCATTCCGGAGGGTCAGCGATACTATGTGACCATCGATATCGACGCCTTTTGCCCCTCCATCGCAGCTGGCACCGGCACGCCCAGCCATGGGGGATTTCTGTACTATGATGTGCTGGAAATCTTGCAGGGGTTGAGCACGCGCGGCGATGTGGTTGGCATCGACCTGGTCGAAGTCGCACCTGCCTATGACCCTTCAGAAAGCACTCAGATCCTGGCAGCGCAGCTGTTGCTGAACTTCTTGGGATTTATCTTCCACAATCGGCGCTAGGTGTGAGTAGGCGACATTGACGCACGCGACTTGGTTTTGCAGGGACGCTTGCAGGGGTTTGCCGTTGGCTTGGTGGCGGCGCAGCAGGGTTTTGATGCGTTTGCCCTGTTCGGGGATCAGCCGCGCGGCATCCGTCGCCCGTTGCTGCGCGGCAGGCACAGGGCCTGATGCTGCCAGCAGCGCAAGGCAGTGATCGGCATCCTCTGACAGGGCGCGCAACGCCTCTTGGCCTAACAGCAGTGTTTCGCTCACCGTGCCATTGGCCTGTAACAGGTGATGCTGGTCTAACAGAACATGCGTGTAACAGATCGAGCTTTGAGGACGGATTTGTTGGATACCGGCGTGGCCAACCAGTTTGATCGCGGCCACCAGAACCTCGTCCGTGCCAAACATGCGTTGGGCGATTTTGGATTTGACCAAGACGCGATGTTGCGGCGACAAGTAAAGATCACGCGCTGGGCAGCCTGTGCCCAAAGCGCCCGTAGGTATCAAAACGGGGCGCAGTTTGGGCGATTGATCCAACTGCTTGCGCGTCAAAAGACGGCTTCCGATCCAGCGAATGGGTTGCGCGCCTTGATCGATGGTCTCAACCAGATCGCCGATCCGCAGAGCCTCGACCGCAGTTGCCCCACGGGGCGTGTCAATCAATGTGCCCGCAACGAAACAGGGCGCTGTGCTGGCGGTTTCCAGATTGGAGTACCGAATGGTATGGCCACCGGGCAGGGTCAGGCGCCCTTGGGACAGGGTATAATCTCCGCCTTCTTCAATGGTGAAACGCCCCAGCGTGCGGTCGTTGATTTCCGTGCCAACTGGCAGCGACAGGTGGTCGGTGCCATCACCGCCATTAATCCGACCGAAGATTGTGACGTCATCAGTGAGGGCAATCCTGTCGTCGCCATCCCCGGCGTTCAGGCCGTTGTTGAGAACCGATGAAGACAACAGCAGCGTGTCACTGCCATCACCAAGCAGGAGCCCGTTGTTGACCGTGCTGCCGGTTATCTCAACCAGATCATCACCATCACCGCTGTCCAATCCCCGGTTCAAAGTGCTGTCTTGCGCAGAAATCGTGTCGTCGCCGTCGCCGGTGTCCAACTCCGCATTGATCGTGGTGTCAGTGAGCTCGACGGCATCCGCGCCATCGCCGGTTTCAAACCGGGTGTTTACCGTGACGCCGGTGATGCGGATGACGTCTGCACCGTCACCGGCAGAGAGCCCGCCGATTTGATCAAAGGCCGCGCTGGTCGCTTGGATCGTGTCATTGCCTGCGCCGCTTGCAATGCCGCCGCTTGCGGTGCTGTCGAGCAAGCTGATCGCGTCGTCGCCACCTTCGCTGCTGATCACCCCATAGAGCGTGCTGTCCGTCAGGGTGAAGGTATTGTCGCCTGCGCCGAGGGCGACTTGCGCTCCGAATGTGTCAGAGATCGTGACGACATCGTTGCCACCGGACACCGAAACGCCATTGAACAGATTGGAGTTGCCGGAAATCGAAACAAGGTCAACGCCAGCCGTCCCAAGGACTCCGCTGACGGACGTCACATCCTGTTGGCTCGGATCGCCAAGCACCGAACCGATGGAACCCGTTACCGTGATTGTGCTCCCGGTCGGAGAGTTTCCAAACAAAATCGCCATGCGGGCCTCCCCGTGCTGATCAGGTTAAAAGTTGTCTCGCCAGCATCTGGAATTTTCATGCGCGGGAAAGGGGTAAATTTATGGTTAAGCGTCACATATGGCGAGAGAGCAAAGGGCTATTGCGATCCAGAACGGGCACCAGACCGCGCTTTAATTTACTTGTCGTTAAGCAAGAATTCTTAAGCTGGCGTTAACGGTGAGGTGACGGCCTCGGATAGTGTGGTTGACGTCTCGTTGATGATGCACGACGCGCCGGGTCAATCGATTTTAGTGACCTCAACCAGTGCGGTGTGCGCAGAACACCCTTGTCCCAGACGTGAGGTGCCGACGTCCTTGGTCAGGACATTAGGGTTGCCATTGGGGTCGATCAGCGCGCCGGGTTTGCCGTACCATGCCCCTGTGGGCAGCGCGACAACGCCCGGGGTGATGTCCTCGCTGATCATGGCGCGGGCGCGGCAAACTCCACGCGCGTTGAACACTTTGACTAGCATGCCGGTTTCGATCCCACGGGGGACCGCGTCATCCGGGTGCAGGATCAGCTGTTCAGGCCGCGCACCGGCTTGATCTGCCAGCGCGCTTTCAAATTGGCTGTGCAACTTGTCGCCGGGCTGGGGGGAGACCAGATGCAAGGGTGCGGCAGCGGTTGCTGCACCCGGCCATTCTGACGGCGGCAACCAAACGGGATGCCCCGGACAGTCCGCATAGCCAAAGCTGTCGATCGTCTCAGAAAAGATCTCAATCTTGCCGGAAGGCGTTGCCAAGGGCCGACCAACTGGATCCGCACGAAACCGGTTGAGGAATGATGGCGGCGCTTCTTTCTGCGCGACCGGTAGCTTGACCCAGTTCTGATCCTTGAGCGCGTCAAAGCTTGGCAGCTCCAGCCCCAAGCCTTGGGCGCTTGTTTCAAGCTCACCGTAAAGATGTTCCAGCCAGCCCTGAGCGCTGCGCCCTTCGGTAAAGGTCTCAGTCGCGCCCAACCGCTCTGCAAGACCCACAAAAATCGCGTAGTCATCGCGGGCGTCCCCAACGGGCGGGATCAGCTGCGGCATGTGGTAGAGGTACTCGTCCAGATCGCTACGCCCAATGTCTTCGCGCTCATATGGGGTTGTGGCCGGAAACACGATATCGGCGCGCTGGGCCGTCGCGGTCCACCAGGGTTCATTTACAATTATGGTCTCGGGCTGCTGCCAGGCCTGGTGCAGCCGGTTGAGATCCTGATGGTGGTGGAACGGATTGCCGCCCGCCCAATAGACCAGCCGGATATCGGGGTAGGGTTCACGTTTGCCGTTGAAATCATAGTCTTCACCGGGGTGCAGCAGCATATCGGAAATGCGCGCGACGGGGATGACGGTCTTGATCGCATTGTCGCCTTGGGGAAGGGTGGCTCCCCGTGGGCCGCGCATCGACTTGCCAATTGTGCCGATGGCGCCATAGCCATATCCAACGCCGCCGCCCGGCAGGCCGATCTGGCCGAGCATGGCTGCGAGGACTGCGCTCATCCAATAGGGTTGCTCGCCGTGCTCACCGCGCTGCAGGGACCAAGCAACGGTGATCAAGGTGCGCGTGGTCGACATACGGCGCGCAAGCGTGCGAATCTCCGCGGCTGCGACACCGCACAGCGCTACGGCCCATTCTGGCGATTTCGGCTGCCCGTCTACCTCTCCCATCAGGTAGGGGCGGAAGCGTTCGAACCCTGTGGTGTATTGCGCAAGGAACGCATGGTCGGTGCGACCTTCCTCTTCCAGGACAAAAGCCAGGGCCAGCATTAGGGCCGTGTCGGATCCCGGACGACAGGGCATCCATGCGCAGCCCTCGGGCGCGTCGCTGCGTTGGGGGCCGATGTTGATGCGCTGCATCCCCTTGGCGGCAAAGCGGTCGAACCAATCTTCGGTTTCATGCTCGGTTATCCCGCCCATCGAGACCTGACTGTTCTTGGGGTTGATACCGCCAAACATCACCAGAGTTTCGGTGTGATCCAGGATAGTTTGCCAACTGTCTTGCGAGTCGTAGGTGTATTTCAGGAAGGGTATGCCAAACACATGGGGCATGATGGATTGCGCACAGCCGGTGGAATAGCTGCCAAAGGATTTCACATAGCCGCCGATCGCATTCAAAAACCGATGCACCTGGCTTTGGGCGTGATGAAACCGCCCAGCCGAGGCCCAACCATAAGAGCCGCCGAAAATAGCGTCATTGCCATGGGTCGTGCAAACGCGGTCAATCTCTTGCGCCGCAATGTCCAAAGCCTCGTCCCAGGGGAGGTCCACATAGTCACCCTCGCCCCGGCCAGAGCGGTCACGGCGATCAAGCCAAGCGCGCCGGATCGCGGGCCGCGCGACGCGGGATGAATGATGTACGGCGTCCGGTAGAATATGTGCAATTTTGGACGGATTTGGGTCGCGCGCAAAAGGGCGTGCTGCGGTCAGCCGATCACCGTCAACATCCACTTCCATCGCGCCCCAATGGCTTGAGGTGATGAAGGTTCGACGCCCGTGACGCTGTGCCATGTCTGAGGTTCCTCATGCGCAATAGTTCCTGATCAGATCAGTAACCACAGCGCGTCGAAGGCCGCCATGAAAAACATGTAGCGTCATACATGAGAACCCAGCGATGGCCAGCGGTTCACCACACTGGATCGCGTGTCTTGGGTCTAACGAGCGCTATCCGGCGGTTTCTCTTAGATTTCACTTTGTCGAATAAGGTGAGATGATTCGAGGTTGCGTATTCGTTTATTATGGTTTTTTGTTAGATGTTTGTGGTTATTTGTCCAGATGTTTTTTATTTTGAAATTAGGAATCTAAACATAGAAAATTAAGAATTTGTTAACCCTTGGGGATGCTACCTGTGCCTGCAATTTTAGGAGGCAAGCTATGTCAATTATATCAGAAATTTCTGCAACCAGTGAAGTTGTCGAGGGAGAGCTTTTTTTGGGCACGGCCGGTGAAGATTTTCTTCAAGGCGGTGAAGGGAATGACACTGTATCGGGGCTGGAAGGCGACGATTGGATTTCGGGTGGTTACGGCGGCGATGACGTCCTGACCGGCGGCGCGGGCAACGACAATTTCTATCTAGAGTTCAGCTCGGATTTCAGCGCAGGCAATGACGTCGTGACGGACTTCAGTGCCGGGGATTTTTTGTATTTCTTCAATTTCGGTGGCGCACCGGTTTCGTTCGATGTGACTTATGATGGGAACGATACACTTCTGGTTTTGGCGGCGGGCACCCCGGGGCAAAGCACGCTGCGTTTGGTGAACTACATTGCGGGTCCGTTTGAAGACGACACAGTTGTGGACTACTCCTTTGGATTCGGCTTCGTACCTGATGGTGTCGTATCCGATGACATCTTGACCGGAAGCGCAGAGGTACAAGATGACCTTCAAGGGTATGCGGGCGACGACCTCTTGATCGCTGTAGGCGGCAACGACTTTTTGAACGGGGGACTGGGCAACGACACGCTGATCGCTTCAGATGAAGGGGGCGACCTCCTTTATGCGAGCGGCGGCGAAGATGTTTTGATCGGCGGCACGGGCTCGGATAGCTTCGAGGTCTTTGACGGCGACAATGTTCTGACCGGTAACGGTGGTGGCGACAGGTATGAGGTCTATATCGGCCACGGCAACGACACGATCACGGATTTTGGCGAAGGCGACACGCTGCGGATCTTTGACAGCCAATCCGGCGTGTTCTCGATCTCAGCTGAATATACCGAAACGGACACGGTCCTGACCATCGCCGAAGGCACAGAGCAAGAGAGCACGATTACACTCGAAAGCTACATCTTGCCGACGTACGAGTTGCCAGAAGATGGCTTTGTAAACCTCCGTCACACGTTCCATGGCTCTGAATTTAACGTTGTGTCAGACGATGTTTTGTTCAGCTCTGCAGACAATGGTTTTGTTGTTTCGGGTGGCGCTGGCAATGACGTGCTGATCGGCAGTGATGGCTTCGACTATCTTTACGGTGGAATCGGAGACGACACTGTTCTGGGCAATGCGACCGCCGATGTGATCAATGGTGGTGAGGGCGACGATCTTCTGGAAGGCGGCTCTGGCGCTGATACATTTGAATTCTTCGTTCACGCCGGTGAGGACATGGATATTGGATTTGGCAACGACACGATCCGCGATTTCGAAGAGAGTGATTGGATCTCGATCTCGATCGACGGCACGGATACGTCCAACTTTGACGTAACACTGGATGGCACAGATTCTATCCTGACCGTTGGCGTGGGGACCGCAGTCGAAAGCCAGATCGTGTTCGAGGATTACGTTCTTTTGGAGGAGAGCGTTCAAGTCACAAATACGCAGCTGTCGATCACCGGACAATTTGATTTCGAATTCTAATTCGACATCTCAAATGGGGCGAGGGCGGTGCGAAATGTACCGCCCTTTGTCGTGCAAAGCGTCCAAGCCGCTCTACGAAAAAATGCGGGCTTGATAAGTAAGCAGATACTTATCTATAAAAGCTGCCAACTCGCCGAATGTGTGGCGAATTTTTATAGATAAAATGATCGCAGGAGATCTCCATGCTGGACGCAGCCCCTATTCGCACCGACTGGACGCGTGAGGAAGCCGAGAAAATTTACAACCAGCCGTTCATGGATCTTTTGTTCCAGGCGCAAACGGTTCACCGAGCACTGTTTGATCCCAATCAGGTGCAGATGTCCAAGCTCCTGTCGATCAAAACCGGCGGCTGCCCCGAAGACTGCGCCTATTGCTCGCAATCTGCACGCAACGGTGCCCAGCTTTCAGCGGCCAAATTGATCGAGGTTGAGCGTGTGCTGTCCGAGGCCCGCAAAGCCAAGGAAGCAGGCGCCACGCGCTATTGCATGGGGGCCGCTTGGCGCTCGCCCAAGGATCGCGATATGGCCGCGCTTGAGGCGATGATCCACGGGGTCAAAGAGATGGGGATGGAAACCTGCATGACCCTTGGCATGTTGGAAGAGGATCAGGTCTTCCGTCTGCGCGATGCGGGGCTGGATTATTACAACCACAATATCGACACCTCTGAGCGCTATTACAAAGAGATCATCACCACCCGCACCTTTGCCGACCGGATCGACACGCTGAACCGTGTGCGCGAAGCCGGGATCAAGGTCTGTGCCGGCGGTATCGTTGGCATGGGTGAGCAGCAGATGGACCGTATCGATATGCTACTGGCGCTGGCGACATTGGAAGAGCACCCGGATTCCGTGCCGGTCAACATGCTGATCCCCATCGCGGATACGCCCTTGGCTGACGTGGAAAAACTGGACCCGATCGAATTCGTGCGCACCATCGCGCTGGCCCGTATCTTGATGCCGAAATCCCATGTGCGCCTGTCTGCCGGTCGCACCGATATGACAGATGAGCTGCAGGCGATGTGCTTCTTTGCCGGTGCGAATTCGATCTTTGTCGGCGACACGCTTCTGACCGCAGACAATCCCGAAGAAGACCACGATGTCGCCCTGTTCAACCGTCTAGGCATCACCGCTATGGCGGCGGGGTGCGACGGCAGCCGCTGATGGCGGCTCGTTTTGCGCGGCATGCGCAGGCGCTGGATCGCCTGCAGGAGCGGGGGCGATTGCGCCAGCTCTTGCCGCGCAAAGGGCAGGACTTTGCCTCGAACGACTATCTGGGCCTCGCCGACAGCGATGTGCTGCGGCAGGCTGCAGGCGATGCAATTGCGCGTGGTGTTCCAGTTGGGGCAGGCGGGTCCCGTCTGTTGCGCGGCAACGCGGATGAGCATCAACAGCTTGAGGATGAAGCTGCTGCCTTCTTTGGCACGCAGGCCGCGCTCTTTATGGGTGGTGGGTTCAATGCCAATATGGCAATTTTTTCAACTCTGCCGCAGCAAGGCGATCTGGTGCTGTTTGATGCGCTGATCCACGCCAGCGCCCATGACGGTATGCGCCTTGGTCGGGCCGAGACACGCAGCTTTGCGCACAGTGACGTTCAGGCCGCAGGGGATGCAATTGCGGCATGGCGAAACGAAGGCGGCGCGGGGCGGATCTGGATCGCGGTTGAAGGCGTCTACTCAATGGATGGCGACATCGCCCCCGTTTCGGACCTCTTTCAGCTCGCCCAACAACATGACGCGGTGCTGGTCGTGGACGAGGCGCATTCAACAGCTGTGATGGGGGACCTTGGGCGTGGCGTCGCACATGCGGTTGCGCATCATAAAAACGTCCTGTGCCTGCACACCTGTGGCAAAGGGCTCGGGGTGTCTGGTGCTTTGATCTGCGGCGCGCGGGTCTTGGTGGACACGCTGATCAACAAGGCGCGCAGCTTTATCTATGCCACGGCACCCTCGCCGTTGAATGCAGCGCTCGTGCGGGCGGCTCTACGGGAAGTGGCGGAAAACCACGATCTGCGACGCCGCGCGCGCGCGACGGTTGATCATGCCCACCGGGAGGCCGCGCGGCTTTGTGGGCTCAGCGGTTTTCAAAGCCAGATCATGCCGGTGATCATCGGCGGCGACAAACCCACGATGGCTCTGGCACACGGCTTGCAAGAAATCGGCTACGACATTCGCGGCATCCGCCCGCCCACGGTGCCACGCGGCACCTCACGTCTGCGGCTATCGATCACTTTGAACACAGACGCGGGTGTCATTTCTTCGATGTTCTCGGACCTCGCGCAACTGCGGCAGGATTTCACATGAACACGGTTGTTGTCACTGGAACGGATACGGGTATCGGCAAAACTGTGGTCTCAGCCGGGCTGACGCAGGCGCTCGGGGCAACCTATTGGAAACCTGTGCAATCCGGATTGGCAGAGGAAACCGACACACAGGCTGTTGCGCGCCTGACCGGCCAGCCGATTTTGCCCGAAACCTATCGCCTGCAAGTGCCCGCCTCGCCCCATCTGTCGGCCGAGGCCGAAGGTGTCACGATTGACCCATCGCAGCTCACCTTGCCAGTGGGGAAGGGGCCGTTTGTCGTTGAGGGCGCAGGCGGGGTCATGGTGCCCTTGAGCCGGGATACGTTATACTTGGATCTCTTTGCCCGTTGGCAGGCGCCGGTTGTTTTATGCGCACGCACCGCGCTTGGTACGATCAACCACAGCCTCCTGTCGCTCCGTGCGTTGCGTGCGGCGCAGGTGCCGGTTGTGGGCATCATCTTTGTGGGGGAGACCACCCCGGATGTCGAAGACACGATTTGCAGCTTTGGCGCGGTCGCGCACCTGGGGTGCTTGCCTCATTTGGCCGAAGTGACACCCAAGACCGTGAAATCCGCCGTCGCCGAGAACCTGAAACTGGATCTGATCCGCAACACGATGGAGGGGACATCATGCGCGACCTGACGCAGCTGGAGTTTGACCAGCACCATCTTTGGCACCCCTATACCAATGTCACCAAACCGGGTCCTACCTTTGTCGTGAAAGAGGCCGAGGGCGTCCATCTGACGCTCGACGATGGCACGCGGTTGATCGATGCGATGTCGTCCTGGTGGTGCATGATGCATGGTCACCGTCACCCCGAAATTACCCGCGCGATGCATGACCAGTTGGACCGCCTGCCACATGTGATGTTCGGCGGGTTGACCCATGATCCTGCTGTCGATTTGGGGCGGAAACTGCTGGAAATCACACCGGACACGCTCACCCGGATCTTTTACTGCGACAGCGGCTCGGTCTCGGTTGAAGTGGCGATGAAAATGGCGGTGCAGTATCAGCACGCCCTTGGCCACCCCGGGCGCAGTGAATTTGCCACGGTCCGCTCCGGCTATCACGGTGACACTTGGAAAGCGATGAGCGTCTGTGATCCCGACACTGGCATGCACCATCTGTTCCAAGGCGCGCTTAGCGTGCAGCATTTTGTCCCGCGTCCACCGGCGGTGTTAGGGCAAGATTGGCCAGAGGATCCAAGCGCCAACGGATTGGCCGAGCTGCGTCGCACGCTGGAAACTGGCCAGCACAAAATCGCAGCCTTGATCCTGGAACCGGTCGTCCAAGGCACCGGCGGCATGTATTTCTACCACCCCGAATATCTGAATCAGGCGCGCCGGATCTGTGATGAGCTTGGTATTTTGTTGATCTTTGACGAAATCGCAACCGGTTTTGGCCGCACCGGAGAGCTGTTCGCTACGAGCTTTTGCAATGTGGAGCCGGATATCATCTGCCTTGGCAAGGGTTTGACCGGTGGGCATATCTCCTTTGCCTGCACTATGACCAATGACCGCGTGGCCAAAGGGGTCGGCGGCGGCAATCCGGGTATTTTTATGCATGGACCGACCTATATGGCGAACCCTTTGGCCTGTGCCGCGGCCAAGGCGGCGCTGGATGTGTTGACGGCGCAGGATTGGCGCACCCGTGTTGCGGACATTGCCGCGCAGATGGCCACGGAGTTGGCCCCTGCGCGCGATCTGGAAAACGTGGCGGATGTGCGGGTTCTCGGCGGGATCGGCGTGATCGAGATGAAGTATCGCGTCAGCGCCGATGACGCCCATGCACGGGCCAAGGACATGGGCGTGTTTCTGCGTCCCTTTGGTAAGAACATCTACACCATGCCTCCGTTCATCACGACGCCGGATGAGCTGGGCCAGATTACGGCCGGCATGCTGCGCCTGGCGCGGGAGCTCTAGGCCATGAACGGGCGCTGGTTGCATCAGTCGGGACAAGAAGAGGCCATGGTGGTCTTTGGCGGTTGGGCAGTCGGATCCGCGCCGTTTGACGCGCTGCCCAAGGATCGCGATGTCTATTTCCTGGATGACTACCGCGATCTTGATGCGGACTTGCCCGATCTGAGCGTCTACTCTTCGGTGGATCTGGTGGCCTGGTCCTTTGGTGTCGCGGCCTTTGGTCATTGGCAGGCCGAAAACCCAACTGCGTTTCGCCACCGCGTCGCTCTCTGTGGCAGTTTGAACCCGGTCGACCGCAGGCAAGGGATCCCGCCGCTGGCCTATCGTCGGACCATCGACGGGTTAACGCAAGCCAGCTATCAACAGTTCCAGACGCGCGTCTTTGGGCAAGAGCAAGGCGAGGCAGAGATCGATGTCGCGGCGCGTCGCGCGGAATTGCAGGCGGTCGAAGGGCGGGGTGCGGCGCCTGACACGGTCTTTGATACGGTCTGGATTGCGCAGAACGATGCGATTTTCCCCCTGCAAAACATGCAACGCGCCTGGGCTGGGCAGGAGCCGCGTGTCGTTGATGCGCCCCATGCGCCATTTGAGAAAATTTCCAGATGGGACGCGTTTTGGTCATGAGAGATCATCAACGTAGCCAGGACAGCCGGTCCCGTGTCCGCGACAGCTTTCGTCGTGGGTTGGACACCTACCACGATGCGGCAATTGCCCAAAAACGCATTGCCCAGGACTTGGTTGCGATGTTGCAAAGGGCCGGTGCGCCCGAGCGTATGACCCGCGCGTTTGAGTTCGGCTGCGGCACCGGGCATCTCACCCGCGCGCTAGTGTCCGCACATAACATCGACACGCTTTTGCTGAACGATCTGGTCGGTGAAGCCGAAGGCAGCGCCTGCCAGCTAGCACGCGAGCATTGTCAAAACGTGCAGTTCACCGCAGGCGCGATCGAACAGCTCGCACTGCCGCAAGATCTCGATCTGGTGGCCTCTGCGTCGACCCTGCAATGGGTGCGTGACGGGCGGTTGGCGCTGGAACGCCTTGGCGCGGCGCTAAAACCCGGTGGCTATCTGGCGCTCTCAACCTTTGGGACGTCCCATTTCCATGAATTGGTCGCCCTCGGCTCCGATGCGGCGGCACCAAATTATAGTGACGCTGAAACCTTGGCCGCGTGGTTACCGGCCGGGATGGAGCTTGTCACGCTCAGACAAGCGCCTGTGGTTTTAAATTTCGCAACCGCATCACAGGTCCTACGACATCTGCGCGCGACCGGGGTCAACGCCCGATCTGGTTGCCAGTGGAGCAAACGCATGCTCGCGGAATTCGACGCGGACTATCGCAACCAGTTTGGCGATGGCGCGCAGCTGCCGTTGACCTATGACACGGTCTGGATGGTCGCCCGCAAGGTCTAAGCACGGGCTTGCATGACCACGATGTGAAGTTACCACTGCAGGGCGCATTATCGCGCCCACTGGCGCTTTGCGCTACCTATTGCTAGCCTTGTCCGGCGCACTGCCGTGCACGGATGAAATAAGGAAGTACCCAAATGCAACTGGCCTATGTACGAGACCCTGAACGTGGCGCCACTGATAAATTGCTGAGCGCATTGGCAGACAGGCTGCAGGAGCTGGGCATTCGAACCGCGGGCATTGTGCAGATCAACGAAGAGATCTGCGATACCGAATTATGCGACATGGATGTAAAAGTTCTGCCGGACGGTGCGCATATTCGCATCTCACAATCCCTGGGCCACGAGTCTCGCGGATGTCGCCTGGACCCCGAAGCATTGGAGCGCGCGGTTGCACTGGTGCAAGAGAGCCTGAAGCAGGAGCCCGCACCGCAAATTCTTTTGGTCAACAAATTTGGCAAACACGAAGCGAACGGGCGCGGCATGCGTGTCGTCTTTGCCGAGGCTCTGGAACGTGGAATTCCGGTTGTGTCAGGCGTGAACAAAATGAACGTGGATGCGTTTCACGACTTTAGCGGCGGCATCGCCGAGGCCGCGCCATTGGATGTGGATGGTTTGGTAAACTGGGTGCAAAACTGCCTGCAGGACGCGTGAGGGCGCGTAAATGGCCCATAAAAATAACGCGCAATCAATGTTTTATTGATTGCTCATGTTTCACGCAGTCTGTGGATAAGTCCGGGATATTTTTTGCCGATGGCGGATCTCGCCACCATTCTCACTTTTGCAATTATGTCTTGAAAGAGTGAAAATGGTGGGCGACCCTGGAATCGAACCAGGCGTGCGTCTCCGCGAGGGAGTTACAGTCCCCTGCCACACCTTGCGGCCTGTCGCCCACTGTCAGGTGACTGTTGCACCTGACGTGGAGGCGTGATTAATACCGCCACCTGCTGGCGTCAACACGAAAATCACCTGATTTTTGCGATGACCTTAAAATTTTTGTCCGGAGCGGAAAATGTCCAAGAAACCCAAATGGGTCGTCGAAAAAGAACAGGCGAAAAAGGCCGCTTCGGCGGAGACTGTGTGGCTGTTTGGCCTGCATGCTGTGCGCGATGCGTTGCTGAACCCAAAGCGGGAAAAACTGCGCCTGATGGTGACGCTGAATGCGCGTGACAAACTGGCGGATGCGATTGCCGAAAGCGGCATCGAGCCCGAGATGGTCGACCCGCGCAATTTCAAAGCCCCCATCGATCCGAATTCGGTGCATCAGGGCGCGGTGCTTGAAGTGAAGCCGCTGAACTGGGGTGGGCTGGCCGAAAGCTGCATCGGCGCCGAGGTGCCACGGGTGCTGTTGCTGGATCGTGTTACCGATCCGCATAATGTCGGCGCGATCCTGCGGTCTGCCGAGGTTCTGGGGGCCAGTGCTGTGATCGGCACTCGCCACCATTCCGCACCTGAGACGGGCGCCTTGGCCAAAACCGCCAGCGGTGCGCTGGAACGCCAGCCCTATCTGCGGATGCGCAACCTGGCCGATACAATCACCGAGCTGCAGTCCATGGGCTTCTTGGTCCTGGGACTCGACGGTGAAGCGGAAGAGACCATCGAAGAGGTCCTGGAAGGGCGCACGGGGCATCCCGTGGCATTGGTACTGGGCGCAGAAGGGCCTGGATTACGACAAAAAACCAAGGAAACCGTCGATAAGCTTGTCAAAATCGATGCGGCAGGCGGGTTTGGGTCGTTAAATGTTTCAAACGCCGCGGCGATTGCGCTCTATGCCTCGCTGCGCGGGTGATGAAACTGACCTTTCGGGGCTGTTTTGCACAATAAATAGGCGAAAATCCGGGTTGAGTTAGAATCAACCCGGTGTGTTGATTTTCTCAATAAGGTTTCCCTATCACATAATCGCGACCTGTCTTGATCCACGGCCGGGATGCGGCATTTTGGAGACCTGTTTGGAATCAAACGCGGCGTGCGTTTTTAGGTTTAAGGTACGATTGAGTAATGCGGTTTTTGACAGCAACTGCGGTTGGATTGACACTTGTTCTGACCCCAGTCTCGGCTTTTGCCGAGCAGCGCACACTTGCCCATTCAATTTATTATCAGGACCTTGGCTACGCAATTGGCGGCTTTGATCCTGTCTCCTTCTTTGTCGAAGATGAACCTGAACACGGTGCCATGTCCTATTCCGTGATGTGGAAAGGCGTGACGTGGTTGTTTGCCTCAGCCGAGCATCAGGCGATGTTTGAGGCCAATCCACGTGCCTATGCGCCGCGCTTTGGCGGTTATTGCGCCTATGGGGTTTCGGGCGGCTATTTGGTGTCGGGTGATCCCAACAGCTTCGAAATCCGCGACGGCGCGCTCTATATGCTGCATAGCCCGGACATTCAGACGCGCTGGCGCCGCGATCCCGAAGAGCGGTTGACGATGGCGCATGAGAATTGGCCAAATATCCTGCGCGATTGACGATGCTATAGCCTAGGGCTTTGAAACCTAGGCAGGAAAATGCTCACGATTTCGAGAGTGAGGGTTTAAATGCGCGGCCAAAGACCCAGATAATAGAGCAGGACTGCGGATTGGAACTTCCGCAGATCACTTCACTGTCCCTCGTTCCGTACTTAGCGCCCAGTATTGACTGGGCGCATTTTTGTTGGTGGGTTGCGATCATGACGTATGCCGCAAGTGAGGACGCCGAGATGCCGCTAACAACCGACGAAGACATCCGCGCCGCATTGTCGTCCGCCAAGGTTATTGCGCTGGTCGGGGCCTCAATGAAGCCTGAACGTCCCAGCAATTACGTGGGTGAATTTCTGCGCCAAAAGGGCCACCGGGTCATCCCGGTCAATCCCGGGCATGCGGGCAAGACGCTGTTTGGAGAGACCGTGCACGCCAGCCTCAGCGAGATCGAGGCCGATGTGGATATGATCGACATCTTCCGACAGTCAGATGCGGTGCCAGGCATCGTCCAAGAGGCGCTGTCGCGTTTTCCCAAGTTACAGACCATTTGGATGCAGTTGGACATCACCCACTCAGAGGCCGCCAAAGAGGCCCGTGCACGTGGTGTGCGTGTGATCGAGGATCGATGCCCGAAAATAGAATATCCGCGCCTGATGGACGTCTAAAGCCGTCTGGCAGGCAACAACAGCGCTGGCCGCTTACCCCTTGGGGCGGGCCGCTTTTTCCGCGATACCGCTGAGGCCCTGACGCTCTGCCAGAACGGACAACACATCATCCAACGCCACATCACGTGCGGCCAACATGACCAGGAAGTGGTACAGAACATCCGCCCCTTCGGAGGCGAGCTTGTCCTTGTCGTCCTTCACTGCCTCGATGATGGCTTCAATCGCTTCTTCACCAAATTTCTCGGCACATTTCTCAGGGCCTTTGGCGAGCAGTTTGGCGGTCCAACTGCTGTTAGGATCCACAGTTTTGCGCGACAGGATCGTGGTTTCCAGATCGTGGAGAATGGTCATCTGCGTCTCCTCACGCCAGCCGCATTGGGATGCCCGCGGCCTGCATATGCGCCTTGGCTTCCTGGATGGTGTATTCGCCAAAGTGGAAGATCGAGGCCGCCAGAACAGCAGAGGCGCCGCCTTCGGTCACGCCTTCCACCAGGTGGTCCAGATTGCCAACGCCGCCTGATGCAATGACGGGCACCTTTACCGCGTCTGAAATGGCTTTGGTCAGGGGTAGGTTGAAACCCGATTTGGTGCCGTCACGATCCATCGAGGTCAGCAGGATTTCACCGGCGCCTTTGCCGGCCACTGTGCGGGCAAACTCCACGGCATCGATGCCGGTTTCCTTGCGCCCGCCATGGGTGAAAATCTCCCACTTGCCGGGAGAGACGGTTTTGGCGTCAATCGCGCAAACAATGCATTGGCTGCCAAACTGGTCGGCGCTTTCTGCGATCACGTCCGGATTGGCCACGGCGGCGGAGTTGAACGACACCTTGTCAGCACCGGCCAGGAGCAGTGCGCGCACGTCCTCTTTGGTGCGCACACCGCCGCCGACGGTGAGCGGTACGAAACACTGCTCAGCCGTGCGGCGCACCACGTCAAACATGGTTCCGCGGTTTTCATGGGTGGCATGGATGTCCAGGAAGCAGATCTCATCCGCGCCGGCCGCATCATAGGCTTTGGCGCTTTCGACCGGGTCGCCCGCATCGCGCAGGCCGACAAAATTCACGCCTTTGACAACACGGCCGTCAGCCACGTCCAAACAGGGGATGATGCGGGTCTTGAGCATATTTTCGTGATCCTGTGCCTTTTCGGGATGTTTCTAGGAGGTTGCGTCCTAAAACACCAGTGCGCAGTGCGAGTTGGCTGCGCAGTAGAGAGGGAGATTGTGATGAACACATTGAGAGCAGCAATTGTAGGAGCCATGGTGATGCCAGCTTTGGTACAGGCCGGAGAAATCGCACAGGTTAAATCAGCCCACGACGTGCCCACAACCATGGACGCGCTTGAGGCGGCTGTGAACGGGGCAGGGGCCACCGTCTTTGCGCGGGTTGATCACGCAGGCGGCGCGGCCAAGGTCGATTTGGAGCTGGCACCGTCGGAGCTGCTGATCTTTGGCAACCCCAAGCTGGGCACGCCCGCGATGCAGGACGATGCGCTGGCGGGGCTGTACTTGCCGTTGAAAGTGCTGGTCTATGCAGATGCCGCTGGCGATGTCTGGCTGTCGTATGAAGAGCCAAAGGCAATGCTGGGCAAGCTGGACGGTGTTTCGACCGAAGCGGAATATCTGGCCAAAATGGCCGGTGCGCTTGGCAAGTTGACGGCCAAGGCCGCAGGCGAATAAGCGCCGTACCTATAAGAAAGGGCGGCGCAATTTGCCCCGCCCATTTTGCCGTCGATGTAGCCGTAGGCTTAGGCTTTCAAAACTGCCAGAGCTTCGGCCAGATCAATCGCGCCATCATAGAGCGCACGGCCCGAGATCGCGCCGTTCAGCTCTGCACCGCAGGATTTGAGCGCACGCAGATCGTCCAACGAGGACACGCCGCCAGAAGCGATCACCGGGATTGACACCGCATTGGCCAGATCTGCCGTGGCGGGCACGTTCGGCCCCTTCATCGCGCCATCGCGCATAATGTCGGTATAAATGATCGCGGCAACGCCCGCATCCTCAAACGATTTGGCGAGATCGGTGACCATCACATCAGTCTCTTCCGCCCAACCTTTGGTCGCGACTTTGCCGTTGCGGGCGTCAATGCCCACCGCAACCTTGCCCGGAAACTCACGCGCGGCTGCGCGCACCAGATCGGGGTTTTCCACCGCAACGGTACCCAGGATCACCCGTGCCAGACCTTTGTCGATCCAGTTGGCGATGGTTTTCATGTCGCGGATGCCGCCACCCAGCTGAGCAGGCACTTTGGTCTGTTTCAGGATCTCTTCGACAGGGGCCGCGTTTACCGGTTCACCGGCAAAGGCGCCGTTCAGATCCACCAGATGCAGCCATTCACAGCCCGCTTTGACAAACTCCAACGCCTGAGCAGCAGGGTTGTCGTTGAACACGGTGGTTTTGTCCATGTCGCCATGCAGCAGACGCACGGCCTGGCCGTCTTTGAGGTCAATCGCGGGATAAAGGATCATGGCAGCGCGCCTTGTGCAAAATTCAGTTAGCGATCTTTTGCACAAGGTGGGGTGGGAATGCAATCGGCGGTGCTGGTCACAACAGGCCAAGCTGCACTGGAATGGGGACAAAGCCGCGTTTGATCTGACGTGCACGGCTGGCTTCGGCCAGGGTCAATGCTTCTGCATAGGAGGTAAAATAACTGCGCCGCGTGGTGCCGCCCGCGTCGCCCAAAGGACCGGTGGTCAGCTCCACGCACCATTCCCCCAACAGAGTCTGGCTGAGGCTGACGCAGCAATAGCGGTGCTGGCCTTCAACATGGTCGAATTTTTCAAGTCGGACGAACACGATGCGCGGTGGATCTCAGGAGCAAAGAAACTGTCTGGCACCTTTGCCCGATCACGCGGGAACTGTCCATATTTGTAACGGATGTGTGGCGCTGGTTTTGTGATCTTATACGCCGTCGGAAAACCCGTGGGCCTGGACCCCGTGTTGGGATCCAGGTCGCAGATGTTTTATACGTCGCCGGTGTATTCGCCACGGGCCGGGTAGTTGTTCGGGATCGCGAAATCCAGCGCGCCAACCAGCTCTTTGAAGTGAGGACGTACAAACGGCATGGTCTGAACCGCACCGTAATAGAGCGTCTGCTGCGGGGTTACCATGAACAGGCCGGGCTCAGAGAACAGCGCAGGCTCCTCGATACCGATCGAGGTCTTGCCGCGGCTGGTGGAGATATAAAGACCCCATTCCTTAGCAACGCTCAGCGACAAGTCATAGCCAAAGCGCAGCTTTTCGGCGCCCACGGATTCGATCATCTGGCGGGTGCGCTCTTCGCCGTCCGAGCTGATGGCGATTGTGGCCACACCACGTTCAGCAAAGGCATCAACCTGTGCTTCGAACTCTTTCAAATAGGTCGCGCAGATTGGGCAGTGCACGCCGCGAAAGAAGCAGATCACGGTGCCGCGTTCTGCGGTTTCAGTCGTTAGGTCAAATGTGCCATGGCTGACGGTTGGAACCGACAGGGCGGGGACTTTCAGACGAGGGATCAACATGGTGGGCCTCCTATGCCAAATGTATTGAGCCCGGGTTTGCCACATGTTAATGTTAGGAAAACACGAAAAACCTAACCGAAAGACCCGAAATGGATCGTTTGACCACTTTGATGACCAAATTCCACCTTTCGGTGCGACGGGCCGATAAGGGGCGTGCGAACCTTTTGGTTTTTGGTGGCGACGACGGGGTGCCGCTGCAACTGGTCTACTATACGTCGGGAGCAGTATCAGAGGTGCCCGCGCAGACTGTGCTCTGGGCCGGAGAGGTCGATTGGGCCGGTGATGTGAACCCGTTCGTGGTCGCGCTGCCGGATGTGGTGCGCTACGATTTGTCCAGCAATCCCGAGGCTTTGGGCGTTGTGCAGATGATGCGCAGCGAGATGGATGGCGGGCGTTGTGGCGCGCAATCGGTGGTCAACCGGCTGGCCGAAGTTCTGATTGTCCGTCTGCTGCGCGATCAATTGCAACAGGGCGCGACAGAGGCCGGGCTTTTGGCCGGGCTTGCCGATCCGCGTATCAGCCGTGCGGTGGTGGCGATCCATGACAAGCCGGGGTGCAATTGGACCAACGCAAGCCTCGCAGATGAGGCCGGGCTGTCCCTATCGCGTTTCTCTGAGGTTTTTGCATCCACTGTGGGGGAGACCCCGATGAGCTATTTGCGCCGTTGGCGTCTGACCTTGGCCCAGCAGGATTTGCAACGCGGTTCGCGGGTGGATGCGGTGGCACGGCGCTATGCCTATGCCTCGGGTGAGGCGTTCTCGCGGGCGTTTCGGCGCGCATACGGCGTCTCCCCCATGGCAGTCCGCAAGGGAGAGACGGTTTGAATGCTGATCAAGGTGCCCAGGTCAGGAAGTTTGCGATCATGCGCAGGCCGACGTCCTGGCTCTTTTCCGGGTGAAACTGCATGCCGAGGATGTTGTCGCGCCCGATCACGGCCGTCACATCGCTTGCATAGTCCACATGCGCCAACCGTTCCGCAGCCTTGGCCACGCGGAAATGGTAGGAATGCACGAAATAGACATGATCGCCTGAGTTGATGCCATCAAACACCGGGTGGGCGTGGTCGATCACCAGATCATTCCACCCCATATGGGGCACTTTGAACGTCGCATCGTTTGGCTCGATCTTGACGACATCGCCGTCGACCCAATCAATGCCGTTGGTCTCTTCATATTCGTGGCCCGTGGTGGCCAAAAGCTGCATGCCGACACAGATGCCAAGGAAGGGACGCCCCTTTACCTCAACCGCGTCCACCATCGCGTCATAGATCCCTTTGTGGCCGCGCAGCTCTGCCGCACAGGCAGGAAAGGCACCATCGCCGGGCAGCACCAGCCGGTCCGCCCGCGCAATCACATCCGCATCCGATGTGACAACAACCTCACCTACGCCGATCTCTTGCGCCATGCGCTGAAAGGCTTTTTCGGCGGAGTGCAGATTGCCGCTTTCGTAGTCGATGATGGCCGTCAGCATCAAAGCGCCCCTTTGGTTGAGGGGATGGCATCTGCCTTGCGCGGATCCGTCTCAACCGCGGTGCGCAGCGCCCGGGCCACGGCCTTGAACGCTGCTTCGACGATGTGGTGGCTGTTGAACCCGTGCAGCTGATCCAAGTGCAGTGTGATGCCGCCATGGGTCGAGAACCCTTGGAAAAATTCACGCACCAGCTCGCTGTCGAAAGTGCCGATTTTCTGCGTAGGCAGCGCGATGTTCCAGACCAGGAAGGCACGCGCCGACAGATCCAGCGCGCAGCGCACCTGGGCGTCATCCATGGGCAAGTGGCATTCCCCATAGCGGCGGATGCCCTTCTTGTCGCCGAGCGCCGCAGTCAAAGCCTGCCCCAGCGCGATGCCGGTATCTTCAACAGTGTGGTGATCATCGATGTGGTAGTCGCCCTTGGCGCGGATGGTCATATCGATCAACGAATGGCGCGCAAGCTGGTCCAGCATGTGGTCAAAGAAACCAACGCCGGTCTGATTGTCGTATTCACCGGAGCCATCCAGGTTGATGTCCACGATGATTTCGGTTTCCGCCGTTTTGCGGGTGATCTGTGCTGTGCGCATGGTTGATCCTTCCAATCCTGCGCCGTGCTTATAGGCGCTGAGGTGGACATGGCTCAAGCCTTGTCAACATTTGTGTGGAAAAAGAGATCACAGGTTTGCGCACGGTGGGTATGTAAAATTGCATAACCCATTTGCGATAAATTCATGTAAGCTGATCCTGCGCCTATGGTAGCAAGCGCGGAGCGTATTGCCGTGTGACATGATACTGGAAACCACAAGTTTACCTGTAAAATGACCGCCACACGGCATATGCCGAAAAGATAGCAACCTACTAAGCGCAAACCGGACGTGCGGGGAACAGATGCACGTCCGGCCAGTATTGCACCACAAAACTCGTTACTATCTCACTATAACCTAGAAACACGGGAAATCACAAAAAAAAGAGTATCGGATTTGTGATTTTTCAGCCGTGCGTCGATGGATTTGATCTGAAACGCTAAAGGTTAACTGCCTTGTGCACCGCATAGGATGCACAAGGCTTAGTCGCTAGTTGGCGATCAATCCTTGATCATTCAAATCCGTAAATGCCTGATCTAGAGATGTTTTTACGCGCGAAATGAGGTCGTTCACTTCATCCACTGTGATGATCAGCGGTGGGCAGAATGCCAAAGCGTTGCCGCCGACGGCCCGTAAAATCAAGCCGTTTTTTTCACATGCTTTTTGCGCTGCAGCACCTCCGGCGGCCTTTTCAAAACTGGCTCCGGTTGTCTTGTTCGATACCAGTTCAAGCGCTGCGATCAATCCTTTGCCGCGCACCTCGCCGACCAGCGGGTGATCGGTGAACGATTCCCGCAGCTGCGCCTGAAAATAGTCGCCGACATCCGCCGCATGTTCAAAGATCTTGTCGCGCTCATAAATTTCCAGCGTCTTTAGTGCGGCCGCACAGGCGGCTGGGTGGCCGGAATAGGTAAATCCATGGCCAAACACGCCCGCCTGATTTGACGGCTCAATCATCGCTTCGTACATCCAACCCGGGATGACGGAGGCAGAGATCGGGAAATAGGCCGAGCTGAGCTGTTTCGCAAAACTCATAAGGTCGGGTTTGATACCCATCGTGGTGCAGCCAAAATCATTGCCCGTACGGCCAAACCCGCAGATCACCTCATCTGCCCAGATCAGGATGTCATGCTTGCGCAGCATCTCTTGCAGCTTTTCGTAATACCCTTCGGGCGGAACAATGACGCCAGACGCGCCGGTGATCGGCTCGACAATCATGGCAGCGATAGTGTTCGGATCTTCGGCCAGGATCATGTCCTCAAGGTTCTTGAGGATCCGGTCGACAAATTGCGCCTCGGTCTCATTGCCTTGGCGGCCCGTGTAATAATGCGGCGCGTCGGTGCGTAGGATGTTCAGGTCTTCCACCGGGGCGTCGAAATGGGCGAGGTTAACCGGCAAAGACGTCAACGCACCGGCGGCAACCGTTACCCCATGATAGCCACGCTCACGGGTGATGATCTTGCGCTTTTCCGGCTTGCCAATAGCGTTGAAGTAATAACGCAGCATCTTGTAGTGGGAGTCGTTGGCGTCAGAGCCTGAATTGCCAAAGAAGATATAGGCGTCCTCAACAGGCACCATATCGCTCAGTTTTTGCGCCAGTTCCATCAGGGCAGGGTGTGTTTTGCCGCCAAAGGAATGAGAGAACGGCAGGGTGTTCAATTGGGCAGCAATCGCGTCAGCCAATTCGCTGTTGCTATATCCAAGCGAGGTGCACCACAGGCCGGCCATACCTTCGATGAATTTATTGCCCTTTTCGTCAAACACATAGATGCCTTCGCCGCGAACCAGGTTCAACTGTTCGGTCGCCGCAAGATTGGTTGTAGGGTACACGACGGGTGCCATAAGGACCTCCTGCAAAAAAAAATGTCATAGTCCATCCATGCAATAGCGGATGGCTTGATCTACTGTTCACGTGAATGCCTGGAGGGTCAAAGGAAATTTGATCAAATTATCGAGGCGTGGAGAAATGGATCGGCCAATCACAAAAGAACCGCCCATTGGGCGGTTGTTTTGAACCAAATGGAGCGGGCGAGGCGATTCGAACGCCCGACCCTAACCTTGGCAAGGTTATGCTCTACCCCTGAGCTACGCCCGCACTCCGTTTCGGTGAGAGATTGAATAAGCGATGGGCGCGCAGGCTGCAACATCAAATGTGCATTGTGGTGAATGAATTCAGAACTTTTGTCGCACACAATGTTAAGCGACAGATAAGAACGCCAAGCCAAGCCGAATTTAATCTGCCTGGCAACCTGTTGATTCTTTTGAAATTTCCGAATGGAGCGGGCGAGGCGATTCGAACGCCCGACCCTAACCTTGGCAAGGTTATGCTCTACCCCTGAGCTACGCCCGCACTCCGTTTCGGTGAGCGGGATTTACGAAAGCACGCGCAGGAGCGCAAGAGGAAAATGTTGTTTCGGTGAGAAAAAATAGCGCTTTGTCGGTGAAGACAAAGTCAGCTCTGCGTAAGGTTCGGCAGCGCGTCAAATCCCGCCTGCCGCGCCAAGGTCAGATCTGCCACGGTGGAAGGCCTGAACGAGATAAAGCTGCTTGGCCCGCAGTCAGGCAGGTTAAAGGCCCTAATCAACTGCTCGTCCGCGCGCCCCTCCATCAGGACCAGACCTTCGCGTTCCAGGATGTCCCGCGTGCCGCGACCGTTATCCTTGCGAATGCGGCGGGTGAAGTCCTTTTGCCTGGCCACGGCCTCAATCACATCGCGGGGTATGGATCGACCTTGCAGTTGACGAAACAGCTCCGCCATCCGCGCATTGCCGGAGTGACCGGCAAAGATGTTATCAACCGCCTCTGGCGCGACGTTGCGCCAGAAATTCGCTGGGTAGGGCTGCTCCTTCAACAGCCACAAGATGTGGCGGAAGCCTCCGGCCGAGATGCTGCGCTTGGCATCCTTGTTCTTTCCCACAGTCAGATAGGCGGGGCGCGCCACGATGAGGCCTAGATAACACAAAGCCCGTGCCTCATCGGCGGCGACCAGAATGCAGGGTTGATCCACCGCTTCGGTCGGGATCATCCAATTGCTGCCCATGGTGTTTTTGATATCGACGTCCTGGCCGAGGATTTCCGTATCCAGCCGCCCCTTGCGCAATCGCAGCAAGGCGCGCAGTTCAATTTCAACCCGGGTGCCGATATAGGTCTTTTCGGTCTTCTCCAGCTCTTCATAGCTGCGCCGCCCGGTCTTTGTGGTCATGATCACCGCGTCGATACAGTCGCGCAGCATTTGGGGAAACGTCCGCTCCAGCTCAAACGGTCCTCCGGCGCGGGCGGTGATTTCCTTCGACAGCGCCGTCAGGCGGTCAAAGTCGGGGTGCGACCGGGTCAGATCACTTGGCGGAAGACTGCGCTTCATCAGAAAGGCCTCACCTGTGGCTCAGGGGTCATTGTAAGTATTTTCGAAAAGATGAAAGCGGCGGTCGGGCTTTTCATCTTTTTCCAAATACTTAAAGCGCAACCGTGCCCAGCAGAGCCTAGGCAGAGACGCTGCGCAAGTTGGGGCGGGCAATTGCCGCGCTCAATTGTTTGGCCACCGCTGCTGCGACGGGGGGCGGGAAGGCATTGCCGACCTGGCGATAGGCATTGGTTTTTGCCCCGGAGAAGTGCCAGTCATCCGGAAAGCCCTGAATGCGCGCCACCATGCGGCAGGTCAAGCGAGGCATATCGTTGTGAAAGGGATCTGGCGCTTCGTTGGCGATCGTGCGCCCTTCGACGCCCAAAGCAGCCCAGGCGCGACGGGCGCGGGTTGGGCCCAGATCTGGGCCGCCATGTTTTTTGGAGCCACCGACGATAGTGGGCGCGATTTCGCTGGCCTGTTCTTTCCAGGCATCAGCGCCGCGCCAACCGCGTTCCTTCATCAAGTCGATCAAAGTCTCGCCAACGGTCAATGGATTGTGGGGCAGCGGGTCGGGCCAGGCGAATTGGCCGGAGAACTCTTTGCGCAGGGCGATGATCACCACACGTGGCCGCAGCTGGGGCACACCAAAATCTGACGCATTCAACAGCCGCCAATCGGTTTCATAGCCGAGCTTGGACAGTTGTTTTTTCAGCTTCTCTCGGTAATCTAGGAAAACCGCATCCAGAAAGCCGCGCACATTCTCGATCATCACCGCACGGGGGCGGGTGGCGTCGACAATTTCCATCGCATCGTCAAACAGGTTGCGCTCATCCTTTTCGCCCAATTGTTTGCCAGCAACCGAAAAAGGCGGACATGGCAGCCCGCCTGCTAGAAGGTCGATGCCTTTGTAGTCGCCAGTGCGCTCTTTGAAATCGCGGACGTCCTCTTCCAGAACGTTCCACTGGGGGCGATTGTGGCGCAGGGTTGCACAGCAATGTTTGTCAATCTCAACCAGTGCGGTGTGGTCAAACCCCGCCCGTTCCAATCCCAAAGCCTGGCCGCCTGCACCCGCGCAAAGTTCCACCGATGTAAGCATCCTGCCTCGTTCTTGTGTTCTGGATCAGGGTGATCATTGTTCGCCCTCTGTTCCTATCGCTTGCGGCGATTCTGATCAAGGGAGGGAGGGGGTAAAAACAACAAAACCGCCCATCGGGCGGCTTGTTTGTCCGAATGGAGCGGGCGAGGCGATTCGAACGCCCGACCCTAACCTTGGCAAGGTTATGCTCTACCCCTGAGCTACGCCCGCACTCCGTCTCGGTGACGCGGTTACTAGGCAAAGCTGGGCAGGGCTGCAAGGGTAAAATGCATGAAAAGGCGCCGATACCTGAAAATTGTGAGCCCTGCGCTGTATTGCTGTTTTGTCTACCTTTTGCCAGCGGTCGGGCGAGCACTGCACACGTTTTCTAATCAATCATGCTTGGTACGAAGAGCAGCCTTGCGCAGGGAAGCTATTGGTGGAACTTTGCCAGTGCATAGCCATAGATCAAATAGTCTTCGTGATGGAAAGCGCGAAACTCCCTCAAGAAACCTGGGTCGGCTTTGAATTCGCCCTTGCCCGGAGTGACGTTCGACTTAGGGATCTCTTCGTTTGCAACTTGAGACAGACCAAGGGCGTTCAGGCAATTCCAGATCGAATTCTGTAAGTTCTCGTAAACACCAATGTATGAAAACGCACCTAGTGGTGTATGGGCGAGGTACTGCGCGTAAATGCTTTTCATTTCGTCGCTTAGCGCGAATTCTTCAAAGCTCCAATTTTCGGTCTTCATTTTCTTCCAAATGAAATGGTCCACGTTTTGAAGTGCGTTCCAGAATTTGTAATGGGAATAGGCCCTTTGAAGCGGGCCTCGTAAGATAGTCACCAAATTTGAATTCTCAGCGCTTAGCAAATTGTCGCCGAGATATTTGACGGGAAAAAAATGGCCGAAGACAATCGCGTGCCTGCTGAGGTTCTGCGGGTGACGCAACAGTTCCCCCAATCGCTGCGCGCGTTCCGCGGGCGGAAGCCTGAAGTGACTGTTATAATCAGTTATCAATCGACCAGGTTCTGTTTGTGCGATCATCTCGCGCAGAGAGGTGCCAGCACATTTCGGCATATGCAGAAATAGGTTCATAAGCTGTTCTTGGATCTAATATAGTAGGTCTATGTCGTATGTTTTGCTGCGAATATTGGGCGTCCAAATAATTTTTGCCACCCTCCTTGCGGGTGATCGCAATGATCTGAAGCCCTAAAGAAGCAATCAGATGCAGTGACGCCTGCTTTTCTTCCTAAAAAAGCGAAGTCCTGACGTGAATATGGAGCAATGAACGTAAAGGAAGGGTGCATGTTTCTAGGTTTCGCGTCTGTGCCTGCAGGCCTGCTTTAGGACGCGGAAACATTGAAACGGGCTTCAGGTTTTGTCGGCATCACGCCGTTTGAAGCTGTCCCCCTCCGGACAGGAGGGGGAGTGTGTTCTTGAAGCGACCTTACTCCAGCTCAACCAGCAGATCTTTTGCGTCGATCTGTCCGCCTGCGTGAACATGGACGGCAGCGATGGTTGCGTCACGTTCGGCGTGGATGCCGGTTTCCATTTTCATCGCTTCGATCGTCAACAGGAGATCGCCTTCTTTGACCTCTTGTCCGGGCTGCACCGCGACCGAGGCGACGACACCGGGCATCGGTGCACCGATGTGGTTGGCATTGCCTGCTTCGGCTTTTTTGTTTGCGGCCTGGGTGGCGGCAACTTTGCGGTTTGGCACCCGGATCACACGGGGCTGGCCATTCAGTTCAAAAAAGACTTTGACCTCACCTTTGTCATCGGTTTCACCAATGGCCTGCAGGCGGATTTCCAGTTTCTTGCCGGGATCGATTTCGGCGGCGATTTCCTCGCGCGGCTCCATCCCGTAAAAGAACGTCTTGGTCGGCAGCGTCCGAACGGGGCCATAAAGGCGGTGGCGTCCCATGTAGTCCAAGAAGACCTTGGGGTACATCAGGTAGCCGTTCAGATCCTCATCATCGACGGTGAAGCCTTCCAGCTCTGCCGACAGCTCGGCGCGGGTGGCCTCCAGATCGACAGGCTCCAGATGGGCACCGGGGCGCGCGGTGTTTGGCGCGTCGCCTTTTAGAACCTTGTTGACGATACCTTCAGGGAAGCCACCGGGGGGCTGGCCCAGGTTGCCGCGCATCATGTCGACCACAGAGTCGGGGAAGGCCACATCAGTGTCGGGGCTTTCGACCTCGTCGCGAGTGATGTTCTGGCTGACCATCATCAGGGCCATGTCGCCAACCACTTTGGATGACGGCGTCACTTTGACGATATCGCCAAACATCTGGTTCACATCCGCATAGGTCTGGGCGACCTCGCTCCAACGCTCTTCGAGGCCCAGAGACCGCGCCTGTGCTTTGAGGTTGGTGAACTGACCACCGGGCATCTCGTGCAGGTAGACCTCGGACGCGGGCGCCTGAAGGCCGCTTTCAAAGGCCAGATACTGGCTGCGCACCTGCTCCCAATAGCCAGAGATCTCGCGGATTTTGGAGATGTCCAACCCGGTGTCGCGGTCGGTGTTTTTCAGCCCTTCGACGATCGAGCCCAAGCAAGGCTGCGAAGTGCCGCCTGAGAAGGCGTCCATGGCTGCGTCCACCGCATCGACACCTGCGTCAGCAGCGGCGAGGATGGTGGCCCCGGCAATGCCTGAGGTGTCGTGTGTGTGGAAGTGGATCGGCAGTCCTACTTCTTCCTTGAGCGCTTTGACAAGTACCCGAGCCGAGGCCGGTTTCAACAGGCCCGCCATGTCTTTGAGACCCAAAACATGGGCGCCTGCAGCTTCCAGTTCTTTGGCCATGCCGACATAGTATTTGATGTCATATTTGGCGCGAGCCGGATCCAGGATATCACCGGTGTAGCAGATGGTGCCTTCGCAGATCTTGCCGCTCTCCACCACAGCGTCCATGGCGACGCGCATGTTTTCCACCCAGTTCAGGCTGTCAAAGACGCGGAACACATCGACACCGGTGACAGCCGCCTGGCGCACAAACTCCTGCACCACATTGTCCGGATAGTTGGTGTAGCCCACGCCGTTTGACGCGCGCAGCAACATCTGGGTCATCAGGTTCGGCATGGCATCGCGCAGATCGCGCAGGCGCTGCCAGGGGCATTCCTGCAGGAAGCGATAGGCCACGTCAAAGGTCGCACCACCCCAGCATTCAACCGAGAACAGCTGGCTGAGGTTTTGCGCATAGGCCGGGGCCACTTTGATCATGTCGTGTGATCGCATACGCGTGGCCAGCAGCGATTGGTGCCCGTCGCGCATGGTGGTGTCGGTCAGTAGCAGTTGGCGCTGTGCCTTCATCCAATCGGCGACAGCTTGTGCGCCTTTTTGCTCCAGCAGGTTGCGGGTGCCATAGGGTTGCGCGCTGTTGTCGACCTTGGGCGCGCGGGGCGCTTTTAGGTCGGCAGCGGGTTTGGCGCGGCCTTCGGTCTCGGGGTGACCGTTCACTGTGATATCCGCGATATAGGTCAGAACCTTGGTGCCGCGGTCCTTGCGCTTGGCGAATTGGAACAGCTCCGGCGTCTCGTCGATGAATTTGGTGGTGTATTCATTGGACAAGAAGGTCGGATGCTTCAGCAGGTTCTCAACAAAGGCGATATTGGTGGACACGCCACGCACCCGGAATTCACGCAAAGCGCGGTCCATACGAGCGATGGCTTTTTCAGGCGTTGGCGCCTTGGCGGTGACCTTGGTCAGCAGGCTGTCATAGTACCGCGTGATCACGCCGCCCGCATAGGCGGTGCCGCCGTCGAGACGAATGCCCATGCCGGTGGCCGAGCGGTACGCGGTGATGCGGCCATAGTCGGGAATGAAATTGTTCAGCGGGTCCTCGGTGGTGACCCGGGTCTGCAAGGCGTGACCGTTCAGGTGGATTTCATCCTGCGCGTTCTTACCGGTGGCCTCGGCAATTGTCTTGCCTTCGGCGATCAGGATCTGCGCTTGCACGATGTCGATGCCGGTGACTTCTTCGGTGACGGTATGTTCCACCTGCACACGCGGGTTCACTTCGATGAAGTAGAACTTGCTTGTGTTCATATCCATCAGGAATTCGACGGTGCCTGCGCATTCGTAGTTCACATGAGCGCAGATTTTGCGACCCAATTCACAGATCTCGGTCCGTTGTTCTTCGGTCAGATAGGGGGCAGGGGCGCGCTCAACGACTTTCTGGTTGCGGCGCTGCACGGAACAGTCACGTTCAAACAAGTGGTAGATTTCACCGTGTTTGTCGCCCAGGATCTGCACCTCAACGTGGCGGGCGCGGGTGATCATCTTTTCCAGATAGCCCTCACCGTTGCCAAAGGCGGCTTCGGCTTCGCGGCGGCCTTCCAGCACTTTTTCTTCCAGCTCATCCTCGGACAAGATGGGGCGCATACCGCGTCCACCACCGCCCCAGGACGCTTTGAGCATCAGGGGATAGCCGACCTCACCCGCCTCTTTCTTGATTGCGGTCATGTCATCGCCCAGCACTTCGGTTGCCGGGATCACCGGCACGCCGGCCTGAACCGCGACACGGCGCGCCGAGGCTTTGTCGCCCAGGGCGCGCATGGTCTCGGCCTTGGGGCCGATGAAGGTGATGCCGTTGCGCGCGCAGGCGTCGACAAAATCGGGGTTCTCAGACAACAGTCCGTAGCCGGGGTGGATCGCATCCGCGCCACATTCTTTGGCTACGCGGATGATCTCATCAATCGAAAGATAAGCCGCAACGGGGCCCATGCCTTCGCCGATCCGGTAGGCCTCATCCGCCTTGAACCGGTGTAGGCCCAGCTTGTCTTCCTCAGCATAAACAGCGACGGTTTTCTTTCCCATCTCGTTTGCAGCGCGCATAACCCGGATCGCAATCTCTCCGCGGTTTGCGATCAGTATCTTCGAAAAATCCGTCATGTCTTCCCCCGGTCAAGTCGGTTTGCGCAGAGTGTTAGGCGGAGAATGAAGTGGGGTATACTCGTATTTTTAGGTATTTTCCCGCCTATTTGCGACTTTCGCCCCAGAAATAAGGCACTTAACCGGCGGCAAATAAAATGTATCGAGACATTTCGGAGGGGGGAATTCGCAAAATTTTGATGGCAACGCACAACAGTTAGCGCAAAATCGGTCACCGCGCCTCGAATCAATGCAGTTTTTGCAAAGGAAATCAGCGCAGATAGCGTTAACATTGATGCAGGTAACTCTTTGCGCGTTGACGTGATTTGATCATATTTGCGTTGGGTACAAAGTTCGATACAATCCGCTCTGGTGATCTGTTTGGTGTCAATCCAACTCAAACCGGGGGGCCTGTCGCACCTCAGGCAGGGTCGCGACGCCGAGTTGGCCCATGTTGGCAAAGAGATCTTTCTTCAAAACATCGATCAAATGAGCAGGCCCGCGCGGGCCCAAAGCCGCGAGCGCAAAATGAAAGCCGCGCCCCATCATGACCAGATCCGCCCCCAGCGCAAAGGCGCGCAGAATGTCCAAGCCGGTCTCCACACCGCTGTCCAGGATCAGGGGTAAATCGGTGGCAGCACGGATCTGCGTCAGCGCTTCAATCGTTGCGGGGGCCGCATCAAACTGACGCCCGGCGTGGTTTGACACCCAAAGAGCGTCACAGCCGATCTGCTCCAACCGGGTCGCATCCTCGGGCCGCAGGACACCTTTGGCTACCAGTGGGCCGTCCCAATTGTCGCGCAGCCACGTGACATAGTCCCAGTCAGGTGAGGTGCGCAGCAGGTATCCGATATGAGCCGTGGAGGACCGCGACATCATGGGGGAGGTGGTGTAGGTATCGAGCGTACGCATCCGCGGCATGCCCCGGCGCGCCATGCCAGTGGCCCAGGCAGGGCAGGTGGCGATCTGGGCCAATAAGCGCGGGGTCAAACGAGGCGGCTGGGTCAGGCCCGATCTGGTTTGCCGTTCCCGGCGCGACGCAACCGGCACGTCCAGTGTCAGAACCAATGTCCCAAATCCGGCTGATTTCGCCCGGGCCAGCATGTCTTGGCGAATGTCGGGATCTTTGGGCGGGTAGAGCTGGAACCAGGCCTGATCACCCACATGCGGGGCAAGGTCTTCGGGGGATTGGCTCGCAACCGTGCTCAAACAATAGGGAATGCCCGCCTCCCGCGCGGCGCGCGCCAGATGGCCTTCGGCATCGGGCCAGATCAGCCCGGACATGCCGATTGGTGCCATTCCAACTGGCAAAGGTAGGGACGCGCCCAGCCAGAGTGTCGACACATCACACTCGAGCGGGCCATGCAGAACTGAGGGCACAAAGCCGATCCGATCCAGTGCGCGCCGGTTGCGCTGTTTGGTCGCCTCGACCCCTGTACCACTGTCGAGGTATTCCCAAACAAAGCGCGGCAAGCGGCGCTGCGCACGCCTGCGCAGATCGCTGAGCGCTGGGAAACGTTGATCTAAATCCATATGGGGCATAGTCATCGGATTTTCCGGGCTGTCCAGATCAAAGCCCTACTTATGGCGGGGGGTTAAGCCGCCGCCATCCGCTTGAAGCTCGCAAGAAACTGGCGCACGACGGCCCGCACCTCGGGGTCATCGCCGCGATCTGGGCTGTTCATGGGAATGAGCGCGTCAATTGACAGGGCCGCATCCTTTGCCTGCTCTGGCAGTTGCTCGGGGTGAAACAGGCTCATCTTCCAGTCGGGAAAGGCGCGCTGCGTTATCGGGGTGCTTTGCAACAACTGCATATGGCTGTGGCGCTTGTCCTGTTGGATCCTGCCGTAACACTGCGCCAGCGCATTTTCGGGCCCTTCCAGCACTTGCAAAAAGCGGGATTGCAACAAAACCAGCATGCCCGTCAGCCCCGCTTTGGCGTTTCGCGCTTGCGCTTTTGCGATCAATCGACCGGTTTCCAAGGACGACATGGGGCGGGTGGTTTGGCTCAGATAAATCAATCGGTGCATCAGCATACTCCCATAACTCGCCCGAGTGCCGCGCACGCACAGCATTCTGGCGTCAGACATTACATGTCATTCAGATTAGGGTTGAGCGGGCGATATGTGTCATGCGCATCCGTGGAAGCGCGTCACCCATTGGTAGTGCCAGCCTGCCGATGCGGATGGGGAATTGCGGCGCAGCTATCCCAAAGCGCGGGAAATTTTTGGAGATCCGTGTAAAATGCGCGAACAGACTGTGAACATCCTCTTTCCGCTTTGACTGAATCACGTTAGGATCGCGGGCATGAGCAGCTTTGACGAAATGGACGCCTTTGAAGGCGCATCGCTTTCCGCCCGTGCGATGGCCGCACGCCCGATGCCTTACTTGGATGGGCTGAACCCGGCCCAGCGGGAGGCTGTTGAATGTCTGGAGGGGCCGGTTCTGATGCTGGCCGGCGCGGGCACCGGCAAGACCAAAGCGCTTACCACTCGGATCGTGCATTTGCTGAACACCAACAGCGCGCGTCCGAACGAAGTGTTGGCGGTGACCTTTACCAACAAAGCTGCGCGCGAGATGAAGAACCGCGTCGGCGCGATGATGGGGCAGGCGATCGAGGGGATGCCGTGGCTTGGAACCTTTCACTCGATCTGCGTGAAACTGCTGCGCCGCCATGCAGAGCTGATTAGCGCCGAAGACGGCGATGGCGTGATCGAAGAGGCGCGGCCTGCGCTGCACCTGAAGTCGAATTTCACCATTCTGGACACAGATGACCAGATCCGCCTGCTCAAACAATTGATCAAGGCCAATGGGATCGATGACAAACGCTGGCCCGCCCGCATGCTGGCCGGGATCATCGACGATTGGAAGAACCGTGCGCTGACACCGGAGAAAGTGCCAACTGCGGACGCGGGTGCCTACAATCACCAAGGGCCGGAACTTTATAAGCAATATCAACGCCGTCTGCTGGAGCTGAACGCGGTCGATTTCGGTGATCTGCTGCTGCATGTGGTGACGATTTTTCAAACGCACCCGGACATTCTGGCCCAGTACCAACGCTGGTTTCGGTTCATCATGGTGGACGAGTACCAAGATACCAACGTCGCGCAATATCTCTGGTTGCGGCTTCTGGCCAGCGCCCATCACAACATCTGCTGCGTGGGCGACGATGACCAATCGATTTATGGCTGGCGCGGGGCCGAAGTGGGTAACATCCTGCGGTTTGAAAACGATTTCCCCGGCGCCAAAACGGTTCGGCTGGAGCAAAATTACCGATCAACCGAACATATCCTTGCCGCCGCCTCCAATGTGATCCGGGGCAATCAGGGTCGTTTGGGCAAAGAACTCTGGACCGAGGCGACTGGAGGCGAAAAGGTGCGCTTAATCGGCCACTGGGACGGCGAGGAAGAGGCGCGCTGGATCGGGGAAGAGATCGAATCTATTCAACGCGGCAGCCGTGGCATGCGGCCGATGGATCTGGACAAGATGGCGATTCTGGTCCGGGCATCCCACCAAATGCGCGCGTTTGAGGACCGGTTTCTGACCATTGGACTGCCGTATCGTGTGATCGGCGGTCCACGCTTTTATGAACGTTTGGAAATTCGCGATGCGATGGCCTATTTCCGGGTTGTGACCTCACCCGATGATGACCTCGCGTTTGAGCGGATCGTCAACACGCCGAAACGCGGGCTGGGCAACAAAGCGCAGCAAACCATTCAAAGCGTTGCGCGGACCAATGGCGTGTCCCTGGTGGAAGGGGCACGATTGGCGGTTGAGGCCGGACTGATCAAAGGCAAGGGCGGCGCGGCTCTGCGCGTTTTGGTCGACGATCTGCGTCGTTGGGGGCGTATGGCCGGTGATGGGCATATGACCCATATGGAGTTGGCCGAGACCATCTTGGATGAAAGTGGCTACACCACCATGTGGCAAAACGACAAAACACCTGAGGCTCCGGGACGTCTGGAGAACCTTAAGGAATTGATCAAAGCCCTTGAAAGCTTTGAAAATCTGCAAGGGTTTCTGGAACACGTCAGCCTCGTGATGGACAATGACAGCCAGGACGCCGAGCAGAAGGTCAGCATCATGACCCTGCACGCGGCCAAGGGTTTGGAGTTCCCCGCAGTGTTCCTGCCGGGCTGGGAAGATGGCCTGTTCCCATCACAACGCTCAATGGATGAAAGCGGTCTCAAAGGGCTCGAAGAAGAGCGGCGGCTGGCCTATGTGGGCATCACCCGCGCCGAGGAAGTCTGCACGATTTCCTTTGCGGGCAACCGTCGGGTGTTTGGTCAATGGCAATCGCAATTGCCGTCCCGCTTTGTCGATGAGCTGCCCGAAGAACACGTCGAAGTCCTCACCCCGCCCGGCTTGTACGGCGGCGGATACGGTGCTGCGGCGCCTACATCGCCGCGTTCAACAATCGATGAAAAAGTATCCCAGGCGGATGGCTACAACTCTCCCGGTTGGAAGCGGATGCAGGCCAGAATCGGTGAGCACGGCTTGTCACAGCCCAAGGAAAGCCGAAATCAGGTGATCGATCTGAGTGCGGTTTCGGCCTACACATTAGGGGATCGGGTGTTCCATCAAAAGTTTGGCTATGGCGCAGTTGTCGGGATCGAGGGCGACAAGCTTGAAGTTGATTTCGAGAAAGCCGGCCTCAAGAAGGTGGTCGCACGCTTTGTTAGTGCAGACTCCGACGTTCCGTTCTGACGCGCACTGCATGGCTGTTTGGAAGGGGCGGTATCGAAAGATGCCGCCTTTTTTGTCTCATGTTGAATTTGTGATATTTCCGCGTTTTTCTAGAGAGCAGCGGAAAGATCTTCGCGCGACGGTTGAACACGTGTTGCTTGCGACCCTTTGCAGGGTGTCGCCATGTTCCCAGCCCGCAAAGCCACGTTCAATCTCATGGATCCAGACACAAAAAAACGGTGACACCAGGGAGGAGGAGGGTGCCACCGTTCTTTGTAACATCAGAGCAAGGGAGGAGGAGCCCTGACGCATATATGGCCGATTGGCCGTTGTTAGGTCGCGACGACACCAGGGAGGAGGAGAGGTGCCGTCGCTTTATTTACATCAGAGCAAAGGGAGGAGGAGGCCCCGATGTATTTATGGCCAATTGGCCGTTGTTGGATCGCGACGACACCAGGGAGGAGGAGAGGTGCCGTCGCTTTATTTACATCGGAGCAAAGGGAGGAGGAGCCCCGATGTATATATGGCCAATTGGCCGTTGTTAGGTCGCGACGACATCAGGGAGGAGGAGGATGTCGTCGCTAAAGTACAGGCCCTAGGGAGGAGGAGAAGGACCTGATCTCTGAATTAAATATCGTCGTAGGCCGCTTCAAGGGCGACACGTTTGATCATGCTGCGCGACAGACCCAGATCGACCAGGTCTGCATTGCTCAGCGCGCGAAGTTCGTTCAGCGAGGTGCGGTACAGGCGGTATGCTTTCCACTTGGCAACCAGAGCAAAAACCAGGCCGGAGTTCACAGTGTTGGACAGTGCGCTCGGTGTGATGTTCAGTGCAGTTGCCATGTCTACCATCGCTTTCTTAATGTTTCGTCTTCGTCTCTGTTGTGATTGAAAATAAACAATTGCTGCATTCGCACAATATCAGACTTGGCAAGCCCGCTATGCGGTTTGTGCATGGGTCACAGGATTGGCCACCACCGCGATTGGATCGAGTTTGCCGCGAATTGTCGTGGATGCGTTTTTTTTAATACGTGGTTGGATTTTATTGCCACAATCGAGCGAAATTCGTTGCTTTGCCTCTATTGGGCCTTGCTGAAACTGGATCTATATGTGCGGAACGCGGGAAAGTGATGTGGATAAAATGGAAAATTTGATTCGAGAGACGCTGAATCGCTTGCCCTACCCTGGTGAGGGCACGTTGATTTCCAACGACATTGTACGTGCGTTGCGGGTTGAGGGCGACCAGGTATCTATGGTGCTTGAGGCACCTAACGCCGCTGTTGCGGCGCAGATGGAGCCTTTGCGGCGCGCGGCCGAAGCTGCAGTTCTTGCGATTGACGGGGTTGAGGCGGTCTCTGTTGTGCTGACAGCCCATCAATCCAGTGCTCCGGCGCCTGCGCCAAAGGGTGGGCTTAAGTTCGGTGGACATATGTCACCGCAAGCGGGGCAGATGCGTCCCTCCGGCGTGGATCGCATTCTGGCTATCGGTTCTGGCAAGGGCGGTGTCGGTAAGTCCACCGTCAGCGCGAACCTTGCTGTGGCACTGGCGCGTCAAGGGCGTCGGGTTGGTTTACTGGATGCGGATATCTATGGGCCCAGCCAGCCGCGAATGATGGGCGTGTCCAAACGCCCAGCGAGCCCGGATGGCAAGACGATTGAACCTTTGCAGGCCCATGGCGTGACCGTCATGTCGCTTGGTCTGATGGTGGAAGAGAAAGAGGCGATCATCTGGCGCGGTCCCATGTTGATGGGCGCCTTGCAGCAAATGATGACCCAGGTGAACTGGGGCGAGCTGGACGTTCTGCTTGTGGATCTGCCGCCGGGCACCGGTGACGTACAGTTGACCCTGTGCAGCAAATCCGACCCCACCGGCGCGATTGTAGTCAGCACGCCGCAGGATGTCGCGCTGCTTGATGCCCGCAAGGCGCTGGATATGTTTGCCAAGCTGAAAACGCCGGTTCTGGGCCTGATCGAGAATATGTCCTTCTTCACATGTCCTGACTGTGGTGGAGAGCACCACATTTTTGGGAATGGCGGCGTCGCGGCCGAGGCCGAGGAGATGGGCATCCCGTTGTTGGGTGTGCTGCCGATTGATCTGGAGACCCGCTTGGCAGGGGATGCTGGTCGTCCCGTGGCGCTTGGCGATAGCGCGATGGCGGAGGCCTATATGAAAATGGCCCAAGGTTTGGTGCAGGGCGGCATGGCCTAACGTCCCCAGGCCTAACGTCCCGAAGTTTTGTTCCGAAAATGGGATGAGATGGGACGTGCTGGCGAATTTGGGAAATTACGGCACTTTTGGGAAAACACGGGAACCCGTCGCACGTTTGTGGGGCGGGTTCTTTCTATTGTGCGCTGGGATTTTGTGGGCGGCATGGGAAATGCAGGGAATTTCCGAAAATTTGATGAAGCGAATCACCTGAATTGGGCGTTTTGGGTGGATTTTGCCCGGTGGTGTGAGAACTTATGGGGAACGTGTGTTTTCGCAGATCGAGGTTGGCGGCAGTGGCGGGAATTTATGGGAACTTTTTGCATGTCTCGGTGTGTGTCTATATGTAGTGATTTAGTTCAAATTGCCCACTACATTGACCGAAATGTGACTGAAATGAGGCGCCAAGCTGAGTGGTTCATGGGTGTGTGTGCTCATATTCGGGGCTCTATTTAGAAAATAATAGTTGTCAGCCCATTAATTCCCATAGTATCCCTATCTACATCGAGAGACGGAGAGCTGGGGCAGCAAACGACCCCAACCAAAACTAAAAAATAGCAGGTTTCATACAGGCCTTCGCTTTTTCGACAAAAGAGAGATCCGGCGCGCGGGCGAGCAGACATCCCCCCAGGTGGCGCGCGCAGTCGGACACCCGCTCAGCGGGACGTGGAGGCGGGTTGATCAGTGGCAGCAGATCAACCCGCCCCTTTTCATTCTGGGGGACGGGACAGCGCCAAAAGGCGCGATATAAGGAGCGGTCGTTTGGGTCGCAGGTTCAGAGGCGAAGGCCACCACAAGGTGGATGCAAAGGGGCGGGTATCCATTCCAGCTTCCTTTCGCCGTGTGCTTGAAGCCTCGGATCCGAACTGGCAGCCCGGCGGCAATCCTGAACTGGTCATTGTCTATGGCGATCAGCGCCGCACCTACCTAGAGGTCTACACGATCGAAGCCATCAACGAGGTGGACGACAAGATCGACGCCTTGCCGCGCGGCTCGATGCAGCGCAAGATGCTGCAACGCATGTTCCACGGGCAGTCGTTCCCAACCAATGTGGACGAGACGGGTCGACTGGTCCTGCCTGCAAAGCTGCGCAACAAGATCGAGCTGGATAAAGAAGCGTTCTTTATTGCAGCGGGCGATACCTTCCAGATCTGGAAGCCTGAGACTTATGATGCCGAAGAGCTGGCTCAGGAAGAGAAATGGATGGAAGAGCTGCCCGAAAATTTTGATCCGATGGAGTTTCTTGATGGCTAAGGTAGCTGGGTTATGACGCAGACCGGGGGGAATGCACCGCATATTCCAGTGTTGTTGAGACCGCTTTTAACTGCGGTCGCCCCCGTTTCGGGGACTTGGCTTGATGGAACATTTGGCGCAGGCGGCTACAGCCGTGGCCTGCTGGAGGCCGGAGCCGATCATGTCATTGGCGTGGACCGCGACCCGCTTGCCTTGGAAATGGCTGCAAGCTGGAAGGATCAATACAGCGCGCGTCTGACGCTACAGCAGGGCGTATTCTCCAAAATGGACAGTTATGCCTCTGATCTGGACGGGGTTGTGCTGGACCTTGGCGTGTCATCGATGCAGCTCGATCTGGCGGAACGCGGCTTTTCTTTCATGAAGGACGGCCCGCTCGATATGCGCATGTCGCAAGAGGGGCCAAGTGCGGCGGACCTTGTGGCTGAACTGGACGAAGTGCAGCTGGCTGAAATCATTTTCATCTTTGGTGAGGAACGCGCAAGTCGTCGCATCGCCAAAGCCATCGTGCGCGAGCGTGAGATGGAACCGATCACCACGACATTGCGCCTTGCCAAGATTATCGAGGGATGTCTGCCACGGCCCAAACCCGGTCAATCCCATCCGGCAACCCGCAGCTTTCAAGCGCTGCGCATCGCGGTGAATGGCGAATACGAAGAGCTTTTTGAGGGTATGCTGGCGGCTGAACGTGCGTTGAAGCCGGGCGGTTTGTTGGCGGTGGTCACCTTCCACTCGGTCGAAGATCGCATGGTCAAACGGTTCTTTCAGCATCGTGCCGGGCGCACGGGGCGGGCCAACCGCTATGCGCCAGAGCTGGAAGAGACCCCAAATCAGTTTGAACTGGTCACCCGCAAGGCTGTTGGCCCGGATGATGATGAGCTGGCGGAAAACCCCCGGTCGCGCTCCGCGCGGTTGCGGGTGGGGCGGCGCACCGCCGCAGAGCCTGAAGAGATTTCGGCCAAAGAGCTGGGCATGCCGCAATTGAAAGGCGCGCGCCGATGAGAACACTTCTTTACATGGCCACTGCAATCTGCGTTCTGGGACTGGCATTTTGGGCTTATCAGGAAAACTATGCCACGCAGCAGGCCTTGAAGGACACGCGCAGTTTGCAACGTCAGATCGGGGCTGCTCAGGCGCGTCTGAGCGTATTGCGGGCCGAGTGGGCCTATCTCAACCGTCCGGATCGTCTGCGTGAATTGGCCGAGCTGAATTTTGATCGGCTGGGCCTTCAGCCGTTGCGTCCCGACCAATTTGGCCGCGTGGATGAAATCGCCTTTCCCGAGACGGAGCTGGAAATTGAAAACGGCGTTGTTGTCTCGACCCTGAACGCGGAGAGAGAGCCATGATCCGCAAACCCCTGCGCCCCTTGGCCCGTGTTCTGGCGGCCCGAGCGAATGGTGAAAACCCGGATGTGATCGAGCGCGAAAATCTGCGCGAACGCCATGCCGAGATGGCCGTGAAGTCCCGCCAGCGCGCCGAAGGGCGGCTGTTGGTTTTGGGGGTTTTCTTTGTCTGTGCCTTTGCGGCGATTGCCGCACGCATGGGGATGATGGCGACGTCTGAACCGCAAGAGCCGCTGGCCAATGTGGTGGGTGGCACCATCGCCATGCAGCGGGCTGACATCGTGGATCGTCAGGGCCGTATTCTGGCCACCAATTTCGAAACACACTCGCTCTATGCGCAGCCCCCGCAGATGATCGACCCGGCCTACGCGGCGGATGAGCTGGTCAAGATCTTCCCAGATCTTGAGCGTGAGGATCTAATCGAAGATTTCACCGGCAAGCGTAAGTTCCTGTGGATCAAGAAAAAGATCAGCCCCGAGCAAAAGCAAGCCGTGCATGACATCGGCGATCCCGGCCTGATGTTTGGCCCGCGCGAGATGCGTCTTTATCCCAATGGTCGCCTTGCATCCCATGTTCTGGGCGGTGCCGGTTTTGGCAAAGAAGGCGTCAGCGCTGCTGAGGTGATCGGCGTTGCCGGTGTTGAAAAACAGTTTGATGACTATCTGCGTGATCCGGCAAACGGCAATGCGCCGCTGCAATTGTCGCTGGATCTGACCGTGCAAACCGCAGCCGAACAAGTGCTGAGCGGCGGTATGGAATTGATGAACGCCAAAGGTGCGACATCGATTGTGATGGATGTGCACACGGGCGAAGTGGTCTCTGTCGTGTCCTTCCCGGATTTCGACCCCAACGACCGCCCGCGTCCCCCCACAGACGGGTTTGACCCCTCGGTCAGCCCGTTGTTCAACCGCGCGGTGCAAGGCGTATATGAGCTCGGCTCTACCTTCAAGATTTTTGCCGTAGCGCAGGCCTTGGACCTGGGACTAGTGGGCCCGGAAACGGTGATCGATATTCGTGGCCCCTTGCGTTGGGGCAAGCATGCGATCCGTGACTTCCATTATTACGGCAAGGAAATGACGGTCTCAAAGATCATCGTCAAATCCTCCAATATCGGCACAGCACGTCTGGCGCAGCAGATCGGCGTTGCGCAGCAAAAGTCATTCTTGGATCGGTTGGGCCTGTTGGAACCAACGCCGTTTGAAATCGTAGAAGCCCAGGGCGGCCAGCCTTTGTTGCCACCAAACTGGTCTGAACTGTCAGCGATGACGATTTCCTATGGCCACGGGATTTCGACCACGCCGATGCATTTGGCTGCTGGTTATGCTGCGATCGCCAATGGCGGACACTATGTGGCGCCCACGGTTCTAAAACAACAAGGGCCACAATACGCCCACCGGGTCATGTCTGAACAGTCTGCAGCGGCCTCGCGCGAAATGCTGCGCAAAGTGGTCACCGAGGGCACCGCGTCGTTTGCCGAGGTGCCGGGGTATCAGGTGGCTGGTAAAACAGGCACCGCCGACAAGCCGCGTCCGCGTGGGGGCTATTATGATGACAAGGTCATCGCGACCTTTGCCACGATGTTCCCAGTGGATGATCCGCAATATGTTCTGGTCGTGACCTTGGACGAGCCTGAGATTATCGCCCACGGCGAAGAGCGGAGAACCGCCGGTTGGACGGCTGTTCCTGTCGCCGCCGAGATGGTTTCGCGCCTTGCGCCGCTGCTCGGTGTGCGCCCACGCGTTGAACCTGCGAAAGTTACAGGTATAACGCTGACCTCAAACTGACCGTCGAGGGTACCAATGACCGTAGCGAGTGAAGTGCCGCTGAGCCAATTGGGGCTGACAGCCCGTGGAGGAGCGGACCCGATGATCCGTGGTCTTGCAACGGACAGTCGTAAAGTCGGCGAAGGTTTCCTGTTTGCAGCGCTTCCCGGCAGTCAGGTCCACGGTGCGCAATTTATAGAGATGGCGATCGAACTGGGTGCTGGGGCTATTTTGACCGATGTCGAAGGGGCTGCGCTGGCGGCTGAGGTGTTGGACGACGCCCGCGTTGCACAGGCCATCGTCGAAGATCCGCGTCAGGCGTTGTCGGGGGCTGCGGCCCTTTGGTTTGGTGGCCAGCCCCAGACCATGGTGGCTGTGACGGGCACCAATGGCAAAACCTCGGTTGCGAGCTTTGTCCGCCAGATCTGGTCCGAACTGGGTTATCAGGCGATCAATGTGGGCACCACCGGGATCGAAGGTGCCTGGAGCCGCAAGCTGCATCACACCACGCCGGACCCGATCACCCTGCACGCGGCCCTGGCCGAGGCTGCCGCGGCTGGTGTGACCCATGCCGCGATGGAAGCATCCTCGCACGGGTTGGTTCAACGTCGCCTGCACGGCGTGCATCTGGCAGCGGCGGGTTTTACAAATTTCACCCAGGATCATCTGGACTATCACGAGAGCTTTGAGGCCTATTTCGCAGCCAAAGCCAGCCTGTTTCGCAGTGTTCTGCCTGAAGACGGCGTTGCAGTTTTGAACATGAATGACCCGCGCGGCGCGGAAATGCGCGCCGTTGCCGCCGCCAAGGGGCAAGAAATCCTGTCGGTGGGGCTTGGCCTTGGTGATTTGGCGCTGATTGGCACGCGCTATGATGCCAGCGGCCAGGACATCCGCTTTTCCTGGCACGACAAACCCTATGTGGTGCGGCTGAACCTAATCGGCGGCTTTCAGGCCGAAAACATTCTTTTGGCAGCCGGGTTGGTGGTCGCAAGCGGTGAAGAGCCCGACAAGGTTTTTGACACCTTGCAACATCTGACAACCGTGCGCGGCCGGATGGAGCTGGCGGCGACCCGCACAAATGGCGCAACCGTCTTTGTTGATTATGCCCATACGCCCGACGCGGTTGCGACAGCGGTCAAGGCCCTGCGTCCACACGTTTTGGGGCGATTGATTGCCATCATCGGTGCCGGCGGTGATCGCGACACCAGCAAACGCGCCCTGATGGGCGAGGCGGCTCAGGCCAATGCAGATGTGGTGATTGTCACCGATGACAACCCACGTAGCGAAGACCCAGGGGTCATCCGCGCCGCTGTCATGTCCGGCGCGCCGGACGCTTACAATGTCGGCGATCGGGCCGAGGCTATCTTGCGCGGTGTCGATATGCTGGCCCCGGGTGATGCGTTGATTATCTGCGGCAAAGGTCACGAAAGCGGCCAGGTGGTAGGGGACACCATCCTGCCGTTTGACGATGTGGAACAGGCAAGCATTGCCGTCGCCGCACTGGACGGGGGGATCGCCTGATGTTGTGGACCGCACAAGAGGCACAGACCGCCACCGGTGGTCAAACACCCGTGGATTGGGCGGTGAATGGCATCTCAATCGACACCCGCACCTTGCAGCCCGGTGATTTGTTTGTCGCGCTAAAGGCGGCGCGCGATGGGCATGATTTTGTAGCGCAGGCGTTGGAGAAAGGCGCAGGTGCGGCGCTGGTGACCCATGTGCCCGAAGGGGTGAACGCCGACGCGCCGCTGTTGATTGTTGAGGATGTGCAGCGCGCTTTGGAAGATCTGGGGCAGGCGGCACGCGCGCGGACGGACGCCAAAGTGGTCGCGGTGACCGGATCGGTTGGCAAAACCTCGACCAAGGAAATGCTGACATCCATGCTGCGCGATCAGGGCAAAACCCATGCGGCTGTCGCCAGTTACAACAACCACTGGGGCGTGCCGCTGACGCTGGCGCGGATGCCGCGTGATACGGAATTTGCGGTGATCGAAGCCGGTATGAACCACCCCGGCGAAATCGCGCCCTTGGCCCAACAGGCTCGTCCGCATGTGGCGATGGTCACAACCGTCGCCGCCGTGCATCTGGAGGCCTTTGACGACGTAGCGGGGATCGCCCGCGAAAAGGCTGCGATCTTGACCGGGCTGGAACCCGGCGGCACCGCCATCTTGAACGCAGACGTTGAGACCGCAGATGTCCTAGCCCAAGCCGCCGCAGAGCAGGGATGCACGACACGCTGGTTTGGCAAAGCCTCCGCAACGCACAAGCTCCTGTCGGTTGCGACCGAGGGGGAGGCCACCTTGGCGCAGGTCTCAATCGCAGATCAGCCGCATGCGCTGTCGATCCAATCCTTGGGCGCACATTTTGCCATGAACGCGCTTGGCGCGTTGGCCTGCGTCGAAGCCTTGGGCGCGGATGTGAAACGCGCGGTGCAAAGCCTTGCGCTGTGGTCACCGGTCACAGGACGCGGTGCCCGACTGGAGCTTCCATGGGATGACGGCACCCTCACCGTGCTGGATGACAGTTATAATGCCAACCCGACCTCGGTCGCGGCTGCCCTGTCTGTTTTGGCGCTGGTCCCGGCAAAGGGGCGCAAAATTGCGGTTCTGGGGGATATGAAAGAGCTTGGCCCCGATGAAATCCCGATGCACCAGGCGTTGGCCGAATTGGCGGCATTGGATGAGATCGACACTGTTCACGGTGTTGGCCCGTTGATGTCACATCTGCATGCAGCCTTGCCACCAGGCAAAAAGGGCCAGCATTGGCGTGCAACCCAAGACGCAATCGCGCAGCTGCCCTCACAACTAAAAGCAGGCGACGTGCTCTTGGCCAAAGGGTCATTGAGCATCGGACTGGGAAAGCTTGTTGACGCGCTGCGTGATATGAGCGATGCCCGCGCAAATTCCAAAAACAACCATTCGTGAATAGGACCCTTAAGGCATGTTATATTGGCTGACCGCGCTGTCAGATGGGGGCGACCTCTTCAACCTGTTCCGCTATATCACCTTTCGTGCAGGCGGTGCGTTCCTGACGGCGCTGATCTTTGGCTTCCTGTTCGGCAAACCGCTGATCAACGTGCTGCGTAAACGGCAGGGCAAAGGCCAGCCAATCCGTGACGATGGCCCCGAAAGCCACCTGTCCAAAGCGGGCACGCCGACCATGGGCGGCTTGTTGATTGTGGGCGCGCTTGTCACCAGCACATTAATGTGGGGCCGGTGGGACAATCCTTATATCTGGATGGTGCTTCTGGTCACGCTGGGCTTTGGCCTGATCGGCTTTGCTGATGACTACGCCAAAGTCTCCAAACAAAACACCAACGGTGTCTCGGGCAAGATCCGCCTGGCGCTTGGCGTGTTGATCGCGCTTCTGGCGACGATGTGGGCGACCTATTTCCACCCCGAAGGGCTGCAGAACCATCTGGCCCTGCCGATCTTCAAAGACACGCTGATCAATATGGGCCTGTTGTATTTGCCCTTTGGCATCTGTGTGATCGTGGGCTCCGCCAATGCGGTGAACCTGACCGATGGTCTGGACGGGCTTGCGATCATGCCTGCAATGATTGCTGGCTTGACCCTCGGTGTCATCGCCTATGTGGTTGGCCGGGCTGACTTTACCCAATACTTGGATGTGCATTACGTGGAAAACACGGGCGAGATCTTTATCTTTACCATGGCGCTATTTGGCGCGGGCCTCGGCTTTTTGTGGTACAACGCTCCGCCGGCCGCCGTGTTCATGGGCGATACCGGATCGCTGGCATTGGGTGGTGCATTGGGTGCCATTGCGGTGGCCACCAAACACGAGCTGGTTCTGGCCATTGTCGGCGGTCTGTTCGTAGTAGAGGCCCTGTCGGTCATCATCCAGGTGTTGTACTTCAAACGCACCGGCAAACGCGTCTTCCTGATGGCGCCGATCCACCACCACTATGAAAAGAAGGGCTGGGCGGAACCTACCATCGTGATCCGTTTCTGGATCATCGCCCTGATCCTCGCGATGATTGGACTGGCCACGCTGAAAGTGCGCTAAACTCTCGCACAATAAAATCAAAGGGTCGCCGTGGGGCGGCCCTTTTTCGATGTGCTGCCTTGCAAGTGTTTGCGATCTCAGTACAGGGTGGCCGCGACTAAGACGGCAGATTTGAAGAAAAGGGGCGGGGCATGATCCCGGTGGTTGGTTTCAAAGGCGAAAAAGTTGCGGTTCTGGGGCTCGGGCGCTCTGGTCTGGCTACGGCACGTGCCTTGCGCGAAGGCGGGGCAGAGCCGATCTGCTGGGACGACAACACTGCCGCGCGGGAGACGGCCGAAAGCGAAGGCTTCACCTGCCGCAAACTGACCCGCGACGATGCCTTTGATGATATCGCCAGCCTCATTGTGTCGCCGGGCATTCCGCATCTTTATCCCACGCCCAATCCTGTGGTGAAACAGGCGCTGTTGGCTGGGGTGCCGGTCGACAATGACATCGGCCTGTTCTTCCGCTCCTTTGCGACGCGGGACTGGGACAAGTTTGAACAGATGCCCAAGGTTGTCGCGGTCACGGGTTCTAACGGTAAATCCACTACGGTTGCGCTGCTGCACCATATCCTCGAAGAGGCCGGGCGTGAAAGCCAGCTGGCCGGTAACATCGGGCGCGGTGTTCTTGATATTGACCCGCCCGGTGATGGCGGCGTTGTGGTGTTGGAACTGTCCAGCTATCAAACCGACCTTGCCCGTTCGTTGACGCCGGATGTGGCGGTCTTCACCAACCTGTCGCCCGACCATCTGGACCGCCATCACGGCATGGGCGGCTATTTCGCGGCCAAGCGTCGCCTGTTTGCCGAAGGTGGACCGGACCGCGCGGTGATCGGCGTCGACGAGGATGAAGGGCTGTTCCTGGCCGGGCAATTGTCCGAAGGCGCAGCGGATGACCGGGTTCTGCGTGTCTCATCCGGGCAGAAACTCACTGGTCCTGGCTGGCAGGTCTTTGCGCGCAAAGGGTTCCTGAGCGAGTATCGCAAAGGAAGGCAAGCGGCCTCAATCGACTTGCGCGATATGAGCGGTCTGCCGGGCGCACATAACCACCAAAACGCATGTGCGGCCTATGCGGCTGCGCGCGCGCTGGGGCTGGCTCCGCGCCAGATCGAAGGCGCGCTGGCCAGCTACCCCGGACTGCCCCATCGCAGCCAAACCATCGCCGAAGTGGGCGGCGTGCGTTACGTCAATGACAGCAAAGCCACCAATGTCGACAGCGCGATCAAAGCGCTGAGCGCGTTCAAAAACATCCGCTGGATCTGTGGCGGGCTGGAAAAAGAGGGCGGGCTGGCGGCTCTAAAAGGCCAGACAAGCAACGTGCAAAAGGCCTATGTCATCGGCCGCGAAGCCGCCAATTTCGCCATGCAGTTGGATGTAGAGAGCGAGGTCTGCACCACGATGGAGCAGGCGGTTGCGCAAGCCATGCGTGATGCCAACGCCGGTGAAACGGTCCTGCTGGCTCCGGCTGCGGCGAGTTTTGATCAATACAACAGCTTTGAAAAACGTGGTGAGGACTTTGTCGCCCAGGTACAGACGCGGTTGGCGTAATGTCTCGGGTGTCTAGTGTTCTCTAAGGGTGTAACTGATCTGTGTGAGCGACACTATTCTTACGCCACGTGCCGCGAATAAACATTGTTCAGATATTGCTGGTCATCAATGCAAAAATGCGTCTCACCCACATGCTCAAAGCCCTGTGAACGATAGAACCGGATGGCGGGATCATTCTCGGCGTTGGTGGCAAGCCAAAGGGACTTAGCTTGCAAGTGGCGACATTCGGTGAGAGCGGCTTGAAGTAAACGTTTCCCGATGCCTTTTCCATGGTGGCGTGGCTGTACATAAAAGGTCGAGATTTCCACATCTGAACACCCTTCTACCGGGGCTGTGCTTTCTGTGGAGAGGTGTATGAAGCCATCTATGCCTTCTGCGTTATCAGAAACGATGAAGTGCTGAGTGGGGTCAAGTATGAGGGCCTTGATCTTGGACGGTGTGAACTCGTTGAGCGCGTAATCTGCAAACAAAGAATTCACGCCCTTTTTCAAATAGGTTCCAACCCATACCTGGATGGAGATTGCAGCAATGCTGGATGCATCTTCAACATGTGGCTTGCGGAGTGTCATTGCCCAAAGATGGCATGTCATTCTCTGAAATCAATGAGAGATTGAGTTGGTTGGCAATCCAGTGTCACTGAAAGGTTCCAACTCCGCGTATTCTATCCCAGCGCTATCGCCGTGCCCGCCGCAAAACCTGACGCCCAGGCCCATTGGAAATTGTATCCGCCAAGCCAGCCGGTGACATCCACCGCTTCGCCGATCGCATAAAGGCCGCTGTGTGATTTGGCTTCCATCGTTTTGGAGGAGAGTGCGTCGGTTGAAATGCCCCCCAATGTGACCTCGGCGGTGCGATAGCCTTCGGTGCCCGATGGTTTCAGGCTCCACGATGACAACGCATCACAAAGCTCTTGCAAGGCTGCGTCCGAGTGATCCGCAAGGCGGCCCGCGAGGTTCAACTGCGGAGCAAGAAAATCCACCAAGCGAGAGGGTAGGTGTTTGGCCAGCTCGGTTGTCAGCGCCTTGCGCCCGGATGTCTGCCGCTGGTCGCGCAGTTTCTCAAACAAGGTGCCGTCGGGGATCAGGTTCGCGGTGAACGCCTCTCCCTCGTGCCAATAGGATGACAGCTGCAACACGGACGGGCCGGACAGGCCGCGATGGGTGAACAGCAGCGCCTCATCAAAGCTTTTGCGCGCGTTGGACAGGCGGGCGGGCAGGGCGACACCGGCGAGCGGTTTGAACCGTTCCTCAGCAAAGGTAAACGGCACAAGGCCCGCGCGGGTTTCCTCCAGTGGCAAATCAAACTGACGCGCCAGATCATAGGCAAGCCCGGTGGCGCCCATCTTGGGAATGGATTTGCCGCCGGTTGCCAAAACCAGATTGCGGCAGGTGACGCGGGTGGTCTTGTCACCGCGCATCAGGGTGATGTGGAACCCGTCTGAGCTGCGGGTGACGGACTGGACCGATGTCTCAAGCCACAGATCCGCGCCGGCCTGTTTCAGCTCTTGCACCAGCATCGTCACGATCTGTTTAGCCGAACCATCGCAAAACAACTGTCCCAAAGTCTTTTCGTGCCAGGCGATATTGTGGCGATCCACCAGTTCGACAAAGTCCCACTGGGTGTAACGCGCAAGCGCCGATTTGCAGAAATGCGGGTTTTGAGACAGGTAGTTTTCGGCGCTGGCATACATATTGGTGAAATTGCAGCGCCCTCCGCCGGAGATGCGGATCTTCTCGCCCGGATTTTTGGCGTGATCGACCACCAGAACATCGCCGCCTGCGTGGGCTGCGCACATCATGCCGGCCGCGCCAGCGCCAAGAATGACTGTTTGATACTGCATAAAGGGGCATTGGCGCGGATTACTGCCAAAGGCAAGAGGAAGAGACTGGCCTGAGACGAAGTTTGTGGTTACAGTCGCCTTAATGATCCTCTCAAGAGGGCGTATTTGAGGCAGATATAAACAGACCACCCTGCGTAATAGACGTGAATACGGGTGGCAGAAACGGCGGCGGTGAACCCATGACTGAAATGGTCTATGGAGCGGTTCCGGTACATACCGGAGAACCTATTCTTCCCAAATGGTGGCGGACACTGGACAAGTGGACGATGACCTGCATCCTGATCTTGTTTGTGGTCGGTCTGCTGCTGGGGCTTGCGGCTTCGGTGCCCTTGGCCGCGCGCAACGGGTTCGACAATTTCCACTATGTGCAGCGGCAGGCGGCCTTTGGACTGATGGCGCTGATGGCGATGGTGGTGACGTCGATGATGTCGCCGACCATGGTGCGGCGTGCGGCTGTCTTGGGGTTTGCGGGTGCTTTTGTGGCCTTGATGCTGTTGCCATTTCTGGGCACCGATTTTGGCAAGGGCGCTGTGCGCTGGTACAGCCTTGGCTTTGCTTCCGTGCAGCCGTCTGAGTTTTTGAAACCGACCTTCATTGTTGTCGCCGCGTGGCTGATCGCGTCGAGCCAGCAGATCAACGGACCGCCCGGTACGCTGATCTCATTCGGGCTTTGTATGACGGTGGTGATGTTTCTGGTGATGCAGCCGGACTTTGGCCAGTCTTGCCTGGTGCTGTTTGGCTGGGGTGTGATGTATTTTGTTGCGGGCGCGCCGATGCTGTTGCTGGTGGTGATGGCCAGCGTGGTCGTCTTGGGCGGTATTTTGGCCTACTCCTCATCCGAACACTTTGCCCGCCGGATTGATGGCTTCCTGAACCCGGATGTGGATCCAACCACCCAGCTTGGCTATGCGACCAATGCAATCCGCGAAGGCGGTCTGTTTGGTGTTGGCGTCGGCGAGGGGCAGGTGAAATGGTCGCTGCCCGATGCGCATACCGATTTCATCATTGCGGTTGCTGCCGAAGAATACGGTCTGGTCCTCGTGGTGATTGTGATCGCCCTATATATGCTGGTGGTTGTGCGCTCATTGTTCCGCCTGATGAAAGAGCGCGACACCTTTATCCGCCTTGCCGGAACCGGACTGGTCTGCATGTTCGGCGTGCAAGCCATGATCAACATGGGCGTAGCAGTTCGGCTGCTCCCGGCCAAAGGGATGACGCTTCCCTTTGTCAGCTATGGCGGTTCTTCCTTGATTGCTGGTGGAATTGCAGTAGGCATGCTTTTGGCGTTTACCCGCAGCAGGCCCCAAGGCGAGATCGCCGATTTCCTGCGCGGCGGTGGCCGAGGCTAACGGATTACGGAAGACGATTGCTATGGCGCAGAAATTGCTTTTGATGGCTGCTGGCGGAACCGGCGGACATATGTTCCCGGCCCAGGCTCTGGCCGAGGCGATGTTGCGAAAGGGCTGGCGGGTCAAACTCTCCACCGATCCGCGCGGCGCGCGCTACACCGGTGGCTTTCCCCATACCTGTGAGATCGTGCAGGCGGCGTCCTCGACATTCGCGCGCGGTGGACTGCTGGCCAAAGCGCTGGTTGGTCCCAAGATTGCGGCTGGCACCGGAGGCATGGCGCTACAGATGATGCGCGACAAGCCGGACGTTGTGGTGGGCTTTGGCGGCTATCCGTCAATCCCTGCGCTGGGTGCGGCGACGCTTTTGAAGCTGCCGCGTATGATCCACGAACAAAACGGCGTGTTGGGGCGGGTCAATCAGATCTTTGCCAAACGCGTGGCCCAGGTAGCCTGTGGCGTTTGGCCAACCGAACTGCCCGAAGGGGCGACCGGCGTGCATGTGGGCAATCCCGTGCGTTCAGCCGTGTTGGAGCGCGCAGGGGCTGGATACATCGCTCCCGGTGACTACCCAATGGAAATTCTGGTGATGGGTGGCAGTCAGGGCGCGCGGATCCTGTCCGATGTTGTCCCGCCAGCGATCGCCAATCTGCCGATGGAAATCCTGCAACATTTGCGGGTCTCACATCAGGCGCGTGCCGAGGATCACGACCGAGTGTCGGCCTATTATGCGGAACAGGCGATCAACGCGGATGTGCAACCGTTCTTCAACGACGTCCCAAAACGTTTGACCGAGGCGCAGCTTGTGATCTCAAGGTCAGGTGCGTCTTCGGTTGCGGATATTTCCGTGATTGGGCGCCCATCGATCTTGATCCCTTTTGCAGCTGCGGCAGGCGATCATCAATCCGCCAATGCGCGGGGGCTGGTTGACGCGGGGGCGGCTGTGCTGATGCCTGAAAGCGCTATTGACGTTTCTGTTCTGACGGAGCAAATGACCGCAATTCTGAGTAACCCCAAAGCCGCGCTTCAAATGGCGATCGCAGCGCACAGCACCGGCATCCCCGACGCGACAGATCGACTGGTGGCCGAGGTCGAGCGCCTCGCAGAGGAAGGATAAAGATGAACCCTGCAACCAAACTGCCCGGCGACGTAGGTCCGATCCATTTCGTAGGTATCGGAGGGATCGGCATGTCGGGCATTGCTGAGGTGTTGTTGAACCTCGGCTATGTGGTGCAGGGCTCGGATCTGAAATCCTCCAAGATCACTCAGCGTCTGGAAACCCTGGGGGCAACCGTGTTTGAAGGCCAGCGCGCCGAGAACCTAGAAGAGGCTTCCGTCGTGGTGATCTCTTCGGCGATCAAACCCGGCAATCCCGAGCTGGATGAGGCCCGCCTCAAAGGTCTGCCGGTGGTGCGCCGTGCCGAGATGCTGGCCGAGCTGATGCGCCTGAAATCCAATATCGCGATTGCGGGGACCCATGGGAAAACCACCACCACCACAATGATGGCGGAACTCATGGTGCATGGGAAGTTCGACCCCACTGTCGTGAACGGCGGCATCATCCACGCCTATGGCTCCAACGCGCGCATGGGGCAGGGCGAATGGATGGTGGTTGAGGCGGACGAATCCGACGGCACCTTTAACCGACTGCCCGCCACAATCGCTGTGGTCACCAATATCGACCCTGAACATATGGAGCACTGGGGCAGCATCGAAAACCTGCGTCAGGGGTTTTATGACTTTGTCTCCAACATTCCGTTCTACGGCGTCGCGGTTTGCTGCACCGATCACCCCGAAGTGCAGGCGCTGGTGGGGCGGATCTCGGATCGCCGCGTTGTGACCTATGGCTTTAACGCCCAGGCCGATGTGCGCGCGGTCAATCTGACCTACAAACGTGGCGTTGCCCATTTCGACATTCATCTTCAGGCCGAAGACACCGTGATTGAGGGCTGCACTCTGCCGATGCCCGGCGACCACAATGTCTCAAACGCGCTCTCGGCCGTGGCCGTGTCCCGCCACCTTGGCATGCGCTCGGCTGAGATCCGCGAAGCTCTGGCCAAATTCGGCGGCGTCAACCGCCGCTTCACCAAGGTCGGCGAAGTGGACGGCGTCACCATCATCGACGATTACGGCCACCACCCGGTGGAAATTGCAGCCGTCCTCAAAGCTGCGCGTCAGGCAAGCGAAGGCCGCGTCATCGCCGTGCACCAACCGCACCGCTATTCGCGCCTGTCCAACCTGTTCGACGATTTCTGCGCCTGCTTTAACGAGGCGGATGTTGTTGCCATTGCCGAGGTTTTTGCCGCCGGCGAAGCCCCAATCGAAGGGGCAGGGCGCGATGATCTGGTTGCCGGCCTCATCCGCCACGGCCACCGTCACGCCCGCGCCATCCTGAACGAAGACGACCTGGAACGCCTGGTGCGTGAACAGGCCGGTCCTGGCGATATGGTTGTCTGCCTCGGGGCCGGTACCATCTCCACCTGGGCCAATGGCCTGCCTGCCCGGCTTCAGGCATAGGAGGCGCTGGTGAACCTATCCCTGATCCTTGCCTGTGTGTGGGTTGTGACGGCCAATCTGGTTGCCATGTTGCCGAGCAAGGACAACCACTGGACCTATGCCTATATCCTCATCGGCGTCGGCATCCCGCTTTTGGGCTATGTCACCTATGAAAACGGCCCCTGGTGGGGGCTCGCGCTGTTGCTGGCCGGCATGTCAATCCTGCGCTGGCCGGTGATTTACCTGTGGCGCTGGCTGACCCGGCGATAGCGTACCCCATTGCCCACAGGTCCCAGTTGTGTCTAATCTGGTCAAAGATTTGAACACAGCGGATTAAAACGGCCAGTGGTTGAGATTTCAGAGATAAAAGACACCAGGAGTCTTGAAGCTTGGCTTCAGGACAAGCCGAGCGAATTTGCAACAGTCATCGCGGCCCGCAGCGCATTGCGAACTTTGCCCCTGTTCTGGGACTGGAGTCTTTCAGATGACGCACGCAAATCTGGTTTTACAGCGCTGTCCGTCTTGAAGTGCATCTTCGCTGCCGCGGTTGTCTGCCGTTATCCAGGGATATCGTTGAAACACATCGAGATCGATGTGCCAGTAATATTGACCACTCGAGGAAAGGGAATAAATTCCGCTGCATGGGACGCAGGCCATGCCGTGGGTTCTGCTGTTAGGTTGCATGCCGGTCAAGCTGCGAACGCGGCCTATGACGCCGTTTCGGCAGTTTTCTTTTCAAAGTTCTTTACCGGAGAACCGGGCAGCGGTTCTACTAAGGCTCGAAGTCTCGCGGCTGCAACGATTTGGGGCAACGTTCGCTCTGATTGCTCAGCCCTACAGCGCGGAATTGAGTTGTTGTCTTCACCGCTATGGCACGATGAAAACCCGTCGTTTGCGGATCTTTGGCAGGACCTCCGCCCCAAAGTCCTGAGCGCTGAAAACTGGCAACCCGGCGATTGGCGGTTTTGGGTGGAGTGGTACGATCAGATGCTCGACCCCATCGCCAACCCGCCGAAATGGGACCTGCTGGAGCAGGTCGTGACGAAAATCTCATCTGAGATCTGGGACGCTGGACCTGTGTATGTGAGCGAAGCGATTGTCGCCATTCAAAATGAGTGGCACGTAGAAACAAACCTAGACGAACGTATCGCAGCGCAATCGCTGATGCGGGCAGCCCTTTCCGATTTCTCCTTTGACAGCGCGGCGCGTCTGATGAGGATGGTGCCGTTTCCTGAGGATGTTCGGTTCATCGACGACCCTGATCGGCTGCGCAGCTTCTTGTTGGACGCAGACGACTTGCGCGATGAGATTGAAGATTATTCGGCGGCCCTAAAACGAGAAGGGCGCGCTGTTCAAGGCGCGCAATTCATAACCAGTTACCTTGACAAACTGTTGGATGAATTTTCCAAGGCGCGGCAAACGGATCAGCTCAATATCGGAAAGATCGTTCGCTATGGGGCGTTTCTAGATGAGGCCAGACACTCCGAAGAAACGCGCAAGGAATTCGGTTCGCTTTTGATCAAGCCGCTGGTCAATATTTCGGACAATTTGCTTGACCTTACGCGTCGGCATTTGAGCGAGACTTTGATGCGGTTTGCTCCGCTCGACGAGCTCACGCTTGAGGCAGGGACCACGGATTGGGAGTATCTCAATGAGTTGCGACTTGTGCTCACGGATCTTTCGAAGCCAAGTGACCGAACTCCGCTGGATGAAAAAGATCAAGCGGTCCTGAATGACCTTGCAAATGCCGCAGAGCGGGCGATGCAGGCCAAGTCTTCAATCACTGACGGAAACGCACTGGAAGGCGTGTCACGCGAGGTGAACTTTCGACTCGCGCAATTGACCGTGACGTTAGCGCTTTTTGGTGTGCGTCGACAGCGCGCTGATGGCCGCAGCCTTGCTGGCGTCGAGCGCGTTATCGACTGGTTGGTGCGGGTGAAAGACATGAAAGAACTGTTGGAATTGGTAAAGACTTTTCCTCCATAGGCTCGTCTCTGTCGCGACAGGTGGACTGCGGCGACTATCCTCTTTCCTCCCATTCCCACATGCCCTAAACCCATCTCCAGTTTTTCAAGGGCCTTTGCGGCGGGAGCGGGTATGGCAGATCTTCCAACAGTGCGCGGCACATTGACCGAGAACCGCGATCTCTCGGGGTTGACCTGGCTGCGGGTCGGTGGTCCGGCGGATTATCTGTTTCAACCTGCCGATCTGGAGGATCTCGCCCATTTCCTGCGCCATCTTGACCCTACGGTGCCGGTCTTTCCCATGGGTGTCGGCTCCAACCTGATCGTGCGCGATGGTGGTTTGCGGGCGGTGGTGATCCGCCTTGGGCGCGGCTTTAACGGGATCGCGGTTGCGGGCGACCGTGTCACCGCCGGCGCCGCAGCCCTGGATGCGCATGTGGCCAGGAAAGCAGCCGATGCGGGCGTCGATCTGACGTTTCTGCGCACAATTCCGGGCTCCATCGGCGGTGCGGTGCGGATGAACGCGGGCTGTTATGGCTCCTATGTGGCGGATGTGTTCCAGTCGGCGACCCTTGTCACCCGTCAGGGCGAGATCCGCGAGCTCACGGCCGGAGAGCTGAATTTCCAATACCGCCAGTCCGACCTGCCCGAGGGCGCAGTGCTGGTCGCGGCCACGTTCAATGGTGTCATGGGCCGCCCGGATGAGCTGCACGCGCGCATGGACGCACAGCTCAAGAAACGAGATGAGACGCAGCCAACCAAAGACCGCAGTGCAGGCTCAACCTTTCGCAATCCGGCCGGGTTTTCGTCGACAGGGCGCGCGGACGACGTGCATGATTTGAAAGCCTGGAAGGTCATCGACAACGCCGGTCTGCGCGGGGCCACACGCGGTGGTGCGCAGATGAGCGAGAAACATTCCAACTTTATGATCAATACCGGTGGCGCAACTGCCGCAGACCTTGAAGGTTTGGGCGAAGAGGTGCGAAAAACTGTTTACGACGATTCTGGCATCACGCTAGAATGGGAAATCATGAGAGTTGGCGAACCGCTGTAACGAGAATTTGCCCAATCCGGCATCTTGGTTAATGGGCGTTAGGTTTTTACTAACTTTCGTGGCCTAATGGTTAACGGGTCACGCCGCGTTGTATCTTTTCGAGTATTCGCAAGCTGCGCGGTTTGAACCGACTGGGGAACGCCCCCACAAGATTTGCCCGCAAAGGGCAGTAACAATAAGGGGCGCAAATGCCCCGTGAGCTTTCGAGGCGCGGTATGGTGAGTGGGACGAGCACGGCCCTCCCAAAAGTCGCAGTATTGATGGGTGGACCTTCGGCGGAACGCGAAGTGTCCTTGTCAACAGGTCGTGAATGCGCGACCGCACTGCGGGGAGAGGGATATGAGGTTGTGGAGATCGATGCAGGCGGTGACCTGGTCGATCAACTCAAGAATGTGCAGCCAGATGTGGTTTTCAACGCCCTGCATGGTCGCTGGGGCGAAGACGGCTGCGTTCAGGGTATTCTGGAGTGGCTGAAACTTCCATACACCCATTCCGGCGTTCTTGCCTCAGCGCTTGCGATGGACAAACAGCGATCCAAAGAAACGTTCCGTGTGGCGGGACTGCCGATTGCACAAAGCGGTCTGTTTGCCAAAGAGGACGTGGCGCGCGCCCATGTGATGGCCGCGCCTTATGTGGTGAAGCCGAACAACGAAGGCTCTAGCGTTGGCATCTATCTGGTGCATGAAAACAGCAACACCCCGCCGCAGCTGGACACAACGATGCCTGACCAGGTCCTGGTAGAGGCCTTCGTGCCCGGGCGCGATCTGACCGTTTCTGTCCTCGGGGATCGCGCGCTGACTGTGACCGATATTCTGACCGATGGTTGGTATGATTATGACGCGAAATATAAACCCGGTGGATCGCGCCATGTGGTGCCTGCAGATCTGCCGGCTGAGATCTTTGATCTGTGTATGGAGTATGCGGTCACCGCGCATCAGGCGCTTGGGTGTCGTGGCCTCAGCCGCACCGATTTCCGCTGGGATGAGAGTAAGGGCAAAGACGGTTTGATCCTGCTCGAGGTCAACACCCAACCTGGAATGACGCCAACTTCGCTGTCACCGGAACAGGCCGAACACAGCGGTTTGACCTTTGGCCAGCTCTGCGCGGCTTTGGTGGAGGATGCCTCGTGCGATCGTTGATCCAAAGGGTTCTGATCCGGACTTCGGTCCACAAAGTTGACCCCGCCCCCTCCCGTCTGAAGTATCGAATCCAGCGCTGGATGCTTACGCCCGGTATTCGCATGGGCGTCCGCTTTGGCGTGCCGCTCTGTGCGGTTGTCGCAGCGCTCAGTGTTTTCTTGGCGGATGAAGCGCGTCGGGATCTGATTGTCAGCACCGCCAATGAGCTGCGCGCTGAGTTTGAAAACCGGTCAGAGTTTCTGGTCAATGTCATGGCGATTGACGGCGCGGGCCGGGATCTGTCTGAAGATATTCGCGAGATCATGTCGATCGACTTCCCGCTCAGCTCCTTTGATCTGGAGCTGGCTGAGCTGCGCGAGCTGGTCGAAACCCTGGATCCGGTGAAAACCGCCAAGGTCCGCATTCGTCCCGGCGGGATCCTGCAGGTCGACGTGGTGGAGCGCACCCCGGCTGTGGTTTGGCGCACCCGAGATGGTCTGGCGTTGCTGGACGAGTCCGGCGCCTTTGTTGCGGAGCTTGGCAGCCGTGATCTGCATCCTTTGCTGCCATTGATCGTGGGGCGAGGAGCGGATGAACACGTGGCTGAAGCGCTGCAATTGGTGGATGCCTCACGTCCGCTGAACGGGCGATTGCGCGGTCTGGTGCGTATTGGCGAGCGGCGCTGGGACGTGGTTCTGGACCGGGAACAGCGCATTTTGCTGCCAGCCGATGATCCACTGTCCGCCTTGGAACGTGTGATTGCGGTCAGTGAAGTGCAAGAGCTGCTGGAGCGAGATGTGGCAGCGGTCGATATGCGCTTGGCGGCGCGTCCAACTGTGCGTATGACGGAATACGCAGTCGAGAATTGGTGGCACATCAAACAAACCAACGCAGGCAATCCGTAACATGGCAGATCTCTATCAATCACAACGTGCAATGCGGCAGATGCGTCGGTTGGCGATGCAGCGTGGTGTGGTGGCGATCCTGGATGTGGGCAGTTCCAAAATCGCCTGCCTGATCCTGCGCTTTGACGGGCCGGATCGTATGGGCGAAGACGGCTCGGTGGGCGCGCTGGCGGGGCAATCCGGATTTCGCGTCATTGGTGCCAACACTACCCGGTCACGCGGTGTGCAATTTGGTGAAATCTCCGCCATGCAAGAGACCGAACGCGCGATCCGAACCGCTGTTCAAGGCGCGCAGAAAATGGCCGCCGTACGGGTGGATCACGTCATCGCCTGTTTCTCAGGCGCGCACCCTCGGTCATATGGCCTCAACGCGCAGGTCAATCTGGAAGGGCAGGAGGTCACCGAAAACGAGGTGGCCCGCGTTCTGGCGGCGTGTGAAGTTCCGGAATATGGCGGCGACCGCGAAGTGTTGCATGCCCAGCCGATCAATTTCGCCTTGGATCATCGCTCGGGCCTCAGTGATCCACGGGGCCAGATAGGCCATGCGCTGGAGGTTGACATGCATATGTTGACCGTTGATGCGCCGATTGTTCAAAACCTGGTCCATTGTATCAAACGCTGTGATCTCGAACTCGCCGGGATCGCGTCCTCGGCCTATGCCTCGGGTTTTTCCGCTCTCGTAGAAGATGAGCAGGAGCTGGGCGCGGCCTGTATTGATATGGGAGGCGGGTCGACCTCGATCTCGGTCTTTATGAAGAAACACATGATCTATGCCGATGCCGTGCGCATGGGTGGTGATCATATTACCAGCGACATCTCTATGGGGTTGAGCGTGCCAACCGCCAATGCCGAACGGATCAAGACCTTCTGTGGTGGCGTGCAGGCCACCGGTGCCGATGACCGCGATATGATCGATATTGGTGGTGACACGGGCGATTGGGAACATGACCGGCGCACAGTCAGCCGGGCCGAGCTGATCGGAATTATGCGTCCACGTGTGGAAGAAATCCTCGAGGAAGTTCGCGCCCGCCTGGATGCGGCCGGTTTTGAGCATTTGCCTAGCCAACAGATCGTTTTGACCGGGGGCTCCAGCCAGATCATGGGGCTGGATGGGTTGGCTACACGTATTCTGGGACATCAGGTGCGTCTGGGACGTCCGCTTCGTGTGCACGGCTTGCCGCAATCTGCGACCGGTCCCAGTTTTGCCTCCTCCGTTGGGCTTTGTCTGTTGGCAGCACACCCACAGGATGAATGGTGGGATTTTGAAATGCCCGTGGATAAGCACACCCGTGGCACTTTCCGTCGTGCGGTGCGTTGGTTCAAAGAGAATTGGTAATCGGGCGTGACAGCGCCCGCGATTATCGCTAAGACTTCATTAATTGCCGCAGAATGTCGGCACACAGGCGGTCGAGCAGGCCACCAATTTACCGAAAGATGTGCACCGGAGGTTTGCCCTGCGGCGCTTTCGTTCGTTGTGTCTGCTCCGGCGGTTTCCGCAATATCTGCCCTGATCGGCGAAATGCCGCGTTCTTTTACCCTTAAAACGGCCATATTTTGTGGTCGCTTGTGCATTAGGGGATGACGCGTCACCTGTCGTTGGGTAGACTTGATTTAATTTAGGACAGGAAAAGCCCTTTGCGGGAGGGCTAAAAACACAGGCGGATAGATCATGGCTTTGAACCTTTCGATGCCCGGACAAGAAGAACTGCGGCCGCGGATCACGGTGTTTGGTGTCGGCGGGGCCGGCGGCAATGCTGTGAATAATATGATTGCCAAGGAGCTGGATGGCGTCGAATTCGTCGTTGCCAATACAGACGCACAGGCGCTGCAACAAAGTTCAGCCAAAAGCCGTGTGCAGCTTGGTGTCAAAGTCACCGAAGGTCTTGGTGCCGGCGCGCGCCCCTCGGTTGGCTCAGCCGCAGCTGAAGAAAGCATTGAACAGATTGTCGACCATCTGGCGGGGGCGCATATGTGCTTTATCACCGCTGGTATGGGCGGTGGCACCGGAACCGGGGCGGCCCCAATCATCGCGCAAGCCGCGCGTGAGCTGGGTGTCTTGACCGTTGGTGTTGTGACCAAACCCTTCCAATTCGAAGGCGGCAAACGTATGCGCCAGGCCGAAGAGGGTGTGGAATCGCTGCAAAAAGTTGTCGACACGCTGATCATCATTCCGAACCAGAACCTGTTCCGTCTGGCGAATGAAAAGACCACCTTTACCGAAGCCTTCTCGATGGCGGACGATGTTCTTTATCAGGGTGTCAAAGGCGTCACCGATCTGATGGTACGTCCAGGTCTGATCAACCTCGACTTTGCTGACGTTCGTGCCGTGATGGACGAAATGGGCAAAGCGATGATGGGCACCGGCGAGGGCGAAGGCGAAGATCGCGCGGTTCAGGCGGCCGAAAAGGCCATCGCGAACCCGCTGTTGGACGAGATTTCGCTGCGCGGTGCAAAAGGCGTTCTGATCAACATCACCGGCAGTCACGACCTTACCCTATTCGAACTGGACGAAGCCGCCAACCGCATCCGCGAGGAAGTGGACCCAGAGGCAAACATCATCGTCGGCTCTACTCTGGACACAGAGATGGACGGCAAGATGCGCGTCTCTGTCGTGGCAACCGGTATCGACGCCACGGATGTGAACACCGACATGCCGGTGCCGCGTCGCCCGATGTCAGCACCATTGACGCAAACCGTATCGGTCGAAGCCAAAGCTTCTGAAGCAGCGCCGCTTGAGCTGAACAACGTAGCAACCCGTGGCGAAGAGCCCGTCGCACAGCCGCAAGAGCCGTCCTTGTTTGAAGGCATGGAGCCCGCCGCAAGCGCAGAGCCCGAGCCGCAAGTGATCGAACATGCCGAACCCATGGGCGACGACGGCTTGCCGCCGCCTGCCTATCGTCCGGCTGTGTCCGACTTCCAGCCGCAGCCCGATACCATGCAAGAAACCACCCCTGGTTTTGTTGCGCCCAAGGCACCTGCGCCCGGCACCCCGTCGCCAGAAGCGTTGCAACGCCTTCAAGCCGCAGCAGCTGCCGCGCAGCCCCAACAGCGTATGACCCCGCAAGTGAAGCAGCCTGCTGCCGCGCCGCAGTCGGAGCCCGCGCCACAACAGGACGCCGCTGAACAGCGTCGTTTTGGGTTGAACTCGCTGATCCACCGGATGACCAACAATAGCCAGCCGGATCACGGTCAAAACGCCCCGATGCGCCAGCAACCGCCGGTGCAACAGGCAGCCGCACCGCAGGCCGCTCCGGCGCCGCAACCGCAGCGTCAAGGTGACCCGGATCAAGAACGCATCGAAATTCCAGCGTTTCTCCGCCGTCAGGCAAACTAAATATTTCAGATGTTACCGATTGAAAGGCCGCCGAAAGGCGGCTTTTCCGTTTTGAAACAAGTAATTAACTTAGCGTGAGCGGGGATCTGCCTATTTCTTTCACTCGTGTTTCAATCCGTTACAAAGATTGAATTGTGACTTTTCTGCGAAACTCTTAACTCTTTTGAACAGGCGATCTATGCGATCGTTGCAACGAACGAGGCACAGTGTGCAAAATACGCTTAAAGCATCGGTGACTTTCGACGGCGTTGGCCTTCATTCAGGTGAACCTGTTCGTATGAAACTCATCCCGGCACCTGCGGGGCATGGGATCGTTTTTAAACGCACTGATATCGCTTTGGGTAACACTGTTGTTCCGGCCATCTGGAACCTTGTTGAACGTTCGCCTCTGTGTACGCGCCTTGTCAATGCAGCACAGGTCTCCGTCTCCACCGTTGAACATATCATGGCCGCGCTTGCGGGCTGTGGGGTCCACAACGCTCTGATCGAGCTTGACGGTCCCGAAGTTCCGATCATGGACGGCTCGTCTGCGCATTTTGTACGCGGCATCATGCAACATGGTGTGGCACGTCAAACCCAGCCGATCACCGCCTATCGCGTGAAAAAAGAAGTCAGCGTCACCAACGCCGAAGGCGCGCGGGCCACGCTGAAACCTATGGATCGGTTGAAGATCGAATTCCATATCGATTTTGCAGATCGAGCCATCGGTCAACAAACCCGCAGCATGGACATGCGCAACGGGGCCTTTGCCCGTGAGCTTTGTGAATGTCGGACCTTCTGCCGTCGCTCTGACGTGGATGCGATGCAGGCCGCTGGTCTTGCTCTGGGTGGTGTGCCCGGTGAAAATGCCGTTGTCTTTGATGGCACGTCTGTCGAAAGCGGTGGTGGTCTGCGCCACTCTGATGAACCGGTGCGCCACAAGATGCTGGATGCCTTGGGCGATCTGGCGCTGGCGGGTGGTCCAATCTTTGGCCACTACATTGGCGATCGTGCGGGCCATTCGCTGACAAACACGCTTCTGCGAGCTCTGTTTGATACGCCCGGTGCAGTTGAGCAAGTTCTCTGCGATCCGATCATGATTGCACGCCTTCCGGGCCAAGGGCTGGTGTGGGACGAAATCCCGCAACAACGCCGCGTCGCCTGAAACGCGTGTCGTTCTAAGTACAATTGAAAAACCGATTGGCCCGCCACGCGGGCCTTTTTCTTGCGTCACATGTTTCGTATGACAAAAGGGGACAAAGGTCGCGTTCTCTTGACCAGCATACCCTTGACCAAACGGCATATTCCGGGCCAAGTGAACGGGATAGGGGCGAAAGGCATTTTGTCCCACAAATGATTGTGCTAGACCCTGCACGGTGGGGTGCGCCCCGGTTGGAATGACGACGAGGTTAGACATATGTTCGGCATCAGAGCGGCCACAAAATTCGCGGGTTCAGTTCTTCTGGTGGCGGTCCTAGCTGGCTGCGGCGGCGCAGACGGGGACGCGGCGGTACGTTCGGAAAACCTCGAAATCTTCACGCCTCAGCAGATCTTTGAGCGCGGTGAATTCGAGCTGGCGCGTAAGCGCAACAAGGATGCGGCTTACTTCTTTTCCGAGGTTGAGCGTCTCTATCCCTATTCCGATTGGGCCCGTCAGGCCCTGATTATGCAGGCCTTTACCTTTCACGGTGGGCAAGACTACGAAAGCAGCCGCGGTGCGGCGCAGCGGTTTATCGACTTCTATCCTGCCGATGACGACGCGGCCTATGCGCAATATTTGCTGGCGCTCAGCTATTATGACCAGATCGACGAGATCGGCCGCGACCAGGGTCTGACATTTCAGGCTTTGCAGGCATTGCGGACAGTGATCGAGGTTTATCCAGACAGCGAATACGCCAGCTCTGCGATTCTGAAATTCGACCTGGCCTTTGACCACCTCGCGGCCAAGGAAATGGAAATCGGACGCTACTATCTGCGCCAGGGGCACTTCACCTCGGCGATCAACCGCTTCCGCGTGGTTGTTGAAGATTTCCAAACCACATCCCACACCGCCGAAGCGCTGCACCGTCTGGTCGAGGCCTACCTTTCGCTCGGCCTGACTGATGAGGCGCAAACCGCCGGTGCGGTACTCGGTCATAACTACCAATCGACTGAGTGGTACGAGGACAGCTTCAAACTGCTCACCTCCAACGGGCTCAAGCTCAAAGACCGCGGTGGCAACTGGTTGAGCCAGATCTATCGCCAATCGGTCAAAGGGGAATGGTTGTAACCGCTGGTACAGGAATAGGGCGGGGCCATGCTTCGAGCACTTGAAATCCGAGACATGTTGATCATTGATCACCTGGAGCTGCAGTTTCAGCCCGGGCTCAATGTTTTGACCGGTGAAACGGGTGCAGGGAAGTCTATCCTTTTGGATTCGCTGGGTTTTGTTTTGGGCTGGCGCGGTCGGTCGGAACTGGTCCGGCAGGGTGCCAAACAGGGTGAAGTGCTCGCAGAATTTGATCTACCCGACAATCACCCAGCCCATGCGGTTCTGGAAGAAGCGGGCCTGCCGGTCAGTGACGAGCTGTTGCTGCGCCGCGTGAATACGGCCGATGGGCGCAAGACCGCTTGGGTCAATGATCGCCGCTGTTCTGGCGACGTTTTGCGCGCTTTGTCGGCGACACTTCTGGAACTTCATGGCCAACACGATGATCGGGGCCTGCTGAACCCGCGTGGCCACCGGGGTATGTTGGATGACTTTGCCAAGGCAGACACGCTGTTGGCCAAGACCCGCAAAACCTGGGCAGCGGCGTCATCCGCGCGCAAGGCCGTCGACGCCACACGCGCCACGCTGGAAGCCGCCCGCGCCGAAGAAGAATTTCTGCGCCATGCGGTCGCTGAGCTGGACAAACTGGCGCCAGAACCGGGGGAGGAAGAAACCCTCGATATCCGTCGTCGTCAGATGCAGAACGCTGAGAAAATTCGCGGCGACATTGCGCGCGCCCATGGCTTGCTGACTGACGGTGCGGAACAGACAATGTCCGAGGCCTATCGTTGGCTCGAAAGCGTCAGCGGCGAGGGGGCCGATGATCTGGCCGAACCGTTGGCATCCTTGGATCGCGCGATGGCTGAACTCGGCGATGCGGAATCCGCCGTAGGCCGTATTCTGAACAACCTTGATTTTGACCCAACCGAGCTGGAGAGCTGTGAAGAACGTCTTTTTGCCATCCGTGCCTTGGCGCGCAAACATGACGTGCTGCCGGATGAGCTTGCGACCTATGCTGATCGTTTGCGCGAAAAGCTGGCTGCGTTGGATGCCGGGGATCAGAACCTGGAAGAGCAGGAACAGGCGCTGAGGACGGCACAAGCGGCTTTTGACACGGCCGCAGAAAAGCTCAGCGCTGCTCGCTGCAAACATGCGGCCAAGCTGGATAGGGCGGTCATGGCAGAGCTTTCCCCGCTCAAGATGGAACGCGCGGTGTTCCAGACCGAAATCACGCCCGCAGAGCCGAGCGCTGAGGGTATCGATAGCGTCGCTTTTACCGTGGCCACCAACCCCGGCGCCCCATCCGGTCCGCTGAACAAAATCGCATCGGGCGGTGAACTCAGCCGGTTCCTGCTCGCGCTCAAAGTCTGTCTGCGCGGCGAAGACGCCAGCAAAACGCTGATCTTTGATGAGATCGACCGCGGTGTCGGTGGCGCAACCGCTGATGCGGTTGGACGTCGCCTGCGGGCGCTTGCCGATGGCAGTCAAGTTCTGGTGGTCACCCACTCACCGCAGGTTGCCGCCCAAGGGGCTCATCACTGGCGGGTGCAAAAACGGGTCACAAACGGCATTACCCTGTCGCAGGTGGTGCCGCTCCCCGATGATGCACGCGTGGATGAGATCGCACGCATGGTCGCTGGCGACACGATCACGGATGAGGCGCGCGGCGCGGCCAAAGCTCTGCTCCTGCAGGAGAGCTGAACGTGCCCCCCCTCTGTCACCTCGAAACTTCGGAAAAAAAAGCAGATTTTTACGATGTGTTAGAGGTGCTCTGGTTGACAGTGAAGGCCAATACACAACGCACTGTCTCATATGCTCCGTTCCATTAACGCGATCCTTCATACCCTCTATCGGGACTGGCGCTCGTCCATGCGCTCCTCATGGCGCGTTTTGCGTCAACGGGGGCCTAGCCAGTTCCAGTTCTGGTTGATCGCGCTGGTCATCGGGATTTCGGCGGGCGCTGCGGCCTTGTTCTTTCGCAAGGCAATCAACGGGCTGCAAGCCTGGGCTTATGGGGCCGAGGACGTGGATTTCATCCATTCCTTTGCCGATGGTCTGCCCTGGTACATGCTCTTGTTGATCCCGACTTGTGGCGGTCTGATCGTGGGGATCGTGCTGCATCATTTCACGCCCGACGCGCGGGTGCGGTCGGTGGCGGATGTGATCGAAGGGGCCGCATTGCACGACGGTCGGGTAGAGCGGCGGGCTGGCCTTGCCTCCGCTTTTGCGTCGCTTGTCACACTCAGCACCGGTGGGTCTTCGGGGCGAGAGGGGCCGGTGGTGCATCTGGCCGGTGTCATCTCCACCTGGGTTAGCAATTGGATCCGTGCGGATGCGATCACCGGGCGTGACCTTCTGGGCTGCGCTGTGGCGGGGGCTGTGTCGGCCAGCTTCAACGCGCCCATCGCTGGGGCGCTATTCGCGCTTGAGGTTGTGCTGCGCCATTTCGCGGTGCACGCTTTTGCCCCCATCGTCATCGCCTCGGTTGCGGGCACCGTGATCAACCGTCTGGAGTTCGGCAATGTTGCCGAATTCGACCTGGTCACACCGGGAGAGCTGCAGTTCTATGTGGAGCTGCCCGCGTTTCTATTGCTGGGCGCAGTGTGCGGCGTTGTGGCCGTGGTCCTGATGCGGTCGATTTTCTTTACCGAGCAGTTGGTCAATACCATTCAGGACGCATCCGGCCTGCCGCGTTGGCTACGTCCAGCGATCTGTGGGGCCTTGCTGGGCTTCATCGCGATCTGGTTCCCGCATATTATCGGCGTCGGCTATGAGACCACCGCGCTTGCCCTGATGGGGCAGTTGACGGTGCAGCAATGTATTCTGTTTGTGATCATCAAGACCGCAGCTGTCGCCATAACTATGGGCGGGCGCATGGGCGGCGGCGTCTTTTCACCTGCCTTGATGATTGGTGCACTCACGGGGTTGGCTTTTGGCTGGATTGCCACCAGTATATTGCCCGAGGTCTCCGGCGTTCATACGCTTTATGCCTTTGCCGGCATGGGGGCCGTTGCCGCCGCCGTTTTGGGCGCGCCGATTTCCACCACGTTGATCGTGTTTGAGCTGACCGGCGATTGGCAGATTGGCCTTGCGGTGATGGTTGCTATCTCGGTCTCCACCGCCTTTGCGTCGCAAGTCGTGGATCGCTCGTTCTTTCTCACCCAGTTGGAAAATCGCGGGATCCACTGCGCGGCGGGCCCACAGGACTATGTTCTGGCGCTCCAGAATTGCGGAGGCTTGATGCGCCCCATGGGTGATCCGCGCGGCCCGTCAGAGGCGCTGTGCCGCACCTTGATGGCGGATGGCGTGCTGCTGCCCGTCACCGCCACCCTGGACAGTGCCATGCCCTTGTTTGATCGGGACCAGGATCTGGAATACATCCCGATCATGGATGCAGGTGCGGATGGCACCCCCGAATTGTTGGGGGCACTGTTCCATATCGATGCGCTCAAAGCCTATAATTCCGCCCTCGCAGCTGCTGCCGCAGAAGAACACAGCTGATTTGCGCCGGTCTGGTGGGGTGCGATCAGCGGAAAAACACCCACATCACGCGCGATCACAATCTGTGATCTTTTTGCATCGCACACTGGTTAAATGTTTCTTTCATTTGATCTGGAGACGTTAACCAAGAAAAATAATTGTGAACGAGCAGTTAATCACAATTTTGCGGAAAACAGCGAAATGTGCCCACAAGACGTAAATCCCAAACGGGTTGAAATAAAAAGAGCAAACGCAGATAGTGACCATGCCCGTAGGGCTTTGGATTCACTCATAGATTTTGCAATTGAATGCGCGATGGAGTTTCATCAGCCATCGTCAGATGATCGTGTTTCGTCCGTTAAACGCGATTTATGTTGTAAGACTTATTGAAACAACCAGCTCACAAATTCGCGCGGATCATGCCTGAACCGCTCGCAGATTTGTTAAATTTCGTTAATGCACGGTCTGCGTTGAGTTGAAAACCTGCGTTGGTTGCATGAAAAAAGCGCAGCTCCCAAGGAGTGCGCTTTTGCTTGAACAGGTCATGTGGGCCGAGGTTCAGACCATTTCGACCTTCAGACTTTCGATCTTGGCAAAGGCAACATAGTCCTTTACGTCCGCCAAAGCCGGCGTTGGTGCCTTGAATGACCAGGCTGCGTCCCGCGTGGTGGAGGACAGGTTGACGATGTCGAAATAGGTCGCCGTGCCTTTGTCCGCGTCTTCCACGGTTTTGCCGTTCTCATCCAACATCGCCATAGCAATGTCATCGCGGGGGAAGAAATGTACAGGAGCAGACTCGCCTTCGGTCAGTTCCAGAACCCGTGTGCTCTCCCCCAGAACAGCGCCCCCGGAGCGTACAACCCAGGTGCCTTCGATCTTGCGAATGCGGATATCGCTCATGTTTTGATCCCTCAATCGTTCAGAGTGTTACAGGCTTGTGCCCGTTGATTGTAACAGGAAGGTTTCAAACTTCCTGCGTCGCTTCGGCCAGCCATGCTTTTGCATGCGGTGTCAGATACGGCGCAAGCTTTTCTGCGACCTCGGAATGGTAGGTGTTCAACCAGTCCTTTTCATCTGTGCTCAACATATCTGCGACAATCAATCGTCGGTCTATCGGAGCATAGGTCAGAGTGCGCCATGACAGAAAGTCGCGCTCTGCATCACCGCCTGGCAGGGCAGTGGCCTTCTCTACCACCACCAGGTTCTCAATGCGAATACCAAATGCGCCTTCGCGGTAATAACCCGGCTCATTCGACAGGATCATCCCCTCTTGTAACGCAACGTCACTGGTGCGGCTTAGGCGTTGCGGGCCCTCATGGACACTGAGATAGGCACCAACCCCGTGGCCGAGACCATGGTTGAAGTCCTGCTCGGCCAACCACAAGGGCATGCGCCCGACGCATTCGATGTCTCGCCCGGCCAGTCCTCGCGGCCAACGCAGGCGCGACATGGCGATCATGCCCTGAAGGACGCGGGTGAAACAGGCACCTTCCTCTGCGCCCGGGGTGCCAATGGCAATGGTGCGGGTGATATCGGTGGTGCCATCCAGATACTGACCGCCACTGTCCAACACCAGAAGTTGCCCGTCTTCCAGCGTGGCGTTGGTCTCTTCGGTCACGCGGTAGTGCATGATCGCGCCATTGGGCCCGGTGCCTGCAATGGTGTCAAAGCTGATTTCACGCAAGGCGGGATCGAGACGGCGCAACTCTTCGAGGTGTTTGACGATGTCGATTTCCGTGCAGCTGTCCGGCGCTTGTGTGTCGAGCCAAGCCAACAGTTCAACCACTGCAGCCCCATCGCGCAGATGCGCTGCAGCGCTGCCTTCGACCTCGGCCGTGTTCTTGATCGCTTTGGGCAGGGCACAGAGATCGACGCCGGCCTGCATCCGTGTCCCCAGGCGGTCGGCGACGATCTGAGGCACGGTAGCCTTGTCGACCAGAACCGATCCGTTCAAACCGCCGATGAAATCCAGAAACTCGGATGGCGCGTGTTGGGTGACATCGCGGCCCAGGTCCACGTCGGACTGCGCCAACTTGTCCGCTTCGATAAAAAGGTCCACGCGACCGGTGTCATGCAACACGGCAAAGCACAGCGCCACTGGATGATGGGCGACATCAGAGCCACGGATATTCAGCAGCCACATGATGCTGTCCGGCAGGGTCAAGACGGCTGCGGACTGGCCTGCGGATTTAAGGCTCGCGGACAGACGCTGCGTTTTCTGCGCAACGGTTTCGCCTGCTTGGCTGTCCGGATGTAAAGTCACGGGCTGCGAAGGTGCGGCGGGTTGATCGTCCCAGATCAGATCAACCAGGTTTTCGCTCTGTCGGAGGTGAATGTCGTGGTCGCTAAGTGCCTGTTCCAGCTGTGCGATCTGTCCGGCGGAATAATGCCAGGGATCAAACCCGATTGTGCCACCTTGGGGGAGTTGTTCTATCAGCCATTCAGCAAGCGACACTTCGGGCCAGGGGACCGGGGTGAAATCGAGCGCAACCTGTTGTTTGACTTGCGAGCGGTAGCGTCCATCGATGAAAACGCCGGCGCTGTTGCGGAGAGCGGCACAAAAGCCGGCTGATCCGGTGAAGCCCGTGACCCACGCCAAACGCTCGTCCCGTTCAGAGACATACTCTCCCTGATGGGCGTCAGCGCGCGGGATCAGGAACCCGTCGAGTTCCACGCGCTCCAATTCACGGCGCAGTTTTTGCAAGCGTGGTGGTCCCTGTTCGGGGCGGGCTGTCACGTCAAAGCTCTGATACATGCAATAGGCTCCTGTCCTGGAAAATCGGCCAAATCAGCGCCTCAAGTGAGGCAGGCATTCCTGGTCCAAAAGTTGTTCCATGTTGTCTAAAAAGGCGCAAGTCGCAGATAACGGTGAGCTGCAGAAAACAGAGGCTCCCGCCCGGTTTTGTACATCAAAGAGATGCCCAAAACCCGTTGGGCATAGCGCCGCGCTGATGCGCGGCGCGGGCTATGTGGCGAAGGTGGCGTAGACCAACATGCCGCGCGTCAGCGCGGCCCGGCCCAACACTTGGTTTTGCATCTGTGATGCAAGTATCCAAGGGGCGGGAGCGATTGTTTGTTTTGGGACAGAAAGCTTCTGCCGCTCAGCTTGCTTTGCGGATGCCCATCACACGTGCGCGGGCGCGGGGATCGCTGTCGAACAATGCCGCCAGCTGTTCGGTCATCGCACCGGCCAGTTGTTCCACATCCGTGATGGTCACGGCGCGGTCATAGTAGCGCGTCACGTCATGCCCGATCCCGATTGCAAGCAGCTCCACCTGACGGCGGCGTTCTACCATGGCGATCACATCCCGTAGGTGTTTTTCCAGGTAATTTGCAGGGTTCACCGATAGGGTTGAATCATCCACCGGTGCCCCGTCCGAGATCACCATCAGGATCTTACGCGCCTCAGGACGGCCCACCATGCGACGGTGCGCCCATTCCAGCGCCTCGCCGTCGATGTTTTCCTTCAGCAGGCCCTCTTTCATCATCAGGCCCAGATTGGCGCGCGTCCGTCGCATAGGGGCGTCCGCAGACTTATAGATGATGTGGCGCAGATCGTTCAAACGGCCAGGCTGCTGTGGGCGTCCATCGTTCAACCACGCCTCACGCGCTTGGCCACCTTTCCAGGCGCGGGTGGTAAAGCCGAGGACTTCGACCTTCACATTGCACCGTTCCAGTGTCCGCGCCAGAACATCGGCGCAGATCGCTGCGATCGAAATGGGACGGCCCCGCATCGAGCCGGAATTGTCCAGCAAAAGCGTCACCACAGTATCGCGGAACTCAGTGTCATGTTCGATCTTGAAGGACAGCGGCGTTGTGGGGTTGGCCACAACCCGTGCCAGGCGGCCTGCGTCCAGAATGCCTTCTTCCAGGTCAAACTCCCATGAACGGTTTTGCTGCGCTTGCAGGCGGCGTTGCAGTTTGTTGGCCAGGCGGCTCACCGCGCCCTTCAGTGGCTCCAGCTGTTGGTCCAGGTAGGCGCGCAGGCGTTCCAGTTCTTGTGGTTCGGCCAGATCCTCTGCTGCGATCTCTTCGTCATGGGTCTCAAGGAAGACTTTGTAGTCGGGATCAGCCTCGGACACCGGCGGAGGCGGCGGCGGGTCAAGCGGGGCTTCCCCTTCCGGCATCTCGGTCTCTTCCGTCATCTCCTCATCGGCGATGTCGTCCATATTGACTTGCGCCTGACTTTCGTCCTGCTGCTGTTCCTGCGCCTGTTCGGGAGAGGCGTCGGTGTCGTCCTGCTCCTCTTCGTCCTGACCGCTGGAATCGGGGTCTTCCTGATCGTCGGTGTCGTCGTCCTCGGCGTCGAGATCTTCGTCGTCGCTCAGCTCATCGGGATCATCGCCCAGCTGGTCGCCATAGCCCAGATCATCGATCATCCGGCGCGCAAATTTGGCAAAGGCGGATTGGTCGGCCAGAGTCTCGTCCAGGTTTTCCAATGTCTCACCGGCTTGGGATTCGATGAACCCGCGCCACAACTCCATGACGTTTTCAGCCGCTGCGGGCAGAGGGCGGCCGGTGGCCAGATGACGGATCAGATAACCGGCAGAGACCGCCAATGGCGCTTCAGCGGAGGTTTTTACCTGATCATAACCACGGCGCAGCGCTTCATGGGTGATTTTGACGTCGATGTTTGAGGCGGTGCCGGGCATGTCACGCGCACCCATCGCTTCGCAGCGGGCAGTTTCCATCGCCTCATAGAGTTCACGCGCCATCTCTCCCGGAGGGGCATATTTCGCGTGCAGCTCATCATTGTGGTAGCGGCGCTTCAACGCCAGCGCATCAGCCGTGCCGCGTGCCAGCAGGACCTCATCGCGGGTCATGCGGCGTGAGACTTGCGGCAGGCGCATGGTGTCGCCCGACAGACCCGCCGGGTCGACGGTGTAATTGACCGAAAGCTCCGCATCATCAGCCATGACTTTGGTGGCCTCAGCCAGAGCTTTTTTGAACGGATCGGCCGGATTGTCGTTTGGTTTGCTCATGTCTTCATAGCCACTTCATCTAGACTTTTGCTGCCACATGCGAGATCGGCCAGAACCGCCACATGCACATCAAGCGCATCTATTACTGTATACCCCGGATCCTGTCCGTCAAAGGCTAGGTTCAGATCGGTCCCCGCCAGAACAATCGCATCCGCGCCGTGGTCCTGGATCATGCGTTTTCCCGCATCCAGCAACAGGGCACGTTGCTGGGGGTCGCATTGTCCGGCAACGGCCATCTCCTGATAGGTTTGGCCGAGGGTCTCGATCTCGTCATCCAGCGCCACGGCTTTGGTCTTGCTCAGTTGACCATAAAGCCTGCTGCGCATCACAACCCGCGTCCCCAACAGCCCAACTGTGCCGATGCCCTGCGCTGCAAAAGATGCATCCAGTGGATCCACGCCCGAGACAATGGGAAGTGAGGATTGAGCCGCCAACTCGTCGACGCAGAAATGCGCTCCAAGCGAGGTCAGCGCGACACAATCACATCCGGCACCTTTCAGATTGTCGATCTGGCGGGCAAAGATTTCTGCCTGCGGGATCCGGTCATCCGCGAGGTTGTTGCGGATCAGGGTTCGGATATCGCCGTGGCTGATGGTGAGATCAAGTTGCGCGCCCATTTTGTCTACCGCAGCGGTGAGCCGCTGGTAATAGACAATGGTCGCCGCAACGCCAATCCCGCCAATCAGGCCAATATGCATATCCGCTATCCTTTGTGTCTTATCCCAAGCTCACGCTTGCAGCACTTTCAGGTAGTTCTTCGTCAAAACAACGCTGGTAGAATTCCGCCACGGTCTGGCGTTCCAGCTCATCACATTTGTTGAGGAAAGACAGGCGGAAGGCATAGCCCACGTCGCGGAAGATCTCGGCGTTTTGGGCCCAGTTGATCACGGTCCGTGGTGACATGACGGTCGACAGATCACCGTTCATAAACGCGGTCCGGGTCAGGTCGGCAACGGTGACCATCTGGCTGATCTTCTTGCGGCCTTCGGCGGTGTTGTAATGGGGCGCTTTGGACAGAACGATATTGGTTTCCGCGTCGATGCTTAGGTAGTTCAGCGTCGCCACCAAAGACCAACGGTCCATCTGCGCTTGGTTGATCTGCTGGGTGCCGTGATACAGACCGGTGGTGTCGCCCAGACCGACGGTGTTTGCGGTGGCAAACAGGCGGAAGTTGGCGTTTGGCGTGATGATTTCGTTCTGGTCCAGCAGGGTCAGTTTACCGTCTGTTTCCAGAACACGCTGGATCACAAACATCACGTCCGCGCGGCCCGCATCATATTCATCAAACACGATTGCAACCGGGTTGCGTAGCGCCCAGGGCAGGATGCCTTCGTGGAATTCGGTGACCTGTTTGCCATCGCGCAGTTTGATCGCGTCCTTACCGATCAGATCGATCCGGCTGATGTGGCTGTCGAGGTTCACACGCACCGACGGCCAGTTCAGGCGCGAGGCAACCTGTTCGATGTGGGTGGATTTACCCGTGCCGTGGTAACCTTGGATCATCACACGGCGGTTGTGGCTGAACCCTGCAAGGATCGCCAGCGTAGTGTCTGGGTCAAATTTATAAGTCGGGTCCAGTTCGGGAACACGGCTTGAGCGTTCGGCAAAGCCTTTTACGGTCATATCCGTATCGATGCCAAATACATCGCGTACCGAAATTGTTTCAGTCGGTTTTGCGTTGATGTCCAGAAATCCGTCGCTCATTGCCGTCGTCCTTATTCTCGTTCCCCCTCCTAGAGGGCAGATCATTTCTCGCCGATTGGTGCCCGATCTGGACGCCAAGGGCAAGAGGATCGAACGTCCCAGTACAATTCAATTGGGATTTCTTGAGCGTGACGTATCTTACGCGGCATTCAGGGCCGTGCGTCAGGCGGGAAACGAACGGCGCACGGGTATAATTGCTCAGTATTTATACGTCTAAAGCGCCGCTTTGATCTGTTGATGCACACGCTCCAGGCTGCGTTCGTCAACGAACCGTGGGGTGGATTTCATATAGTCGACAAAGGCGCGATCGTAACCGAGCAGCAGCCAGCGTTCCTCGTTCAGAACAAACAGGAAGTAGAGCGCAAAGAGTGCAGTCGCAAAGCCCAGGGTAATCAGCGAGCCAGAGGTGATCCCCAAACCAACCGTCGCCAGAACCGAGGTCACATATTGCGGATTGCGGGAATAGGCATACATGCCGCCGGTCACCAGACCATCGCTTTCGCAATAGGTGTTGTCGAGGCCGAGGAATTTATATCCGCGCAGCGTAATGCCAAAAGCCACGATCATCACCGGCAGGCCAACCGCATAGCGGGCCCAATGGCCAAACCCGTTCACAAAGACTTCACAGACCGCAAAGACCACCGTCGCACCGCAAAAGACGCGAAAGATGCCAAAGGCCAGATGATGCCGCCAGCCTTCTGCCGCAGGCCACAGGCCCAGATCAGGACGTCGCAGGCTCAGCGTTAGATGCGCAGCAAGGGCCGCAGCCGCAACAATCGCGGTCCAAAGCGAGATGTGATGAAGGCTGTTAAAAAGATCGGTCATCGGTCCTGTCCACAGTCCCACCGGGGGCAGCCCAGTGTTTTGTTACGTCAACGGAGGCGGCGCAATCTGCACCTATCCCTCGCTGGTACCAATGGAGTGTAACAAAAAATCGGATGTTTTGAGACAGCAATGCTGCAGTTTACCCAAGGCACGTCGGGTTCAACAGTTTTGGGTCGTGCCGCATGCGCCGCGCCAAACCGGCACATGCATCAAAAACAACAAAGCCCCGATCCCAGGATCGGAGCTTGTCTGTGTGCCGTGAACGGGCCGCGTCGGTTACTTGAAAGAGCGGCTGTCTTTGACCTGATCCCAGGCCCACATGACCTCTTGAAGCTGTTCTTCCTGGCTGCGGTCGCCGCCGTTCATGTCGGGGTGCAGCACTTTGATCAGCTTCTTGTAGGCTTTGCGGATGTCAGCCTTGGTCCAATCATCCTTGGCCTCCAGCACCTCCAGCGCGCGCCGCTCGGTCGGGGGCAGGCGGCGTCCAACTGCGCCGCCGCTGCGGCCGGGGTTCTGCGTGGCATTGCCGCCCAGAACCTGATGCGGGTCCTCGATGCCCAGGCGGGCCCAGGCGCGCGCTTCCGGGTCACCCAGCGGCTTGGTCTCACGTTCCCAGACCTTGTCTTTGGAACGCTGCGCATTCAGCTCGGCCTCAGTGGTGCCTTCAAAGAAGTTCCACTTTTGATTGTACTCGCGGATGTGGTCCTGACAGAACCAGTAGAAATCATCCAACACATCGGGCGCCTTGGGCGCGCGGAACTTTCCTGCCAGCTCGCAGCTCGGATGATCGCATTGACGAACCGAGGTTTCCGAGGCACCAGACGCGCTGCGACGGCCCCGCGGGTTCTTCTTCTTGGAAGTGCTGACGGACATATCAAAACCGAAAGGATCTGACTTGCTCATGGGGGGTCACCTTCTGGACGCATCTATTCGACTCGGGATTGGCATTCTAATCTACGGTGCAGGAGATAGAAGGGGGGTAGAGGAATTTTTATGGAGATAAGCGGAAAATGAGCATGCGAGACGAAATCGAAAACCGGCTGCGCGCGGCCTTTGCCCCAAGCGAGCTTGAGGTGGTGGACGACAGTGACAGCCATCGTGGTCATGCAGGGCACGACGGACGCGGTGAAAGCCACTTTAACGTGCGTATTCGCGCCGAAAGCTTTGCCGCGCAAAACCGGGTGGCCCAACACCGCGCCATTCATAAAGCTCTCCGAGATGTGATGCCCAAAATCCACGCATTGGCGTTGGATGTGGGCGTCTAAAGCGCTGTCTAACCCATTGATCGCATGTGCGACTGGCGGGTCAGCTGTCGTCGTCGGTCCGCTGAGTCGCGCGCCGTTTCAACGCAGTGGTGAGGCCGGACACCGGGCTCACTTCTTCCACGCCATCGTCCTTGAGCATGCGCACAGCCCCCGGTCCCGGCACGGATGGCGCGGTCGGGGAAGCCTCAGGATCTCCGGCAAAAGCGATCTCATCTTCGTCAACCGACAACGGCGGCTCGGCAGGCAAATCCGGCTGGGTTTCTGCCCGCGGCGTTTCAACAACAGGCGCGGCAGGCGCTGGAACTGCCTCAGATGCCATCGCATTTTGGACGAGTTGCTCAATTGCGCGGCGAAACACCAACACATTGCGCCAGTTGGTGGTGGAGCTTGTCAGCCCCGACCGTTCCTCTGACGGCAACAATTCAGCCCGCAGATATTCCCACCCCTCGGCGGCCATTTCATTCAGGGTGATCTCCACCGAATTGGCAAAACGCGCCTCTGGCGTCTTTACCCCCCTGGCCTTGGTGCCTTTGGCGGGCGCGGGAACGACCTTGTATTCAAATGCGGACATCAAATTTCTCCTGGATCTTACCTTTGAGGTTTAGCGATTGCGCCGAGTGCGTCAACTCTCCTCTCATCCAGACGTAATTCACGTAGCTCCCCGTCGCGCATCAGTTGTGCACGACACCGGCATAGGTTTTGGTAAAATGCGCCCGTTTCGCCTGTTCCGCCGTTTGCAGGGCCTGACGGAGCAGTCCCTCAGCCTTTTGCACGAAGCATCGCGTGGAAACGGTGCCGTTACGGGGGAATACTTACCGTTTTGCGAAGATTTTCACCTTGCGAGGCGTGAATTGTTGATGAATTTGCGGTACAGCTCTTGGGGTGAGTTAGATTTAAACGAAACAACCCTAACGATATACTGAATTGAGTTGTTGTCAGTATGGTGTTCGGAAGGTTGCAGGATGTTCAAGTTACCCGATTGGAAACTCGCTTGGAAGTTACCACTCACAATAGCGATGCCATCGTTGTGTTTGGTCACCGCGCTTAGCGTTACACAGCTGCGACAAGCGTCGCATGCTATCGAAGAAGACCACCGCTCCGCTTATACCAGTTACGTACATGAAAAGGGCGCGGCGCTCGAACGCTGGCTCGACGATGCGCGGCGCGACGTGACCGCCCTTGCGGACAGTGTGGCGGTAACCTCGGCGGTTACGGATTTTTCCAACGGTTGGAGGATTCATGGAAATGATGCCTCCGCCGATCTGCGTCGTATGTATATCACCGACAATTCCAAACCGGCCGGCCAAAAGGATGAGCTGACAACAGCTCAGGACGGCTCCCTCTGGACACAGGCGCATGAACGCCACCATGTCGGGCTACGATCGTTTCAGCGCGCGCGTGGCTATAACGATGTGTTCCTTTTTGATACCGCCGGAAACCTTGTCTATTCGGTTGCCAAAGCAGATGACTTTGCCCTGAATTTCAACAACGGAAAATACGCCGACAGCGGTCTGGGCGAAGTGTTCAAATCCGGAAACCGGCTTGAGGCGGGGCAGATGCATGCGTCCGAGATCGTCGCCTATGAGGCAAGCGCGGGCGAACCGGTTATGTTCTTGTCCGCCCCCGTGTTTGTAAATGGACGCCGGGCTGGCGTTGTCGCGGTGCAATTGCCGCTTGAAACGATGCAGATCATCTTGTCCGAGTCCGAATTGCTGGGCGAAAGTGGTGAGATCTATTTGGTCAGCAGCAGTGGCAAGGCTCTGTCGAATTCGCGTCACGAAGGCGCCTATAAGGCCCTGGACAAGCTGCCGGATCTTGAGCAGATCAAATACGCATTGTCTGGTGAGGAAGTCTACACACCGTCGTCCGTTGGTGCGCACGGATCCATCGTGATTTCTGAGACCTATCACGTCGACTCTCTCTATGGCGAAAGCTGGGGGCTGGTGTTTGAGATTGACCGTGCAGAAGCGATGAAGTTCGTCGACCGCGCGACAATTTCCGGTATCATTGAAATGGCAGTGACCGGCTTTTTGCTCTGCTTCCTGGTCTGGTACTCCGTGCGACGGGTGATCAAACGGATCGGGCAACTTGCCTACGAGCTGGAACAGATCGCAGCACAAAACTACGACCAGGACATTGTGGGGCAGCATCGCACCGATGAAGTTGGTTTCATCTCCAAAACCATCGCCAATTTGCAGGTCCTCTTGAAAGAAGGTGCCGAGGCCCAGGCGCGCGAGGATATTGTTCAAAAAGACAACCGTCGCGTGGTCGAATTGCTGAGCGCGGCCCTGATGAGCCTGTCAGAAGGTGATTTCCGCAACAAAGTGTTGGAGTTCTTCCCGGTTGAGCACAAAAAGCTCCGCTACAGCATCAACGACGCTTTGATCGGCCTCAACGATGTTATCGTAACCGTGCGCGAAACGGCTCTGAACATCGACAAAGGCGCGACAGAGGTTGCAGGCGCGGCGGACACCTTGTCAGAACGCACGGAATCGCAAGCGGCCACGCTGGAACAAACGGTTGCGGCCTTGGAAGAAGTGACCACCAGCGTTCGTTTGGCGACTGAACATGTTGAGACGGTAGAAATAACCGTTGAAACCGCACGCAGCAAAGCCGAAGAAAGCGGCGGTGTTGTTTCTGAAACCATTGAAGCCATGACCGAGATTGAGGCGTCGTCGTCACAGATCGCACAGATCATCGGCGTGATCGACGACATCGCCTTCCAGACCAACCTGTTGGCGCTGAACGCCGGTGTGGAAGCCGCGCGTGCAGGTGAAGCAGGACGCGGGTTTGCCGTGGTTGCCTCGGAAGTGCGTGGTTTGGCGCAACGGTCCGCAGATGCGGCGCGGGAAATCAAAACCCTCATCGAATCCAGCGGTCAGCAGGTGAGCCGAGGGGTTGAAATGGTTGGCCGCACCGGCGAGGCACTGTCAGTGATTGTTGGCCAGGTTAAGGATATCTCTGGTCTGGTGCAGCAGATCGCACAGACGTCGCGTGAACAATCAACCGCCCTGTCCGAAATCAACACCGGTATCTCGCAGTTGGATCAGTTCACCCAACGCAACGCCGCCATGGTCGAGGAAAGCACTGCCGCGTCACACTTGCTGCGTGCAGATGTGAATAAACTCATTGGTCATGTCGACAAATTCAAAACCGCTGAACACTCGTCTGGTGCGCAGGCCGTGATCACGCAAGCGCCTCAGCCACCGGCCCTTGCGGCGCCCGCTGTGGATTTTGTGGAAGAAGACGACCACGTGGTTGCGATGGCTGCAAATGATGACAAATGGACCTCGTTCTGACCCGTCAATTGCGTAGCCAAGCGCGCTGATGTCAGGGGTGCACCTGTTGAACGAAAGCGTAGTGACCAGTCCTTAGAAACAAAATAAGCCCCCAATAAGGGGGCTTATCTGCGTTCAATGAGGGGGCCTTAGCCTTTCAGCTTTTGCGCCACCAATTGGTTGACCGCTTTGGGGTTTGCCTTGCCGCCAGTGGCTTTCATCACCTGACCGACAAACCAGCCTGCAAGCTTAGGGTTCACCTTGGCCTTTTCGACCTGGGCCGGGTTGGCTGCGATGATGTCATCCAGCGCGGCTTCGATTGCATCAGTGTCCGTCACCTGCTTCATGCCGCGGGCTTCGACGATCGCAGCCGGATCACCGCCTTCGGTATAGACGATTTCAAACAGGTCCTTGGCGATCTTGCCAGAAATCGCATCTGACGCGATCAGGTCGATGATGCCACCTAGCTGCTCCGGAGAGACGGGGCTTTCGGTGATCGCCTTGTCCTCGTCCTTTTTCAGGCGACCAAAAAGCTCGTTGATGACCCAGTTGGCGGCCAGCTTGCCGGAGCGCCCTTTGGCCACGGCTTCAAAATACTGGGCGGCTGCAACTTCGGCCGTCAAAACAGATGCGTCGTAATCGGTCAGGCTGAAATCCGCGATAAACCGCGCTTTTTTCTCATCGGGAAGTTCGGGCAGGTTGGCGGCGATATCATCGACCCAGGCCTGTTCGATTTCCAGAGGCAGCAAGTCGGGATCCGGGAAATACCGATAATCATGCGCTTCTTCTTTGGAGCGCATGGAACGGGTCTCACCTTTGTCGGGATCATACAGGCGGGTTTCCTGCTCGATCTCACCGCCGGCTTCGACGATTTGGATCTGACGACGGGCTTCGACATCAATCGCCTGCTGGATGAACCGCATCGAGTTCATGTTCTTGATCTCGCACCGCGTGCCAAGATGCGAGAAATCGCCAGTTTCCTGGAATTTCTCATATTGGCCCGGTAGACAGATGGAGACGTTCACATCCGCTCGCAGGTTGCCGTTTTGCATATTGCCATCGCAGGTGCCCAGATATTGCAGGATCTGGCGCAGCTTGGCTATGTAGGCCGCGGCCTCTTCGGGGCCACGAATGTCGGGGCGCGAGACGATTTCCATCAGGCAGACGCCGGTCCGGTTCAGGTCAACAAAGGACATGTTCGGATCCATGTCATGGACCGATTTTCCCGCATCCTGTTCCATGTGGATGCGTTCCACCCGCACATTGCGCGCAGTGCCGTCGCCCAGTTCCACCAGCACTTCGCCTTCGCCGACGATGGGGTGGTAGAGCTGCGAAATCTGGTAGCCTTGCGGCAGGTCCGGGTAGAAATAGTTCTTGCGGTCAAAGGCGGACCACAGGTTGATCTCAGCCTTGAGACCCAGACCGGTGCGCACGGTTTGTTCGACGCAATAGTCATTGATCACGGGCAACATGCCGGGCATGGCGGCGTCAACAAAAGCCACGTTGGAATTCGGCTCGGCGCCAAATTTGGTGGACGCACCCGAGAAGAGCTTGGCGTTTGAGCTCACCTGAGCGTGCACCTCCATCCCGATGACCAGTTCCCAGTCATGCTTGGCGCCCGCGATTACTTTGGGCTTGGGGAGTTCATATGTCAGGTCGAGCATGGTTTCGCCGTCTCCAATATCATCTGTTGCCTTGCGTTCTAGGCCCGCGCGCGCGCAGGGGCAAGGGGGAAGCGCCCGCTTCGGCAGTTGAGACTGGGGCAGGTGTTGCTCAGCGGGCGTTCGCTGGTGTCAGGGATGGGTAACGCGCCAGTGATATTCTCTCTTGGCCCGGACCAAAGCTGGGCGTAAGAGTTATGCCCCACTGCCCCAAAATAGGAGAGGTCGCCCGTGGACACCCAAACCCGAATTGCCCAGATCATCGCAACTGAAATTGGGGCTGCGGCCAAGCAGGTAACAGCGGCGGTGGAGCTGTTGGATGGCGGCGCGACCGTGCCTTTTGTGGCGCGCTACCGCAAGGAGGTCACGGGTGGTTTGGACGACACGCAGTTGCGCAAATTGGATGAACGTCTGGCCTATCTGCGCGAATTGGGAGCGCGGCGCACGACGATCCTCGATTCGATCAAATCGCAAGACAAGCTGACCTCAGACCTGGCGAAATCCATTGCCGGGGCCGAAACCAAGGCGCAGCTCGAAGATATATACCTGCCCTATAAACCCAAGCGTCGCACCAAGGCGATGATTGCGCGCGAAAACGGTTTGGAACCGCTGGTTGAAGTGATTTTGGCCGACCGCAATGCAGATCCCGAGAGCCTGGCGGCGGGTTACCTGACTGAGGCGGTGGCCACGACCAAAGATGCGCTGAACGGCGCGCGCGATATTCTGACCGAGCGGATGACCGAAAACGCGCACCTGATTGGCCGCCTGCGCGCGTTTATGCAGCGCGAAGCGGTTCTGACGGCGCGGGTGGTCGAAGGTGCGGAGCAGAAGGGTGCCAAATTCGCGGACTATTTTGATCATACGGAAACCTGGTCGAAAGTGCCCTCACACCGGGCCTTGGCGATGTTGCGGGGTGCAAACGAAGGTGTTTTGTCGGTGGATGTGACGCCCGGCGGTGACGACGGCGTGGCGCGTGCAGAAGCGATGGTTGGTGCGGAACTTGGCGCGCGGGGGCAGGGCAAAGGCGACGTCTGGCTGCGCAAAGTGGCGGGTTGGACGTGGCGGGTGAAGCTGTCTTTGTCGTTAATGTTAGAGCTGGTGGGTGATCTGCGCGCCCGCGCTCAGGACGAGGCGATCGAGGTGTTTGCCCGCAACCTCAAAGACCTGCTTTTTGCCGCGCCAGCCGGTGCGCGACCGACCCTCGGGTTGGACCCGGGCATTCGCACCGGCGTCAAAGCGGCGGTGGTTGATGCAACCGGGAAATTGGTGGCCACCGCGACGCTGTACCCATTTCAGCCCAAGAACGACCTGCGCGCTGCACAGGTGCAAATCCTGAAACTGATCGCGGAACACGGGGTCGAGCTGGTGGCGATTGGCAACGGCACTGCCAGTCGCGAAACCGAACGGATGGTGGCTGAGGTGTTGGAAAACCTTCCAGCTAAGGTCAAAGCACCGACCAAAGTGGTGGTGTCCGAGGCCGGCGCCTCGGTCTATTCGGCGTCCGAACTGGCAGCGCGGGAATTCCCGGATCTGGACGTCAGTCTGCGCGGTGCGGTTTCGATTGCGCGTCGCCTGCAGGACCCGCTGGCGGAACTGGTTAAGATCGAGCCGAAATCCATTGGCGTGGGCCAATACCAGCACGATGTCGACCAGCACAAATTGTCCCGATCGCTCGACGCGGTGATTGAGGATGTGGTGAACGGTGTTGGGGTGGACCTGAACATGGCGTCCGCTCCGCTGTTGGCGCGTGTCTCTGGCCTGGGGCCGGGGCTTGCCGAAGCGGTGGTGGCGCATCGTGATCTGAACGGGGCCTTTCAATCCCGACGGGAGCTGTTGAAAGTCTCGCGTCTGGGCCCCAAAGCGTTTGAACAATGTGCGGGCTTCCTGCGGATCCGCGACGGTAAAGAGCCGCTGGATGCCTCGGGCGTGCACCCCGAAGCTTATGCGGTGGCGCGCAAGATCGTGTCCGCCTGTGGTCGCGATATTCGCAGTCTCATGGGCGACAGCGCGGCGCTTTCAAACGTGCGGGCAGAAGAGTTTGTGGATGCGAGCTTTGGCCTGCCGACCGTGCGCGATATCCTGTCCGAACTGGATAAGCCGGGCCGTGACCCGCGCCCCTCGTTCAAAACCGCGACCTTTACCGATGGGGTGGAGGCAATTACTGACCTCAAACCTGGTATGGTTTTGGAAGGCACCGTGACCAATGTTGCGGCCTTTGGCGCTTTTGTGGATATCGGCGTGCATCAGGATGGGCTGGTGCATGTCAGCCAGCTGGCGTACCGGTTTGTCAAAGATCCCCACGAGGTGGTGAAAACCGGGCAGGTGGTCAAAGTCACCGTGACCGAGGTGGATGTCGCGCGCAAACGCATCGGTCTGACCATGCGCAAAGATGGTGGAGCATCGGCCAAACAGGATCGTGATGCGCGCAGCGAAACTAGCGGGCGCGCCAAGGCCGGAGCCAAACGCAAGGACAACATGTCCGCAGGCCCGCGAAAAACGGGCCAAAACAAAGACACGTCGCAAAGCGGAAAACAGGACACCGGCGCGCTGGGCGCGGCGTTGATGGATGCGTTCAAGAAACGCTAAACCTGTCTAAGGGCGCGGCGCACACAGACATGCGCCGCGTGCGCGATCAATTGGGCAGAACTTCCAGACCCGACCGGGTGAATTGCACCTGATGGCCTTTCGCCAATTCCTCGCGGAAACACTGCTGCAAAAAGCGATGGGCATTGGCCCGCCCACGCGCGGCAAACCGCTGCGGAGATGGGATCTGCGCGTTATTGGCAAACCCGACCGAGGCATGGGCCCAATGGAGCGGGTGAATTTCCTGCAGGTGGTCGCGCACCAACCAGTCCGAGGCCCGCGCAATTGTCTCGCGCACAATGTCGACCTCGGGAGCGGCGTCCTCGCGCAGGTCAAGACCTACGGCGCAGAAGGCGATCAACAGATTGACGGTTTCCTGCGAGGGGCGGTTTTCCACGATGTCGCGCAACCCTTCCATAAAGAACGGCACATCCAGCGACAGGCAGGCCTGATCCTCGGTCGTGAGCGCGTCGAAATAGGTCCAGGTATATCCACCCGCCCCCCAGATTTCCTGGGTGCGCACGGCTGTGCGTCGGGCCTCCAGCTCCAACGCCTCGCACGATCCGGTGCGCGACGGAGCCATGGCTGCGCCAAGGGCACGCATGTTGCGAAAATTCAGCGGGTCCAGTTCGATCAACTGGGCAAAGGCATCGGCCAGCCTCACCGGCGGCTGTTTTTGGGTCGCCATCGCGGTGCAATAGGCCGACAGCAGGAAGGGGCTGTCGGTGGCCGCGTCGTGAAGCGGCTGCATCAACGTCCAGGCCCGTTTGAAATGCGCCTGCGCGCGGTTTTCGAAAGTTTGCGCCGCCAGGTTCATCGCCGCATCGCTGCGCCAGGCCCAGCCCAGATCCACATGGGCCAGAGCAACAACCGCGTTCATGATCGGGTTGCTTCCCATCGACAGGCGCGCTTCTTCTAGCGCCATAATCCCGGCCAACAATGGCGCGTCATCCGGGGTGGGGCAGTTTTCCAACGCCTGTTCGGTGCCATGCATCACATCCGAGCGCGCGCCAAAGGCCAGGATATCGGCGATCGGCAGCCCGGCTCCTGTTGCGGAACGGGTGCGGTCGGCCTGGGTGATGGCGGTGACGATATCGTCCCACCGTTCCTGGCGCGCAAGAAACAGCCCCTTGTCACGGGCGTCCTGGCTTTGCTGTTCGTCTTCGCTCCGAGTTTGAACCGGGATCACCACGCGTTCAGACAGTTCTTCTTCTGGCTCGTCCTTATCTGTCGAAAAAAACGGCGGTGAAGCCAACCTGGGCAGGTAGGACCGGACCGGGCAGACCGCCTTTTTCAAAGGGGCAAGGGAGCGCAGCAGAATTTGGGCCGCAGGGTGGGGAGCTTTGAGCATTTAGTTTTTCCGCAGATTGGCAGCATCTTGGGTGTGCTCAGGATCTTTGGAATTTGGGGCGCAAAAATGGCCTTTGTGGGGATTTCCAGAAGCGGAACTGAAAAAGTTAACGCTTTGTTACGCCTATCCGGTGGGATCCTCACGGATTGTTCACAGATGCGAAACCGTGGCAAAGATTTCCGCCACGGTTCAATGCATTAGGCGTCCAGAATACGAGACACCATTTCCGCGGTGTCGCGGCTCAGCCCATCGCGGGCCATGATCTGACGCAGAGCGTCCCCCATCATCTGCTGGCGGGGGGCGTCATAGCGTTTCCAGGTCTGGAACGCAGCACACATGCGGGCCGTGGTTTGCGGATTAAGAGAATCCAAAGCCATCAAGTTCTCCGCCAGCAAGGCATAGCCCGCACCATCGATATGGTGGAACCCCGCGTGGTGTCCGGCCAAGGCCCCCATCACCGCACGGAAGCGATTTGGGTTCTTGATCGTAAACAGCGGATGGTCGCACAGGTCCCGCGCCACTCGGGCGGTGGTGTCGGGCTTGGTGGTGGCGACTTGCAGGGCAAACCACTTGTCCATCACCAAACGATCCCCTTGCCACTGATCAAAGAAGGCCTGCGACTGCGCGTCACCCTTTTCAACCCGCAACAGGCAGGCGAGTGCCGCATATTGCAGGGTCATATTGTCTGCGGCCTCATATTGCTTGGCCGCTGCTGCGCCGCCGTCCAGGCGGGTGAGCAAGGACAGTACCGCACCATTCAGCGACCGTTTGCCGGAGCCTTCGGCATCGGGTACGTAGGCGCCGTCCACGGTGGTGTCGGCATAAAGGCGGGGCAGGCTGTCTGACAAGGCTTGGGCAAGGCTCTGGGTGAAGGTCTCTGCCGCGTCATAGATCTTGGCCGGGTCCGGCGTGTGGCCCTGTTCAAACAGCACCTGGGCGATCTGAGCCTGGCTTGGCGGTTGCAGAACCAATGCGCGAAACGCCGGATCCTGGCTGTCATCGCGCACCAGTTTGGTCAGCGCATCCAGATAGTCCGCATCTGGGGCAGCCCCCTCTAACACCATCCGCAAGCGCGTGTCGGTGGACAGCGCATTGCCCGCTTCCCAGCGGTTATACGGGTCGGTGTCATGCGCCAGTAGGAAGGCGCGTTCCGCGTTTGTGGTCTCACGCTCCAGCGTCACCGGTGCGGAGAATTCGCGCAGGATCGACGGCACCGGTTTGGAGGTCAGCCCGTCAAAGGTAAAGCTCTGCTTGGCCTCGGTCAGCTCCAACACACGGGTGGGCTGGATCTCGTCGCCATTGTCGCCCAGCAGACCCACTGCAATTGGGATCACGCGCGGTGCCTTGTCCGGCTGGCCCGGCGTTGGCGCGGTCTGTTGTTCAAAACTCAGGGTCAACTTGCCATCGGCGTAGCTTTCGGAAACCTTCACCCGCGGCGTGCCCGCCTGGCTGTACCACAGTTTGAACTTGGTCATATCGCGGCCGGTGGCATCCTCAAAGACGGTCAGCCAGTCCTCGATCGTGCAGGCCTGCCCGTCATGGCGATCAAAATAGAGATCCAGCGCCTTGTAATAGGGCGCGTCCCCGACCAGACGTTTCAACATGCCGATGACCTCGGCGCCTTTTTCATAGACGGTCGCGGTGTAAAAGTTGTTGATCTCCTGAAACTCTTCTGGGCGGGGCGGATGTGCCAGCGGGCCGCCGTCCTCGGGAAATTGGCGGGCGCGGAGCGCAATAACATCATCAATCCGCTTCACCGGGGCCGAACGCATGTCAGAGGTGAACTGCGCATCGCGATAGACGGTCAACCCTTCCTTGAGGCACAGCTGGAACCAATCGCGGCAGGTGATCCGGTTGCCGGTCCAATTGTGGAAATACTCATGGGCGATGATCGCCTCGATCCGCTCAAAATTCGCATCGGTCGAGGTCTCGGGAGAGGCCAAAACGCAAGATGAGTTGAAAATGTTCAACCCTTTGTTCTCCATCGCCCCCATGTTGAAGTCATCGACCGCGACAATGTTGAAAATGTCCAAGTCGTATTCACGCCCATAGACCTCTTCATCCCAGGTCATAGACTTTTTCAACGCGTCCATGCCAAAGGCGCATTTGCCTTCGTCCCCCGGACGGACCCAGATGTTCAGCTCGACATCCTTACCGGATTTGGTGGTGAAACGGTCCGGGTGGTTGACCAGCTCACCAGCCACCAGCGCAAAGAGATAGGCGGGTTTGGGCCAGGGATCGTGCCATTCGGCAAAGCCTTCTCCGGATGCACAGGGATTGCCGTTGGACAACAGCACGGGTTCGTCGCCTTCGATCCGCACGGTGAAGGTCGACATCACATCGGGCCGGTCCGGATAAAAGGTGATCTTGCGGAACCCCTCGGCCTCACACTGGGTGCAATACATGCCGTTGGACATATAGAGCCCTTCGAGCGCGGTATTGCCTTTGGGGTTGATCTCAACCTCCGCTTCCCAGGTGAAGGGCTGCGCGGGCACTTCACAGTCCAGACCGCCATCGACCATATTGGGCGCGACTTCCGCGCCGTCGATCTTGGCCCATATCAGTTTCAACTCTTCACCGTGCAGAAAGAACCGTGGATCTGCTGCATCCGCTTTGGGCGTGAACCGGATCTTGCTGATCACCCGTGTCGCTTCGGGGGCGAGTTTGAAGGTCAGCGCGACCTCTTCAGCGTCAAAGCCGAAGGGCGTGTAATCTTTAAGGTAAAAGGTCTGCGGGGGGCTGGCCGGAGAGGCATCTTTCATCGCGTCTGATCCTGTTGTCTGGGCGTCGCTGCGCGGCAATTGCCGGTTTCTTTATCAGTAGGAGCCTTGGGCCAGCGCAGCAAGGGCAGGGTCTGTATTTGACGGGCTGTTTTCATTGCGCTGTTGGTGGGTGCGGCACATACATAGGTAATTTTTGAAGATCCTATTTTTAAACTGGTAAAATTACCTTACCGGTTTAGGTGCAAGATGCGGGCGCTTTCCTGTAGGGTGGCGCAAATAGCGACGACGAAGGGGAACGGGAAATGCGCGCGATCAATGGTTTGCAGGTGGCAGAGGAACTGGCCACATTTATCGAAACCCAGGCTTTGCCCGGAACAGATGTCACGGCCGAGGCATTCTGGAGCGGTCTGGATGCTTTGGTGAACGGCATGGGCGATGAAAACCGCGCGCTCCTTGCCAAACGGGCCGAGCTGCAGGGCAAGATCGATGGCTGGCACGCCGCCCGCCGCGCCCAGCCCCACGACCCCGCCGCCTATGAGGCCTTCCTGCGGGAGATCGGATATCTGCTGCCTGAGGGCGAAGATTTTGCCATCGACACCACAAATGTCGACCCTGAGATCGCCCAGATGTCCGGCCCGCAGCTGGTGGTGCCGATCACCAATGCGCGCTTTGCTCTCAATGCCGCCAATGCGCGCTGGGGCAATCTGTATGATGCGTTTTATGGCACCGATGCTTTGGGTGATTTGCCAACAGGCAAAACCTATGATCTGGAGCGCGGCACCAAGGTGATCGCCGCAGCCAAAGCGTTTCTGGACGAGGCGCTGCCCCTGACAGATACAACCTGGGCCGAGGTTACCGATGTCGCCACCGCTCCTTTGCAGGACGCATCCCAATATCTGGGTCATATGGAGCAGGGTGACTGGCGCGGCTTCCTGTTCGAAAACAACGGTTTGAAGATCGAAATTCTGGTGAATGCCGACAATGAGATTGGCAAGTCTGACCCCGCCCATATCGCAGCCGTGAACCTGGAATCCGCCCTGTCCACCATCATGGACTGCGAAGATTCCGTGGCCTGTGTGGATGCCGCCGACAAGGTTGTTGCCTATTCCAACTGGCTGGGCCTGATGAAGCGCGACCTGGTGGAGACCTTTGAAAAGGGCGGCAAAACCGTCACCCGCAAACTGCATGAGGACGCAACCTATACCGCGCCAGACGGATCTGCGGTGCCGGTCAAATGCCGCTCGCTGTTGCTGGTGCGCAATGTGGGCCACCTGATGACCACGCCGGCCGTTCTGGACGCAAAGGGGCGCGAAGCAGGCGAGGGCCTGTTGGACGCTATGGTCACCGTGATGATCGCCATCCACGACCTCAAAGCGGCGGGCGGCAATTCGGAACATGGCTCGGTCTATGTGGTCAAGCCCAAGATGCACGGCCCCGAAGAGGTCGCGTTTGCGGCCAAGATCTTTGACCACGTCGAGGACGCGCTGGGCCTGCCACGCAACACGGTCAAAATCGGCATTATGGATGAGGAACGCCGCACCTCGGTGAACCTAAAGGAATGTATCCGCGCCGCCAAATCGCGCGTGGCCTTTGTCAACACGGGTTTCCTGGATCGCACTGGCGACGAAATCCATACTTCGATGGAAGCAGGCCCCATGCGCCCCAAGGGTGACATGAAATCCACGCCGTGGATCACCTCATATGAGGATCGCAATGTGGACATCGGTCTGGCGTGCGGACTGCAGGGGCGCGCGCAGATCGGCAAAGGCATGTGGGCCATGCCGGATCTGATGGCGGACATGCTGACGGCCAAAATCGGCCACCCGAAATCCGGCGCGACTTGTGCCTGGGTGCCATCGCCCACCGCCGCGACCTTGCATGCGATGCATTATCACGCGGTCGATGTCACCGCCGTGCAAGATGCGATCAAAGCGGGCGGCCCACGTGGTACGCTTGCGGATCTGCTGACCATTCCGGTGATGCAGGGCGAAAACCTCAGCAGTGATCAGATCACCAAAGAGATTGAAAACAACGCCCAAGGGATCCTTGGCTATGTGGTGCGTTGGGTGGATCAGGGTGTGGGTTGCTCCAAAGTGCCGGACATCAACAATGTGGGCCTGATGGAAGACCGCGCCACCTGCCGGATCTCATCACAGGCGCTGGCCAACTGGCTGCACCACGGCATCGTCAGCAAGGAACAGGTAATGGCGGCGATGCAGAAAATGGCCGCTGTTGTGGACGGCCAAAACGCAAGTGATCCAAGCTATATCCCGATGGCACCTGGCTTTGAGGGCGTCGCCTTTCAGGCGGCTTGCGATCTGGTGTTCAAGGGCCGCGTCCAGCCCTCAGGCTACACCGAGCCGGTTCTGCACAGCCGACGCCTGCAGTTGAAGGCCGAGATCTAAGCGATACAGAACACAGTCAAAGGGCAGGGCGAACCTGCCTTTTTTGCATTCTACAAAGGGGAAGAGGGATATGGGACTTTCACTGGAACAGGCCAAGACAATCATCGACGTCACCCGTGCCAAAGGGCGCGAGATGGCGCTGAAACCCTTGTCGATTGTGGTGCTCGATGCAGGTGGGCATGTACTGGCCTTTGAACGCGAAGACGGCGCCGCACCGGGGCGATTTGGCATCGCACAGGGCAAAGCATATGGCGCGGTTATGCTGGGCATGGCGGGCACCGCCCAGATGGCGCGCGCGGAGCAGCAGGCCTATTTCATGGCGGCCGTGAATGGCGTCTATGGCGGGCAGGTTGTGCCGGTACCCGGCGGTATTCTGGTGCGCGATGCGGATGGCGCAGTGCTGGGTGCCGTTGGGGTCACCGGCGACACGTCGGACAATGACGCAGCCGCCGGTCAAAGTGGGATCGAAGCCGCAGGTTTGATAGCCGAGATCTGATCGCAAGCGACCCAAGGGTCACTTCAGGCCGCATTAACAGAGATGTGCTACAGTGACGGACGTTCGGATGCTGATTTTTTGCGCATCTCACCGTCTGCGCGTTTGTGCATCTCTCAACATTCGCCTGCGCTGACCTGCGGAGTTGTCACATCACGCACCGAACTTGTAGGAATGCTATCATGCGTGCGAAACTGCACTGCATGGAACTCGCCAAAGCAATAGGTGTCATATGTCGCGTCCACGCGTCGGGATTATCGGAAACTCATATCTGCTGGATGACAGCTATCCGGTGCATGCAAATGGCACCATGAATTCCGAGGCGATTGCCGATGTCTCAGGCTGCTTGCCATTGATGATCCCAGCGGATCCGCGGTTTGTCTCGGTGGAAGAGCTGTTGGAGGCTTTTGATGGCTTCCTGCTGACCGGTGGCCGTCCGAATGTGCACCCCAATGAATATGGCGAACCCGCAACCGAGGCGCATGGCGCCTTTGACCGGGCCCGCGATGCGATCACCTTGCCACTGGTGCGCGCCTGTGTGGAGCGCGGGCAGCCATTTTTTGGCATTTGTCGCGGGTTTCAAGAGGTCAATGTCGCAATGGGCGGCACGCTTTATCCCGAGATCCGCGATTTGCCGGGGCGTATGAACCACCGGATGCCGCCCAATGGCACCTTGGAAGAGAAATTTGCCCTGCGCCACCATGTGAACTTCATTCCCGACGGGCCGTTTGCCCGTCTGTTTGGCAGTGAACAGGTGATGACCAACACCCTGCACGGACAGGGGATCAATCAGCCTGGGCAGCGGGTGGTGATTGACGGCCAAGCCGAAGACGACACGCCCGAGGCAATTTATGTCAAGGATGCGCCGGGTTTCACCATGGCGGTTCAATGGCACCCGGAATACCGCGCCCCCACGGACCCAATCTCGCGCCCCCTGTTTGAGGCTTTTGGCGAGGCGGTCCACAATTGGACGCAAGCGTAACCGAGGACGCTGCTCTCTTTCGACGAAACTTCTGGTTCGAGGTGATCCACGCGCACACATGTTTTACGTGTGTGGGATATGCCGCGCCCAGAAAATTGGCAACACTTCCGGGTGGGTGACGCGTGGATCGTGAAAACTCTGCGAATTTGCAAATCTGGTCGCAAAGGGCTTGGTTTGCTCGCAAAACTCAGGGTACGAAAGCATGCAGCGCATTTCGAAAAGTGAAAGATGCGCTAATATTTGACTGAAGTAGAACATCAGTCGCCAATATTACTACATTGCGGAAATCGTCTTCGATTGCTGCAATTTGTATATTTTTATTCCTTAATCTCTCTCCTGTGACAGCTTGTCGCAAGACGTATTGGAATTTGTCCGCGAAACTATGTTGCGCGGCGAATGGGGGGGGGACCAGTTGTGAATAGTAATGCGTTAAAGCGGTGGCTGGACATTCCACCGTTCTGGCTCCTGTTTGCAATGGGATCCGTCTGGGTGCAAGGTCGCATGTTTCCTGTGGAATGGCGGTCCGGGACTGGGTTTCTCCGGTCTTTGGTTGGGTATTTTACGCTATTGCCGGGGGGGGGGGGCACTGGCCGCAGTGATCCAAATGCGTCGTTTCCAAACCGCAGTGCATCCGATTGATAATGCTATCTTTATTGTGGCTTCAGGGGTGTTCATTTTCTTTCGAAGTCCGATATATCTGTCTGATGTATTGGTGCCGGTGGCGGTGGTCGTCTGGGAGGGTGCCTTGGCGTCTGAAGCCATTGTGGTGGTTTTCATTTGGGTGTTGCAACACAGGTATATTCGCCAGGAAGAACAAAGGTTAAAGACCCTGTTCCCGAGCGAATGGACCGAGTATAGAAACATGACGCGACGATGGATCTAACGGCCTTTCAGCTTGGTGCAAATTTGTATCGGCACATAGCGAGCATCCAGTGATGAGGTTCGCGATCTGAATTTCGAATTTGCGATCCAAGCCCGGCAGGGCGCGGGCGTAACAAACGAGGGGGAACATACGTGAAATTAGGTACGCCAAAAGAAACTTTTGCCGGGGAGGCGCGGGTCGCAATGACCCCGGACTCGGCACGCCAGCTGCAAAAGCTGGGGTACGACTGTGCAATCGAAAGCGGAGCAGGCGCGGCGGCCGGCTTTAGCGACGCACTTTACGCAGACGCAGGCGTCGAGGTGATCGATGGCGCGGCTGACTTGTGGAAAGCCGTCGACATTGTGGCCAAAGTGCGCGAGCCCGATGAGGCCGAGCTGACCTATCTGGAAGCGGGCAAGACGCTGATCTCCTTCTTCAACCCGGCGGGGAATGAAGCAGGCATGGAAGCGGCGAAAACCGCCGGCGCCAATGTGATCGCCATGGAAATGGTGCCGCGTATCTCACGCGCGCAGAAAATGGACGCCCTGTCGTCCATGGCCAATATCGCAGGCTACCGCGCTGTGATCGAAGCCGGTAACAACTTTGGCCGCTTCTTTACCGGTCAGGTGACCGCCGCGGGTAAAGTGCCCCCGGCCAAGGTTCTGGTTGTTGGTGCCGGTGTTGCGGGTCTTGCTGCAATCGGGACCTCCACCTCGCTTGGGGCTATCACCTATGCGTTTGACGTGCGCCCTGAAGTGGCAGAGCAGGTCGAATCCATGGGCGCCGAATTCGTTTATCTGGATTTCGACGAGGAACAGCAGGATGGCGCGGCCACTGGCGGTTATGCGTCGGTTCAGTCCGAAGAATTCCGCAACGCGCAGCTCGCCAAATTCCGCGAGATCGCACCCGAAATTGACATCGTTATCACCACCGCGCTGATCCCGAACCGTCCCGCGCCCAAACTGTGGCTCGAAGATATGGTTCAGGCGATGAAGCCGGGCTCGGTTATCATTGACCTTGCTGCCGAACGTGGCGGCAACGCCGAAGGCACCGTCAAGGACGAGAAAATCGTCACCGACAATGGCGTGACCATTGTGGGCTACACCGATTTCCCAAGTCGGATGGCAACGCAATCTTCTAACCTTTATGCGACTAACATCCGTCACATGATGACCGACCTGACCCCTGAAAAGGACGGCACGGTCAATCACAACATGGAAGACGATGTGATCCGGGGGGCAACTGTAACCCACGAAGGCGAGATCACCTTCCCACCGCCGCCGCCAAAAGTTGCGGCGATCGCGGCCAAGCCCAAGGAAGTTGTGCCCGAACTGACGCCCGAAGAAAAACGTGCGCAAGAAGTGGCCGAGTTCAAAGCCCAGACCAAACAGCAGGTGACCCTGTTGGCGGTTGGTGCCGCACTTCTGCTGGGGGTTGGCCTGATTGCGCCGGCCAGCTTTATGCAGCACTTCATCGTCTTTGTTCTGTCTATCTTCATCGGCTTCCAGGTGATCTGGAACGTGTCGCACTCCCTGCACACGCCGCTGATGGCGGTGACCAATGCGATCTCCTCGATCATTATTCTGGGGGCGCTGATGCAAATCGGCTCTGGCTCTTGGTTGGTGATCCTTCTGGGCGCGCTGTCGGTCTTTATGGCCGGGATCAACATCTTTGGCGGCTTCCTCGTGACACGGCGCATGCTCGCCATGTTCCAAAAATCGTAAAGGACCGGGACAATGGAATACGGATTTACGACCGCGGCCTATGTTGTCGCAGCAGTTCTCTTCATCCTGTCCCTGGGTGGTCTCTCAGGTCAGGAAAGCGCCAAGCGCGCTGTTTGGTATGGCATGGTCGGCATGGCGCTGGCGGTGTTCGCAACGCTCATCGGGCCGGGCTCTGGCCTGTGGGTCCTGTCGGTCTTGCTGATCGCAGGCGGTGGTTTGATCGGCTATATGCTGGCGTCCAAGGTCGAAATGACCCAGATGCCGGAACTGGTCGCAGGCATGCATGCGCTTGTTGGTCTGGCGGCGGTCTTTGTGGGCCTGAACGCCCATATCGAACTGGGCCGTGTACTGCTGATGGACGACAGCGCCAAGAAAACCCTCGAAGGGTTTGCAGCGCTTCTGGCCAAGAAAGATGGCGTGGAAATTGGCATCCTGCGGGTTGAACTGTTCCTCGGTGTCTTTATCGGTGCGGTGACCTTTACCGGGTCAGTTGTGGCTTATGGTAAACTGTCGGGTAAAATCACCTCGGCGGCGACCAAACTGCCGGGTGGCCACCTGCTGAACATCGCAGCTGCGGTGATATCAATTGTGACACTGTTCTGGTACATGGGCTCTGGCGGGTTCTTCCCGCTGTTCATCATGACACTGGCGGCACTGTTCATCGGCTACCACCTGATCATGGGCATCGGCGGCGCGGATATGCCGGTTGTTGTCTCCATGCTGAACTCCTACTCGGGCTGGGCTGCGGCAGCGATCGGCTTCAGCCTCGGCAACGACTTGTTGATCGTTGTAGGTGCGCTGGTGGGCTCCTCTGGTGCGATCCTGTCCTACATCATGTGTAAGGCGATGAACCGGTCCTTTGTGTCGGTGATCTTGGGCGGCTTTGGTGGCGCGTCGGGTCCTGCAATGGAAGTCGAAGGCGAGCAGATCGCAATTGACGCTGACGGTGTTGCTGCAGCCTTGGAAGAGGCCGACAGCGTTGTCATCATTCCAGGCTACGGTATGGCGGTTGCACAGGCACAGCAGAATGTGGCGGAACTGACCCGTCGTCTGCGCGCCAAGGGCAAGAACGTCCGCTTTGCGATCCACCCGGTTGCGGGGCGTCTGCCAGGCCACATGAACGTGCTGCTGGCTGAGGCCAAAGTGCCCTATGACATCGTGCTTGAGATGGAAGAGATCAACGACGACTTCCCTGAAACCGACGTTGCGATTGTGATTGGCTCTAATGACATCGTGAACCCGGCCGCTCAGGAAGATCCGAACTCTCCGATCGCGGGCATGCCGGTTCTGGAATGCTGGAAGGCCAAACAGGTGTTTGTCTCCAAACGGGGGCAGGGCACCGGTTATTCCGGTATCGAGAACCCGCTGTTTTACAAAGAGAACACGCGCATGTTTTACGGCGACGCAAAAGCCTCGCTCGACAGCCTGCTGACCATGATCAGCTAAGCGTTTGCTTGGATCTGAAAAACAGGAAACCCCGCCCATAGGGCGGGGTTTTCGTTTGTCCCAGCGGTGTGTCTAGCCGATGCGGACCGCGCCCCTTATTCCGCCGCGCGCGCAACCTGATCTTCGGGAAAGCCCTGGCCCGGCACCCAACCCTCGGCATTCCATTTCAGCGCTACTTCATGCAGCGAGCGCAGCGCCTGATGCAGGTCTTGCCCGTGGGTGGTCAGTTCGTAACTGACCTCTGGCGGGATCGTCGATTTCTGCGTCCGCAGGACAATGCCGTTCTGCTCCAACATCCGCAGCCGGTCGGTCAGCACCTTGGCCGAGATCGCAGGCATCAACCCCATCAGCTCACCAAAGCGCAGCGGGCTCTCAGTCGAGAGGTTCCACAGAATGGTGGTCGTCCAGCGTCCGGTCACCGCTTTCAAGACGGGATCCATCGGACAGCCGAGACAGGATGATCCTACAGTGGCCATGGTCTCACTTTCTTTTTGGTAACTGGTTACTAAATGGTAATTACTTACTTTTTGAAAGTAGGCCTGCCATCTCTGCTTTGCAATCACAAAGGAGAGTGCAGATGGCACGGATCGAAATTATCTATTTCTCAGGCTACGGCCACACCGCACGCCAAGCGCAGGCGGTTCTAGAAGGCGCACAAACCAAGGGGGAGGCGCGTTTGTGGGCCATCCCCGAAGATGGTGTGGTCTCGGACGAGCTGTGGGCGGCGGCGGATGCTGCGGATGCGCTGATCTTTGGCGCGCCGACCTATATGGGCAATGCTCCCTGGCAGTTCAAACGCTTTGCCGATGACAGTTCCAAACGCTGGTTCGAACGCGCCTGGGCGGATAAATTTGCCGGCGGTTTCACCAACTCGGGCAGCAACCTCGGCGACAAGGGGGAGACGCTGAACTACTTCCGCGTTCTGGCCGGGCAGCACGGTATGTTGTGGGTGCCGCTCAACCAGATGCCGTCCAACTTGCTCGCCAGCACCGCGGATGATCGAAACTGGGGCGGCGGCACGGCTGGCGCGGTGGCCACATCACCGGCAGATTCTTCGCCCGAACAGGGACCGCGTCCAGGTGATCTGATATCCGCGCATGACTACGGCGTGCGGATCGCAGAAATCGCCGCGGTGCGGGGCTAAAAAGTTTCACGCTAACATCGGCGCAGCCAACTCAGCTGACCCGGGGCGTTTGGATCCGTCTGAACGCCCCTTTTTACAGATTATCAACAGGCTACCCGACCACACGCAGCCCTAAAAATGTTTCGCGTGCGAAACATTGGGTCAAACGGGGTGACCTAGATAAAACACGGGTTCTTACGCGTAATTTTACGATGGTATACTTTGGTATCCCTTTAAGTTATTGAAACAGAAGAGTTATTTACAAAACTTTTGCGCTCCACTAGGGTCCGGTCAAGATCAAGGAGCCGCCCATGTCGACCGCCCAAGACCATCCGCTGCGTTACCAATTGGTGAACGAGCTGCATGCACGTCCGTTCCCAACCATGACCGCGCCCAGCACGGTGATCTATTTCGCAGTGAAACAGCCCCAGGAAGCGGTGTCGCGGGATCGGGCAAAGGACGTGGAACATTTGGTCGCCCTGTTGGATCGCCACGGCGAGCCGCACCCAACGCCGGGTGCCACCCATCACTCAGCGACGCTCGGGCGGTATCACCTCAAATGGGAGCAGCACACCGAATTTGTGAGCTATATGCTCTATTGTGACGGCGTGGGGGATCGTGCGTTTGATCCGTTGGATTTCAATGCCTTCCCGGCGGAATGGCGGGCGCAGATACCGGGGCAGGTGATCGCCTCGGTCATGATCCGCGTGATGCCGCGCCCGGAAGAAAACGCTATCCGCAAATCGGTCGAGGACTGGATGGTGCCCGAAAGCCTGACGGTGTCGCGGGTTCTGGACGACAGCGCGGTGCTGGCGGGGGATTTCCGTATTGATGCGGCGGGCCATATGCGGTTTGCGGTCTTTGTCAGTGAAAGCACCGGCCCCAAACGCATCGGCCGCGTGGTGCAGCGCCTGTGCGAGGTTGAGACCTATCGCGCCATGTCGATGCTGGGCTTTTCCCGCGCGCGCGGACTTGCGCCGACCATTGGCGCCTTAGACACTCATTTGAGCGAGATGATGCAGGAGATGACCGGACAATCCGTGGATGCGGCGGCGACATTGAACCAGCTGCTGACGGTGGCGTCCGAACTGGAATCCCTTGGCGCGCGGTCGGCGTTTCGTTTTGGGGCCACGGGTGCCTATGAGGCCCTGGTGGACCAACGTGTCAGCCTGCTGCGCGAAGAGCGGTTTCAGGGCTATCAGACCTTTACCGAATTTATGATCCGCCGCTATGAACCTGCCATGCGGACGGTGAAATCCACCGAAGGGCGGCTGGCGACGCTGGCGGATCGGGCGCGGCGCGCAGGCGAATTGCTGCGGACCCGCGTGGACGTGGAACGCAGCGCCCAGAACCAGGCCCTGTTGGAGAGTATGGACCGGCGCGCGGATCTGGCGTTGCGCCTGCAACACACGGTCGAGGGGCTCTCGGTTGTTGCAATTAGCTATTATGCGGTCTCTCTTGCCTCATATGCGCTCTACCCGTTGACAAAAGCGCTGGATATTTCCAAAGGAACGTTGACAGCGATTGTCACCTTACCAGTGATTTTCCTAGTCTGGTGGTTAGTGCAGCGGATCAAAAAGAACTTACATTGATCCACTAGGGTGTGAACTGTATCACATTCTTATCGAGTGCTTTGGTTGATAGTAATACAACGTAGACAGCACATGGACGATGACCATGAATCTCAAACAAGTGGAAGGTCGCCACGCAGGTATTGCGAACCGGCTGCGGTTGATCCGTGATTATTATCAGCTTTCTAGCAAAGATTTTGCCCAGCAAGCTGATGTTTCTATCAAGTCTTATTCGCAATGGGAGTCTGGTGATTTCCGGATCTCAATCGACGGGGCGCTTTCGATCTGCGCCCGTTACGGCATCGCATTGGATTATATCTACCTAGGGCGGATTGATACACTCCCCCTTGCTCTGGGGCTCAGTCTGAAAGATGCCGAAGCAATAGCAACAAAAAAGGCCCCCATTCCTGCTGAATGAGGGCCATTTTTTGTCTGTCGCAGGGCTTAGCGGCCGCGAATACGTGGGTCCAAAGCGTCCCGCAGACCATCGCCCAGATAGTTCACGCTCAATACGGTGAGTGAGATCAAAAGCCCGGGAAAGATCACGCGTTCCGGATACAGGATCATCCGGTCCACAGAATCGTTCAGCAGACGGCCCCAGGTCGGGAAATCCGGCGGGAAGCCAAAGCCAAGGAACGACAATGAGCTTTCGGCGATGATCGCCGTGGCGATGCCCAATGTGGCCGACACCATGATCGGTGACAGCACGTTGGGCAGGATGTGGCGGATCACCATCTTGGTGTTGGTAGTGCCCACGGAACGTGCGGCCAAAACGAACTCACGCTCTTTGATCGCCAACACATCGCCGCGTACGATCCGTGCGGTGGGCATCCAGCTGGTGATCCCGATCAGGCAGACGATCAGCACAAAGACACCGCCTTCGGGGCCGATGGCCTGGGCGAGGGATTCGCGAAACAGAACCGCCGCCACCAGAATCATCGGCAGCAAGGGCAGGGCGAGGAACAGATCCGTCAGACGCATCAGCAACCCGTCGAGCTTTTTGAAATAGCCCGCGGTGACGCCGACCAAGGTGCCCAGCACCAGCGCCAGAACCATCGCCGTCATGCCAACCGCGATGGAGACGCGACCGCCAAACATCAGGCGTGCCAGCGTGTCGCGGCCCAGGTTGTCGGTGCCCAAGGGGTAGGCCCAGTCCATTTTGGCGCCGCTGTCCCACAGGATGGTATAGATCGGCCTCATGTCGCGCAGGCGCAGGAAGTCCCGTCCGGTTGGCACGAATTTCGCATCGTTCCAATAGACAAATGGTCCAACCAGAACGAGCGCCAGGATCGACACAAACAGGATGCCGCCCATCAAAGCGCCACGGTGGGATTTGAACTGGTCCCAAACATCCAGCCATTGGCTGCGCGGGGCGACAACAGGGGCGGGGGGGCTCAACTCAGTCATAGCGGATCCTCGGGTCGAGAATGCCATAGAGCACATCGGCGATCAGATTGAACAGCACGATGAGAACGGCAAAGATAAAGGTCAGGGTTTGCACCATCGGCAGGTCATTGGCCTGGATTGCACCAATCAGCAACTGGCCGATACCGTTCACCTTGAACACCTGTTCGGTGATGATGGCTCCACCAAAGATCGACGGGATCCCCAGCGCGATTACGGTGACCACAGGGATCATCGAATTGCGCAGCACATGGACCATCACGACGACATATTCTCCCAGACCTTTGGCGCGCGCGGTGCGTACATAGTCCTGGTTGAGGTTGTCGAGCATGGAGGCCCGCATGAACCGTGACAGCTGTGCAGTGATCTGCAGCGCAAGGACCATGACGGGCATGATCATCTGTTTTAGTTGATAGAGGAAGCTCTCCCAGTCGGTGACCTTGTGGGTGGTGTCATAGATCGAGGGGAACCATCCCAGCTGGACCGAGAAGATCACAATCACCAACACGCCCGAGAAAAACGGCGGCACGGAAAAACCAACCATCGACACAAAGGTGCCGAGCTGGTCGAACCAGCTGTATTGTTTGTACGCGGAATAGATACCAATCGGGATCGCAATCAGGATGGCCACGATATAGGCGGTGCCCACAACCGACAGGGTTTGCGGCAGGCGCTGCGCCACGATGTCCATCACGGGTGAACGGGTCTGCCAGGAAATAACCCGCAGCTTGCCTTCGGTGAGGGACGTGCCGAACATATAGTCGATCAACACTTGTGGTTCGATCCAGAAGAACTGAACCAGCCATTTCCAAAAGCGGATGTGCATCGGTTCGCCAAGGCCTAGAGCCAGGCGCATTTTTTCTTTGACTTCGGCGGGAACGGTGAGGGGAACTTGGGCCATTGGATCGCCGGGGGCGAACTCCAACAACAGGAAAATTGCGAGGCTGATAAACAGCAGTGTGGGCACTGCCAAAATGAGCCGCCGTATGGTGAAGGTCAGCATCTGAGGGGGACGCCTTTATTTCTGAATGGTGTGCGGTCGGTGATGGGCGACACTGGGTCTAGGAGTGAAACGTCCAAACGGCAAGCGGCCCCGGCAAGACCGGGGCCGTTGTTACCAGTCGCGCGTTACTTGATGCGGTACCAATCCGCAACGTTCCACAGCTCACTGTCCCAAACGTTCAGATCAACACCACCCAGAGTGTTGGAAACGCCGGACAGACGACCACGGTGAACTAGCGGAATCATGCCGCCTTTTTCGAAGACCATCGTGTTCAGCTGTTGACCAATTTCGACACGCTTTTCGAACTCGATTGTTTTGGTCAGCTCGAGATGCAATGCATCAAACTCTTCGTCACAGAAGCGCGAGATGTTTTCACCCTGCCACTGGTTTGCAGGCGACGGCGCCTGTTCACACACACCTTTGCCGAAATAGGCCTGAGGGTCAGTGCCCGCGAAGGTATTGGCGTACATTTCTACGTCCGCATAGAACTTTTGGAAGGTGTCGGGGGAACCGGGGTCGCCACCAAAGAAGACAGAGCCATTGACGTTGCGCAGTTCGGTCTCAATGCCGATTTCGCTCCACCACTGTTTGATCAGCGCTTGGAAATCCTGACGCACAGCGTTGGTCGAGGTTTGGTATAGCATGGACAAAGGCACGCCGTCTTTTTCGCGAATGCCGTCGCCGTCGGTGTCTACGATGCCAGCATCATCCAGCAGTTTGTTCGCACCGGCGATGTCTTGAACGTCGCAGCCTTCTGGGCTGATCGCATATACCTCAGGCGCGGGCACCCAGGAGCAGGAGACCTTACCCGCTTTGCCATAGCCGATCTCTACCAATAGGGGGCGGTCGATAGCCATGGACATGGCTTTGTAAACCGCTGGATCCGACAGGAACGGGTGGGGGCGCACAACGGAACGTTCATCTGGGCCAAGTGCCGGATCGGGATTGGTGTTGTTCAGCATGATACGTTCCAGCAGTGGGCCAAAGCCCGCAACCGCCGCACCTTTGCCGCCTTGTTCCATCTGGGCAATCACGTCGGGTGCCAGCTGCAGGTTCCAAGCATAGTCAAACTCGCCGGTTTCCATAACCGCACGACCCGCTGCTGCCGCGTCACCGCCACCTTTGAACAGAACACGTCCAAAGGCCGGTTTCGCCGGATCGCGGTAATAGTCGTTGGCGACATAAGTAATCACGTCGTTTGGCTTGAACTCTTCAACCACAAACGGACCGGTGCCGATGGGGCCAAAGTTTGCATCAGTACATTCAGGTGCCTTTGCGCCCATGCAGGATTCAAACTGGGCCTTCTGCAGGATCGGGCTTTCGACGCCTACAAATGGACCGTACGGGGAGGGGGTCGGGCCGTTAAATGTGACCACAACGGTTAGATCATCAGGGGTGTCGACCGAAGCTACGCCATCAAAACGGCTCAGCTGCGCACAGCCGCCTTCGGGGTGGGTGCAATAGTCATAGGTGAATTTGACGTCGACAGATGTCACTTCGCTGCCATCAGACCATTTGAGGCCGGGGGCCAGTTTCCATGTGATGGTGGTGAGGTCTTCGCTCACGCCGCCGTTTGCTACGGTGGGAACTTCGCTTGCTAGCCACGGAACCAATTCGCCGCTGCTGTTGTAGCGTGCCAGAGGCTCAAGAATCAGAGACGCCGCTTCGGTGTCCTTGGTGCCGCCCGTCAGAAACGGGTTCAGGATCGAGGGGGCTTGCCAGTAAATGATGCTGACTTCCCCATCACTGCCGCGCTCGGCAAAGGCGGCGGGGGCCAAGGCTGCGGTGGCAATTGCACCCAGCAGAAGGCTTTTAATTTTCATTACACTCTCCTTGTCGGACGTTGTTTTCCTGCATGTTTCAGCAGAGGTTCCGCCCTGTTTGTTCACGGCTTAACCACGTATCCCCGAATGTTTCGAGGGTGATGACCATTCAATCGACCCAGCGATAGCGTTCTACCAAAAGGCGTATCCGAGTTGCTTAATTGGCGACCACTTGTGATGCCGTGAAGCCATCGAAACATAAGTTAAGGAAAAAGCAACCCATACGCCGCGGAAAATTGACCATTTGGTTTGAAATTGCCAATCAGATTGGCATAGTTGATCCAAAGCGCTTCGAAAAAACAAACCAGAAGCACAGCGCAGGGGAAATATACGTGTTGGATCAACCAATTGCCCGGATCAAAGGGCTGCGAGTCGAATTTCAAACAAAGGATGGCCCGGTGTTGGGCGTCAAGGATGTGTCCTTTGATGTGCAGCCAGGAGAGACGGTTTGTGTGGTTGGCGAATCTGGGTCGGGCAAATCGGTGTCATCGCTGTCACTGATGCGTCTGGTTGAATTCGGAGGTGGTGATATCATCGGCGGCAGCCTCGAATTTGATCGCAAAGACCAAGGGGTAAGCGATCTGGCCAAGGCCGAGCAGTCGATGATGAAACAGATCCGCGGCAATGAAATCGGCATGATTTTCCAGGAGCCGATGACTGCTTTGAACCCGGTGTTCACGGTGGGGCGTCAGCTAACCGAAGGGCTGCGCATCCACAAGGGAATGACCAAGAAGCAGGCAGAGGCCCGCGCGCTGGAACTCTTGACCCAAGTGCGCATCCCCGAGCCTGAGCGGCGCTTGAAACAATATCCGCACGAGCTGTCTGGCGGTATGCGACAGCGGGTGGTGATTGCCATGGCGATGGCCTGTGAGCCGCGTCTGTTGATCGCGGATGAGCCGACAACGGCACTGGATGTAACCATCCAGGCCGAAATTCTGGCGCTGATGGACCGGTTGAAACGCGAAACAGGCACCGCCGTTTTGTTCATCACCCATGACATGGCTGTTGTGGCGCAGATGGCCGACCGTGTGGTTGTCATGTTCCGAGGCAATAAGGTCGAAGAAGGTCCGGTCCAGCAGATCTTTGACGCGCCGAGCCATGATTACACCAAGTCCCTGTTGGCGGCGGTCCCCAAATTGGGGGAGATGGCGGGCACCCAATATCCCGAACCCATGCGTCTGATGGGCGAAGAACAGGTGGAGCTGGAGCCGATCAAAGGCACCGACAAAGTGCTGCTGAACGTGGAAAATCTGGTCACGCGCTTCCCGGTCAAAGGCGGGCTGCTGCGGCGCACCGTCTCCAACGTGCATGCGGTCGAAGATGTCTCCTTCAAAGTGTTCGAAGGGCAGACCCTGTCTTTGGTTGGGGAATCAGGCTGTGGGAAATCCACCGTTGGCCGGTCCTTGCTGCGACTGGTTGATCCGATGTCGGGCAAGGTCGAATTTCAGGGCAAGAATGTGCTGGATTATTCCCCCGGCCAGATGCGCAAGGCGCGTCAAGAATTGCAGATGATTTTTCAGGATCCGTTTGCCTCGCTCAATCCGCAAATGCAGCTGCTGGATCAGGTGGCCGAGCCTTTGCTGAACTACGGGCTGGCCAGCGGATCTGAACTGCAGGACCGGGTGGCCAATCTGTTTGATCGGGTGCATCTGCCGCGCAGCTTTATGCGCCGCTACCCGCATGAAATGTCAGGCGGACAACGCCAGCGGATCGCGATCGCCCGTGCCTTGGCCTTGAATCCGAAACTGATTGTCGCCGATGAAGCGGTCTCGGCGTTGGATGTGTCGGTGCAGGCGCAAGTGTTGAACCTGATGATGGAATTGCAGGCCGAGCTGGGGCTGTCGTTCCTGTTCATCAGCCACGACATGGCAGTGGTCGAACGGGTCAGTCATCAGGTCGGCGTGATGTACTTGGGTCGTCTGGTGGAAATCGGCCCGCGCGAACGCGTCTTTGCCAACCCTCTACACGCCTATACCCAGGCGTTGATGCGTGCGGTGCCGATTGCGGATCCCTCCCGGCGCAAGTCCGAGCGTGAGCTGAATTTCAAACCGATCCCCTCGCCCATCCACGAAATCGGCTTTGCGCCCGAAAAATCGGAATATCTGGAGTTGGAACCGGGTCATTTCGTGCTGACAACGGACTGCGGCTATTGATCAAAATCTGCACTCTGCCCGCTGTTCCCATAGGGAATTGCCGCGCAGGGCTTGCAACGTGTGTTTAGCGAGTTACTTAATCTGATAACTAATTACCCGTACCATACTGTAACCTTGTCGATGGTCTGTGTCACGTTGACCGTATGACCGACAGCAAATAATCGATACAGGTGCCCTATGACCGGGGCCATGCTATTCTAGGATCCATTTTGCCCGCACTGGCGATGGATCTGACCGAACAAACAAAAGGAGGCGACCATGCCCGTCAAGAACCGCTTTGCCGAGCTGCAAGAAGAAATCACCACGTGGCGACGGGATATTCATGAGAACCCCGAGATCCTGTTTGACACCCATCGCACCAGCGCGCTGGTGGCCGACAAGCTAAAAGAGTTCGGCTGTGATGAGATCGTAACCGGCATTGGCCGCACCGGCGTTGTCGGCGTGATCAAAGGCAAAACCGACACCACGGGCAAGGTCATCGGCCTGCGCGCCGATATGGATGCGCTGCCGATTCTGGAGGCGACCGGGCTGGACTACGCCTCGAAAACCCCAGGCGCGATGCATGCCTGTGGCCATGATGGTCACACCGCCATGTTGCTGGGGGCCGCCAAATATTTGGCTGAGACCCGCAATTTCGATGGCACCGCTGTGGTGATTTTCCAACCCGCCGAAGAAGGCGGTGGCGGCGGTAAAGAGATGTGCGACGACGGGATGATGGACCGTTGGAACATCCAGGAAGTTTACGGTATGCACAATTGGCCCGGTGGGCCGGTGGGGGCCTTCTCGATCCGGCCGGGCGCGTTTTTTGCCGCCACAGATCAGTTCGACATCACCTTTGAAGGGCGCGGCGGCCATGCGGCGAAACCGCATGAGACCATCGACACCACAGTGATGGCCGCGCAGGCGGTGATCGCGCTGCAGACGGTTGCGTCGCGCAGTGCGGATCCGGTGGAACAGATCGTCGTCTCGGTCACCTCGTTTGAGACCTCGTCCAAAGCGTTCAATGTGATCCCGCAATCGGTGCAGATCAAAGGCACCGTACGCACCATGGATGCAGGCGTGCGTGATCTGGCGGAAAAACGGATCCAGGAGATCTGCGCCGGCGTTGCCGCGACCTTTGGCGGCACGGCGGATGTGGCTTACATGCGGGGCTATCCGGTGATGGTGAACTCGGACGAGCAGACCGAATTTGCCGCCAAAGTGGCTGCGGATGTATCCGGTAAATGCGAAGATGCACCGCTGGTGATGGGCGGTGAGGATTTTGCCTATATGCTGGAGGAACGTCCGGGCGCCTATATCCTGGTGGGCAATGGCAACACCGCACCGGTGCACCATCCGGAATATAACTTTAGTGACGATGCAATCCCGGCCGGCTGCAGCTGGTGGGCGGAGATTGTTGAGCAGCGCATGCCAGCCGCGTGATCTGATCGGGGCAGGCGGGGCGCTCCCGCCTGTTTACCATCCCGCGCCATGCGCGGGCGGACACAGTTGGGCGTGGCAGGCCCCCATGAATGGGGCCCTGCGGGCGCTCGGGGCTTAGCGGTTCAAAAGATCGCGGTAGATGGCGATAATGGCCGCCGCTTCGCCTTCGAGCCGGAAGTTTTTCACCACATGGGCGCGGCTGTTTTTCGACATTTGCGCCAGACGGTTTGCATCGGACAGACACTCCGCAATGTCTGCGGTGATCTTGTCGATATCTTCAATCTCACACAGGGTGCCGGTCTCACCAGGCACTACCAGTTCCTCAAACGCGCCGACCTTGGTGGCGACGGCGGGTGCGCCGCAGGCCATGGCCTCGAGCGGGGTGAGGCCAAAGCCTTCCCAGCGTTGCGGTGCCACATAGAGATCGAGCGCCTGGAAATGGCGCGGCACGTCTTCGACGGCGACCTCATCGCGAAACAGGATCTGATCTTCAAGCCCTGCGGCAGTGACCTTGTCCTTGAGGTCCTGCAGGAACTCGGCGTTATCTGCCGTGGCGCGACCCATCATCAGGGCGCGCACATCGGGGCGGGTTTTGCAGACCTCGATCATCGCCTGAATAAATAGATCGTTGCCCTTTTGGTGGCGGATGCGACCGAAACAACCCACCAAGAGCCCGTCGGTGGGCAGGTCGAGTGCGGCGCGCAGGGCGGGTTTATCCGCCACCGGCTGGAACAGATCACAGTCCACACCGTGACGGATCACCGTAGCCTCGCGTTCCAGGTAGCTGGCGGATTTGCCTGAGGTGGCAATCACATGGTCCATCCGGCGGATCAGCCAGCGGGTAAAGCCGGTGTGGCGACGTTGCGCGGCCGAGGTGAACAGCAGCCGCAACCGTTTGCCCAGAATATATTTGAGCGCAAGCCCGGCCACCATTTCCACATTGCGCCGCGCATGCCAGACGCGTGCGCCCGAGGGGCCAGAGCGGGACATTGTCACCAGCGATTTTGGAGGCACATTCGGCACATCATCGGGCAACAAAGGCGAGGTGGCGGTGATCGCGATATCGCGGGCTTGAATGGGCACCAGCCGGATCACGGTCGAGGTCACGCCCGAATAGCGTTTCTTGAAACTGGGGGCGATGACGTCAATGTCACGGAAATCAGTGGGGGCCATGCGCGCCTCAACAACCTAAGAATTCAATTGGGATAGCAAAAGATCTGCTGTTTGATCCAATAGGTCAGACTGGTGGGAAATGAAAGTGCGCGCGGCGGTGCGGGCTGCGGAAAGCGTCGCGCCGTCGCGTAGCCATGTGTTGATCTGCGCGGCCAGGGTGGGGGCGTCTGTGATCTCAACCGCCGCACCATTGGCAATCATATCCGCGTAGGTCTCAGAAAAGTTAAAGGTGCCGGGGCCGGTGGCCACCGCGCAGCCGTGATGGGCCGGTTCAAACGGGTTATGGCCGCCGATCTCCCGCAAAGAGCCGCCAAGAAACACCAGCGGGCTGAGCGCGTACCAAGTGCCGGTCTCGCCAATCGTGTCTGCCAGATAGACCTGTGTTTTCTCCGTAGCGCGCGCGTCGCGCGATCGGCGCGCGGAGGTGAGATTGGCGTCTTGCAGCATCTGTTCCACCCTGTCGCCACGTTCCGGGTGGCGCGGGATCAGCAGCAGGCAAAGGTCGGGATATGTGGCCAACAGGCGTTTGTGGGCGGCAATCACGTGCTCTTCTTCGCCGTCATGCGTGGACGAGGCGATCCAGATCGGACGCGTGCCAATGTCGGATTGAACCTGTGCCAACAGATCTGTGTCGACCTGCGGCGGGGCTGCCAACGCTTTGAGGTTGCTGCCGGGGCGAATGCGATCTGCGGGCGCGCCGATGCTGCGCAGATTGTCGGCTGTCTTTTGGTTCTGGGTGATGAACTGAGAAAACTGTGCCAGCAAAAACGCGGCGGTGTCGCGGCGTTTCTGCCAGTTGGCGACAGATTTCGCCGACAGACGCGCGTTCAACAGCACCAATGGACAGCCGGAGGCGCGGGCTTTGACAATCAGGTTTGGCCACAGCTCGCTTTCGACCAGAACTGCAAGATCAGGTTTCCAGTGGTGCAGAAAACGGCGGACATAGGTGGGGTGATCCAGCGGTGGGAACTGGTGGCGACAGCGCGGCGGCATGCGTTTTTCGATCAACTCAGCCGAGGTGGGCGTGCCCGAGGTGATCAGGAATTCCAGCGTTGCATCCATCTCTCCCAATCGGTTGATCAAGGTCAGGATCGACAGGCTTTCCCCGACCGAGGCCGCATGGAACCAGATCAGTCGCCCATTGGGGCGCGGTTGCGAGGCCTGGCCTTTGCGCTCGCCCACGCGTGTTTCGGGCAGGCCATAGGCGCGCAGTTTGGCAGCGACTTTGCGAAAGGCCACCGGAGCCAGAACGCGGGTCGCAAGCCCATAGGCCGCAAAAAGCGGTGTCGCCTTGGGGGCGGGTCGTTGTGTGGGGGACATGGGGCTAGCCGCCGGTGTGGCTCATATGGCGTGTCATTTGACCGTCCACCTTTTGGCGGGAATAGTCAAAATCATGGCCTTTGGGTTTGAGGTTGATCGCGGCGCGAATGGCTGCTTCGAGCGGCGCGGTGCTGGTCTCATCCGCACGCAGTGCTGCACGCAGATCGGCCATATCTTCCTGGCCGAGGCACATATACAGCTGCCCGGTGCAGGTCAGACGCACCCGGTTGCAGCTTTCGCAGAAGTTATGCGACAGCGGCGTAATAAAGCCGATTTTCTGGCCGGTCTCTTCGAGCCGCACATACCGGGCAGGCCCGCCGGTGCGTTCCGCCAGATCGGTGACAGTGTAGTGGTCGTCATAGGCGCGGCGCACCTCTTTGAGGGACCAATATTGGCCAATCCGGTCGTAATCCCCCATGTCGCCCATGGGCATCACTTCGATCCAGGTCAGATCCATACCGCGCTTGCCGCACCATTCGGTGATGGTGGCCAGCTCGGGCTCGTTGAACCCTTTGAGGGCGACGGCGTTGATCTTAACCTTCAGACCCACATCAAGGGCGGCGTCGATCCCTTCGAGCACCTGTTGCAGGCGCCCCCAGCGGGTGACGGCTTTGAACTTGTCCTCATCCAGAGTATCGAGCGAGACATTGACCCGGCGCACGCCCGCGTCCCACAGATCCTGAGCATACTTCGCCAGCTGCGATCCATTGGTGGTCAGCGTCAATTCCTTGAGCGCGCCGCTGTCGAGGTGACGTCCCATATTGCGGAAGAACTGGATGATGTCGCGGCGCACCAAAGGCTCGCCACCGGTGATGCGCAGCTTCTCAACCCCCATGCCGATGAAGGTGGTGCACATGCGGTCCAGCTCCTCCAACGTCAACAGATCCCGCTTGGGCAGGAAGGTCATGTTCTCGGACATGCAATAGACGCAGCGAAAATCGCAGCGGTCTGTGACGGAGACGCGCAAATAAGTGATGGCGCGCGCGAAAGGGTCAATTAACGGAGCTGTCATAGGGAAACAGGTAAAGCGCATTCCCCCTTCCGACAAGGGCAGCGATACGGTTAATGTTGGAAAAATAGTCACACCATAATTTGAGGTACGGGTATGAGAGTTCTGATTTTGGCCACCGCGATGGCTGCATTGTGTTCGGGATGTAATGGGGTGGCGTGGAATTCTGACATTCTGAACGGGGTCACAGGCGGGCGTATTTTCGACCGCCCATCAGACCCTGCGCCGCAAGTCGATGCCTCCGGCGCGCCGCTGGATGCCACAGGCGGTGTGGTGGTCCAGGAGGAGCCAGCCGCGCAGACACCATCGGTGCCACAGCAAGGGGCCGTGGGTGTTGGGGGCAGCACCGTGGCCAGCCTTGGCGACCCCGGCGTGCCAGGTCTGTGGTTGGAGACACCTTTGGTCAGCCAGGCCGGATCGGGCCGGGTGCGCACCGCCAATGGGTCATCGCTGGTGCTTACATTAAAACCGTTGGATGGCGCAGGCGGCAGCCTCCTGTCCATTGACGCGATGCGCGCCCTTGGAGTGCCCTTGACCGAGCTGGTGGAACTGTCGGTTCAGCCCTTGGGCTAGGCTTATTTCAGGTATTTCGCCGCTTCTTTCTGGGCGAACGGCTTCATGGCGGGCCCGTGTTCCGCCAGAAAGGCACGGGTCATATCCGGCGCATGTTTGCTAAGATCGCGCAGCCACCAGGCGATGGCTTTCTGGATGAACCATGCGCGATCCGGCACATACGTTGCGGCCCAGCCCAGGATGCGCAGGCGAATGTCATCATCGGCGGGTTTGGGATTGGGCAGTTTGCTCCAAGGCAGGGTGGCCACCAGCGCGGCGCGGCGGGTCCACAGATGGTCTGACGTGGTCCAGCACTCCACCTCATCCAGCCGGATCGGCGCGGCGGTCAACCGTTTGCCAAGGGCACCGCAGGCGTGATCGGCAATCGCCCAACTGTCAAAATCCGGCACCCACGAGACCAGTAAATCCCAAACGTCGGCGTCGTCCTTGATCCGGGATTGGGTCAGGAGTTTGCCTGCGGCGATGCGCGCCTCAAAGATATCGCTTTGCCACAGAGCATCCGCCAGCGCGACGCGTTCTGGTACCGTGAGCGACTGACGCCAGCCCTTGGTCAGATCATTGATCGCGCCGTTGGGCACGCCCAGAATCACGCGGCTCTGTTTGTGATAGGCGGCTTTTTGCGCGGCGCGGCCGGGTTCGATCTGAGAGTTTAACGCGGCCAGCGCGTCGTCGAGGGTCATTCTTCGACAATCCCGGTCTCAAATCCATCGATGGTAGTGCGGTTGCGGGTGTCCCAGTATTCGGCGATACCATCAGCACCTTTGTTCGTGGCCCAATCGCGCAGCACCGGACGCTCTTCTTGGTATTCCATAAACGGTACCGCATAGCCGCAAGACGATTGTACCATATCGACCTGCATATCGTAAATCTGGCGCGCGCCGGGCAGATCGGGCAGCTGGGACGCGAGCGTCTGCCAATCCGTGTCGCGGGTATGCACAGTGCGAGCGGTGCCATAGGCGCGCAGGATCTCCGGGCGGGTGGTGAAGGAACACCACATGATGGTCATCCGATCCGATTGTTTAAGATGACCTGCTGTTTCATTGCCCGACCCTGTAACATTCAGCCAGATCAGCCGGTTCGCCCCCAGAATGCGCAAGGAGTCCATCCCTTTGGGCGACAGGTTCACCCGCCCCTCAGGCGCAGCCGTCGCAACAAAGAAAACCTGCTGCTCGGCCACCATCTTGCGGTGGCTGTCCTCAAAGGCGTCGAATTGCTTGGCCATGGGTCATTCCACCGTTACAGATTTGGCGAGGTTGCGGGGCTGGTCCACATCGGTGCCTTTGGCAACTGCGGTGAAATAGGCGATCTGCTGGGCGGGGATGGCGTAAAGCACCGGTGCCAGCACATCCGGCAGCGCGGGCATGATGATCGTCTCGCTTACGCCGTCGCTGGCCACACGCGCGCCTTCGGCGTCGGTGACAAGAATGACCTTGCCGCCGCGCGCCATGACTTCCTGCATGTTCGATACGGTCTTTTCAAACAGCGCATCGCGCGGGGCTAGAACCACCACCGGCACGGTTTCGTCGATCAAGGCGATGGGCCCGTGTTTCAGCTCTCCGCTGGCGTAGCCTTCGGCATGGATATAGCTGAGCTCTTTCAGCTTCAGCGCGCCTTCCAGCGCAATCGGGTACAGCGCGCCGCGCCCCAAAAAGATCACGTCGCGGGCGCTGGCCAGATCCCGCGCCACGGCCTGGATGTTGTTTTCCGCAGCAATCGCCTGATGCACCAGACCGGGCAGGGCGCGGATATCGTCCAGCACATTGTCCGGCAGGCTCTGACCGCGTACCTCGGCCGCTTTGAGCGCCATCAGCAACAACACCGTCAGCTGGCAGGTAAAGGCTTTGGTTGACGCAACGCTGATCTCAGGCCCGGCCTTGATCGGCAGCACCACATCGCTTTCGCGCGCGATGGAGCTTTCGGGGACATTGACCAGCCCGACGATCTGTTTTGCTTTTCCGTCGGTATAGCGCAGCGCGGCAAGGGTATCTGCGGTCTCACCGGATTGGCTGACAAACAGCGCCAGCGTGTCGGGGCTGATGGGCGGTTCGCGGTAGCGGAACTCGGACGCGACATCGACCTCAACCGGCATGCGGGCGATCTGTTCGAACCAGTATTTCGCTACCAGACAGGAATAATAACCGGTACCACAGGCGACCAGCGTCAGCCGTTCGACCTGGGTAAAGTCGAGGTTTTCGGGCAGGGTGATCGTATTGTCCTGTCCCAGATATTCCACCAATGCGCGGTCTATGGCGGTGGGCTGTTCGGCGATTTCCTTGGCCATGAAATGCTTGTGGCCGTCTTTTTCGATCCGGGCCATATCCAGCTGGATCTGACGCTTTTCGCGATTGGCGAGCGTGCCATTGCGATCCTGGATCTCAATCGAGTTACGGGTGAGGACGGCAAAATCGCCCTCTTCCAGATAGGTCACCTGATCGGTGAAAGGCGCCAGCGCGATGGCGTCAGAGCCGACAAACATCTCACCCACGCCATGCCCGATGGCCAGGGGCGAACCTTGGCGGGCGGCAATCATCAGATCCTGTTCGCCGTCAAACAGAAAGGCCAGCGCAAAAGCACCGTGCAGACGTTTGATCGTCTCAGCCGCAGCGGCAACAGGTGTTAGCCCGTCGCGCAGATAGCTTTCGGTCAAAAGTGCGACGGTTTCGGTGTCGGTCTCGGTGGTGAAGGCAAGGCCCTTGGCGGTCAGCTCTGCGCGCAGCTCTTTGTAGTTTTCGATGATGCCGTTGTGGACCACGGCGACACTGCCGGCGCGGTGGGGGTGGGCATTGTCCACCGTCGGTGCACCATGGGTAGCCCAACGGGTGTGGCCGATGCCGGATTTACCCGCCAGCGGGTCATGCACCAAAACATCCGACAGGTTGACCAGCTTGCCCACCGCGCGGCGACGTCCCAGCGTGCCACCATTCACAGTGGCGATACCTGCGCTGTCGTAACCCCGGTATTCCAGGCGTTTCAGCCCTTCGACCAGGATCGGAGCGGCTTCGTGATTGCCCAATACGCCAATAATTCCGCACATGGTTCTGCTCCCTTTGGGTTAGCTTTTGCTGGTCAGGCGGGCCTTTTTGGCGCGCAGCATGTCCATCAGTTTACGGGCGCGACCGGCTTTGTTGGTCTGGGCCGCGCGTGCAATGGCCAGATCGCCATCCCCGACATCTTTGGTCACGACGGCACCGGTGGCGGTCATCGCTTCATTGCCGATTTTGACCGGGGCCACCAGCATGGTGTTCGATCCGATAAAGGCACCGGCGCCAATTTCGGTGCGATGTTTCATGAAGCCATCATAGTTGCAGGTGATGGTGCCCGCGCCGATGTTGGTTTTCTTGCCCACCGAGGCATCGCCAATATAGCTGAGGTGGTTGACCTTGGCACCTTCGGCGATCTCAGCGTTCTTGATCTCAACAAAGTTGCCGACATGAGTGTCCTCGGCCAATTCGGCACCGGGGCGCAGGCGGGCATAAGGCCCCACTTTGGCACCACGGCTGACATGGCAGCCTTCAAGATGGGAAAAGGCCCGGATCAACGCGCCGCTTTCAACGGTTACACCGGGGCCAAAGACCACATTGGGTTCAATCACCGTGTCACGACCAACGTAAGTACCGAGCGACAGATAGACGGTTTCGGGGGCCATCAGGGTGACGCCCAGATCCATCAGCTCGGCACGTGCCTTGGCCTGAAATACCGCATCGGCCTGGGCCAGATCCGCGCGGGAGTTGATGCCCAGCGTTTCAGCCTCGTCACAGGATACGGCGGTGACGGTCAGGTCAGCGTCGCGCGCAATTTCCACCAGATCGGTCAGGTAGTATTCCCCGGCGGCATTCTGGTTGCTGACCTTATCCAGCAGGGCAAACATCTGCGCCGCATTGCAGGCCATAAGGCCCGAGTTACAGAATGTTATCGCGCGTTCCTCATCAGAGGCGTCTTTGAATTCGACGATTTTTTCCAGACTGTCACCGTCCATCACCAAACGGCCATAGCGCGCAGGGTCTGCGGCCTCAAACCCCAGGATCACCAAATCAGCGCGGCTGCGGGCCTCTACCATGCGTTCGATGGTCTCTGCAGACACAAATGGCGTGTCGCCATAAAGAACCACCGCATCGCCGTCAAAACCCTCCAGCGCGGCGCGCGCCTGTTGTACCGCGTGGCCGGTGCCCAGCTGCTCTTCTTGCAGAACAACTTGTGCGACCTCGTCAATCTCGGCCACCGCACTGCGCACCAGGTCTGCGCCGTGCCCTGCGACCACAATTGTGCGTTCGGGCGCGAGGGCTTGACCGGCGGCCATCGCATGTTCCAGCATGGGCGCCTGGGCAATCGGATGCAGCACTTTTGGCAGGTCTGAGTTCATCCGGGTGCCTTTGCCTGCGGCAAGGATGATAAGGGCGGTGCTCATACGCGATTTCTCTTTGTGTTTTGGTTTCGACCGTTTTATCCGCTGGAGGACAGGGTGCAAGCGTTTGCGCCATCAAACAAAGTTGCGTCCTGCAACATCCAATGGCGGGAATACGCCGAAAGGGGCAGAAATGCGAACAGTGATTTTTGATCTGGACGGCACGCTGGCGGATACGTCGGGGGATCTGCTGGCGGCAGCGAACCAGTGTTTTCGCCAGATGGGCCACGGTGATGTGCTGACCCACCCCGAGGATGCAGGCGTGGCCCTGCGTGGCGGACGGCGGATGCTGACCGTTGGGCTTGAACGTGTCGGGGCTTTTTCTCCGACGGTGGTGGATGAGTTTTATCCGGTGCTGCTGGAGGCCTATCGCGGTGCAATTGCCACCCATACGGTGCTTTATCCCGGTGTCTTGGGCGCGATCGAAGAGTTGAAGATGCGCGGTTATGGCATTGGGATCTGTACCAATAAACCGGAAGCTCTGGCGGAACAGTTGCTGGAGGCGCTGGGCGTGCGTGGTGTGTTTGGCTCGCTTGTGGGGGCGGACACATTGCCGGTGCGCAAACCCGATCCCGCACCGTTGATCGAGGCGGTGCACCGAGTCGACGGCGACCCTACCCAATGTGTGTTGATTGGCGATAGCGACACAGACCGTAATACTGCGGCCAATGCGGGCGTGCCTTCGATCCTGGTTGAATTTGGCCCATCGGGGGCCGATATGGCAGCTTTGAAGCCGGAAGGATTGATCGCCCATTTTGACGAGCTGCCGGCGCGGGTGGATCAAGTCATGGCCGCCCATCTGGACGCGTGAAACAAAGGAAAGACGTGATGAGCGAAAAGTTCACCGGCAATTTCACCCAGCAAGAACCTATCCCCGAAGAGGCGATCGAGGCGGCTGTGGCTGTGATGCGCAGCGGGCGTCTGCACCGCTATAACGTGGCTGAAGGTGAGCTGGGAGAGGCCGCGCTGCTGGAGCAAGAGTTCGCAGCGCAGATGGGGTCGAAATACGCGCTGGCGGTGGCTTCTGGCGGATATGCGCTGGCAACTGCCCTGCGCGCGGTTGGCGTGAAACCCGGCGATCGCGTGCTGACCAATGCTTTCACCCTGGCGCCTGTACCGGGTGCCATTGCTTCGGTCGGGGGGACGCCTGTTTTTGTCGATGTGAACGAAGCGCTGACCATCGATCTGGAGGATCTGGCGGCCAAGCTTGATCAAGCCAAAGTGCTGATGTTGTCACATATGCGTGGGCATCTTTGTGACATGGATCGCTTGATGGAGATGTGCGATGCGGCGGGCGTCACGGTGATCGAGGACTGCGCCCACACGATGGCTGCGCGCTGGAACGGAGTTCTGTCCGGGCGGCAGGGGGCCATCGGGTGCTACAGCTGCCAGACCTATAAACATGTGAACTCCGGCGAAGGCGGCTTGATTGTCACCGATGATGAAGACCTCGCCGCGCGGATGGTGATGCTGTCTGGGTCTTATATGCTTTATGAACGTCACCTGGCAGCGCCTGCGCCCGAGGTGTTTGAACGGGTGAAATATGTGACGCCCAATATCTCTGGCCGGATGGACAATCTCCGCGCTGCCGTTTTGCGCCCGCAGTTGCGTGATCTGGAACAGCAGGTGGTGCGTTGGAACGCACGCTATCAGTCGCTGGAAGACGGCTTGCGCGATATTCCCGGACTGACGGTGGTGGAACGGCCTGAGGCAGAGACCTATGTGGGCTCCTCTATCCAGTTCCTGCTGCTGGATTGGAGCGAGGCTCGGGTGCAAGAGGTGCTGGCGCGTTGTGCGGACCGGGGGGTTGAGCTGAAATGGTTCGGCGTGCCAGAGCCCACGGCCTTTACCTCGCGCTATGACAGCTGGCGCTATGCGGATGTGCCGCAATTGCCAAAAAGCGATCGGATCCTGCGTGGGATTATTGATATGCGGGTGCCGCTGACCTTTGATCTGGAGGATTGCGCGCAGATCGCACGGATCATCCGTGCCGAAGTTGGCGTGGTGTACCAATCCGCACTCTGATCCAAACATCGGTCTGATCTGACCTAAATGGTGCGGGACATGCGTCCCGCGCAAGTTTTGCGCTGCGCTTTCGCGCATCGCGGTAGGCAGGCCGCGCCAAAGGCGCGGCCCGCCTGGCCCAAGGGGAGGGCGTTGCATTTTAATGCAGCCCCGACGCGCGGGAGTGCTCCGATTTGTTTGAGTGTCTCTCCACTATTCGCCCGTGACGATTGACCAGTGACACCTGGTGTTATGGGACACTTAGCATTGCAGTAACCGGAAGACCCGGGGTGAAGCGGAGAGATCTCGGATGGGCTATATAAATAAGGCCTCAGAGGCGCAGTAAATGCGCCCAGGTTATTTCACGTGGTTGTCCTTTAGTGTGAGCGATACTTGAACTGCGACTCCTATTCCTTTCGAGGGTAGAGGGATCGTCCCATCTCTTCCATCATCTTTTCGCGGAAGACCTCTGCTGGTGTCTTCCATCCGAGGCATTTTCGGGGCGTGTTGTCGGGCCGGTCGCAGATCTGCTTCAGCGTCTGTTCCGCCTGGGCTGCCAGCGTCGTGACCCCGCGCCGCATGTCGGTCACACTAGCCGCAAGCCAGACCCGCGTGTTCGCCGGAACAGGGATCATGTAGACAGACCTCGGATGAGCTGGCCAATGCTTTTGGATCATAGCTGCCGACAATCCTCAGCTGGTGACCGCCTGCGGTATCGATCTCAATCGCGTTTTGGCCGAATGCGGCATTGACCGCTAGAATGGCGGTCGGTTCTTCGGTCACAGGCCGGTCAACGATCTCTACTGGAAGGAAGCTAGGCTCAGGGGCAATCTGTTCTTCAACGGTCTTCAGATAGGGCGCAAATTTTGGATCACGCAACCACTTGTGGATCAGATTGGTGTTCATCCCATACCGACGTGCAACTTGCGCGATTGACACTCCGACGCGCATGTCTGTAAGCAGATCGAAACCTTTTCCTCATCCGATCAAAACCGCTTCTTCTGACGCTTCTTGCCCGCCATATCCGTCCTCAAGATATCCACTATCAATGGTGGACACTTATCAACACACTCAATAGCGCGTCAGTGCAGCAAGGCCGGACGCTTACACCGGGATGCAGAGAATGATCAATACATCTGTCCCGAGGGTCACGCGCTCAAACAGTTCCGGCGGAATTATTCGGATCCGAACCGGGGTCCGACGTGCAAGGGCCGCGCGAAGTATCGTGCTCTGAAGCTGATCTGCCAGGTTTGCCCATCCCAGCCAAACTGCTGCCCCAATGCCAACGCCAAGTCTATCACCCGTGAAGAACACGAAGATGTCCGCCAAGTTGCCGGGGATTTGGCCAAAACCGAAGAATACCAGATCGCGATGAAACTCCGAAAGAAGGTTGAAATGCTCTTCGCCCATCTGAAGCACATTCTTGACCTTGGCCGGCTGCGATTACGTGGCCCATGCGGTGCAAATGACGAATTTATCCGGGGTGGCCTCAACTGGTCGACGCAACACTTTGCTCCTTAGGAAGAGATGGAGTGTTTTGAATGAAGTATCGTACCAGGATTTACTATTCGGCTGAACAGCGGGCTGAGATATGGGACAGGTGGCAGCGTGGGGAGTCGATGAGGTCGATTGGGCGTGTCTTTGATCGTCAGTCGTCTTCGGTATTTTCCGTGATCTCCCCTACTGGCGGGATACGTCCACCGGACC
>NZ_JAHHIR010000055.1 GCF_018678075.1 Epibacterium ulvae | reverse complement strand
TGGTTATGAGGCCAGACCCTAGCCAAGGACGCAGGAATTAAGTGATCCGGCACGAAAAGGGCGTTCAGATCGCTGGATCCAAACGCCCTTTTTAGAGTGCTGTGATAAGGGTCAGCGCAGACGCTGTTCCGTTTTTGCATCAAAGAAAAAAGCGTCCGCTTCGGCAAAATCCAAAGCCACGGCGGTGCCTTCCGCGATGGCCTCGTCGCCACGGGTTTCCACGATGATCTTCTCACCGGTTGGTGTCATCAGATAATCATAAGACACCCCGCCCAGACGTTCGCGCAGGTCCAACCGGATGCCATGATCGCCGGGTACAACGGTCAGATGTTGGGGGCGCAGGCCAAGGTAGACCGCGCTGCCTTCGGGGGGCAGGGTGACAGAGGTCTCGACACGCCGCCCGCCAAGGGCCGCGATTGTGACGCCGCCGTTTTCCACCACACCATTTAGAAAATTCATCGCCGGGGAGCCGATAAAGCCGGCCACGAATTTATTGTCCGGATCCTGATACAGATCCATCGGGCTGCCGACCTGTTCCACATGCCCGGCGCGCAGCACCACGATTTTATCGGCCAGGGTCATGGCTTCGACCTGATCATGGGTCACGTAGATCATGGTGGCGCCGATTTCTTTGTGCAGGCGGGCGATTTCCACCCGCATATCAACCCTGAGCTCCGCGTCCAGGTTCGACAGGGGCTCGTCAAACAGGAACACTTCGGGGCCACGAACAATGGCGCGGCCAATGGCGACACGCTGACGTTGGCCCCCAGACAAAGCCTTGGGCTTGCGTTTGAGGTAGGCGTCCAACTGCAGAATGCGCGAGGCCTCAGAGACTTTTTCTTTGACCTCGGCCTTGGGGTGGCCATTCATTTTGAGGCCAAACCCCATGTTCTCTTCGACGGTCATATGCGGGTAGAGCGCATAGGTTTGGAACACCATGGCCACGCCGCGTTCAGACGGGTCGGAATGGGTGACATCGCGGCTGCCGATATTGATCTGACCGTCGGTTGTGGCCTCAAGCCCTGCAATCATCCGCAGCAACGTGGACTTGCCGCAGCCAGAGGGGCCCACAAAGACGCAGAATTCACCGTCTTCGATCGTCAGGTCAATGTTGTGGATGACTTGGACATCGCCGTATTTCTTGACCGCTTTGGACAGCGTAACACCTGTCATTGTTGTTCCTCCTCATAATCAGCTTGGAAACTGCCAGGTCTCTGCGGCAGTTGAGATTTCAGACGCCGTTTTCAGCAGGATCGGCCGGTGGGGCAAAAGCCCGTCCAGCGATTGCCGTTGCGTGGATGTGGTGATGGACAGCGCGCCAATGACGCGTCCCGTGGCCGCCAGAATGGGGGCCGCGATGCAGATGATGCCGGGTTCGTGCTCTTCACGGTCAAAGGCGATGCCGTCGCGGCGGATCTCGCCCAGTTCGGCGCGCAACGCATCCGCCGAGGCAAGCGTGGTCGGGGTATGTGACAGGAACGCTTGGCGGCGGATTGCGTCGTCTTGCGCGTCCTGATCCAGAAAGGCGATCATCGCTTTGCCAACACCGGTACAGAAACCGGGGCCGATTTTGCCCGCCTGGCTGAACATTTCCAACGGCTGCGAGGCAGAACGTTTGTCCACGTATAAAACCTGCCCGCGATCCAACTGCGCTAAGTGGATGGTCTCCTGCACATTGTGGGCCAATTCATCAATAAAGGGGCGTGCGATCGGGGCCAGTGAGCTTTGTCGCCAAGCAGAATGCGCCAACCGCACCAGCCGCATGCCTGGGCTGTAAGTCTGGCGATCCTCGTCATAGGCGAGCATCGCCTGATTCGTTAACGTCTGCACTAACCGATACAATGTCGCCTTGGGGTGTTCAGAGATCGCCAACAGTTCGCTAAAACGGACGGGATGGCCAAATTCGGCCACTTGGTCTAATATATTCAAGGCCTTACCAACGGTTCCGTCAGCGCCGCGATCTGTTGCGTTCGGTGCAGACATTGCTCCCCCTCCTTCAAGTTTCTGCTCATAGTCGCTGCCAGCGCGTCACGAAACTGTTGACATTCTTATCCAGAATCCGTCATGGTTTCAATAGATGGAAATAGGTTCCATTATTTGATACCTTATCAGAGATCTTTGGGAGGAAGTCAATGAAAGTGTTCAAGGGGACGATTGCAGCGTTGATGCTGTCGTGCGGGTTTGGTGTGTCGGTGCAGGCAGAAAGCCTGTCGGGTACGCTCAAGATCTTTTCGGATATGGCGAACCCGGCGCCGCGTGCCGTGATGGAGGGCATGGCAGAGCGGTTTGGTGCATTGCATCCCGATCTGGAAATCGAGCTGACGGTCATTGACCGGGAAGCGTATAAGACGCAGATCCGTAACTTCCTGACGGCCAACGCCCCGGATGTTGCCAATTGGTATGCCGCCAATCGGATGAAACCTTATGTGGATGCGGGCCTGTTCGAGGATGTCTCGGAAGTTTGGGCGGATCCAATTTTTGCCGATCTGGCGTCGACCAAAGGCGCGATGACGCTGGACGGCAAACAGTGGGGCGTGCCGTATACCTATTATCAATGGGGCGTCTATTACCGCGCGGACATTTACAAAGAGCTGGGTCTCACGGAGCCTGCGAACTTTGAAGAGATGAAGTCCAACTGCGCCGCGATCATCGAGTCGGGCCGCAAATGCTTTACGCTTGGGTCCAAGAACTATTGGACCACCGGTGGCTGGTTTGACTATCTGAACATGCGCACCAATGGCCACGACTACCACGCCAAACTGACGGCGGGTGAGATCGCGTGGACGGATGAAGGCGTCCGGCAAACTTTTGCCAATTGGCGTGAGCTGATCGACATGGGCGCGTTTATCGACAATCACACCGCTTACAGCTGGCAGGAATCTCTGCCGTTTATCGTGTCAGGCGATGCGGCTGCGATCCTCAAGGGTAACTTTGCCGTGGCCCCGCTGCGTGACGCGGGTCTGGATGACAGCAAGCTCGATTTTTATCAGTTCCCTGCGATTAACCCGGATGTGGAGCTGGCCGAAGATGCGCCGACCGACACGTTCCACATTCCCTCGGGAGCCCAGAACAAGGAAGCTGCAAAAGCCTTTCTCAAGTTTGTTGTGGAAGCGGACAATCAGACGCTGATCAACAACGGAGCCAATCTGGGTCAGCTGCCAGTCAATGCTAAATCTTCAGTGGATGACGACAAATTCCTGAAAGAGGGCTTTGCGATGTTGTCCAGCAACAGCCCCGGCGGCGTTGCGCAGTTCTTTGACCGGGATGCGCCGGCGCAGATGGCCAAAGCTGCGATGGAAGGCTTCCAGGAATTCATGGTCAAGCCCGACAATCTGGACAAGATCCTGGCGCGTTTGGATCGCGCGGCCAAGCGTATCTACAAGTAACCGCAATGGGGCGGGGGCAGGCCTGTTGGCGCGGCCCCCTTCTGTTGCCTCACACGTGATTGACCTGGACGGTGGCATGTCTTTCGTCCGGGTCCCTCGCCCCGACTTCAAATTGGAGAGTGTTTCCCATGCCTTCATCGATCAAGGCAGCAACACCGCCGTCGTGGTACAAACGGAACGAGATCGCGGTGACCCCGTGGCTGTTCCTGCTGCCCGGCGTTGCGTTCTTTCTGCTCTATGTGATTTTCCCGATTTTCCAGTCCATCAATGTCTCGTTCTATGATTGGGACGGGCTGGGAGAGGCCGAGTGGATTGGCCTTGGCAATTACGAGGAGCTGTATTGGGACGACGCCTTCTATGTCTCGCTGCGCAACAATCTGATTTGGCTGGTGCTCTACCTGTTGGCCGTCCCGGCGGGCCTGTTCATCGCCTTGTTCCTGAACCAGACTGTGACGGGAATACGGCTTTATAAGTCTTTGTTTTTCTTTCCCTTCGTGATCTCGCAAGTGGTCGTGGGCCTGGTATTCACCTGGTTTTATGACCCGACATTTGGTCTGTTGAATGAATTCATCGGCCTGTTTGGTCTGGGTCCGATCAATGTGTTGGGTGATGAGCGCTACGTGACCTATGGCATTATCGCAGCCGGTATCTGGCCGCAGACGGCCTATTGCATGATCCTGTATCTCACCGGTCTGAACGCTGTGGATCCTGAACAGATCGAAGCGGCCCGGCTCGATGGTGCCAAAGGTGCGCGGCTGTTGTGGCATGTGATCATTCCGCAACTGAAGCCGGCCACTTTCATTGCCTTTGTGGTGACAATCATTGGCGCGTTGCGGTCGTTCGATCTGATTTCGATCATGACCAATGGCGGCCCGTTTGGCGAAAGCCGGGTGTTGTCCTTTTATATGTTCGAAGTGGCGCTGTCGGAATATGGCTTCCGCATGGGCTATGGCGCGTCCATTGCGGTGGTGCTGTTCCTGATCATGCTCTGCTTTATCGCCTACTTCCTCTACTCGATGTACCAAGACGACAAAGGGGGTCGTTGAGATGTTTCCCAGACCTATTGAACACTCCCCCCGCAGCTGGCAGCTGACCTATCAGGCGATGTTGCCGGCCGCGTTGATCCTGTGGCTGTTGCCCTTGCTGGCGGTTGCCGTTTTCTCGGTCAAACCGGATGCGGATTTTACGACCGGCAATTATTGGGGCGTGCCCAGCTCGTTCAACTTTGTTGAGAACTACGGCAAGGTGTTCTTTGCCTCTGATATGCCGCGCTACATGTTGAATTCGGTGCTGATCACAGTGCCGACAATGATCGGCTGTGTGGTGCTCAGCTCGATGACCGGGTTTGCTTTGGGCGTCTATAAGTTCCGCGCCAACCTTTGGGTCTTCTTTATGTTTGTGGCGGGCAATTTCGTGCCGTTCCAGATCCTGATGGTGCCGGTGCGGGATCTGACGTTGGATATGGGGCTTTATAACACCAAGACCGGGCTGGTGCTATTCCATGTGGCGTTCCAGACCGGGTTTTGCACCCTGTTCATGCGCAATTTCATCCGTGCCTTGCCGTTTGAGCTGATCGAGGCCGCGCGGGTGGAAGGTGTCGCGGAATGGCGGATCTTTTGGTTTGTGGTGCTGCCGTTGATGAAGCCTGCACTGGCGGCGATGGCAGTGTTGATTTTCACCTTTATCTGGAACGATTTCTTCTGGGCCGTGGTGCTGACCCAAGGCGCGGAAAGTCAGCCAGTGACGGCCGGCATCACCTCGTTTAACGCACAGTATCGCGCGGCCTATCATCTGATGAGTGCAGGCTCGATCGTGGCGGCACTGCCACCCGTTGCGATGTTCTTCCTAATGCAGAAGCATTTTATAGCAGGCCTTACCTTGGGAGCGGTCAAGTGAACGAGACGTTACAGACCTGGCGCATCGATGCGCCGGGGCAGACCTTAGTTTTGTCCTCCACCGGAGGTGTGCCCGGCGCGGTGTACTGGGGATCTGCTTTGCCGGCCGGTGAGGATCTGGTGGCACTGTCGCGGGCCAGCGTGATGGATGTGACGGGTGGGATGATAGATGCGCTGCCGCCGCTGAGCCTGTGCCCGGAGGCTGCGCGCAGTTTTGACGGGCAGCCGGGGTTGGTGGCCTATCGCGGTGGTCAGCCGTTGTATCCGCGGTTCCGGATGGAACAGGCGGATGGGCAGCAATTCACCTGCCGCGATCATGATCTTGGACTGGCGCTGGTCATCACGTTTGAAGTCCTGGGCGATACGTTGGTAGGCACCACCCGTTTGGAGGCTGAGGAAGATCTCACCCTGCATCACCTGGCGGCTCCTGTTGTGCCGGGGCCGCAGATGGGGGCAGAGATCGTCGATTTTGCCGGGCGCTGGATTGGTGAGTTTCAACCCCAGAGCAGCCGTTGGCGTCCCGGTATTCATATGCGCGAGGCGCGGATGGGGCGGTCAGGGCATGAACATCCGCCACTGGCCTATTTCCCTGAAATGGGCGCGACCAATACCCAAGGCACCGTTTTTGCCATGCACTATGGATGGTCCGGTGGCCATGTGATGTATGCCGAGGAGCTGGCCGATGGTCGACGTCAGATCCAATGGGGCCATGCCACCGGCACGCGCCCAAGCGGGACAGTGTTTCGCACAGCACCCTTGTATCTGGCGGTATCAGATCGGGGCATGAACGGTTGCGCGACCACGTTTCAACGTCTGTTACGGGATCACGTGGTACAATGGCCCGCGCCGCAGCGTCCCGTGCATTACAATTGCTGGGAGGCGGTTTACTTCGACCATGACCCAGAGGTTTTGCGCGACATTGCCACCCGCGTGGCGGGGTTGGGGGCGGAACGGTTTGTGTTGGACGACGGCTGGTTTGGGCGGCGCGATGATGACACGTCTTCGCTTGGGGATTGGGACATTGACCCGCGCAAATGGCCCGAGGGGTTGACGCCGTTTATCGACCACGTGGAAGCCTTGGGCATGCGGTTTGGTCTGTGGGTGGAACCCGAGATGGTGAACCTGGACAGCAATCTGGCGCGGGCGCATCCGGAATGGATTTTGGGCCCCAGTGACCAGATCGAGGGGCGTCAACAGCGGGTTTTAGATCTGTCGAAACAGGGCGTGCGGGATTACCTGTATCGCAAGCTTGCAACCCTGTTGGCCAACCACCGAATTGATTACTTGAAATGGGACCACAACCGGCTGTTGCCTATCGGATCCGCAGCGCAGACCGAGGGGGTTTATGCCCTGTTGAATGATTTGCGCAGCGCCTTCCCTGAGGTGGAGATCGAAAGTTGCGCCTCTGGCGGTGGGCGGATTGATGCGGGGATTTTGAGCCTGACCCAACGGGTGTGGTTGTCCGATAGCAATGACGCAAGCGAACGGCTGCGTATCCAACATGATGCGGCGCTGCTGTTGCCAATGGCGGTGACGGGCAGCCATGTGGGTCCGCGCGATTGCCATACCTCGGGTCGGGTGCATGACATCCGCTTTCGCGCTTGGGTCGCGGCGCAGCGGCATATGGGGTTTGAAATGGACCCACGGGAGCTGAGCGACGATGAAGCGCAGGTCCTAACCGAAGTCACCCAATGGTGGAAAGACAACCGCGACTGGATGCAGCGCGCGGATATTTTGCGGCTGGACAGCGGCGACCCGTCCATAATTGCCGAGCAGCAATTGGCCGAGGATGGCGCGCAGTTTGTGGTGTTTGCGGGCAAGGCTGCGGCCTCATCCCAGATTGTGCCGCGTCCCTTGCGGCTGACCGGACTGGTGGCAGGTACAAGATACCGGATCAAATTAACGAACCGCGGCGACGCACATCATCTGTCGCGCGGCACCCCAGTGTTGAAATCCGAAGCTTTGGAAGTCAGCGGTGTCTATTTGATGAACCACGGGCTGAATCTACCGTGGAGCTTTCCGGATCGTATGTGGGTGATTGAAGGAACAAAGCTATGACCAAGGAACGGCGCAATCGCGGCTGGTACGGGATGATGGACAAGGATGGCTTTATCCGCCGCAGCTGGATGAAGAACCAGGGTTTTCCCGATCATGCCTTTGACGGGCGACCGGTGATTGGCATTTGCAACACGTGGTCCGAGCTGACGCCCTGTAATTCGGGTCTGCGGGAGCTGGCCGAAGGGGTCAAACGCGGCGTCTGGGAGGCGGGTGGTTTTCCGGTGGAATTCCCGGCCATGTCCCTGGGCGAGACCCAGATGAAACCCACCGCGATGTTGTTTCGCAACCTTTTGGCGATGGATGTGGAAGAGAGCATTCGCGCCAATGGGATGGATGGTGTTGTCCTGTTGGGCGGCTGTGACAAGACCACGCCGGGGCAATTGATGGGTGCGGCCTCGGTCGATTTGCCGACCATCGTCGTCTCTTCGGGTCCGATGTTGAACGGCAAATGGAAAGGGCGCGATCTGGGTTCGGGCACCGATGTGCGTAAATTTGCCATGGACGTCAAAGCCGGCGACATGACGCTCAAGGATTTCATGGCCACGGAATCCGGCATGTCGCGATCCAAAGGGGTCTGTATGACCATGGGCACGGCCTCGACCATGTCGTCATTGTGTGAGGCGATGGGCCTGTCCTTGCCGATGAACGGATCACTGCCGGCGGTGGATGCGCGGCGGATGGCCTTAGCGCATATGACCGGCAAGCGGATCGTTGAGATGGTCGAGGAAGACCTGAAGCTGTCGGATGTTGTGACCAAAGCGAATTTTGAAAACGCCATTCTGGCCAATGCGGCGCTGGGAGGATCAACCAATGCGGTTGTGCATCTGTTGGCGTTGGCGGGGCGTGTGGGCGTCAATCTGACCTTGGATGATTTTGAGATCGGCGGCGAAATCCCCTTGTTGGTCAATTGTATGCCGTCAGGCAAATATCTGATGGAGGATTTCTGCTATGCCGGCGGTGTGCCGGTGGTGTTGAAAGAAATCGCCCACAAGCTGCGCGCCGCCAATACGGTGATGGGCAAAGATATCGCCCATTATTATCGAGAGGCCGAGTGCTACAATCGCGATGTGATCCACGCCTATGACGCGCCGCGCAAACCGGCGGCGGGGTTGCGGGTGTTGCGGGGCAACCTGGCGCCGCGCGGCGCCATTGTGAAACCCTCGGCGGCCTCGGATCACCTGTTGGAACACGAAGGTGCGGCCTATGTGTTTGAAACCATTGAAGAGCTGAAAGCCAATATTGACCGCGATGATCTGCCAGTGGATGAGACGACAATTCTGGTGCTGAAAAACTGCGGCCCTCGCGGCTATCCTGGTATGCCGGAGGTGGGTGATATGCCGGTCCCGGCCAAGCTGGTGAAACGGGGCGTGCGCGATATTGCACGGCTCTCGGATGCGCGAATGTCCGGCACCGCCTTTGGCACCGTGATCCTGCATGTGGCGCCCGAAGCCACGGCGGGTGGTCCCATCGCATTGGTGGAAACTGGCGACCGCATCAAAATTTCAGCCGCAACCGGGGTTTTGGAGCTGTTGGTCGATGACGCCGAGCTGGACGCACGCCGCGCCAATTGGCGCCAACCCGACCCGCATTACACCCGAGGATACGCCAAAATGTACGTCGATCACGTGCTGCAGGCGGATCAAGGGGCCGATCTTGATTTTCTGGTGGGCAAGGATACCCGCCCCGTCACACGGGAGAGCCATTGATGTCTGCAACATTTCATGACCTGACTGATACATCCGTCTTTGTCACCGGCGGAGGCTCCGGTATTGGCGCGTATCTCACTGATGGGTTTTTGGCGCAGGGGGCCAAAGTGGCCTTTGTTGGCCGTTCGGATGCTACGGGGTTTTGTGACGAGATGGAGGTCAAACACGGGGTGCGCCCCCTGTTTATCCAATGTGACATCACCGATATTGCGGCGCTCAAAGCTGCCATTGCACAAGCGAGTAGGGTCCACGGCACCGTCACAGTGCTGGTGAACAATGCCGCCAATGACAAACGCCATGACACGTTGGAGGTCGACGAGGAATTCTGGGACTGGTCGCAGTCGATCAACCTCAAAGCCTATTTCTTTGCCTGCCAAGAGGCGATTGCCGGCATGCAGGACGCGGGCGGTGGAAGCATCATCAATTTTACCTCAATTTCCTATATGATGGGCAATACGGGCTATCCGTCCTACACAACCGCCAATTCTGGGATCAACGGTATGACGCGATCATTGGCGCGGGAATTTGGACCGGACAAGATCCGGGTCAATGCCATTGCGCCGGGCTGGGTGCTGACCGACAAACAAAAAGAGCTGTGGGTGACCCCCGAAGCGCTGGCGGGGCATCTGGAGCGGCAATGCCTCAAAGAGACCCTATCTCCTGAAGATATTGTGGGGGCGGCGCTGTTCCTGGCCTCGGACGCAAGCAAGATGATGACCGGACAGGCCATGGTGGTGGATGGCGGTGTGGTGGTGACCGGATGAGCCAAACGCCGGATCAAACCACCGCCTGGGTCGCGGTTGATTGGGGCACCACCCATATGCGCCTGTGGCGGATGGCGACGGATGGTACGGTGCTGGGCTGTCAGTCCTGTAATAAGGGAATGGGACAGATCGAGCCGCACGCCTATGAGGGGATCTTGCTCGATATGCTAGCCGATCATTTGCCGCCATCCGCCGCGTTGGATGTGGTGGTTTGCGGCATGGCTGGATCGCGACAAGGCTGGGCGGAGGCACCATATGCGCCAACGCCCTGCGCGCCACCCTCGATAGAGCAGGCAACGCTTGTGCCCACCGATGATCCCCGGCTGCGGGTGCATATCCTGCCCGGTGTAAAACAGGTGGACCCCATCGACGTAATGCGCGGCGAAGAGACCCAGATCCGCGGTGTAACAGCGCGCATGCCGGACTATGACGGCGTGATTTGCCTGCCCGGCACCCATACTAAATGGGTGCGTATCAAGCAGGGCCAGATTGGTGAGTTTGCGACGTTTATGAGTGGTGAGCTGTTCACGGTGATCGGCCAACATTCGGTGCTGCGCCATTCGGTTGGAACCTCAGGTTGGGACCGGGATGCGTTTCGCACCGCCTGTCAGGGTGCGACGGATGATGCGACGTTCTTGATGCGATCGCTGTTTGGCCTGCGGGCCGGGTCTCTGTTGGCGGATCTGTCGCCAGAGGCCGCACGCGCCACATTGTCGGGCTTGTTGCTAGGGGCTGAATTGGCCGCAGCGCGGTCGTTCTGGGGCGACCGAGATGTCACAATCGTCGGCGAAAGCACGCTGTCGCAGGCTTACGGCGATGCGTTGGCATTGCAGGGCATGACGCCACAAATGATGGACGACGAAGAAACCACATTGAACGGGCTGCGCGACGCTTATGCGCAACTTTTGGAGAGTTAAGCTATGACACGTGAAATTATTGCCATCCTGCGCGGCATCACCCCGGATGAGGCCCGCGCTGTCTGTTCCGCTTTGATCGAGGCGGGTATCACCAAGATTGAGGTGCCGCTGAACTCTCCTGACCCGTTTGACAGTATTGCTCATATGCTGGACGTGGCGGGTGATCGCGCAGTGATCGGTGCGGGCACCGTGTTGCGGGTCGAGGACGTGGCGCGCCTGTCGGCCCTTGGTGCGCATATGGTTGTGTCACCGGATGCCAACCCGGATGTAATTGCAACAACCAAATCGGCGGGCATGTTGTCCTATCCCGGGGTACTTACCCCAACCGAGGCCTTTACTGCGCTGCGATCTGGCGCGGATGGGTTGAAATTTTTCCCGGCCTTCAAGCTGGGGCTTGATGGTTATAATGGCATCAAAGTGGTCCTGCCTCAGGGCACCAAAACCTATGCGGTGGGTGGCGTCGGGCCTGCGAACTTTGCCGATTGGCAGGCGGCGGGGATTACCGGCTTTGGGATCGGGTCCAGCCTGTACAAACCGGGGTTGTCTGCCTCTGATGTTGCTGCACGAGCAGTGGACATGGTTGCCGCCTATGATCAAGCATTTGGCGCATGATTGAGGTTTTTAGTTCCACATCTTGCACCCTGGGAGAGGGCGCGTTTTGGCACCCCTCCCGCAAACATTTGTTCTGGTTCGATATTCTGGGTATGCGCCTTTACACCGTTGACGCGGGTAAGGAGCGGTTTTGGGAGTTCGACGAATGTGTCTCGGCGATGGGATGGATCGACCATGACCGCGTGATTATCGCCTCAGCCAGCGGGCTGTGGGAATTTGATATTGAGACTGGCGAGCAGAGCTATTTAGCCGCGCTTGAGGCTGACAATGCCACGACACGTTCCAACGATGGACGCGCGGATCCCTGGGGCGGGTTTTGGATTGGTACCATGGGCTTTAACGCCGAACCCGGTGCTGGCGCGATCTATCGTTACTATCAGGGCAGCCTGCGCAAACTGGTCTCCAATGTGACTATTTCCAATGCGATCTGTTTCGCGCCAGATCGATCCTGCGCCTACTACACCGACACGGTCAAAGGCAAAATCATGCGCCAACCGTTGGCGCCCGAGGACGGCTGGCCCGTTGGCAAGCCTGAGCTGTTCCTGGATCTGTCCGGCGAAGATTTTGGCCCCGATGGTGCGGTTGTGGATGCGGTCGGCAATCTGTGGAACGCCCAATGGGGAGCGTCGCGGGTAGCCTGTTACGGCCCGGATGGTACCCTCTTGCAAGAGATCGCGGTGCCGACCCCGCAAGTGACGTGCCCGGCATTTGGCGGCGCGGATCTGTCGACGCTGTATATCACCAGCGCAGCGGATGGTGATTTGCCAGCCCCCGCTGGTCTGACCTTTGCAATGGCGACCAACGCCGTTGGCCAGTTGGAACATCAAGTTGAGATCTAGAAACATGAGGGCGCGATGCTCCGCACGTTAGGCACCTGTTATTACCCCGAGCATTGGCCAGAAGAGATCTGGGCCGAAGACGCCGCCCGCATGGTGGCCGCCGGTCTGACCTGGGTGCGCATTGGCGAATTTTCCTGGTCGCGGTTGGAACCTGTGCCGGGGGATTTGCGGTTTGAATGGCTTGAGCGCGCGATTGCGGTTCTGGGCGATGCGGGGTTAAAGGTGGTTTTGGGCACGCCCACCGCAACGCCGCCACGTTGGATGGTCAAACGTCACCCCGACATGTTGGCCCATGACGCCAAAGGGCGACCGCGCGGCTTTGGTTCACGCCGACATTATTGTTTCAGCCACGCCGGATATGTCGATGAATGCAAACGGATCACGCGGTTGATCGCCGAACGGTTTGGCCGCAACCCGCATGTGGCGGCCTGGCAGACCGACAATGAATATGGCTGTCACGACACCACGATCAGCTATTCACCATCGGCGCGGGCTGCGTTCCAAACTTGGCTTGAGGCGCAGTTTGATGCTGATATTCAGGCACTTAACGCCGCTTGGGGCAATGTGTTCTGGTCGATGGACTATGACGCATTTGCCGATGTCGAGCTGCCAAACCTGACGGTGACCGAGGCAAATCCGGCCCATGTGCAGGCGTTCCGCCGGTTCTCCTCCGATCAGGTGGTGGCGTTTAACCGGGCGCAGGTGGAAATCATCCGCGCGCATTCCGATGCACCGATTTCACATAATTATATGGGGCGGATCACTGATTTTGACCATTTCCAAGTGGGCGATGATCTGGAGATCGCGACCTGGGACAGCTATCCGCTGGGCTTCCTCGAAGACCGCGTGGGCGTAGATGCCGCCCTTCAACGGGCCTATGCGCGCCAGGGCGATCCGGACTTTCAGGCCTTTCACCACGATCTATACCGCGCGGTTGGCAAGGGGCGTTGGTGGGTGATGGAGCAACAGCCCGGCCCGGTCAATTGGGCGCCTTATAATCCCAGCCCGCTGCCCGGCATGGTGCGTCTGTGGAGCTGGGAGGCCTTTGCCCATGGGGCCGAGGCGGTGTGTTACTTCCGCTGGCGGCAAGCGCCGTTTGCGCAGGAACAACTGCACGCAGGCATGTTGCGTCCCGACAGCGCCGATGCTCCCGCGATGCAAGAGGCAATGGAGGTCGCAGCAGAGATCAAAGACGCGCCCGAATTGCAGCCCGTTCAAGCGCCCGTTGGACTGCTGTTTGACTATGACGCTGATTGGGCCTGGGCGACGCAGCCCCAGGGGCAGGGGCTCAGCTATTTTGGACTGGTGTTTAATCTTTATCGCGCGTTGCGGCGACAGGGCTTGTCGGTTGATATTCTGCGACCCGAGACGCGCGATTTCAGCGGTTACAAGCTGCTGTTCGCACCCGGAATGATGCATATGAGTGATGACCTGAAACAGGCCTTGGCCCAGGCTAATGCGCATGTGGTCTACGGCCCGCGCAGTGGCGCGCGGGATCAGAATTTCTGCATTCCAACGCCTTTGCCGCCGGCCTTGCCCGGATTAGACGTGACGGTTGCGCGGCTGGAAAGCTTGCGCCCCGATATGGCGATCCCTTTGGCCGATGGCGGGCAGGTCACTGGATATCTTGAAGAGCTGGAAGGCCACGCCGAGGTTGTGATGCAAACCGTGGATGGGGCAGCGGTTGTTATGGAGACGGGGCGGCAGATCTATTGCGGTGGCTGGCTGGATGAGGCGGGCTTTGACCGTTTGGTCCGCCATTGCGCACAACAAGCCGGTGTCACGGTCCGCCAAATGCCCGAAGGGGTGCGCCTGCGCGAAACTGCGACCGAGGCGTTTTGGTTCAACTATTCCAACCACGCGGTTCAGACCGATGTCGGCACCCTGCCGCCTGCTGGTGTTCTGCGACAGGAGCTGTAACGCGCAATGACACCAACCCAAGTTGCCACCGCGCCGGATGGCACTGCGATACACGAGGTGGCGATCGCAAGTGCTGCATTGCAAGCGCGAGTCTTGAGTTTCGGGGCGAGCTTGCGGGATTTGCGACTGGCGGGCGTGGCACATCCGCTGGTCTTGGGTTTTGAGGACCCGGCGGCGTATCTGCGCCAACCCGGCTGTCTGGGAGCTATTGTGGGTCCGGTGGCAAATCGGATCTCCAACGCGCGCTTTGAGTTAGACGGGCGACGTTATGCATTGGACGACAATGACAATGGGGCCACATTGCACGGTGGGTCGCAGGGTAGCGCGTGGCTGAATTGGACCATCGACCAGATCACCCCGCAATCGGTTGAGATGTCTTTGACCCTGCCCGATTTGCACATGGGGTTTCCGGGCCCATTGCACATCGGCGTCGAATACCGTGTCGAAGGGGCGGCCTTGACCGTCACCTTGCGGGCGCAATCGCCAGTGGCGGCGGTCTCTACCCTAGCGCCACATCCCTATTTCAATCTGGATGGGCGCGCGACCATTGACCGGCACCGGTTGCAGATACTTGCGGACCGGCGTTTGCCATTGGACAACGGGTTGCCGACGGGTGCTCCGATCGACGTTGCAAACCGCCCATATGATCTGCGTGCGGCGCGGCAGGTGCCAGTGGGGCTTGATGATCACTATTGCCTGTCGGAAGTCCGCACAGACCTGCGGCGCGTGGCGACGGTCTCCGCCGGTGGGATCGCCATGCATGTCCACAGTACCGAGGCGGGCTTGCAGGCCTATGACGCAGGATCTCTGTCCGCGCCGGGATTGGGCCTTGGCGGCCGGGACATGGGGCCACGGGCCGGGCTTGCGCTGGAACCACATGCCTGGGTCGACGCGCCCAATCAGCCTTGGCAGGCACAGGCCGCGATGGCTCCTGATGTGCCGAGCGTGGCTGTAAGCCGCTTTTCCTTTGTTCGCGTGGCTCGATAACGCGCCGATTGTCTGCCGCTATATAAAGGCCGAGACACCGCGCCACCCCGCCAGAACGCCCGACAATGCCATGACCCCAATTGCGATGTTGCGGTATTGATCCGAGTTAAGGCGTGTGAATGTTTCCGTACCCGCCCAAGTTCCAAGCGCCATAGCCGGGATTGAGCTACTCCCCAATCCTTGGACAGGATCTGGCGTGATTTAAGCTACTCTTTGCACCTGCTGATCGGGGTTGGTTGTGTCATTTCTCTGCCAGTAGATCACAGCGGGCGGTTTGCCGCCAAGGGCAGAATGAGGATGCTTGTGGTTGTAGAACGCGATCCACTTTCTGACACCCGCCT
>NZ_JAHHIR010000070.1 GCF_018678075.1 Epibacterium ulvae | reverse complement strand
CATCGATCACTACAATCATCAGCGGTATCACGAGAGCATCAACAACGTCACACCTGCCGACGTCTACTTCGGGCGTGACAAAGCCATTCTAAAACAAAGGGAAAGGATCAAACGTAAGACGTTCGAAGCGCGACGCTTGCATCACCGCCAGCGTGCCGCATAATGCAACCAACCAGATGAGCCAGATACTCTCTTAGTTTAAGCTGCCATTGGTTCCAAAAACCCTGACGACGGACAGTTCGGGTGAAGCAGAAAACAGATATTGCGTAGTCTAATCTGGTCTCACTTGAGCCAGGGCACATACGATAAAAATATATAACGTTGCAGCAAATTATGGAAAAATGCTGTCCATGCCAGTTTCGTTAGCTGACAAAGGAACGTTGAACTAGGCGCTCGACCTCATCGATATGCCTTAGTGATTGTTCAATGGCTTGCACAACATTACGAGACTTGAAGCACTCCAAAATTTCAAAGTGTTCTTTCTCGGCCTGAGCGTCATATTCGTTTTTGGTCCAGAGGACACACGAGTAGCGATCTGCTTTTCGATAAAGGCTTTCGACAAATTCAATGAGCAGTGGATTGCCGCATGGTTTATAGAGGCAAAGGTGAAACTCCCAGTTAAGCCGAACTAATGCCAAAATGTCTGTTTCCTCAGCAGACGCTTTAATGATGTTCTCTGCCTGCTGAAGTTCAATTTCCGAAATCTGTTTGATTGCCTGTTCGATCGCCATGGGTTCAAGTTTGCGGCGAAGGCTCCAGATATTTTGAAATTCTTCAACGCTGATGTGTGCGACGAAAGCACCCCTGTTAGCGATTTGATCGACAAGCCCCTCAAACTTCAGAGTTTGAAGGGCTTCGCGTACAGGAATGTGGCTTACTCCAAATTGGCTTGCAATGTCGTTCTGACGCAGTTGCAGCCCAGCGGTATACTCGCCCGACAACACGCGCTCCCGCAAAACTTGGCAAATCCAATCAGTCGTGGATTTTTTAGAATCGGGTTTGCGCGGGATCGTTTCATTGGCCATTGCTGTTACATGCTCACATTTGTTACGCCAATCATGCTGTCACGGGTCACCAAATCTGCCAGTTCTTTTTCTGTCAGATTTTCAGTGCCCCGCGGACGCAACGGAAGAACTAGATACCGACAATCCGCAGTGCTGTCTACTACACGTAGGTTTGCCTTTTCGCGAATGACTGTTCCGAATTCTGCGAGCACTTCGCGAGGTTCCACAACAACGCGCGAGCGGTAGTTGCGTGACTTGTACCAAACAGGTGGTGGGCCCAGAATTGGGCGAGGATAACAGGAGCAAAGGGTACAGACCACGACGTGGTGTAATTCTTCAGTGTTTTCCAGCAACAAGAACACGGGGTGAGCTGGCATCGAAACACCAAGTTTCGCCGCGGCGGCAGGCAAATCTTTGCGCGCAAGGTCCAGAAATTCTGGATCGGCCCAGCATCGTGCAACAAGGCGTGCCCCTTCAGTCGGTGTGCGGCCTTCCATGTCTTCAATCTGAGCAGTCACTTCAGCGGATGTGAGCAGACCACTGTGATCTAACTTGGCCAAAACCTGTGAAAGAAGTTTGTCGAACGCAGGCCGAGGTTCACTGTGGTCTCGGGATGTCGGGTGCGGATGATCATGTGGCATATATCTAGCTTTCCTGCGCTAACTTACGGAGCCAATGCTCGTAAACTTCGACTTGTAATGTATCAGTAGGGTCTCCGGAGTAGTTGACCCAGAGTTCAGCTAAATTAAACTCAACCCAGTACAGCGGGGATTCAGGTAAACCGCTGCCGCCATAGGCAAGGTCCTCTGGGTTTTTGTAACTACCAATGTAAGAAACGACCTTTCCCACAGCACCACGTACATAAAGGGGTGTACGGCAATGCCCTAGGGATTCATCTTTGATGACTTGGACGGAATGTCCATCAGCGAATTTCGCATTTGAAGCGTGTCTGGTAATAGAAGAAATCATGGCCAACTCAGCTGCTTGCCTTTGGGATGTCCAGTGCGCTCGCTTCGATTTGCCCCTTTTCGATCAGGAGTAGCGACATCGCCTTGAGCCAGCGCTCATAGTAACTTAGCCCAAAATAGTCAGCCTGAGAAAAGCTTTCGACCGTGCGGCGGACCTCATCCATTGTGAAGGCCGCTTTTTTGGGGCTAGTCAAAAGCACATACAATGCGTCGACCCGTTTATCGAAAAAGGTCAGCTCATGCTCTGTTTGATCGATTTTACCGGCGGGCAACCCGCCGAGATCATGCGTACGCTCCATATCCGTTCTCCTATTGAGTAATTTTTCTGCAACTGCGCATGTTCTGCACAGCTTTTTAGCGTTCGGGACTCACTTGCATATTCGGTCAGTTTGACTTCCTACAAAAGGCTTGAATATAATATACTATATAATATCATAAATACACCACGGTAGCAATATCGTTGAAATGGGTTCTTGGGGGAATGATGAATACTCGGCCAAAATCAAAGTCTTTCGTAGAAGTAGAAACGCAACTGAAAGCCTTCGTGCACGTTTCGGCGGATGTGGATACGTCAGCGCCGTTATCAGAAATTCGGCCCTCAGCCCCCATTTCAGACGCGACACTTGCTGTGAAAGACTTGTTTGACGTGCAAGGGATGCCCACTTCATGCGGCTCTCCAATCTATGTAAACACCATCGCCACCAAGACCGCAGAAGTTGTCCGCCGGGCCCAAGACGCCGGCGTTAAAGTCATGGGAAAAACTGTCACCACCGAATTTGCAACCTTCAAGCCCGGGCCAACGGCCAACCCGCAAAATATGGCCTACACACCCGGTGGGTCATCTAGCGGTTCAGCCGCTTCAGTTGGCGCCGGAATGGTGTCGCACGGGATCGGGACACAGACCGCCGGTTCTGTGATCCGCCCCGCCGCATATTGCGGTATCGTAGGTTTTTTGCCGACCATGGGGGCCATTAGCCGTGATGGCCTAAAAGTTGTCTCACCCTCGCTGGACAGAGTCGGCGTGTTCGGACGCAGTGTAGAAGCCGTGCGGACGTTGTCTGCTGCTGTTGCAGACCTGCGCCAGGGTGCCGACACCAAGAATGGCCCAAAACGCATTGGGTTTTTTAGTGACGATACCTGGGAAGATGCAGACAGCTTTACCCAAGACACGCTCCTTCAATTCAAAGCAAAAGTTCAGCAATCCGGCGACATTGTTGTCGACCTTGGCAACGGTCAGAAACTTTTCGATTTGATCGACGCGCAATGTGATGTGATGGGATACGAAGTCATTCACGCCTTGGCACATGAACTGACAAATCACAGTGATCTGATCTCGGACCAACTAAACGCCTATTGTAAAGACGCCGCCGAAATCACAGCCGAAAAATATGCTGCGGCGATTGAGGTTGGGCAGGCTGGACGGGCATGGATTGAAACACTGTTCGCCAATCTGGATGCCATCGCCTCCCCTTCTGCGAAAACTCTTCCTCCGCGCGGGCTTGCAAGCACTGGTGATCCCTATGTGAACCGGGCGTGGTCCCTACTTTATACGCCCTGCATCACGCTGCCCGCATCGCCCTTGAACGACAACTTAAAGGGCGCTGTTCAGCTGGTCGCGGGCTTTGGACAAGACCAAAAACTTCTTGATCTTGCCGAACAATACCAAACCTGCGTCGCCAAAATCGGTGGCGCAGCCAAATAGATAATAACAACAAAAACACTACTCCACGTACGACAGAGAGGACTAAAAATGGATAGAAGACAGATTTTAACCGGTGGCGCAGCTGCTTTAGGTGGGGCCGCTTTGGCTGCTCCGACAGTGGCGCGTGCGCAAGAAACCTTTAACTGGAAAATGACAACGGCATATCCGCCAAGTCTGCCGATGTATTCGGTTGGGCCGGGTAGCTTGACCGACCTAACAGACCGCATTCGAGCAATGTCGGGCGGTCGTTTGAACATCGAGGTTTTCCACGGTGGAGAGCTGGTGCCTCCGTTCGAAGGTTTTGATGCGGCCCAAGCTGGTATCGTCGAATGTAACGGCTGGGTTTCCTATTTCGGCGCTGGCAAACGCCCTTGGGCACAATTCTTTGGTGGCGTGCCGTTTGGTATGAACTATCAGGGTCAAAACGCTTGGATGTATGAAGGCGGCGGCTTGGAATTGTGGCAAGAACTATATGCCGACGTTGGCATGGTTCCATTCCCTTGTGGCAATACCGGTGTTCAAATGACCGGTTGGTTCAAAGAAGAAGTGAATACTCTTGAAGATCTTCAAGGTCTGCAAATGCGTATTCCAGGTCTTTCCAGCCGTATCTACGCCGCTGTTGGCGTTGATGTAAAACTGCTACCACCTGCCGAAATTTTCCCAGCATTGGAACGCGGTGTAATTCAGGCAGCGGAATGGGTTGGCCCGGCTCAGGACAAAATTCTAGGCCTGCACAATGCTGCTAGCTACTATTACACCACAGGTTGGTCAGAGCCAAATAACGTCGTTGAATTTGCGGTCAACAAAACTGCTTGGGAATCTCTGCCAGAAGACTTGCAGCATATCGTGCGCAATGCTTGTGCGTCGACCAATGTTCGGTCGCAAGCTTGGTCCGAAGCGGTGAACGGCGAAGCACTGAAAGATCTTGTTGATAACCACGGCACCCAGTTGCGCACTCTATCAGAAGAAATCCTGACCGGTCTTAAAGACGCAACACCGGGCGTTCTTGAAGAATTGGGCGCGGGTGATCCATTGTTTGCACGCGTACGTGACCACTATTTCGACTTCAAGGCCAAGCACGACTCTTGGACGAACGTCAGTGAGGGGCAGTGGCACCGCCGTATTCGAGGATAAATACGTTGAAGGTCATGCTTAAGCTGGCCGAAATATGCGAAACTGTTGTGGCCTTTCTTGGAAAGGTCGCAATGGTTTGCGTTTTCGGTATCATCGTGACGGTCACAGCAAATGTGCTCATCCGATATTTCTTTGGAATTGGAACGGTTTGGACACAAGAGCTTGAATGGCACTTCCTTGCAGGTGTCGCGACATTAGGTGTGGCCTATACCTACCAACAAGGCGAACACGTACGCGTTGATATGCTTTACAAACCCGCTGGACCACGTTTTAGAGCTATAATTGATTTGGCGGCAGCCCTGGCACTGATCGCGATTGCGATCCTTATCTGCCATTATACCATTCCTTATGTTCAACAATCCTGGCGCAGTCTTGAAGGATCTGCAGACCCTGGTGGTTTGCCAATGCGTTATGCGTTGAAAGCGACCATCCTCATTGGATTTGCCAGCCTCTTGCTGCAGGCAATCGCTGAAGTCATCCGGCAGTCTCAAATACTGATATCTGGTAAAGCGGGAGCGGATTGATGGAAGTACAAATCATGATGATGCTGGGTGCATTTTTTGTGCTGCTCATTTTAGGATTTCCCGTTGCAATTGCGATTGCGACAGCGGGGTTTGTTTTTGGTTTTACAGGGTTTGAGGGCAAGCTGTTCGCGCTGGTCCCACACAGAATCTATGGTGTGATTTCAAAGTATGAATTCATCGCTATACCGTTATTCGTTTTCATGGGGGTGGCGCTAGAACGATCTAGGATTGCCGAAGATCTGCTAACCGTCATTGGCTATGCGATGGGCGGCCTGCGCGGTGGCCTAGGGATCGCGATTGTTCTATGCGGCGTTCTGCTTGGAGCAGCCACCGGTATCGTTGGCGCAACCATCGTCACGCTAACCCTTTTGACGCTGCCTATCTTGCTTGCGCGTGGATATTCAAAAAGCCTGTCCTGTGGTTTGATATGTGCGTCCGGTACTTTGGGCCAAATTATCCCGCCAAGTCTCGTGCTTATTCTAATGGCAGACATCGTAGGGCTGTCAGTGGGTACTCTTTTTGCAGCAGCCTTTATACCGGGGCTTCTTTTGGCTGTGCTGTTTGTCGCATACCTTTTGCTGCTTGCAGTCTTTCAGCCAAAGATGGTGCCCGCGATTGACGCTGAAGAGCGTGCACAGGTGGACACAAAACAACTGCTTAAAAAGATGGTATTTGTTGTTCTTCCGCCGATGGCACTGGTTGTCTTTGTGCTGGGCTCTATTATTGGCGGGATCGCGGCCCCCACAGAAGCTGCCTCAATCGGGGCAAGCGGTGCAATCGCGATCGCGGCACTATATGGTCGCCTGAATCTAAAGCTGATCAAAGATACCACCAGAACAACACTGATCATTTCAAGCATGATCTTTTTCATTCTGCTCACATCTCAAGTCTTCTCTATCGCTTTCCGCGGACTTGGTGGCGAGCATTTCGTAAAAGGGCTGTTTGTAAATGTGCCGGGTGAAGTGAATGGCGCAATCCTGTTCTTGCTCCTTATCATCTTCGTGCTGGGCTTCTTTATGGAGTGGATTGAAATCAGCTATATCGCGCTACCCATTATGCTACCGTTCTTTCACGCAGCGGGCGTTGATATGGTTTGGTTGGCGATGCTGATTGCGGTCATCTTGCAGACATCTTTCCTGACGCCTCCGTTTGGATGGTCGCTTTTCTTCCTTCAAGGGGTCGCCCCGCCAGAAATTAGGATGAAAGATATCTACATCGGTGTCCTGCCGTTCATTGGTATTCAGCTTTTTGTTGTGGCACTGGTTTTCGTCTACAGCGATTTGGTGCTTTGGTTACCGCGCTTGATAGGATGGTAAATTAAATGAGCTTAGAACTTGGACTTTCTGTTCCGGCCAAAATCGGAATGTCTGTGGGTGATGTCGAAACGCCCGCTTTGATTATTGATCTCGATGCTTTCGAGCGCAATCTAAGCAAGATGCGGAACGTTGTAGAGAAGCAAGGTGTGGGTCTTCGGGCCCACGCCAAAGCACATAAATCCGCAGACATCGCTCATCGACAAATGGAAGTCGGTGGTGCGCATGGGTTTTGCTGCCAAAAGGTTTCGGAAGCCACCGTATTGGTCGATTCAGGTATCACCGATATTTTGGTGTCCAACCAAATCGTACACCCAGCCAAAATCGCGCGACTGATCGATCTGGGAAAACGCGCTTTGATCCGCGTGTGTGTCGACGATGCACAGAATGTGCATGACCTGTCTCAGGCGGCGATTACAGGCGAGGCCGAAATTGGCTGCCTTGTGGAAATTGATGTGGGCGCAGGGCGCTGTGGCGTAAACCCCGGTAAAGATGCCGCGGTGCTTGCACAGCAAATAGCAGATGCACCAGGCCTGCGATTTGACGGGCTTCAGGCCTATAACGGATCAGCCCAGCACTGCATTGAGGCAACAGAACGGCAAGCGCTGTTTGACACCGTTGTGCAAAAGGTTGAACAGACCTTGGTTGCGCTAAATGAAGCTGGGCTAGCCTGCCCCATCGTAAGTGGCGCGGGCACCGGTACGTTTCAAAAAGAAGCCGCATCTGGCGTGTTTACTGAACTGCAGGCCGGAACATACTGCCTGATGGATGCATCGTACATGACAGTGCGCAACCTCGAAGGTGGTCAGGAAGTTCCGTTTGAAAATGCAATGTTCCTGCAGTGTACTGTCATGTCTGCTGCCCGCCCCGGCAAAGTGGTTTGCGATGGTGGTCACAAAAGCCACGCCGTGGATTCCGGCCTGCCCATCCTCGTCGATGTCGACGGCGCGGCCTATGTTGGATGCAACGACGAACATGGGATAATTAACGATCCCAAAAACCAGCTGAAACTTAAAGATAAGATCCGCTTAATCCCTGGCCACTGCGATCCGACATGCAATTTGCACGACTATTTAGTTGGCGTGCGTAACGGCATCGTCGAGACTGTCTGGCCCGTGACGGCGCGCGGTAAACTTTGGTAGGAAATCGAGAACCATGAAATTACACCTAGAAGGTAAGACTGCGCTGATCACCGGTGGATCAAAAGGGATCGGGTTGGCCAGCGCAAAACTCCTTTCAGAAGAAGGATGCAACTTGGTTCTCGTCGCACGCGATGAAGCCGGGCTTGCGCAAGCGGCTGCGCAGATCAATCCAGCGAAGGGCCAAACGGTTCAGACAGTCGCCGTTGATGTGGCCGACCCGGGTACGCCAGCACAGCTTGTCGCGCAGTTCCCAAACATCGACATTCTGGTAAATAACGCGGGAGCCATTCCCGGCGGTGCACTGGAACAGGTGAGCGCCGAGGCTTGGCGTAAATCATGGGATTTAAAAGTTTACGGCATCATCGAAATGACCCGTAATTTTTATGCAACGATGGCCGCGCAGCAAAAAGGTGTCATTGTCAATATTATCGGCTGGGCAGGCCAGCGCGTTGATGCAAACTATCTTGCTGGAAGTATGGGGAACGCTTCGCTGATCGCGATGACCCGTGCTCTGGGGTCTAAGAGCCCCCAAGATGGCGTGCGTGTTGTGGGTATTAATCCCGGACCTGTAGACACGGACCGTCTAGAGTTTCTGCAAAGAAAGAAAGCGGAAACTGAGCTAGGAGATGCAGACCGCTGGCCGGAACTGGTAGCGCAGCTTCCCTTTGGGCGCGCCGCCAAAAAAGAAGAAATTGCTGCTTCCGTCGCCTTCCTTGCATCTGATTTGTCTGGGTACACTTCGGGCTCTGTTCTGGAGATCGATGGTGGGCTGAGCTGGAAGCTGTAAAACATAGCTTGGCGTTGGGCAGTCAATGATGAATACGAAGAAACATCGAATGAGAATCGGGATATTGCAGACGGGCCACCTTGTTTCAGAGCTCATAGCAAAACATGGGGACCACGCAGACTTGTTCATGCGCTACCTGAATGGGCTTGAATTCACTTTTGATACCTAACTTGCCATAGACGGCGATCTTCCTGCAGCACCGGGATCAACGGACGGTTGGATCATTACGGGCTCTAGCCATGGGGCATATGAAGAGCTGGAATGGATGTTGAAGCTCGAGGCTTTTATTCAAAAAGTATACGTTGCAGAAATCCCAATTTTTGGTGTCTGTTTTGGGCACCAGATCATGGCGAAAGCGCTCGGTGGAAAAGTTGAAAAATACAATGGCGGGTGGTCTGCGGGCCCGAATGTTTATGAAAGCCAAGTCTTTGGCAATCAAGGCATCATCGCCCGGCATCAGGATCAAGTTGTTGAACGGTCACCCGAGGCACGACTATTGGGCAGTTCCAACTTTTGCGAAAATGCGATCCTTGGCTACGGTGACCGTGCATTGAGCATGCAGGCCCATCCAGAATTCGATAGCGCATATCTTTGAAGATATGTTTGAAACCCGTGCATACTGAGCTACTCCCCAATCCTTGGACAGGATCTGGCGTGATTTAAGCTACTCTTTGCACCTGCTGATCGGGGTTGGTTGTTTCGTTTCGCTGCCAATAGATCACAGCGGGTGGTTTGCCGCCAAGGGCAGAATGGGGGCGTTTGTTGTTGTAGAAGTCCATCCACTTTCTGACACCCGCCT
>NZ_JAHHIR010000058.1 GCF_018678075.1 Epibacterium ulvae | reverse complement strand
ATAGGCGCTGACGTCAGACAGCAAACCAGTAGGGGCCGCCAATCCGCGCCACGCCGCCATTTCCCATTCTGGACCAAACGCCTCGGTCAAAGTTGGCACATCAGGGAAACTGCTCAAACGTTCAGAGGACATAACCGCAAGAGCTTTGACTTTTCCCGCGGAAATTAGGCCGGATGCCTCTACAACAGAGGACGTCACGACGGAAACCCCGCCGGCCACAAGCTCCTGAAGACCGGCTGCGGCCCCTTTGGAGGGCACCCATGGTGCCACCGATGCGTCCAACCCTTCGGCGTTCAACATGCCCGCCAAGGCCAGATGCCAGATACCTCCTTGTCCAGTTCCTGATCCCTTGTGCTTGCCCGGGTCTGCTTTGACGGCCGCCAACATGTCATCCAATGAATTCCAGGGGGAATCTGCGGCAACCATGACGCCAGCGGGGTCACTGTTAAATAACGCAATAGGCGTAAACCCGTCATGTGTCAGATCGGTAAGACCCGCCCAGTGCATCATGCCCGTTTCAACCGTGATTACACCGATTGTGTACCCGTCTGGCTTGGCCATCGCGATAGCTGAATGGCCTACGACTCCGCCGCCACCAGTGCGATTTACCACATTCACCGGTTGACCTAGCTCATCTTTTAACAGGTTTGCGATGATACGGCCTGTTGCATCGGTTCCGCCACCAGCTCCCCATGGCACAATCAATGTAATAGGGCGTTCTGGAAATTCAGCATAAGCAGCGCCAGCAACCCCCGCGGCAAGCGCTGTGCCGGTTAGCACTGCCTTAAACATTCTACCAAAAGATTTTAGAATTGTCATTTCGTCCTCCCAGACAGGGCAAAAAGGCCCTTTGATCATATTTATCTACAACTGGGATACTTGCATCTTGCATACAAGCTGTCAATCTGCCAATCTTCTTGCATAGGAATGCCTTCGATACTCAGGTAACTTTGGCTTTTTACGCTAGGTGCAATTTCGGCGTCCGGCTTTTTAAACACACGACCTTGCGAGATATTGGCAAGGAAACCACGAAGGGATTCGCCCAGTGAAACGTTTGACCCGGCGGCAATCATTATCTGAACAAGTGTCAGAAGTGGTAAGCAAAGAAATCGGTGAGGGCCGATTTAAGATGGGGCAGATGATCTCGGAATTGCAGATTGCGAACGAGCTGGGCGTCAGCCGTACTCCTGTTCGCGAAGCGTTTTCTCGTCTGGAATACAAAGGCTTGCTCATCACCGTTCCGCAAAGCGGTACGTATGTGTTTGATGCAACACCGGAAGAATTCCAAGATCTTTCACAGATGCGTAGTTGCTTAGAGGTACAAGGCTTACAACAGTCGTTGCAAAACGCACAGCGTGAGTTGGCGCGGGACTTGTCAAAGATTTGTGAAAAGATGGATAATGCTCGACGAAATCAAGATCAAAGCACATATCAGGTTTTGGACAGCCTATATCATAAGAGTTTTATTATTCATTCCGGAAATAAGCTGCTGTCAGAAATGTACGACCCTATTTCACTTAAAATCAGTGCTTTGATCAATAACAACTCCATCAAAGGCGTATTTAGTGAAGCGGCGCATCAAGATCACTTAGAGATCCGAAGTTTAGTCTCCGAACAAAAGTTCAATCAAGCATTGGACCTCGTTCGCGCTCACCTAAACCGTTTCGGGAAGCGTCGCGTAGAAAGTTTATCGTGAGGCCTCTGCTCTGCTTTGTCGCACAAATCGATCGAGGGGCGATTGCGTAGAAATCTGCCGAGGGGCGAGGTCACCACCTGCGATATTGGTGATGCGCCGAAGCTGCCAGAATTTCTGGATCAAATTCCACCCGATCAGAACATCGGCAGCGTCACAACAGACGGGGCGTATGACTGAGCTACTCCCCAATTGTTGGACAAGATTTGGCGTGATTTAAGCTACTCTTTGCACCTGCTGATCTGTTTGGGTTGTGTCATGTCTCTGCCAGTAGATCACAGCGGGTGGTTTGCCGCCAAGGGCAGAATGGGGGCGTTTGTTGTTGTAGAAGTCCATCCACTTTCTGACACCCGCCTTGGCCTCTGATCCAGTTTCCCAGGCGTGCAGGTAGACGCATTCATACTTCAGCGAGCGCCACAGTCGTTCGACAAAGATATTGTCGAGGAAGCGGCCTTTGCCGTCCATTGAGATGCGGATGCCTGATCGACGCAGGCGGTCGGTCCAAGCAAATGACGTGAACTGGCTGCCCTGATCCGTATTCATGATCTCAGGTGGGCCGAACTGGTGGA
>NZ_JAHHIR010000092.1 GCF_018678075.1 Epibacterium ulvae | reverse complement strand
GCCAACTCGCTGACCGTCTCCTTGCCTTTCAGTGCTTCCAATGCGACCTTGGCCTTAAACTCAGGGTGATGTTGCTTTCGTTTCGACATCGTCAATCTCCTTCGTGTTGAAGATCAACAGACAACAAATCGTAGCTTACGTCAGTATCCGATTTTCGGGGGGTAGCTCACAACATATCCATTCCGTTCCATCCATTCGAGATAAATGGCTGTTCGGATCAAGAAGCGGTATTTTGTTGCTCCGCCATATTGGGCCTTTATTAGGAAGGTGGGTTCGTCGTTTCCGTCACCATTCTAGTGTTTCATATTAGTGAGCGCTTGATTGACCTTTGTTGCACATTGACCGTATTCGTCTTGGGAAATGATCGAATGGTCGCCCCTCATGGTCTGAATGCTGGAGGCACTCAAGCGCAGTTCGTCCATGTAAAATTTCGTGAAATGGCGTAAGCCGTGGAGGTTTCGGCCACGTACATGGGGTGTAATGCCAACTCTCTTACATGCGTCCGCCCACGCCTTAGATACTCGCTTCATTGTCAATGGCTCGCCAAGCCTACCATCGCGAGCAAACATATTAATAAAGAAATATGGGTGTTTTCGACTGGTTCTATGCCGCAGATGGAACGCCTGGATTTCATTCACGCATTCGTTAAAAGCCAAGGCGGCTCCTTCGTTCAACCACCACGTCTTTGCAATGAGATAATCTCCGAACAATTTCTTTGTCTTGAAACCAGCATAAAGTACGTCTGAACTCGACCGATCTGGTCTTGGCTGAAATCCATATTTATTCAGAAGGTATTCCATCCTCGTCATCTTGTTGGTGTTGAAGTCGCCAAGCCATGTACTTTCGTTCGGATGCGCGATTAAAACAAGCGGGAGGTCATCTGCAGGGATCCCGAAGAACTCCCGGTTGTAGGACGACGGTAAAATACCCACCTGCCAGATGTTGAGAACTTCTGAGATCCGGTGTGATGCACCGTATGTTAACAGAATCCATATGGCCCTAAAGACGGAATTGCTTTCAGCCGCGATGATGAGTCTGATTTCTTCCTCTGGCGGAAAGGGCCTGAAACCTTTCTGCCTACTCGTTGGCCGGAACCGCTTCGGCGTCCTTATGTTATCATCGCCCCTGAGATCAGCCCAAAAGTGTCGGTGCTTGGCCAAGTGAATGAAGAAGTCATCGGTCTGGTCACGGAGGTTCTTTACCTCGCTCATGGGGAGGCGGAACAGGCGCCGATCCAGAGTTCGTGCATCACTTCCAGCGTAACTCTCCAGAAACTTGAATTCGGAGCTGACGGTTGTTTTGGCTACCCCGTCCCAGTCGAGGGCGTGGAGCAAATGATCAGAGTTAAGGTGTTTTGTCCCGGTGCCCCGGAAATCCATATAGGCGAAAACAGACATGGTTTGATCCTGAACGCTCAGTTTTTGGCCCTGAGAGTAGAGGTGGTAGAAATTCATGAAACGGCAAACTGCGGCAACGTGCTGACGAACGGAAATAGTCCCAAGGTTGGCGCTTAGCTGTGATGCCCATTTGACGATATCCATGCACACATTGCACTCCCCAAGCTCCGGATCTTGAGAGAAAACTACAGGTAACGCAGCGTGGTCGCAGTTACAAATAGACAGATACGCGGTTACTGCTACAGGAAATGGTTGTGCCATATAATACATTTTTCCTGTGGTGGTATAAGGTTACGACACCAAAGTGATACGCAAGGTCATCGCGCTGCGCAAACGTGACAAGGACGATATCGCCGAAGAAGAAGCGGTATTGGAAATGTATAAAGAAGCGCTTGGCATGGCGTAACATTCGGATTTCATGGCGTGCGCGTCGTGATTTTCTGTTCGATTGGGATCGTCTGTACAGGGTGCAGGCGGCTCTTTTTGTTTGGTGCGCGGCGTTGCTTAAAACTTATGCAGTGAGAATTGTTGTTTAATTACAGCGTAGTGCGGCGATGATTTAAGAATTCCGAAGCTCGGATCGCAGCTTTTAAAAATTTTACCAGTTGATAAAAAATTCAATCCTGTCACTCTAAATAAAAGATAAGAGACAGGGAGACACCCAATGGCACAGAGCCATCAGGCATCGGGTATTCAGGCGGGGCGGCTGCCCGCCGAGGATATCGCCACGAATTTTGAAGACCTGCATGCTCCGTTTGACGCGCATGAAGCAGCGGTTGCCGCCGATCGCTGCTATTTCTGCTATGACGCGCCGTGCATGCAGGCCTGCCCAACCTCCATCGACATCCCCCAGTTCATTCGCGAAATTCAAGGGGGGCATCCCACCGCTGCAGCAAAGACTATTCTGGATCAGAATATTCTCGGTGGGATGTGCGCGCGGGTTTGCCCGACCGAGACCCTTTGTGAAGAGGTCTGCGTCCGTGAAGCCGCCGAAGGCAAACCGGTCGAAATTGGCCGTCTGCAACGCTATGCAACCGACGCGCTTATGGAAAAAGGCGCGCAGCCTTTTACCCGCACGGACGCCACTGGCAAAACAGTCGCCGTGGTCGGCGCGGGACCCGCAGGGCTTGCGGCGGCGCACCGTCTGGCCATGTTGGGCCACGATGTGGTGTTGTTTGAGGCCAAGCCCAAAGCAGGCGGCCTCAATGAATTTGGCATCGCGGCCTATAAGTCCACCAATGATTTTGCCGCGCGTGAGGTTGACTGGCTGCTGCAGATCGGCGGCATCACGGTCGAATACGGCAAAAAGCTGGGTGATGCGCTGACCTTGGACGGGCTGTCGCAGGACTATGACGCGGTGTTCCTGTCTATCGGCCTTGGTGGTGTGAATGCATTGCGCACCTCGGGTGAGGATGTGGCCGGTGTGGCAGATGCGGTGGATTTCATTGCTGAACTGCGTCAGTCAGCAGATCTGACGTCCCTGCCAGTTGGCCGCAATATTGTGGTGATCGGCGGTGGTATGACGGCGGTTGATGCGGCGGTTCAGTCCAAACTGCTGGGCGCGGAAAACGTCACCATTGCCTATCGCCGCGGACGCGACGCCATGGGTGCCAGCCGGTACGAACAGGATCTCGCCGCCTCAAAAGGGGTGAAGCTGATGTTCAACGTGATGCCCAAGGCGATCCATGGCGACAGTGCGGCCTGTGAAATTGAACTGGAATACACCGAGATCGTGGACGGTCGCGTCACCGGAACCGGCGAGACCCTGCGCCTGAGTGCTGATCAAGTCTACAAGGCGATTGGCCAAACCCTTGAAGGGCAGCCAAGTGCGCTGGACCTTGAAGGGGGGAAGATCAAGGTGGATGAGGCTGGCCGGACATCGGTCGCGGGTGTTTGGGCCGGGGGCGATTGTGCGTCTGGTGGCGAAGACCTAACCGTCACCGCCGTCGCCGAGGGCCGCGATGCGGCTATGGATATTCACGCGAGCCTGATGGGCTGAGCCAGCCGGGCTGCAATGCGCAGCGCTGGCAAGCATGAAAAGGAGCTGATACATGGCTGACCTTACAACAGATTTTCTGGGCATTAAGTCTCCCAACCCGTTTTGGCTGGCCTCTGCGCCACCAACGGACAAAGAATACAATGTGCGTCGCGCGTTTGAGGCCGGATGGGGCGGGGTGGTTTGGAAGACCCTGGGCGCCGAAGGCCCGCCGGTGGTGAATGTGAACGGTCCGCGTTATGGCGCGATCTGGGGCGCAGACCGCCGTCTTCTGGGGCTCAACAATATCGAACTGATTACGGATCGCCCGCTTGAGGTGAACCTGGAAGAGATGACGCGCGTCAAAAAGGACTACCCGGACCGCGCGCTGATCGCATCCATCATGGTGCCCTGCGAAAAAGAAGCGTGGCAAAAGATCCTGCCGCGTGTGGCGGAAACCAATGCCGACGGGATTGAGCTGAACTTTGGCTGCCCGCATGGGATGGCCGAACGCGGGATGGGCTCTGCTGTGGGGCAGGTGCCGGAATATATCCAGATGGTGACCGAATGGTGCAAACAGTACTATGACCGCCCGGTCATTGTGAAACTGACGCCCAACATCACCGATGTCCGTTATCCGGCACGTGCGGCCAATGCGGGCAACGCGGATGCGGTGAGTCTGATCAACACCATCAACTCGATCACATCGGTCAACCTGGACGCGATGGCGCCCGAACCGACCATCGGCGGCAAAGGCACGCATGGCGGCTATTGCGGCCCGGCGGTGAAGCCGATTGCGATGAATATGGTTGCCGAGATTGCCCGCGATCCTGAAACCGCAGGCCTGCCGATATCGGCCATTGGTGGCATCACAACGTGGCGTGATGCGGCGGAGTTCATCGCCCTGGGTGCAGGCAATGTGCAGGTGTGTACGGCCGCGATGACCTATGGGTTTGATGTGGTCAAAGAGATGATCTCGGGCCTGTCTGAGTGGATGGATGACCAAGGGTACAGCTCTATCCAAGACTTCAAAGGCATGGCAACGCCGAATGTCACCGACTGGCAATATCTGGACCTGAACTACGTCACCAAGGCCAGGATCAGCGAAGCCGACTGTATCAAATGCGGACGCTGCTATGCGGCTTGCGAAGATACCTCACACCAAGCGATTGCGATTTCCGAGGATCGGGTGTTCTCGGTCAAGGACGACGAATGCGTGGCCTGTAACCTTTGTGTGAACGTCTGCCCCGTTGAGGGCTGCATCACGATGGAAGAGGTGCCCGCCGGGCAGATCGACCAACGCACAGGTGAGGTGGTCAGCGACGAATATGGCAGCTGGACCACCCATCCAAACAACCCAATGGCTGTGGCTGAATAAACAACAACGGGGCGTATGATCGCGCCCCGTCGTTCAGATGATTTATGCATGAAAACATGCAGTTGAAACGTTATCCCGTGGGCGTCAAAAGCCGGTGATACAGCGTTTCCAAAAAGGCAGGTGCGGCGTCATATGGGTCTTCGTCGCCCATCAGGGTGCGGACCTGAACTTCAAAATCCGCGTAGTGTTGTGTGAGTGACCAGATGGAGAAGATCAGATGTCTGGAGTGAATTCGGTTCAGTTTTCCCTCATTCATCCAGCGTTCAATCACCAATGTCTTTTCGTCCACCAGATCCTTCAACTCGGTCGACAGGGTTTCGAGCATACGCGGCGCGCCTTGGATAATCTCATGCGCGAACAGACGGCTTTCACGGGGAAAGTCGCGGCTCATTTCGATCTTGCGCGCGACATAGGCCTGGATTTCCTCGATCGGCTCCCCGTCATGATCCATCGCTCGCAGCGGGTCCAGCCAGGTGTCCAGAAGATCGGACAGCACGGCCTTAAAGATCGATTCCTTGGTGGGGTAGTAATACAGCAGGTTCGGCTTGCTCAGCCCGGCGGCCTTGGCAATTTGATCCACAGTAGAGCCGCGAAATCCGTTCTGGGAAAACACATCAAGTGCTGCGTCCAAAATGATGGCACGGTTTCGTTGCTGGATCCGGGTGGTGTTTTGGCTTTTGGCCATTTGGCGCGTTGTGCTCCTGTTGTTATGCGCCGTTTCACAGCGCCTTTTTTTACGTCAGTCACCGGGCCTGGCTGATGTTCATGTGTGCAAATTTCAGGCATGATCTTGACTGGGGCCTACCCCGTGATAGCGTCAGTTTGACCATCTGGTCAAATAACTGTTTGTTTTGCCGCATCCCCAATTCAGTCCGACGCATGGATTTCGGGCATACCTATAACAATGGCCACCAAAGTGTCACCGCATAAGGCCCAGGCAGTTTGGGGTGCGAGACAAGAAGGAAGCTAAGAATGACCGCGCCAGGAGAAAACTTCAAGATCAACGGCGATCGTCTGTGGGATACCTTGATGGAGATGGCCAAAATCGGCCCCGGTGTTGCAGGTGGCAACAACCGTCAGACCCTCACGGATGAAGACGCCGAAGGGCGCGCACTGTTTCAAAGCTGGTGTGAGGCGGCAGGCTGCACCATGGGTGTGGATACGATGGGCAATATGTTTGCCACGCGTCCCGGCGCCGATGCGGATGCGCTGCCGGTCTATGTGGGCTCTCACCTTGATACCCAACCGACGGGTGGCAAATACGATGGTGTTCTGGGCGTTCTGGGCGGGCTAGAGCTGATCCGGTCGCTGAATGATCTGAACGTCAAAACCAAACACCCGATTGTGGTCACCAATTGGACGAATGAAGAGGGCACCCGTTTTGCTCCGGCGATGCTCGCCTCTGGTGTATTCATTGGCACCCACACCCAAGACTGGGCCTACGAGCGCGAAGATTCCGAAGGCAAGACTTTTGGCGATGAGCTGACCCGGATCGGCTGGAAAGGCGATGAAGAGATTGGCGCGCGCAAGATGCATGCGTTCTTTGAATTGCACATCGAACAGGGCCCGATCTTAGAGGCCGCAGGCAAAGACATCGGCGTCGTCACCCACGGGCAGGGCCTGTGGTGGCTGGAATGCACGGTGACTGGCAAGGACGCGCACACCGGTTCAACCCCGATGAACATGCGGGTGAATGCAGGTCTTGGCATGGCGCGGATGACCGAGGCCGCGCATCAGATCGCCATGGCCCATCAACCCTATGCGGTTGGTGCCGTTGGGCACTGCGATGTTTTCCCCAATTCGCGCAACGTTATTCCGGGCAAAGTTGTCTTTACCGTGGATTTCCGCTCGCCTGATCTGGCCAAGCTGACCTCGATGCGGGAACAATATGAAGCCAAGGCCAAGGAAATCGCCGAAGAGCTGGGGCTTGGGCTGACGATTGAATCCTCGGGCCATTTTGATCCGGTAACCTTTGACGAGGGCTGTGTTACAGCTGTGCGCGATGCGGCCGAACGTCTGGGTATGAGCCATATGGATCTGGTCTCGGGCGCCGGGCATGACGCTTGCTGGATCAACCAGGTTGCGCCAACCGCGATGGTGATGTGTCCCTGTGTGGATGGACTGTCCCATAATGAGGCGGAAGAGGTCACCAAGGACTGGGCCGCAGCTGGTGCCAATGTGTTACTGCATGCGGTGGCTGAGACAGCTGAAATCGTTGGATAAAGAGAGAACACGCGGGGGCGCTGCCCCCGCACCCCCGAAGTATTTTTGAAAAGATGAAAATCCGGGTGTTTCAAAAAATGCGAGCCAGAAAACTGGCGGCGACAGGGAGATAGAGATGACAACTGTTATCAAGAACGGCACCGTTGTGACCGCGGATCTGTCCTATAAGGCGGATGTTTTAATCGAAAGCGGCGTGATCATTGAGATTGGCGCCGGCCTGAAGGGTGATGAGGTTCTCGATGCCACCGGCTGTTACGTGATGCCGGGCGGGATTGATCCGCATACCCATTTGGAAATGCCGTTTATGGGCACCTATTCCTCGGATGACTTTGAAAGCGGGACGCGTGCGGCACTGGCCGGTGGTACCACGATGGTTGTGGATTTTGCGCTGCCCAATCCCGGCGAAAGCCTGCTGGATGCGTTGAAACGCTGGGACAATAAATCGACGCGGGCCAATTGCGACTATTCCTTCCACATGGCGGTGACTTGGTGGGGGGAGCAGGTTTTCGAGGACATGAAGACCGTGGTTGAGACACGGGGCATCAACACGTTCAAACATTTCATGGCATATAAAGGCGCGTTGATGGTCAATGATGACGAAATGTATGCCTCGTTCCAGCGTCTGTCGGAGCTCGGCGGTATTGCCATGGTGCATGCCGAAAACGGTGATGTGGTGGCCGAATTGTCCGCCAAGCTGCTGGCCGAAGGCAATACAGGTCCCGAAGCGCATGCCTTTTCCCGTCCGCCACAGGTGGAAGGCGAAGCGACAAACCGAGCGATCATGATTGCCGATATGGCCGGTGTGCCGCTTTATGTGGTACATACGTCCTGTGAGGAAGCGCATGAGGCGATCCGGCGGGCGCGTATGCAGGGCAAACGCGTTTGGGGCGAGCCGCTGATCCAGCATCTGACCCTGGATGACAGCGAGTATATGAACCCCGATTGGGATCATGCGGCGCGCCGGGTGATGTCGCCGCCGTTCCGCAACAAACAACATCAAGACAGCCTGTGGGCCGGTCTGCAGTCGGGATCGCTGTCGGTGGTTGCAACCGACCACTGCGCCTTTTCGACCGAACAGAAGCGCTTTGGCGTTGGTGATTTCACCAAGATCCCCAACGGGACTGGCGGTCTGGAAGATCGCATGCCGATGCTGTGGACACATGGTGTGGAAACCGGGCGGTTGACGCCAAATGAATTTGTCGCCGTAACCTCAACCAATATCGCGAAAATTCTGAACTGCTACCCCAAGAAAGGCGCGGTTCTGGTGGGCGCGGATGCGGATCTGGTGGTGTGGGATCCGGCCAAGACCAAGATGATTAGCGCCGCGTCACAGCAGTCCTCGATCGACTATAACGTCTTTGAAGGTCAGGCCGTCAAAGGTTTGCCGCGCTTTACCTTGACACGGGGGCAGGTGGCCGTGGCGGACGGAGAAATCAAGACCAAGGAAGGCCATGGCAAATTTGTCGAACGCGCGCCAAACACAACCGTGAACACGGCGCTGTCGACCTGGAAAGAGCTGACCGCGCCGCGCCCGGTTGAGCGCAGCGGGATACCGGCGACCGGAGTATGAGAGACGTGTTGAGCCAAAGTGAAATTGACGGCTTTGCGGAGGATACACCCGCCGTGGCCGAACCTGTAGTCAAGGCACAGGATCTGAACCTTGTGTTTGGGGCCGGTGAAAGCGCGGTTCATGCGCTCAAGGACGTGAACCTGACGATCAACAAAGGGGATTTTGTCTCCTTCATCGGGCCGTCGGGTTGCGGCAAGACCACGTTCTTGCGCTGTATCGCCGCCTTGGAGCAGCCCACTGGTGGCAGTTTGACGGTCAACGGCATGACCCCGGATGAAGCGCGTCAGGCGCGTGCCTATGGCTATGTGTTTCAGCACGCAGGCCTGTACCCGTGGCGCAGTATCGCTAAGAACATCCAACTGCCGCTTGAGATTATGGGCTACAGCAAGGCGGAGCAGGGCAAACGCGTCGGCGAGGTTCTGAAACTTGTGGAGCTGGAACAATTTGGCAAGAAGTTTCCCTGGCAGCTGTCAGGGGGCATGCAGCAACGGGCGTCGATCGCGCGGGCTTTGGCCTTTGATGCGGATATCCTGTTGATGGATGAACCTTTTGGGGCTTTGGACGAGATCGTGCGCGATCATCTGAACGAGCAGCTGCTGCAGCTTTGGGCGCGCACCAACAAGACCATTGGGTTCGTGACGCATTCGATCCCGGAAGCCGTTTACTTGTCGACCAAGATCGTCGTCATGTCGCCGCGTCCCGGGCGGATCACCGATATTATCGAAAGCCCGCTGCCCAAGGAACGCCCCTTGGACATTCGTGACAGTCCTGAGTTTATCGAAGTTGCCCACCGTGTGAGGGAAGGGCTGCGGGCGGGGCATGCCTCATGAAGACGGTGATGTCTTTTCTGGCGGTCTTGGCTGTAATTGTCGGCTTTTGGTATGCGGCTTGTGTTCCGATGAACGTCAAAGGCTTGCTGGATGCGGCTGAACGGGCTGGGGAACAGGTGACGCCTGCCACGGCGCGGGAACGGCGCGATGCCGGTGCGTTTGGCCTGGTTGTGGGCAACACATTTGTGGTTTCGCGGTCGTGGTCAGTGGATCGTCCGCGCTTGCCTGCGCCGCATCAGGTGGCGATTGAGCTTTGGGAGACCACGGTTCAGAAGAAGATCACCTCAAAACGCAGTCTGATCTACCATGGCAAGGTGACGCTGTCGGCGACGCTTTTGGGGTTTGGCATCGGGACCGGCCTTGGCATCCTGTTGGCGGTGGGGATTGTACATTCGAGAGTGATGGATATGTCCGTCATGCCCTGGGCCATCGTCAGCCAGACGATCCCGATCATTGCGTTGGCGCCGATGATCATTGTGGTGCTCTATTCGATTGGCGTGCAGGGGCTGTTGCCCAAGGCGATTATCGCGGCTTACCTCAGCTTTTTTCCAGTTGTGGTGGGCATGGTCAAAGGGCTGCGCAGCCCGGATCATATGAAGCTGGATCTGCTCATAACCTATAACGCCAATACCGCGCAGGGGTTCTGGAAGCTGCGGCTGCCGTCCTCGATGCCGTATCTGTTTGCGTCGTTGAAGATCGGGATTGCCGCGTCGCTGGTGGGCGCGATTGTTGGCGAACTGCCGACCGGAGCGGTGGCCGGGTTTGGCGCGCGCCTGTTGGCGGGCAGCTATTATGGGCAGACGGTGCAGATTTGGTCTGCGCTTTTTGCGGCTGCCATTCTTGCCGCAGGTCTGGTCGCGTTGCTGGGGGTGATGGAACGTCTGATCCTGAACCGAATGGGGGTGAAAGCGTGAGGCGTTTGAAGAGCTGGGGCGCTGCCCCCGCCGCGCAGGCGCGGCTCCCCCGAAGTATTTTTGAAAAAGTGAAAGCCTGGAGGATGCAATGGGTCTAGTTCTCATGGCTGTTGTCCTGTGGGGCGTGGGTTGGTGGATCAACATGCGGCTGGCAAATGGTCCGCGGTCTGAAACCCGTTTGGTGCAACTTGCGGTTCCTACCATTTTTGGCGCGACCTTGCTGGCGGTCTGGGAGCTGTTGGTGCATGGGCTGGAGGTGCCGTTGGTGATCCTGCCCGCGCCTAGCGAGATTGCCGTGCGGTTTTCCAGCAGCCTGCCAATCCTGTGGGCCGATTTCACTCAAACCATCCTTAAAGGGGCGTTGGGCGGCTATGTCATGGGGTGTCTGGCCGGAGTGCTGACGGCGGTTCTGGTGGATCGCAGCGATTTTCTGCGGCGCGGATTGCTGCCGGTTGGAAACTTTGCCGCGGCCTTGCCGATTGTGGGCACCGCGCCCATTCTAGTGATGTGGTACGGGTTTGACTGGCAGTCCAAGGCGGCTGTGGTTGTGGTTATGATCTTCTTTCCAATGCTGGTGAATACGGTCGCAGGCCTGCGGGAAACCGATGCGATGCAGCGCGATTTGATGCAGACCTATGCGGCCAGCTATTGGCAGAGTTTTTTCAAACTGCGCCTGCCGGTGGCCCTGCCGTTCATCTTCAACGGGCTGAAGATTTCAACAACCCTGGCGCTGATTGGTGCTATTGTGGCTGAGTTCTTTGGCTCGCCCACCGTGGGAATGGGGTTTCGGATTTCCACCAGTGTGGGTCAGCTTGCGCTGGATATGGTTTGGGCCGAGATTGTAGTGGCCGCATTTGCAGGATCGGCCTTTTACGGGCTGGTCGCCGCCTTGGAGCGTGCCTTGACCTTTTGGCACCCATCCCAACGCAGCAGGCTTTGAACAGATATTTGAGCGCGGCACGCAGCGGCGCTCATTCTTTTGGCGTAGCGTGAAAAGAAAGCACGAAAACAATAGAATAGCTTTTGGCTCACGCGCGCTTTTCACCAAGATCGGATCAAAACAATAGGGAGCTAGATCCATGAAACAACTTCTTGCAGCCACCGCGCTGGCCGCATTGGCAACCGGGTCCGTGCAGGCCTCGGACGAGGTGACATTGCAGCTCAAATGGGTGACACAAGCCCAGTTTGCGGGCTACTACGTTGCCCTCGACAAAGGTTTCTATGAAGAAGCCGATTTGGATGTCACCATCCTGTCCGGTGGTCCAGATATTGCACCAACTCAGGTGATCGCGGGCGGCGGTGCAGATGTCACCGTCGAATGGATGCCGGCCGCATTGGCCGCACGCGAAAAAGGTTTACCGCTGGTCAATATTGCACAGCCTTTCAAATCTTCCGGCATGATGCTGACCTGCTGGAAAGACACCGGCATTGCAGCACCCGCCGATCTGGCGGATCGCACGCTGGGTGTGTGGTTCTTTGGCAATGAATTCCCGTTCATGAGCTGGATGAGCCAGTTGGGCATTTCCACGGCAGGCAAATCTGAGACTGGTGTTGAGGTCCTGAAACAGGGCTTTAACGTCGACCCGCTGTTGCAGCGCCAGGCCGATTGTATTTCCACCATGACATACAATGAGTACTGGCAGGTGATCGACGCAGGCGTAGGCGTGGATGAGCTGGTGACCTTCAAATACGAAGATCAGGGCGTCGCCACGTTGGAAGACGGTCTGTATGTGCTCGAGGAAAACCTGGATGATCCAGAGTTCGTCGCCAAGATGGAGCGTTTTGTAAGCGCCTCCATGAAGGGTTGGAAATACGCCGAGGCCCATCCCGATGAGGCGGCCGAGATCGTGTTGGACAATGATGCATCTGGCGCGCAGACCGAAGAGCACCAAAAGCGCATGATGGGTGAGATTGCAAAACTCACCGCTGGCAGCAATGGCGCATTGGACGTCACCGACTACGAACGCACAGTGCAGACGCTTCTGGGCGGCGGCTCTGATCCGGTCATTACAAAAGCGCCAGAAGGCGCATGGACACATGCCATCACGGATGCAGCGCTGAAATAATCAGTTGGGGATAGTGAAATGAAACGCGGCCCTCTCTGTAGAGGGCCGCGCTTTTTGTTTCTGGACCTTACGGCGTTTTGCGATTTTTGATGAGGTCGTCGACGACGGATGGGTCGGCGAGGGTGGATGTGTCGCCTAGGGATCCAAAGTCGTTTTCGGCGATTTTGCGTAAGATGCGGCGCATGATTTTGCCGGAGCGGGTCTTGGGCAGGCCGGGGGACCATTGGA
>NZ_JAHHIR010000090.1 GCF_018678075.1 Epibacterium ulvae | reverse complement strand
GGTCAATGCCGACGAAAAGATACAGCTTACCCTCCGCAGTCTGCACCTCGGCAATATCGATATGAAAAATCCGATCGGGTGGCGCTTGAGCTGCTGCCGCTTAGGCTTGTCGCCCTCGACATCCGGCAAGCGCGAGATTCTATGCCGCTGAAGACACCGACGCAGCGCTGACCGCGTCAGATGCGGGATCGAGGGCCGGAGCGCATAGAGGCAATCATCCAACGGCAGCAGCCTATGCCGCCGAAATGCGACGCATGGCCTCCTCGGCTTGGCTGAGAGTGGTTGAGCGCGGCTCTTTCGGGCCTGTTTTGCGATCCTCAACGGTCTCGCGCTTTCGCCACTTGGCAACCGTCTTCGGGGTGATCCCGGGTTCCGTGCTCAGCGCCGCGATCAAAGCTTGCGATCGCTGTATTGCCGCTCTGACCGCATGCGTGCCCTCCCGGCAGATTTGCGGTGCAAATCGCCTGCCGGGTAACAGTGCGTGGGACACCCGTCACGCACTTGTCCCATTATGCTTCCTTCGATTCCAAAAAACAGATCGCACCATCAAACTATGGGATCAAACACTTAGACAACCATTCGCACTGGCGCGCCGCCCTACCGCTCGCCTATGGACACTACGCGTTCAAAGACTTCAGTTTTTGAATTTCCAATCCCATGGCATGATGATCCCTCGGATCGCCGTCCTGACTGCGCCAATTACAATAATTGGCCATACGCCAAAGATACCAAGGCTGCAGATCCAGATAACGCGCCACCCGATTCTTGTACGGGTAGGCGTCCAAGAAATGCGTCTCTTCTTGGGGTGTCAGAGCCTTTCCTCGGTATAAAAATTGCATAGCCGGTGACAGGAAAATCGCGAGATCTTCGGCAGGATCCCCCACAACCGGGCACTGCCAATCGATCAATTGTATCTGTTGTTCTGAGACCAAAATGTTGCCGGGTACCGGGTCGCCGTGAAGTAAGGTCACGTCATAAGTCTGACCGACCGACCCCATCGGTTCCAACAATTTCAATGCCTGTTGATCTGCGCAGCGATGCAAGATGTCATGAGACTGAAGGATCAGTTCAACAGACCCGTTTGGCCCTCGAACCATGTCACTTGGCTGGGGTTGATCGTGAACCTTAGCCAAAAGACGAGCAACATCTGTCGTCCCAGACGCCCACGAATCCCCTGGTAGGTGGTCGTACAAAATCCAGCGCAACCCTTGGTTCAGGCCGACATCCCTTAGTCGCGGACCCAGACCCGTGTCGGCAAGCGCTCTCAACATCGATGTCTCACGGTCGGGATCGTTGCAAAAGAGCGGATTCGAACTGTTTGGATCGAACACTTTCAGTACCGAGTTCCCTATTCGGAACACACAATTAGACCTGCCACCCTGCAATTGTTCAACAGAGCTGAGATCCAGCCCGCGTGCAGCCAGTTCCTGCCAAAAACCCGATTGTAAGTCCAAAGAGAGAAAAGTCAGGGCGCACTCCAATCAGCTTGACCGAGGAAGCGCGCTCCTTTGAAAACGCCCTACAGGGACGTATCGCGCAACGCGGTTACCTCTGTCGAGTTGATCGCCGAACCGCCGTCCATGATCAAGACCACTTGGTTGTTCAGCAGCTGTGTTTCACGAATGCGGCCGTAAACTTCCGCCGTTGTGGATCCGATCAATTCGTCGTTTTGATAACTTTCCAGGGTAAACCCATAGTTCCCGACAGCAACTGGGTTGTCGTTGGCATCGCGACCGTCCCATTCATAATCTTCAGTAGAGGCTGGCAGAGACACACGGTTGATTTCATTTCCGTTCGAATCCGCGATGATCAGTCTTACATCATCAGCAACCGAGCTAGGATTGGGCGACACAACAACAGGATTCGTACCGTCAAAGTAACCGTCCACGGCCGCACGACCGTCCAATCCGACCCATTGGGTAACGGTTGAAAGCGATGACAGTGACAACAATTGTTCTTGCAGCCCAGAAAGCAGATCATTGGCCTGGACTTGTTGTTCCACCATCGAAAACTGCGCAAGTTGCGAGGCATATTCGGTCGAATCAATGGGCTCCAATGGGTCCTGATTCTGTGCTTGGGTCGTCAACAGACGCAAGAACGTCTCAAAGTCAGACGTGATGACAGTTTCGCTTGAGGTGCTAGTTGTCGGTGTCGTAAACAGCGATGCGCTGGGTTCGCTGGAAGTTACTGGAGTGGTCATTGTTTAAACTCTCATATCCAGCCCGGATCCACCCAGGCTCAAAGTTTGTTTAGTTTGCACGTCATGCGCATCTACTTCGTTTGTCTCTGCTGAGGTCCCCGACCCTTGTGGCTGATATCCACCTGAACCATCAGATTGACCTGGGGAACCATCGCTGGTGAAAGAGAATGAAATGTTCTCAAAACCCATTTCGCGGAATTCTTTTTCCAATTCACCGATGTGACGGCGCATCAAATCGCCGGTTTCTGCGCGCTCAACATGAATCATCACGCGAACACCACCATCGCTGGTGGCCAATTGCATTTTGACCTTACCGAGCTCTTTCGGGTTCAGCATAACGTCGACTTTTCGCTCACCCTTGGATGCAAATGCCTCGCTCAACTGTGCGGCGATTCGCTGAACTACCTCATTTCCCGGTACCGAAAGTGGTTTGAATGTTGCCTCAGTAAGAGCTTGTGAAATGCCAACCGCCTCAGGCCCCCAACGCATCTCGACGTCCAAACGAGGGGTAGCAGCATCGCTCTGATGAGGCAGTCCAATCGGCGTCAACAGCGCAGTCTGCGAAACTTGAGTGGGTGTCAGCAATCCAAGTGAGTCGGCACCACGGGCTCCAGCATTCTTTTCGTTGGAAGAAAATGCTTTTTCAGTGTTCTCGGAAAAGGCACCCGACAGCAGGTTTGTTTTTGCTTCCATTTTCGCGACCTCAGCAGACGCGGCTTGTGGCGCAACATCCCCAAAAACAGGCTTGCTTTTGACCGACAAGGCCGGAGCTTCAACCTTTGTTTCTTTCTCTGAGTTCGATCGTGACGTCGGCTTCGCCAGACCTGACTGCAAAGTCATTTCAAATGGTGACATCGTTTGCAGCGCATGCGAAACTGACCCGGTGTATACTGTTTTAGGTGGCGCATTCATCTGCGATGCCACTTCGCCAGATCTCATCTTCTGTTCCGAATCTAACGCAAGGGCCTGTCCAGAGCCCGTCTTCTTTTCCGTATCCACCGGAACGATTCCCAGACGAACCCTATAGGCATAGGGCAACTCATCGACGGACGCTGCGCCAATCAAAGTAACCCGAGAGGTTTTTTCTCCGAGATTCGGTGCGCCAAATTTGCCTTCCAAAGGCTCGCCAAGACTGCCGGTCCGTAAAACTTCAGCCTTGGTCAGAACATCGTCGCGCCCAGTTGATAGAACCGAAACGACACCCTTTTCGCTGGCCTGTGAATCTGCACCAACACTACCAACAGCTATGCCACCAGTGACACTTCCCACCTGATTTCTGCCGCTCCCGGAAGCATCCGTCTCTGATTGAATTTCCGAAGCAAGTTCCGCTGCTTTAGCGGCGCCGGCATCAGTTTCTGATGTATCGGCGCCCCCCCCCGCCGACGCTCCGAATGCATTCGGCGAAACTGGCAATTCGTCTTCAGGAAGCGCGTCGGCTTTTGAGAGTTCCGCAGCCTCTGTTTCCGCGATTTCATCCTCGAGACTGGAGAAGTCGACATCTTCCAGAGCATCAGCGTCTTCCGAAACAACGCCAGACGTAGGTTCTTCAGCTTCAGAAGAATCAAGACCCTCTGCTAATTCGTCACCCAGCGTCTCTGACACCTCGGTCAAACTCTCTTCTTCCGCTCCTGTTTCAGCAAAAACAACCGAGAAAGAATCACTTTGAGAGGTGCCTTTCTTAGACTCAACGGACTTCTGACCAAAACTATTCTGACTAACGTCAGCGCTCTGCCCAATATTTACAGGGTTCATGATCGGGTTCCAGACATTCTATCTTGACAAAACCACAATACATAAATTCGGTTACCGTAATTTTAACTGCTCCTCGGCCATTCTGCGAAAAGTCAAAACAAATCTAACTTTTCGAATCTGAGGTCCAGAATGGATATCCATCAAAATTCTACCCGGCCTTCGGGTACTGGTACCGTAGGCACATTACCGAATGCGGAAGATCCCGCACGCAAAGCAGCAATGGATCTAGAAAGTGCATTTCTGGCCGAAATGTTGAAAGCAGCAGGACTGGGGAAAGCACGTGACTCATTTGGCGGCGGCGCCGGTGAAGATCACTTCACAAGCTTTCTCGTAGAAGCACAAGCCAAACAAATGACCAAGGCCGGCGGAATCGGGCTGGCAGAGTCTCTTTATCACGCGTTGAAGGATGCCCAAAATGACTGACCTATCCGCTCAAGAACAGATCGATGAATTGGACGACATCCTCGAACAAGAACGTGAGGCATTGGTCCTGGGGCATCTCACAAAACTGGAGGCGTTGCTGGAACGCAAAGGCGTTTTGATCGAAGGCCTCAATGCATTGAACGAATTGGAGCGTGAAGCGCTTGAGAGCGTTCACAATAAGGTGTCCCGCAATCAAGCGCTCTTGGATAGTGCCATGCAAGGTATTCGTGCTGTCGCAGCACGTATGCAGGAACTGCGCCGCGTGCGTAGCGGGCTAGATGTGTATGACCAAGCGGGCCGGAAGAACAGCTTTTCAACCGCCAGCAGCATGAAATTGGAAAAGCGCGCCTAAGCCCGAGCAATTTAGGGAAAATTCTAAAAATCCAAATTTGGGCTTTAGCACTCCATTAGCAACTCACGGTGCAAAGTCACCTTGCACCTCGAGACGGGGTGGCGCGAAAGCCAAGAGGCAATTCGCACAGTCAGAAAGACGTCAGAGAGCGCCCCTTTTGGGGCAGGGATAAATCGGGGGAAAAAGAACCCCCGCACACAAGGATTAAATGCTATGACCAGCATTCTGACCAACAGCGGCGCAATGGTTGCGCTGCAGACTCTGAGCTCGATCAACAACGACCTGACCGACACTCAGAACGCCATCTCCACTGGCCGTGAAATCAACACCGCGAAAGACAACTCCGCGATCTGGTCCATCTCCAAAGTGATGGAAGCTGACGCTCAGAGCTTTGAAGCAGTTGAAGACTCTCTGTCGCTGGGTGCAGCCACCGTTGGTGTTGCACTTGCCGCTGTGGAACAAGTCTCTGACATCCTGAACGACGTCCGGGAAAAAATCATCCAAGCAACGGGTGAGAACGTTGACCGTACAGCTATCGGCAACGAAATCACGCAGCTGACAGGTCAGATTGAGCAGATCATCGACGCAGCTCAGTTCAACGGTGCAAACCTATTGGATGGAACAACCGTTGATGGCACAGAAACCGAATTGACTGTTCTGTCCTCGGTCAACCGTTCCTCCACAGGCATCGCGATCTCCAACATCACGGTACCCGCGCAAGACTTTACCACCAATTTGGATCTGACCGACATCGACTTGACTGATGCAGGGACCATTGACACTTCTCTGCAGAACATTGAGGCCCACCTCACGACTCTGACCACATCAGGTGCTGTCATCGGTGCGGCAGCTTCTCGTATCGATACTCAAATGGAGTTTATCGGCAAAGTTAAAGATGCGACGAAGGAAGGTATCGGCGCCTTGGTTGACACCGATATGGAAGAAGCATCTGCACGTCTGAAAGCTCTGCAAACACAGCAGCAGCTTGGCGTACAGGCTCTGTCGATCGCGAACTCCTCGCCATCCACACTGCAGCAGCTGTTCCGTTAAGTTACAACTTGATCAGGGCGTTAACTGGCGCCCTGATCGACCCAACTCAGAGAATCTGATGTAATACGTTAGGAAAACACGTGAATGCCCAATTAAAGGCTCGGAATGGCTATGCCACAGCCAACGCCCAAATCAGCACACCCAAGAGCTTTGAGTATAAGATTATTGCTCGTGTTACACGGGAAATAATTGAGGCTGCGAAAAAAGGCAAAAAAGGATTTCCTGCTTTGCTAGAAGCTGTGGAAATCAACCGAAGACTTTGGCGTATTCTTGAAGAAGACCTTCTGAGTGCAGACAACCAACTACCTAACGACACCAAAGAAAACTTGGTATATCTGGCTGAGTTCACTCGCCAATACACACCAAAAATCATTCGAAGAGAGGCCGGAGTTCAGCCAATCTTGGAAGTCAACACAGCCATCTTGCGTGGCCTTCGCGGAGGAGCGACCTGAATTATGAGTGGATTGGTCCTAAAATTGGCCCCAAAAGAACGCGTCCTTGTAAACGGCGCGGTCATTGAAAATGGGGATCGCCGTAGCCGCCTGTCAATTGTAACCCCTGATGCCAATATTCTGCGTCTGCGCGATGCCATTCATCCCGAGGACGCAAATACACCGGTGCGACGTGTTTGTTACGCTGCCCAGCTCGTTTTGACGGGCGACATAGATGCCAAAGAGGATCGGTTGGCAATGCTGCGTCGCATTGAAGAATTGAGTCAGGTGTTCACCGACCCGGATAGTCGAAATTCCCTCGCGGAAGCAACAGATGCGATCTTGAATGATAATCATTACCGTTGCTTGAAGGCGCTGCGTACTCTCCTACCACGTGAAGAGCGCCTGCTCGCTATTCGTCCGTCTTAAGGGGACGAAGTTCAACAGGAACCAATAGCTCCAGCAACACAAGTTTTAAGTTGGAGTTTTCCATATTCTTCCGGTGGCCTCTAGCCAGAGGTGGTCGCGGGAGTTCGGACCAGTTGTTAAGGTGGATCGAATGACGAAAGAGGCGATCTGACCTGAACCCCAAGTTCCCTCCAGCTTTGTACGGAGTCCTTAGGGCTAAATCTGTGGCCTTAGGCGGCCATTTTGGCCATCGTGTTTCTCTGCAAGAATTCCCTCGGCGTCAGGTTGCCTAATGTTGAATGTGGTCTGGGTCTGTTGCATTTCTCCTGCCATTCTTCAAGCGTTCGCGGGCGTCACCCATTGTTCCAAACAACGTTTCATTGAGGCATTCTGAGCTACCCCCCGAAAATCGGACACTGACGTAAGCTACGATTTGTTGTCTGTTGATCTTCAACACGAAGGAGATTGACGATGTCGAAACGGAAGCAACATCACCCTGAGTTTAAGGCCAAGGTCGCATTGTAAGCACTGAAAGGTGAGGAGACGGTCAGCGAGTTGGCCAGTCGGTTTGGCGTGCATCCAACGATGATCCATCAATGGAAACGCGCATTACTTGAAGGCGCTTCCGGCGTATTTGAGCGCGGCGGGCGGACGGCACCGGAAGTTGATGAGGAGCAGGTCAAAGACCTGCACGCCAAGATTGGGGAGTTGGCCGTCGCCAACGATTTTTTGGCCAGAAAGCTCAAACCTTGG
>NZ_JAHHIR010000076.1 GCF_018678075.1 Epibacterium ulvae | reverse complement strand
TCTCCCGATTACGCTCCTACACGAGCGCGCAGCGAACGTCTGCATTAATCCGCCCATGGAGCACAAAGGAGTACAAAGCGTGAACATCAGTTAGCTGACTGAGATTACTGTAGAGGAACCACGCTTCGCTCAGCCAGAGGCAGCATATCTGACCAAAAAAGCAGAACTATGTGATCATTTACAGGAAAGAATTGGTGGAGCCTAGCGGGATCGAACCGCTGACCTCCTGCATGCCATGCAGGCGCTCTCCCAGCTGAGCTAAGGCCCCTTCCAACCGTCTGAGCCTATGCTCCTTCGGTGTGAGAGGTCGTTTAAGCCCAGATCCGGACCTCCGCAAGAGGAAAATGCAAGCGACTTGTGATTTTTCATGCAGATAGCAGCCGCGCGCCCTGCACCACCTGCAACGATGTGCCCTACCCTGCAACCCAAGGCGCTAAAACGCAAAAGAGGAGGCCATGAAGCCTCCTCTTTGGTCTACCACTTCCCCTATGGGACGCAGCGATTTTGGGTCAACTCAGGAATCGTCGTCCGGTGCGGCCACATCGGCCAGCTCATCCAGAGGCACGCTATCCTCGTCGTCGTCATCATCCAGAACGTCATCGCCCAGATCCACGTCAACCGTGTCATCGTCATCTTCCAGAACGACCTCATCGGTATCGGCGCCTTCTTTGGCCTTCGCGCTCGCTGCATCTTCGGCGTCCGCTTCGATCATGCGGGACTTGCCGGTGTTCAGCTCAACGATTTCACCCGAGTACGGGCTGACAACCGGGTTCTTGTTCAGGTCGTAGAAACGCTTGCCAGTGGTTGGGCAGACGCGTTTGACGCCCCATTCTTCCTTGGGCATGTGATGTCCCCTTGATTATGCTGTGAGTCGTATCGACGATTCAGGTGCCTTGCCATATGAGGGTTTGACTGTCAAAGCCTTTGCGAACAAGGGACATCGAATGAGCGACCATCACTTACCCGGGGATCCACCAATTCCACTGACCCTGCGCCGGTCGGCACGGGCGCGGCGGATCTCGCTTCGGGTGTCTGCGTTGGATGGTCGGGTGACGTTGACCCTGCCGGAACGCTTGCGGGCTGAGGCCGCGTTGGAGTTCGCGGCCGAGAAAGAAGACTGGATCCGCAAACATCTGGCGCGCCAACCGGGTCAGGTTCAGGTCGCCCTCGGCAGTATGATCCCGGTGGATGGCACGCCGCGCCAGGTGATCGCCGCGCCGGGGCGTCGGGTGATCCTGGAGCCCCAGACCATTGCCGTGCCCACAGCCGCGCTGGGACGCAGTTTACAGCGCTACCTGCGCGAGCTGGCGCGTGACCGGCTGGCCGAGGCCTCGGACCACTATGCGCGCCGTTTGGGGCGCAACTACGACCGACTGACCTTGCGCGATACGCGGTCGCGTTGGGGGTCATGTTCGTCGGATGGGGCGTTGATGTATTCCTGGCGGCTGATCCTCGCGCCACCGGATGTCTTGCGCTATGTGGCCGCGCATGAGGTCGCCCATCTGGCCGAGATGAACCATTCGCGCGCCTTCTGGGATCAGGTGACGCGCTTGTTTGGCAATTATGAGCCACCACGCAAATGGCTCACCGCCAATGGGGGCGAGCTGCACCGCTATCGGTTCGAATAATCAGGGAAAGGCGGTGGGTGCGTCGCCGTCCTGCCACTGCGGGTATTTGTCCATCACAGCTGTGAACCGGTCCGAGGTCAGGAAACGCTCCAACCACCCCTGCAGCGACGGCCAGTCCTGCGCGTCAAACCGCGTTTTGTCGATAAAGGCGAACTGTCGCACAAAGGGCAGGATCGCAAAATCCGCCAATGTGGGGCGGTCAAAGATCCAAGTCTCGATCTGCGCATCAAGGCGCGCGAGGAACGCATGCGCCACCGCGCGATGGGCTTCGGGGCCTTCACCGGGATAGCGGGTGGGGTATTTCGTCCGGTCCAGGGCGCGTTTGAACGGGCCGTCAGCCTCCTCGATCCATGCGAGACCCTGCGCAGGCATATTCAGCCAGCCCTCCGGGTCCGACTGGCCCAGCGCCCAGCGCATGATGTCAAAGCTTTCGTCAATCACCGCGCCTTCCGTCTGCAGACAGGGCACTGTGCCCGTGGGCGACGCCGCCAGAAACGCCGCAGGCTTGTCGCGCAGCACCACTTCGCGCAGCTCAACCAGGATCTGGGCCGACGCCAGACCAAGACGGGCGCGCATCGCATAGGGGCAGCGGCGAAAGGAATATAGGATCGGTGTCTCGCTCATGATCTACGTGAGGTATCGCATTCCCCCGATCTCGGCAATCTCTGGCTGCGCTGTGACGCGGCATATCGGAGCATCGCGTGCTTTGCGGTTGACCAACTGGCGATTTGTGATCACATGCAGAGCCATGACATTGCCCACACGCCCCAATACCGAAGTCACCACGGCCGCCCATGACCGCGTCTACCGCGCCCTGCGCACCCGTATCATGCATGGAGAGGTCGCGCCGGGCGAAGCGCTGACCCTGCGCGGCATTGGCCGGGATTTTGGTGTCTCGATGACCCCGGCGCGCGAAGCTGTGCGCCGATTGGTGGCCGAAGGGGCCTTGTTCCTGTCGTCATCGGGCCGCGTCTCGACCCCGGAGCTGAGCAATGAACGGATCGAAGAGCTGGCTGCCCTGCGCGCCTTGATCGAGGTCGAACTGGCCTCGCGCGCCCTGCCCCGCGCCCATATGGCGCTGATCGACCGGTTGCAGACGATCAATTCCAACGTGGCCGAAATGGTCGCGAAACGCGATGCGGTGGGCTATATCCGCACCAATCTGGAATTTCACCGCACGCTTTACCTGCGCGCCCAGGCGCCTGCGATGCTGGCGATGGCGGAAACCGTCTGGCTGCAGCTTGGCCCCACCATGCGCGCGCTCTATGGCCGTCTGCGCCGGACCGAGCCACCCCAGGATCACCGCCTGATCATTGCCGCGCTCAAGGCCGGGGATGAACCCAGCCTGCGCCTTGCGGTGCGATCAGACGTGACCAAAGGGCTGCGACTGCTGGCCGGGTAACCCGGGCCCGCTCATCAGCCCCTCAGCTTGCCTTCTTGTCATCTTGCGCCACGTGCTCGGGCATCTCCCAATCGCCAGACCCGCGCCCGGCTTCGCCCACCAGACCACCCTCGGACGGCGAGACGTTGTCGGCCATCACCACGCGGTTGCGGCCCAGCGCCTTGGCCTCGTACAGGGCCTCATCGGCGGAACGCAGCAGGAATTGCGGCAATGTGCCCTGGGCCGGGTAATTGGACACCCCAATCGAGATCGTGACCCGCGGCAGTGTCTTTTCGCCATAGCGCACCTTGATGTTCTCAACCCGGCGGCGCAGCGCCTCAGCACGGGCCAAGGCCGCATCCGCATCGCAATGGGGCACGATCACGGTAAACTCCTCGCCTCCGGGGCGGCAGGCCACATCATCGCCGTCGCAGTCCTGCTCCAAGGCAGAGCCCACAGCCCGCAGAACCATATCGCCCGCATCATGGCCATGGGTGTCGTTGAACTTCTTAAAGTGGTCCACATCCACCGCAATCACCGCAAATTCATCGCCCGAGCGTTCGCTGTCATTGATGGATTTGCGCAAGGTCTCGGTCATATGGCGTCGATTGAACAGACCCGTTAGCGGATCACGCACGGATTGGTCATGCAGCTCGTCGCGCATGCGCACATTGGCAATCGCCATGGAGATCTGCTCGGAACACATCTGCGCCAGGCTGCGATCAATCATAAAGGCATCGGCGGATTTATGTTTGGACCGCAAATGCAGCAACCCCACCGTTTCCCCATGCGCCAGGATCGGGAAACAGAAATAGGGGTTGTCATTATGCGGCACTGCATGTTCGCAGGTAAAATTGATCTCGTTGGTGCCATATTCATAGGTGCGACCGCGCCGCAGCCCCCAACATTCCTCGGGATGGATGTGGTCCTTGTGCGACCCACCATTCCAACTGGCCCAACCATCCAACACATCACGCGAGTTGGAATAGACATAAACGCTGCCCTCAGCATTGGGCAGGATATGGGTCATAAACCGTTCAACCATGCCAAACAGCTCATCCAGGGAGCGGCTGGATTGCAGCCATTCGTTCAACTCCCCCAGCAATTTGACATCGCGCGCCAGCCGCAGCTGCTCGCTCATCATTTCTTTTTCACTGCTGGATTGCTGTTTCAGCGCCTGATACTGGCGACGGTTCGCGCGGTAGACGATGATCGACACAATCCCCATCGTGGCCAGCGCCGCCGCCGTCAGCACCGACAACAACGCCCGCACCCGCATCAGGAAACTGTCCCGTGCACCGGTAATATCGGTGTAAAACTCCATCACACCAATCACACTCCCGTCCGAGATCACGGGCTCAAAAATCTCGGCCACCTCATGGATGGAAACATCCTGATGCAGCGCATGTAACGCCAACCCGTCTATCTCTGATGAGGGTTTCTGCTCCCGACGATACGAGACCTGCCCTTCGGCAATCACATCAAAGGGAAAATAGTCCGGCGCTGCCGTGCCAATTTCATGGGGACGCGTGGACCAGATTACCTGCCCTGCCATATCATACAGTTTGAACAGATAGACATCCGAGGCCTCAGGCAACAGCGTCAGATATTCGATGTCTTCTTCTGTCAACGCTTTGTCGGCAAACGTACGGTCAGGATCGTCCAGATGCATGATCACCCGACGATGCCACAGTTCCGATTGCTTGCGCGTATCCGCTTCCATCAGGCTTTCAACGATCGGAACCGAGACGCGAAAGACCACCCAGAACGACGTCACCGTAATCGCCAACAGAGCGGTGGAATAAACGAATATTTTGAAAAACTTGCGCATGACGAAATCGCCCTGAAGGAAACATTGCCTGCAGTCTCGCAGCAAAGGTTAAGCTGCGGGTAAAGATCGCAGACTGAGAAAGTAACAATTGTTTATAGATTTCATTCTATTGGACCACATCACAGGTCACAGTATGTACCGTCGCTGGGCCCGAGCAGTGTCCTAACCAATTTCCGGTCTATGTCCTTACCAATTCCTGACCCGACCGCGCGCTGCTTTGGCAACCGTTTCGCTGCGAAACCGCCTTGCAAACATGGGTCTTTCCGCCTATGAACCGCCCATCCGGCACTCGCTATCTGAGTCGCACGGATCTTTTTGCATTTGGTATGCCGGATCTCTTTCGATCAGGACGGAATGGAAGAAGCCTACTTAAAAAGAATGTCGGATCATCTCTGGCGGGCGCGGTTTCGGTGCGAAACGGAAATCAGCGGACCCGGTGAAAGCACAGAGCTCTGGGACGTGAAATCACCTTCGTGGACAAAACCACGAGCAAAATAGGAGACGATCACATGGATCTGATCGCACAGCTAGAGGCGGAACAAATTGCCGCCCTGGGGAACGACATCCCCGATTTCAAAGCCGGTGACACCATTCGCGTCGGCTACAAGGTGACCGAAGGTTCGCGTTCGCGCGTCCAGAACTACGAAGGCGTTTGCATCAGCCGTAAAAACGGCGTTGGCATTGCGGGTTCGTTCACCGTTCGCAAGATTTCTTTTGGTGAAGGCGTTGAGCGGGTATTCCCACTGCACTCCACCAATATCGACAGCATCACCGTAGTCCGTCGTGGCCGCGTGCGTCGCGCCAAACTGTACTACCTGCGTGCACGTCGTGGTAAATCGGCACGTATTGCCGAAGACACCAACTACAAGCCCCAAAAAGCCTAAGGAGTGGTTCAATGAAAGCCGATACTCATCCCGACTACCACTTGATCGACGTCAAAATGACCGATGGCACCATCGTCAAAATGAAGTCGACCTGGGGCAAAGAAGGCGACCAACTGGCGCTGGATATTGATCCTTCCGCACACCCGGCATGGACCGGCGGCAACACCCGTCTGATGGACGCTGGTGGCCGTGTGTCCAAGTTCAAAAAGAAATACGAAGGTCTGGGCTTCTAATCACCCATCGACCACGGTTTCGCACCGAAACGTCGCTCCACTTTGGGGCGGCGTTTTTTGTGGTTTATCGCCCTGGCCCGTTAATCGCGCGCGTTAACCAATAAACCAGAAGAGAAGTGCCGCAGAATCTTTCCCTTTGAATTGGGACAAGCTATAGTCTCTAACAACAAGCTTTCTGCAATATCTGGGATAACGGGGCAGTCATGGCGCATATTATCGTTGTGGGGAACGAAAAGGGCGGTGCTGGGAAATCCACGGTTTCGATGCACGTCGCAACCACTTTAGCCCGGATGGGTCGCACGATCGCCGTTTTGGATATGGATTTGCGCCAGCGTTCGCTGGGGCGATACCTTGAGAACCGAAAATCATTCATCGCGGAAACCGGGGTTGAGCTGCCCTTTATTGAGCTGACCGAGCTGCCGGAAATCGAAGAAAGCACGCTGGGGCCCAATGAAAACGTCTATGACCACCGGCTGTCAGCGGCGATTTCGGATCTGGAGCCTCGGGTGGATTTTATCCTGATCGACTGCCCCGGCTCCCACACCCGTCTGAGCCAGGTGGCGCATTCGCTGGCGGATACGTTGATCACGCCGTTGAACGACAGTTTTGTCGACTTTGACCTTTTGGCGCGCACCGACCAAAAAGGGGACAAGATCCTGGGGCCGTCGGTCTATTCCGAAATGGTGTGGAACGCCCGTCAGCTGCGCTCGCAGGCCGGGTTGAAACCCATCGACTGGATCGTGATCCGCAACCGTGTGGGCACCCAGCGGATGGTCAACAAGGAAAAGATGGAGCGCGCCGTCAAAATGCTGTCCAAGCGGATTGGCTTTCGCGTCGCGCCAGGCTTCTCGGAGCGGGTTATTTTCCGGGAATTGTTCCCCCGTGGTCTGACCCTTCTGGATCTCAAAGACATCGGCGTGAAACAGCTCAATATCTCAAACGTTGCGGCCCGTCAGGAACTGCGCGAGATGATGAAAGCGCTGGAACTGCCGGACGTTGAAATCGACCTGTGACCCCTGCAGCGCTGTGGACTTAACAAGACTTTGACGAAACAGCCCTCACCCAACCCCTTGGGTTGAGGCGCGCAAAGCCAGTTCAGGGCCAAAGCGGCGCGGTTCGGATTTTTCGCCTTTTTCCACCCAAAGCGCCAAAGCATCCGCTGCGGCGGTGGATCCGAGCGCGATGTTGTTTGACGAACCCACATCGACGCCGGCCCCCGAGCTGGTTGGCGAAGTGCTGAACGCGATCCGGAGCCTGGCCTGTGAGGGCCGCACCATGTTGCTGGTCACCCATGAGATGAAATTTGCGCGCGAAGTCGCGAACCACGTTGTCTACCTGTATCAAGGTCGCATCGAGAAACAAGGTCCACAAGACCAGATCTTTGACAATCCACAATCTGAGCGGCTGAAGCAGTTTCTCAGCTCTGTGTATGGACTGAATTAAACCTCAAAAACAAATCTCATCAACAAGGAGAGTATAATGAAACTCAAAGCTCTATTTACGACGACAGCTGCCGCCAGCGTGCTGATGGCAGGCCTTGCGGCTGCGGAACCAGTGAAAATCTGCATCGCGACTGAACCCTACCCGCCGTTTTCTTCGTTGAATGCCGAAGGCGAATGAGTTGGTAATCGAAGTGATCAAAGCTGTCTGCGCCGCAGGCGAGCTGGACTGTGTGATCACGTCTGTGGCATGGGGCGGGGTCATTCCATCGCTGACCGGCAAGCAGATCGACGTGATCATGACTTCGATGTCGATCACCGAAGAACGGTTGAAGACCATCGACTTCTCTGATGCTTATTACAACACGCCGACGGTTGTTGTGGCCGACAAACCCTTTGACATCGCACCGACACCGGAATCGCTGAATGGGGAAACCCTCGCTGTGCAGGCATCGACAGTTCACCAGGCATACGCGCAGCAATACCTTGCTGACGCCGGAATTCGTGTTTACCAGACTCAGGACGAAGCCAACCAGGATCTGTTTGCAGGTCGTATCGATGCGACCCTGTCTAGCCAATACGCGTGGGACGCGCCGGGTTTCCGACCACCACCTGCCCCGCGGCGACGTCTTTGGTGACAATGCTGCCGGCACCAACAACTGCGCCGTCGCCAATCGTCACGCCCGCCAGAATAATCGCTCCGCCACCGATCCAGGCGCGTTTGCCGATATGGACGGGTTTGGCAATCTCCAACCCTTCGACGCTGCGTTTTACGGGATCCATATGATGCTCGGCGCAATAGATCTGCACATAGGGACCAAGCAGGGCTTGCTCTTCGATGGTCACCGGGGCGCAGTCCAAAATCGTGCAGCCGGCATTCAGGAAAACATCTTTGCCAAGCTTAATATTGTAGCCGTAGGTGCAGTGAAACGGTGTCTCTACCAGCGCACTTGGCGCATCCATCAGCGCGCGCAGTTTAGGGCCCAATTTGCCCCGTTCGTTTGGCGGCAACGAATTATGTTCAAACACCGCCCCTCGGGCCGTTTCGCGCAGCGCGGCCAGTTCGTCATCTAAGCACGTATACCATTCACCCGCTGCCATTTTTTGTCGTTCGGTCGGACTCATGAATTGCCCTCTTTTATAAATATGCAGTTTTTTGAATTATACATTCGCACATCGCGGTCGATAGCAAAACCTCCCGCCTTTTGGAACCACATCAACGGGCATCTTCCGGCAAACCTTACCTAGAATCGGCCTAGACGTCGCGTAACTCACGTTTCAGGAAATCGATCAGCACCCGAACTTTGCGCGGCAGGTACATCCGGTCCGGAAACAACATCCAGGCGGCGGTATCAAATTCTGACAAGGTGCTTTGATAGTCCGCAAACAGCTGCACCAGCGTGCCCTCCTGCAAATCCGCGTCAATCAACCAATCCGCAAGCAACGCAACCCCCGCGCCAGACACGGCGGCTTCGCGCAGCGCAATGGCATTGGACACCAGTGGGCTGCCGCGCACTGGCACGTCAAACGCATCCTCTGTCTCGCTGCGAAAGCACCAGATGTCCTGCAATCCGCGTAACGAATACCGCAGGCAGTTCATCTGTTGCAGGGCATCGGGGTGGTCACAGGTGGCGACACTGCGAAGATAATCCGGACTTGCCACCACCTTGTAGCGGGTGTGCATCAACCGGGTCGAAATCAGATCCCCGCGCGGCGAAGGGGCCAGGCGGATGGCCAGATCAATGCCGTTTTCAACCAGATCAAGGTTGGCATCACTGCTTTGCAGATCGACCACAATGTTTGGGAATTCCTCCTGAAACCGCAACAACAGCGGCATCAATACCTTGCAGCTGAACGCGACCGAGGCCGTAAGGCGCAAGTGCCCGCTGGGCTGTGTCCGGGCGCTGGCGGCCTCTTCTTTGGCGGCTTCCAATTCATCCAGCAAGGGGGCCACCCGCTGCAAATAGCGCTGTCCCTCCTCGGTCACGGTCAAACGCCGGGTGGTGCGGTGGAAAAGGCGCGCGCCAAGATCCGCCTCGACTGCGGCCACGATACGCGACACCGACGATGGATCCATATCCAGCGCCCGCGCGGCACCTGCGATGCTGCCCATATCCCGGACCCGCAAAATGGTTTTGAGAGCTGAACTGTCCATTCCTGCGACTATCACACGAATATAGGGTTCCATCAATTATTTATCGCTGAGTGCGCAGTAAATAAGCTGCCCTTAAGGGATCAAACCATCTGAAACCCAAACAGGGACCTTGTTATGAAACGCACCCTAACACTGCTCGCAACCACCGCTGTGATGGCGCAGGCAACTGCCGTTTTCGCAGCGCCCAAGGAATGGACCATGGACCTTGGCCATGCCTATGTGGGTTGGGAGATCGACCACATGGGGCTCAGCTCCACCGTTGGGCAGTTCCGTGATTTCAGCGGCACGTTTATGTTGGACGCGGACGATCCAACCAATTCGAAGATCACATTTACCGTGCAGGCGGGTTCTGTCGACAGCAACCACGCGGGCCGCGACACCCATCTGCGTCAAAGCGACTACCTGGATGCTGAGAAAAATCCGCAGATCACCTTTGCTTCCTACGAGGTTGAGATGCTCACCCCAACATCGGGCAAACTGCACGGCGATCTGACCCTGCGGGGCCAAACCGCGCCGTTGACGCTGGATTTTGAGCTGGTCCGCAACACGACTTACCCGGCGTTCATTCCGCACTATGACGAGGTGCCCGTACTGGGATTTGAGGTCACCGGCGAATTGCTGCGTCTGGACCACGGCATGGACTTCATCGCCTTCCTCGGCTCACCCACCGGTCTGTCGATCGATCTGGATATGCATTTCGACCTGGTCGACTGTGCCGGCACGCCGGACACCAACATTCCCTGCAACTGGGGCCGCGTTGACGGCTTCAAAGGCCCAAACGAGTGAGTATGATGCAAGATCTGAGCAACAAAACCGCGATCATCACCGGCGCCAGCCGGGGTATTGGCGAAGCAGCCGCCCGTGAGCTTGCCGCAAAAGGCGCCAAAGTTGTGCTCGCCGCGCGCTCTGGTGCGGACATTGAGCGGATCGCAGCAGAGCTGCGCGCCGAGGGGCATGAGGCGATTGCGCAGACCTGCGATGTCAGCGACCGCGCGGCGGTTGAGGAGCTGATCACCAGCACAATGGCCACGTTTTCGACCGTCGATATTCTGGTCAACAATGCGGGGCTGATCGATCCGATCACCCGGATTGCCGACAGTGACCCCGAGGCCTGGACCCAAGTGATCGATACCAATGTCAAAGGCGTCTATTACGGGCTGCGCTATGCCATTCCGATCATGATTGCCCAGGGTGGCGGCACGATCATCAATATCTCATCAGGGGCTGCAAATTCCTTCCTCGAAGGCTGGTCGCATTACTGCGCCTCCAAAGCGGCGGTGCTGCGGCTGACCGGCGTCGCCCATAAGGAATATCACGATCAGGGTGTGCGTCTTGTTGGCCTGAGCCCCGGAACCGTGGCGACGAAAATGCAGGTCTCCATCAAGGCGTCGGGCATCAATCCTGTGAGCAAACTCGACCCGTCGGCGCATATCCCTGCGGACTGGGTAGCGCAGACGATCAGCTATCTGTGTGGACCGGGCGGGGATGAATTCCTTGGCCAGGATTTCTCACTGAAAACAGAAGAGGGTCGCAAGTTGGTGGGGTTGCCTGGTCTGAGCTGAGGCCGTGACACCTAACTTCCTTACGATGCATAAACTCGACCGAACATAGCTGGAACTTTCCAAGTTTGATCAAACAAGTGGGGTTAGTTGAATTTGATGAAGTCCAGTGTCCTCACGGTAGCGCAAATCGCGCCTGTTCTCTAGGCTCAGGACCGACTAATCTACTTGAGGCTGAGATGGCTGAGTGTTTCATAGCCCTCAATCTGAGGGACCTTATGAGCAATCTTTGCTGGCTGAACGAAGATCAAATGGCGCGGTTTCGGCCCTATTTTCCAAAGAGCCATGGCGTACCGCGCATTGATAATAGACATGTCTTTAGTGGCATTATCTTCATCAATCGCAATGGCTTGCGCTGACGTGATGCGCTCTATGAATACGGCCCCGCCAAGGCGCTCTACAATCGTTGGAAACGGTGGAGTGACATAGGGGTGTTTGCCCGGATCATGGAAGGGCTTGCTGCTGAAGCACCGGACAACAAAACGTTTTCTATCGACGCAACTTACCTCAAAGCTCACCAGACAGCTTCCAACTTGTCGGTGACCTGAGCCCCAAGTCTCCTCCGGTTTTGCGCGGAGTCCTTGAGGTTAAATCTTTGGCGTTAGGCCGCCAGCTTGTCCATTGCCTTTCTTTGCAAAAATTCCATCGGTGTCAGGTTTGCCAAGGCTGAATGTGGTCTGCGCCAATTGTAATCCTCCTGCCATTTTTCAAGCGTTGTGCGGGCGTCGCGCAATGTTCCAAACAGCGTTTCATTGAGGCATTCGTCCCTTAT
>NZ_JAHHIR010000093.1 GCF_018678075.1 Epibacterium ulvae | reverse complement strand
CTCGCCTTTGGTCAGTTTGATGATGTTGAAATAGTTCAGCGGAACCAGCTCACTCTCTGCATCCACGATGGGTTTGTTTTGATTGTCAAAAGGGGGGATATGCATCGGTGAGTTCCTTGTTAGGTATCTGTGGGACCGGCGTGTGAGGATAAAAAAGCCTCAAGCTCGGCAGTTGTGGGCATGGCCCCGGCACAGCCCGCGCTGGACACGACAATCGACGCACAGGCCGATCCGCGTAGCACCGCATCGCGCAGGTCACATCCCGCCGCGACTGAGGCCAGAAGCCCCGCCATAAAGCTGTCGCCGGCGCCATTGGGTTTTACGGCTGTGACGGGATAGATGCCGGTGCGGGTCTCGTGACCATCAACCAATGTGATCGCGCCTTCGTGGCCCATTTTATAGATCACCATCTTGCCACAGGCGGCGAGTTCGCGGGCCTTATCCAACCCCTTCTCGATCCCGCCGGCCATAAACCCGAACTCCTCATCGTTGCCGACAATCAGATCGCTTTCATCACCCGCGCGCGACAGCACATCTGCTGCAACGTCGGGCGAGGGCCAGCTGTAGGGGCGGTAATCAATGTCAAAGATCACCGGCAATCCGGTATTGCGCGCATGTTCAAACGCCCGAAAAGTCGCGCTGCGCGAGGGTTCGGCGGCAAAAACGGTGCCGGCCGTGATCAAGGCAGTGAAATCGCCATAGTTGACGGCGTCCATGTCGGCCTTGGTCACTTGAAAATCAGCCGCGTCGTTGCGATAGATAACGTTCTGGAAGTCCTCGATGCAGCTTTCATACACTGCGAGCGAGTTGCGATATTCGCCGCCAATGGCGCGCACATACGATGTGTCAACGCCGAAATCCTGCAACCGGTTGACACAAAACCGGCCCACCGCGTCATCCGACACGGTGGTGACGAGCGCCGCCTGGCTGTCCAATTTGACTAGGCCTGCGCAGATATTGGCCGATGATCCGCCAAGGTCAGCGCGAAATTGGGTGGCGTCTTCGCTTTTGGTGCCAATGGGGTCGGCAAACATATCCATGCCCGCCCGTCCAAATACCGCAAAACGATTGCCTTTGATGCCGTCAATCAATACAGACATTACACGCCCTTCCGCTGTTTATTGCGGGAGGATTCCCAATCAACATGCGCCGCGCGCACCTTGTCATTGTCGGTGACATGCGGCGTGCCAACTTCCCACCAAGTGTGCCCCTCGGCGGTCCAACCCTCGTAGGGGTCGACGTCCATTACTATCACATAGGTCTTGTCGCTAGCCTTGGCGCGTTTGAATGCCTCACCCAGTTCGGTCGGGTTTGCGACCTTTTCCGCGGTGGCCCCCATCGACGCCGCATGGGCGACAAAATCCACGCCAAAGGGTGCGGGGATTGTTGGGCAGTCGGCCAGCAGATTGTTAAAGCTGTCGTTGCCGGTGTTGTTCTGCAGCTTGTTGATCACCGCAAATCCACCGTTGTCCATCAACATAACAATCATCTTTTTTTGGCTCAAAACCGAAGAATAAATGTCTGAATTCAACATCATATATGACCCATCGCCACAAAAGGTGATGGTGTCTTGGTCGGGTTCCTGTTCGGCCTGCGCGATACGGGCACCCCAGGCGCCGGCCAGCTCATACCCCATGCAGGAAAAGCCAAATTCGACATCCACTGTGCCGACGTCTTTGGTGCGCCAGTTGGCGGTCACCTCGGCCGGCAGGCCTCCGGCGGCGGCGACAACCCGGTCACGGTCGTCACACATTGCGTTCACAACACCAATTGCCTGCGCATAGGAATTGGAACGTCCGCCATGGGCCACGTTTTCCGCGACACATCCGTCCCATGTTACGCGCGCAGCCTTTGCAAAGGCGACCCAGTCCGTTGGCGTTTCATACTCCAACCCAGCGGCCAATGCGTTGAGCGACAGCTTGGCATCACCCACAACCGTCAGCGACATATGTTTCGCCGCATCATGGCGAGCGGCGTTCACACCGATAATCTGTGCGTCAGGGGCAAATGCCGTCCACGAGCCGGTGGTGAAATCTTGCAACCGAGTGCCAACGGCCAAAATCACATCGGCCTTTTCAGCAATTGCATTGGCGCTGTCGGACCCTGTGACGCCAACCGGGCCGATGTTTAGCGGGTGGGTGGCGACCATATTGGCGCGCCCGGCGATGGTTTCGACCACCGGGATTTGATGCGCCTCGGCAAAGGCTGTCAGTTCGGTCACTGCACCAGAATACTGCACGCCGCCACCCGCAATGATCATAGGGCGTTCGGCGGATTTCAACGCCGCGATGGCATCTGCAATTTCTACCGTATCCGGTGATTGGCGACGAATACGGTGCACCCGTTTTTCAAAGAACTTGACCGGATAGTCATAGGCCCAACCCTGCACATCCTGTGGCAGACCCAAAAACGTAGGGCCACAATCGGCGGGGTCCAACATGGTGGCAATCGCTGCCGGCAGGGACTGGATGATCTGCGCCGGATGGCAAATGCGGTCCCAATAGCGCACCACCGGTTTAAACGCATCATTCACCCCAAAGGTGGGATCGTTGAAATTCTCCATCTGTTGCAAAACCGGGTCGGGCAGACGCGTGATAAAGGTATCGCCACACAGCAACAGAATCGGCAAACGGTTCGCATGCGCCAGCCCGGCGGCGGTGACCAGATTTGAGGTGCCGGGGCCAGCACTTGCGGTGCAGAACATAAAGCGACGACGCAGCCAGTGTTTGGCATAGCCAGCAGCTGCGAATCCCATGCTTTGTTCGTTCTGCCCACGGTATAGTGGCAGCGCGTCGTGCACGGTGTTCAACGCCTCACCCAGGCAGGTGACATTGCCATGGCCAAAGATGCCAAATCCCCCGCCGCACAGGCGCAGTTCTTCCCCATCGATTTCGATGAACTGATTGGTAAGCCAGCGAATTATAGCCTGCGCGGTGGTCAGGCGAACGGTGTCCTGTGGTGACGTCATATCTCAAGCGACCCTTCCGGAATTTTTGTCGCAGCAGCGAATGCAGCTTGCGCGGATTTGATTCTCAAGATACTAGTTTTGCAACCGGTTGCAAAATAAATTTTTGAGGGGAGGGCGCAAGCATGACGGAAATTGGGATCGGCATCCTTGGCGGAGGTTACATGGGGAAGGCCCACGCAGCGGCAATGGCGGCTGTGGGTCCAGTGTTTAATCCCACCCTGCGACCCCGTTTGGAAATGGTTGCAGCCTCCAGCACGGAGAGCGCCGAACGCTATCGCGCGGCCTATGGGTTTCAGCGCGCTACGGACAATTGGCGTGTGCTGGTCAATGACCCCAAAGTCGACGCGTTGGTGATTGCAACTCCACAAGAAACCCACCGTGAGATTGCCGAAGCCGCCTTTGCCCTTAAAAAACCGGTGTTCTGCGAAAAACCCCTGGGCGCGTCACTGAACGACAGCGCCGCAATGGTAGTTGCCGCCGACGCATCTGGTGCGCCCAATATGGTTGGCTTTAACTATATCCGCACCCCGGCCAGCCAATTCGCCTGCCAGCTGATCGCGGATGGTGTGATCGGCGATGTGACCTGGTTTCGCGGCGAACACACCGAAGATTTCTATTCCGACCCAAAAGAGCCGGCATCGTGGCGCACCACCGGCATGGCCAATGGCACCATGGGCGATTTGGCTCCACACATGATCAATGCAGCCCTGGCGTTGATGGGGCCGATTGCCAAACTCTCAGCCCAAGTTGAAACCGTTCACAAAGATCGCCCCGGCGGCACCGTCACCAATGATGATCAGGCCCAGATGATGTGCCGTTTCGAAAACGGCGCGATGGGTCATATGTATTTCTCGCGCGTCGCAACCGGGCGCAAGATGGGCTATGCCTATGAAATCACGGGAACAAAAGGTGCGATCCGCTTTGATCAAGAAGATCAGAACGCGCTGTGGCTGTACCGGATGGATGAACCCGAAGCCACCCGTGGCTTTACCAAGATCCTGACTGGACCTGCACATCCAAATTACGTCGCGTTTTGCCAGGGGCCTGGCCATGGCACCGGCTATCAGGATCAAATCATTATCGAAGCGCGTGATTTTCTGCGCGCGATTGAGACCGGCAAGCCGGTCTGGCCCACATTCCGCGACGGTCACGATGTCAATCGTGTCGTCACCGCTGCCCATGCTTCTAACGAGGATGGCAGCTGGAAAGATCTCAACAGTTTCTGAGCATCGGAGAGAAGTGATGACAATCAGAATCGGAAATGCACCCTGCTCCTGGGGTGTCGAATTTGCAGATGACGACCGCAATCCTGCGTGGAAAAGCGTTCTAAAGGAGTGCGCTGCAGCCGGATATAAGGGGATCGAGCTTGGCCCCGTTGGCTACATGCCCGAAGATCCTGCTGAGTTGGCCGATGCGCTGGCCGAGTATGATCTGGAACTGATCGGCAGCGTGGTGTTCCGCCCCTATCACGACCCCGCCGCCTTTGACGAAGTGCTGGATGCGACCCACCGCACCGCCCGCGCGCTCAAGGCACATGGGGCCGAACATATGGTGCTGATCGACTCGATCTCACCGCGTCGGGCACCCACTGCTGGCCGCGCTTCTGAGGCTGAGCAGATGGGCAAGGCCGAGTGGACCGCCTACCGCGACCGCATTGCCGAGACCGCGCGTATCGGCACCGAAGAATACGGGTTGACCGTTGGCATTCACGCCCACGCCGCCGGCTTTATGGATTTCGAGCCAGAGCTGGATCGCCTGTTGAATGAGGTCGACGAAAAGATCCTCAAAATCTGTTTTGACACTGGCCATCATTCCTATGCGGGATTTGATCCGGTCGCCTTTATGAAGCGCAATGCGGATCGCATTTCTTACATGCACTTCAAGGACATCGCACCGAGCGTAAAAGCCGAAGTCATCGCAAACCGCACCGGGTTTTATGATGCCTGTGGTCAGGGTATTTTCTGCAACCTCGGCGACGGCGACGTGGATTTCAAGGCGGTGCGTCAGGTGCTGTTGGATGCGGGCTTCACCGGTTGGTGTACGGTCGAGCAAGACTGCGACCCGCTGTTGGATCCCGATCCTGTTGGCGACGCCCGCAAGAACCGCGAATTTTTGGAATCTATTGAATTTAACTGAGGAATACGGCCATGACCAAATTGAAATGGGGTATGATTGGCGGCGGCGAAGGCAGCCAGATCGGACCGGCGCACCGTCTGGGTGCGCTTGCAGATGGACGCTTTGAACTGACCGCTGGCGCATTGGACCATCGCCCCGATGCGGGCCGCGCATATGCCCTAACTCTGGGTGTTGCTGCGGACCGTGCTTATGGCGATTGGACCGAGATGTTGGCGGGCGAAAAAGGGCGCGAAGACCGGGTTGATTTGGTAACGGTTGCAACGCCGAATTCCACCCACTTTGAGATCACCAAATCCTTCCTTGAGGCCGGGTTCAACGTGCTGTGTGAAAAGCCGATGACCATGACTGTTGAGGAAGGCGAAGACATCGTGCGAGTGTCTGAAAAGACAGGGACAATCTGCGCGGTGAACTATTGCTACTCGGCCTATCCGATGGTGCGTCAGGCCCGTGCGATGGTCGCCACTGGTGAGATCGGCAAAGTGCGCTTGGTTGTCACCAACTTCAGTCACGGCCACCACGGTGATGCAACAGACGCGGACAACCCCCGTGTGCGTTGGCGGTATGATCCGGCGATGGCGGGTGTCTCCGGCCAGTTTGCCGATTGCGGCATTCACGCGCTGCATATGGCCAGTTTTATCTGCAATGACGAGGTCGCAAAACTGTCCGCTGATTTCGCCTCCACCATCGCCAGCCGCGAGCTGGAAGATGATGCTATGGTGAACTTCCGCATGAGCGGCGGCACGGTCGGGCGTCTGTGGACGTCTTCGGTAGCGATCGGTCGCCAGCATGGGTTCGACATCCAGATCTTTGGCGAAACCGGTGGTCTGCGGTGGGCGTCTGAGCAGCCCAACCAGCTGATCTATACCCCGGTGGGCGGGCGCACGCAGATCATTGAAAAAGGCGAGGGCGGACTGCACGAAGATGCTCAACGTCTTTGCCGGGTGTCCATCGCCCACCCCGAAGGCTTCCCGCTGGCGGTGGCGAATATCTATTGCGATCTGGCCGATGTCATCCGGGGCGAGGTTCGTACCGGCCTTCCGGATGCCGTAGCCGGTCTGCGATCGATGGCCGCAGTCCACAATGCAGTTGCCTCTGCAAAACAAAATGGGGCTTGGGTGGACGCGCGTCCGCCGATGTTCCGGTAAGCTTAGGGGGCGGGGCGCAATGTGCCCCGCTCAACCACGGAACACGGGAAAATCCGCGCCTCAGGATAGCGGTTGGGCGTGTCCAGCATCGCCACCATCAGCTCAATCGACGAATTGATAATTTCCCGGATCGGCTGATGGATCGTGGTCAGGTTGATGCTTTCCCACTGGGCCATTTCCATATCATTCAACCCAATGATTCCAATATCTTGCGGACAGCTATAGGCGCTGTCTTCGATCGCCGACAAAGCCCCGATCGACAACACGTCATCACCACAGAAATAGGCCTCGGCCGGGGTGTCTTTCAACAGGCGCAACATCTCGCGCCGGCCTGCCTGGAATGAATAGGCCTGCGCAAAGCTATAGGTGGTTTTGATGTCCTTGTGGGCCGCCATTTCTGACATGAACCCGGTAAATCGATCCTGGGTGGAGGTCGCAACCTCCGGGCCACCCAAAAACGCCACCCGCTTGTAGCCGCGCCGGACAAGTTCGCGCGCGGCCATACGTCCGCATTCCACGTTGTCGATGCCGACCACATGCACTTCCGGGGCAGAAGAGGATCGGCCAAAGGAATGCACCACCGGGATGTCGGCCTCACGAAAGGCTTTGGCGAACAATGGGGGCAGGGTGGAGGAGGCCACAACAACGCCGTCCACGCTGTATTGGCGCAACATGCGTACGGATGCTTCGGGGTTGGTCTCATTCGAGAGGTTCACCAACAAGGGGCGCAGATCCCGCTCCTGAAGGCCACGGGTGAATTGGTCAAAGACTTGCAGGAAAATCGGGTTGTGAAAGTTGTTGGAGACCAGCCCGATCAGCTTGGTTCGCCCCGTCGTGAGCGATGATGCCAATGCGTTGGGGCTGTACCCCAAATCGCGTGCCGCTTTTTCCACTTTGCGCCGCATCTTGTCAGAGACGGAAGCCCCATCTGTAAAAGTCCGCGATACGGCAGAACGTGACACACCAGCCCGTTCGGCGACCTCTTTTAGCGTGACAACCATTTGCCTATTCCCGAAACTGAGTACGCAAGACTTATCGCGGATTTCAATTCCATTCAGCATGAAACGTTCGCCACCGTTTTGCAACCGGTTGCAAAACTATTTGAGATGTGTTTATCTCGAGTCGTCGGGGCGGTTTGCCTCAAACGCCGCATGGAGGCGGCGCGACACGGGAGGAAAGAATGATTTCATTTGTTAAGACACTCGCAATGGCGACGGTCGCTATGGTTCCGATGGCCGCGGCAACAACCGCCGTGGCCGAAGGCGAAAAATATATTCTGGTCAGCCATGCGCCAGACAGCGACAGCTGGTGGAACACTATCAAAAACGGCATCGCCCTCGCAGGGGAGCAGATGAACGTAGAAGTTGAATACCGCAACCCGCCGACCGGCGACCTTGCGGATATGGCGCGCATTATTGAACAGGCTGCGGCATCCGGCCCGCACGGTATTATCACCACCTTGGCCGATCCGGACATCCTGAGCGGCCCGATCCAATCTGCGATCGACAGCGGTGTGGACGTGATCATCATGAACACCGGCTCACCCGAAATCGCCCGTGACCTGGGCGCGCTGATGTATGTGGGCCAGCCCGAGTATGATGCAGGTTACGCCGCTGGTCTGCGTGCCAAAGGCGACGGCATCGGTTCGTTCCTATGTGTGAACCACTACATCGTGCAGCCGTCCTCTTCCGAGCGATGCCAGGGTTTTGCTGATGGTCTTGGCATCGAACTGGGTACCCAGATGATCGACGCGGGCCAAGATCCGTCCGAGATCAAAAACCGCGTATTGGCCTATTTGTCTGCTAACCCGGACACCGATGCGGTTCTGACCCTGGGTCCGGTTTCTGCCGATCCCACCTTGCTGGCTCTGGAAGAGAACGGCATGGCCGGTGACATCTATTTCGGCACCTTTGATCTGGGCGGTGAAATCGTCAAAGGCATCAAAGCTGGCACCATCGAGTGGGGCATCGACCAACAACCCTTCCTGCAGGCCTATCTGCCGGTTGTTGTGATGACCAACTACCACCGTTATGGCGTTCTGCCTGGCAACAACATCAACTCGGGTCCCGGTTTTGTCACTGCGGACGGTCTGACCAAGATCGAAGAATTCGCGGGCGAATACCGTTAATTCCTGAAACTTGCGGGTGTCCGTCATGCCTCGGACGCCCGATCCCATCCAGGCACATTGCAAGTATTGCGAAAGGGCGCTGTCATGAGCGAAGCAGCTCAATCCACCCCCGTGGCCGACGAACGTATCAAAGAAATCTCGGCCCTACGCAAGGCGCTGATCCGCCCCGAACTCGGCGGTATCGTTGGCACTATTGCGGTTTTCACCTTCTTCCTTTTGTTCGCTTTTGACAGCGGCATGTTCAGCGCCCAAGGCGCCATGAACTGGTCGATTGTTTCGGCGCAATTCATGATCATTGCGGTGGGCGCTTGTCTGCTGATGATCGCGGGCGAGTTTGACCTGTCGGTTGGCTCGATGATCGGTTTTGCCGGCATGATGATCGCGATCTTTGCGGTCACACTGGGCTGGCCTGTTTGGATGGCAATCCTGGTCACTTTTGTCCTGTGCACCATGATCGGGGCCTTAAACGGGTTCATCGTCATTCGCACCGGATTGCCAAGCTTTATCGTGACACTGGCCTTCTTGTTCATCCTACGCGGCTTTACCATCTTTTTGCCGCAAACCATTGAACGCAAAACCATTATTGGCGGGATCAAGGACGCGGCTGAGGGCGACTGGCTGGCGCCGGTCTTTGGCGGCAAGATCCTGGGCGGTCTGTTCCAATGGCTGGGCGATGCGGGTCTGATTGCAACTTTCACCCGAGGCAGCCGTGAGGGCCAGCCCGTTGTGGACGGTGTCCCGATGTTGATCATCTGGGCGACAATCCTGATCATTTTTGGCCATATCCTGTTGACCAAGACCAAATTCGGCAACTGGATCTTTGCAGCGGGCGGCGACGCCGAAGCGGCGCGCAACTCTGGCGTTCCGGTGAACAAGGTCAAGGTTCTGATGTTCATGTTCACCGCCTTCTGCGCCACAGTTTTTGCCGTGTGTCAGGTGATGGAGTTTGGTTCGGCCGGCGCAGACCGTGGTCTGTTGAAGGAATTTGAAGCAATCATCGCCGTGGTGATCGGTGGCGCGCTGTTGACGGGCGGCTATGGCTCGGTTTTGGGGGCTGCCCTTGGCGCGCTGATCTTTGGCGTGGTGCAACAGGGTCTGTTCTTTGCTGGCGTCGAAAGCTCACTGTTCCGCGTGTTCCTGGGCATTATCTTGTTGGGTGCTGTGATCTTGAACACCTACATCCGTCGCATCATCACAGGGGAGCGCTGATCATGAGCAGCGATAAAACGCCGATCATCAAGATGCAGAACATCGAGAAACATTTTGGCAGCGTGATCGCGCTCGCCGGTGTCTCGGTCGATGTGTTCCCCGGCGAATGCCACTGCCTGTTGGGCGACAACGGTGCCGGGAAGTCGACGTTCATCAAAACCATGTCGGGTGTTCACAAACCCACCCATGGGGAGATCATGTTCGAAGGCAAAGAAATGCACTTTGCCGATCCCCGCGATGCCATTGCGGCCGGGATTGCCACCGTGCACCAGCATTTGGCAATGATCCCGCTGATGTCCGTCAGCCGCAACTTCTTCATGGGCAATGAGCCGGTCAAAAGCGTTGGTCCGTTGAAACTGTTCGACCATGACTACGCCAATATGGTCACCATGGATGAGATGCGCAAAATGGGCATCAACCTGCGGGGTCCCGATCAAGCGGTTGGTACCTTGTCAGGTGGTGAACGGCAAACCGTTGCGATTGCTCGCGCGGTGCACTTCGGAGCCAAGGTTCTGATCCTGGATGAGCCGACCTCGGCCTTGGGTGTGCGCCAAACCGCAAATGTTCTGGCCACTATCGACAAGGTACGAAAACAGGGAATTGCGGTCGTGTTCATCACCCACAACGTGCGTCACGCGATGGCCGTCGGCGATCGGTTCACCGTGTTGAACCGCGGCAAAACGCTGGGAACCGCGCAACGTGGTGAGATCACGCCAGAAGAGCTGCAGGACTTGATGGCTGGCGGACAAGAGTTGGTCGAACTCGAAGGTAGCCTCGGCGGCACTGTATAGCTGCGCTCACAAATAACATAACACTGATTACGCGACTGAACACTGTAGCCGCAAAGCAGTAATGTCACCCATAAGCAAAGCAGAAGTGTCACTATCCTCGTGTGTTTTAGCGAGGATATGTGGACATAGGATGGGTGGTCATGAGCGAGCGCGAGCGGAACCGCGTGGAAGTTTTGGCGCAGGTCGACGATGGTCAGTTGACAATTGATAACGCTGCGAACCTGCTGGACCTGACGCGTCGGCAAATCTTCCGACTGTTGAAGCGATATCGCCAGGACGGCGCATCATCGATCCGTCATAAGGCGCCCGGCAAGCCTCCGAATAACCGGATCCACAAAGCCAAACGCGACTATACCTTGAGCTTGATCAAAGAGAACTAGCCGGATTTCGGCCCGACATTGGCGGCTGAGCAGTTGACTGAGCATCACGGGGTCAATGTATCGCGCGAGACTTTGCGCAAATGGATGATTGCAGGTGGCATTTGCCTGTCGCGCAAACAGCGCCGGACGTTCCATCAACCGCGCCTGCGCCGGGAGTGTTTTGGGGAATAAATCCAGATCACCGCTGGTTAGAGGATCGCGCGCCGCCCTGTACTCTGCTTGTTTTCATTGATTACGCCACCAGCACCCTTGGGGAGTTGCGGTTTGTCCCATCGGAAAGCACCTTCAGCTATTCTGAAGCGCTGAAACGGTATCTGGTTCAGCATGATCGTCGGGTGGCCTTTTACAGCGACAAACACATCGTGTTCAGAGTCGCCAGAAAAGATGCCAAAAACGGCGCTGGAATGACCCAGTTTGGCGCGCGCTGAATGAACTGAATATCGAGAACCTATGCGCAAATAGTTCTCAGGCCAAGGGCCGGGTTGAACGTGCAAACCGCACACTTCAGGATCGGCCGGTCAAAGAGATGCGACTGGCGGGTATTTCCGATATGGAGGCCAGAAATGCCTTTCTTGAAGACTTCAAAACCGTTTCAACGGAAAATTTTCCTAGGCTCCTGTCAAACCGAACAATCGCACCGGGCTCTGAATGTGGAACCGGCGCGATTGGCAGACGTGCTGTGCTGGCGCGAGAACCGCTATGTCGGAAGGCAGCTCACCTTTTCTTATAATCGCAAGCGGATCATGCTGGCAAAGAACGATCTGTCGCCTGCTCTAGTTGGCAAATATGTGGACACTTTTCTCTTTGTCAATGGCCGGTTTGAAGTGCGCTGGAAAGGCCAAGCCCTGCCCTACAGGATCTTTGATATGGACCAGCGCGTCACTCTTGCTGCGATCACCGAGAACAAGCGGCTCAGCGCCGTACTGTCGCATATCAAGGAGATGCAAGAGAAAGCGCCCCCCAAGCCCAAAGTGCGGACAAACTCAGAGAAGATGGGTTATAGATCGCTCCTGTAGAAAAGGGCTGTGCCCGAGACCGAGGCGGGGAGTGAGTGGCCGCATTGCGGCCAGGACGAAGCCGCTGGCGCGGCAATGGCGCTTGCTGCGGTTGTTGTGCGCTGACTTTGGCGGTGTGGATTTTGAGATCTGGCGAACCTGTCTGACGATTGAG
>NZ_JAHHIR010000003.1 GCF_018678075.1 Epibacterium ulvae | reverse complement strand
CAGGAACCTCAGCGCCATGATCTGCGCATTATATGTAGGCGGCGTGACCCCAGTATCTGTCATGTGAAGCTGATAGGCACGCAGATCGTCAGGCGCGGCCGTGTCCGGTGACCTCTTCAGAAACCCGGCAAAATCCTTGATCGACCGGATATGGGCTTTTTGCGCTTTATCGCCCATCCCATGGATGCGCATGTCTTCGATCATCCGCTCACGCAGCGGCTTCGTCCGCTCAGCAGTGTGTCGATCTATCCTTGCCCCGTGAGCGTCCGCTTCGGTGATCTGGCATAAGCACAACCTTCAACCAACTGAAGGAAAAGCTTATGAAGACGCAACCATCTCGTGCGAACGGGTCTCTGTCAAACCGGATCAACCATGCTGACCACTTCGCCGAAATCATCGAATCTGAAGGGTACAGCAAAGGGTCGATTGATAAATACAGGTCGAATGCACAAGCGCTCAGGGAGGCCCTGGTATCGGCAAAACTCACCCCTGCTGACTTAACTGATGAGCTTATGGACCAGCTTGCGCGTCCAATTGTCGACGCCGCGTCGGCGAACGACAAGAAGCATTGCCTATACCGACTTAATCGGTTCAGGGATTAGCTGATCGAGAATGCATCCGCTCCAGCGCGCCCTATGGCGCCGCTCGACATGTCGCCAAGGGCTGTGCTCAAATGGGAGTACGAGACGTACCTGCGCGTCCAGCGCGGTCTGTCCGGGGACACAATCTACCACTGCCTGCGGTTCTATGACCGGTTCCTCACCGCGAAGTTCGGCACCGGTCTAGGCGATCTCAACACCGTCAAGCCTGACGACATCACCGGGCTCATCCTTTGATTGCGTGAGGCGCAAAATGCGCCGCGTGACAAGACCGGCCCGTCACATCTGCGCAACCTGTTCCCGTTCCTGTTTTGGAACGGCAAGACGGAGCGTAACCTGAGCAGCGCCGTGCCGAAGGCGCGGCAGCCGAGCCGACAGGCATTCCGAGGTATCTGGAGCCGGAACAGGTCAACCGGCTCGTAGAGGTGGTGCGCGGCCACAAGAAAACGGGTCGACGCAACTATGCAATGCTGATGCTGGTCGCTCGGCTGGGCCTTCGGCCCCCAGAGGTGACGGCGATAGAACTAGGCGATATCGACTGGCGTGCTGGTGAAATCCTGATCCGTGGCAAGAGGCAATTGCATGATCGGATGCCGATGTCGGCGGAGATTGGTGAGGCGATTGTCGATTACATCAAGAATGAGCGCCGGGGCCCGGGCCGCGCGCGGTTCGTGTCAGTAAAACCGCCGTTCAAGAGGTTCAAGGACGCACAAATCCTGCGCTGGATTTTACGTGATGCCTATGATGCGATCGGCATTAGCCCGCCGCAAGCCTATATCGGCACGCACATTCTGCGGCACAGCCTGGCCACCGACATTCTGTGAAAAGGCGCGTCGCTTGCCGAGATCGGGGATGTGCTGGGACATCGGTCTGCGATGAACACGACAATCTATGCGCAACATGATGTCGATGCCTTGCGCTCGATCTCGCGTTCCTGGCCGACGGCGGAGGAAGTGCAATGAAGACACTGTCTCAACGACTTGATGAATATCTGGCCCTTCGGCGTTCGATGGGATTTGACCTGTCCTTTGAGGAACGGGTCCTCCGCAAGTTCGTCAGCTTGGCCGACGACAACGGGTTCCAAATCATCTCGACGCCGTTGTTCCTTGATTGGAAGGCAAACTACGGCAGTGCGGACAACAACACATGGTCTCATCGCCTTGGCATGGTGCGCCGGTTCGCCTTTTGGCTAGCGGAGCACGACGATCGGACCGAAGTCCTGTCCAACCAACTCGTCATCGGCCGATACCGAAGGCGTGTCCCCTAGATCTATGCGCCCCGTCAGATCGTAGATCTTGTCGCTGAAGCTGGTCGATTGCCGTCACCATATGGGCTTCGGGCCGCTTTGTGGCAGACCCTGTTCGGCTTGATCGCGGTGACAGGCATGCGGGTGAACGAAGCTTTATCTCTTGAGCAGCAGGACGTCGATCTTGACCGCGCCGTGCTCACACTCAGAAACACGAAGAATGGTAAGGATCGGCAGCTGCCCGTCAAAGGTGACACCGCCCATCGGCTTGCTCACTATACCGAGTTGCGGGACCGGCTGGTACCGCGGCAATCACCACGGTTCTTCATCAAAGAAGATGGCGAACCGGCAGGAGATTGCGGGGCACGCTACAACTTCGCACAGGTCAGCAGAAATATCGGCCTATGGTCATCGCAAGCCTTCAACCGCCACGGTCATGGTTCCCGAATCCATGATTTGCGGCACACATTTGCCGTTCACACCATCCTGGACTGGTTCCGGGATGGCCGGGACATCGAGGCCGAAATGTACAAGCTCAGCACCTATCTCGGCCATTCCGAGCCCAAGCATACGTTCTGGTACATCGAGGCAGTGCCCGAGCTGATGCAGTTGGCCGCAGCACGAGCAGAGCAGCGGATTCTGGAGGTATCATCATGATCACAACCTATCCATTGCCCGTTTACGTGCAGCGGTTCTTCACCGAGCGACTTTTGACCCAGATGCAGGCCAGTCCAAACACGATCGCGAGCTATCGCGACACCTTCCGTTTCTTACTGAAATACGCGACAGCAGAGACCAGTTTGCCGCCGACTGAGCTGCATGTAGCCCACATCGACGCCGACATCATCGGGCGGTTCTTGACGTTCTGCGAGGATGAACGCGGCAACAGCGCGCGAAGCCGGAACACGCGGCTAGCAGCGATCCGTTCGTTCTTCAAATATGTCGCGGGCTGTGAACCCCAGTTGCTGCATCATTGCCAGAAGGTGCTGGCGATGCCGTCCAAACAGCACGAAAAACGCGTCGTGGACTTTCTGACTCGTGACGAGATGGAGGCCTTACTGAAGGCACCTGGCCAGTCGACCTGGTTTGGGCGGCGTGATCGGGTGTTGCTCCTCACAATGCTACAGACGGGTTTGCGCGTATCAGAGGTGATCGGCCTGCGTGTTGGCGATGTCGAGCTCGGCACCGGAGCGCACATCAGATGCATGGGCAAAGGTCGGAAGGAACGCGCAACGCCGCTTCGCGCAGACAGTCGGGGTGCATTGAAGGCATGGTTTGCGCAGTGCCGGACTGAGCCCAACGATCCCCTGTTCGCAACCATCCGTGGCAGGCCGCTCAGCCGAGATGCGGTTGAGCGAATTGTTCGGAAACATGCGGCCACCGCCGCCTCGACCAGCTCGACGTTCAGATTGAAGCGCGTCACACCCCATGTCTTGCGCCACACCGCTGCAATGCAGCTTCTACAGCGCGGTGTGGACCGGACTATCATTGCGCTCTGGCTGGGCCATGAATCGGTCGAGACGACACAGGTCTACATCCACGCCGATATCGAACTGAAAGAAAGGGCGATGGCTCTGACAAAGCCGGTTGACCAGACGGGCGGACGATATCGACCGGGTGAGGAACTCTTGGCATTCCTCGAAGCGCTCTGAATTATGCCGACACGCTGCGCCGGTCCAACCGCAACGCAACTGGTTCTGCGGATCGGCGCGGCATAATCCGAAGCTCGGCATTATGGATCGTCTCATGGCGCATTTGGATGCTGCCGGGTTTCATGGTTGCCATCACGGCGGGTAGAAACGCTTGCGTCTCAAACGCTTTGGCTGCGGCCTGCGCGTGCTCCATGTTGGTCCAGATCACGCAATCGGTCCAACGGCCATCTGCGCCACAGCTGAGACGCCGAAAGATAAAGCCGGGACAGCTGCGCATGAAGGTTTCGGTGGCTCTGATCTGAGCCAGAAAATCCGTGTCCGTGATCCGATCCGCCAATTCGAATGTGACAGTTTCTGCGACATTGGGTGTCACGATGTCTCTCCTTTTGTGATGTGACAGGCTTGTTTTAGAAGGCACCAACTGCCACAAACCTGTCAGTTGCCTGTGCGGACGCCTATGAAAATCCGCAATCTCTTCACGGATCCGCGATTTGCCCCCTTGTGGCGCTGGTCCGCGCCGGGCTCTGCGCCGTAGTCTTGATCCCAACGAGACATCACCGGGACGCCATGCCCGGTCTGACTAAAAGGAGAGTTTCAATGCTCAACAATATCGGCCTTCCCGGCATTCTTCTGATCGCAGTTGTGGTTCTGGTCCTGTTTGGACGCGGCAAAATTTCATCCCTTATGGGCGAAGTCGGCAAAGGTATCACCGCCTTCAAAAAAGGCGTCAGCGACAGCTCAGCCGAGCTGGAACAGGATGCAATGGAAGAAGCAAAAGACGTGACCCCCGAGACCGAAAAAGACAAGGCGTAAGGGCCTATGTTCGATCTTGGATGGACCGAATTGATGGTCATTGGGATCGTCGCGTTGATCGTGGTCGGTCCCAAGGATCTGCCAGTGCTGTTTCGCAATGTCGGCCGTTTCGTGGGTAAAGCCCGTGGCATGGCGCGCGAATTCAGCCGGGCGATGAATGATGCGGCGGATGAAACCGGCGTCAAAGATGTGGCAAAGGGTCTGAAGACCGCAACCAACCCCATGGGCGCGGTGAGCGACACCATGCGCAAGGCCGCCGAAGATCTGCGCACATCGGTCGACCCTACCAAATTCGGCAGTGCCGCATCGACGGACAAGGCGGAGAACTCTGTCCTGTCCGAAGAACGCGCACAGGACGCCAAGCGGATCCAGGCCGCCACGGCACGCGCGGCCGCCGAACGCAAAGCCACTGAGGCACAAGAGGCGATGGCCAAAGCGGATGCAGCAGAAGCCGCCGTTGAGACCAAGCCGAAAGATGAGGCTTAAAACATGAGCCAAACTGAAGAAATGGACGAGTCAACAGCCCCGTTGATTGAACATCTGGCCGAGCTGCGCACCCGTCTGATCCGGGCGGTTCTGGCGTTTATTGTTGGCATCGTTCTGGCATTTACGGTGGCGGAACCGATCCTGCAGTTCTTGTTGGGGCCGATTGAATCCACCCTGCGCGATCTTGGCGATCCCTCGCCGACGCTGCAATATACCTCGCCGCAGGAATATCTGTTCACCCTGTTCCGTATCTCGATGGTCTTTGGGTTTGCTTTGTCGTTCCCGATGATCGGATACCAGCTGTGGCGGTTTGTGGCACCGGGCCTTTACAAGAACGAGAAGGGTGCGTTCCTGCCCTTCCTGATCGCCTCGCCCGTCATGTTCCTGTTGGGCGCGTCCTTTGCCCAATTTGTGGTCACACCGCTGGCGATGCAGTTCTTCTTGGGTTTTGCCGATGTGGCGTCGGTCTTTGCTAACTTGCTTCAAAGTACCGTCAGCGAAGTCCCGGGTGAGGTCGCCGTGGTGCCCGAAACCTCGGACGGGGTGAAAATCACCTTCTTTGGCAAGGTGAACGAGAGCCTGGATATCACGCTGAAATTCATCATGGCCTTTGGGCTGTGTTTCCAGCTGCCGGTTCTGTTGACCCTGATGGGCAAGGCCGGGTTGGTCAGCGCCGAAGGGCTGGGCGCGGTGCGCAAATACGCGGTTGTCGCCATCTTGCTGCTGGCCGCTCTGGTCACCCCGCCGGATGTTGTCACCCAGGTGATCCTGTTCAGCGTGGTCTACGGGCTGTATGAAATCTCGATCTTCCTTGTGGGTCGGGTTGATAAAAAGCGCGAAGCCAAGCTGCGGGCCGAAGGCTATTACGATGATGAGGTCGAAGACGACTAAGCCGCCTCATCCCCGCTCAAGTCCATAAAAAGCGCCCCTTGTGCAGGGGCGCTTTTTCGTTTGTAAACAGACGCAATCCCCACGCTGCAAGATCGGAGAATGGCCATGGATGAGACTGCGTTGAACCGGATCGCCGAAGCTTTGGAGCGCATGTCGCCGGCCCCTTTGGCTGCGCCCGATTTTTCCACCGCCCCCGCCTTTGTCTGGCACGTTGCGCCCGAACGGCTGACGCCAGTTTCCCAGGTAAACCGGGTGGCGCTGGATCTTTTGGTGGGCATCGACCGCGCCCGCGATACGCTTTTGGAAAACACCCGCCGTTTTGCCCAAGGGTTCGCCGCCAATAACGCTTTGTTGTGGGGCGCGCGTGGCATGGGGAAGTCGTCGCTGGTCAAGGCTGTGCACGGCGCGCTCAACGCAGATCACCCCGACCTCAAACTGGTGGAGCTGCAACGCGAAGACCTGCCCACCGTGGCGCGCCTGTTGAACCACCTGCGTAGCGCGCCGTGCCGCTTTATTCTCTATTGTGATGATCTGTCGTTCAGCCATGACGACCAACATTACAAAAGCCTCAAAGCGGTGCTGGATGGCGGTGTTGAGGGACGCCCCGAAAATGTGGTCTTTTATGCCACCTCAAACCGGCGTCATCTGATGCCACGGGACATGATCGAAAACGAACGCTCCAGCGCCATCAACCCGTCTGAGGCGGTCGAAGAAAAAGTCTCTCTCTCAGATCGCTTTGGCCTTTGGCTGGGGTTCCATGCCTGCGACCAGGACGAATACCTGTCGATGATCCAGGGCTATTGCACCGCCTATGGCGTGGAGATCGCGGCCGAAGACCTGCGCGCAGAAGCCATCGAATGGCAAGCCACCCGCGGCAGCCGATCCGGCCGGGTGGCCTGGCAATTCTTCACGGACCTTGCAGGGCGGCACGGGGTGACAATCGCGTAACGCCCGCGGGTCCGATTCTCACAGAACATCTTTGGGATCTGCTGTGACGATAAACGCAGCGGGTGTGGAGAGGCGTGCGCCAAGCCAAAAGATTGCGCCAAACACCAAACCATAGGCGACGCCAATTGAGGCCTCCTTTGGTTTGAAGTCCAACCCATAGACCAAAAACACATGGGCCATGAGACCACCCGCGAGAATAACACTGCCCCATCCTGCATAGCCCATTTTGATTTAAAGCGGCTCGCAAGTCTTCGCCAGATCCTCAATTAGTGCCACGAATTCGCGCGTGTGCTCAGGGGGCATATAGAAATCAAAGCCGCTGCTGAACAGAGGTTCCTTGATCGTAGCGCCAGAGCAAAATTTGGTAGTCTTATAAGACATCGCATAAGCGTCGGGATCGATTTCTTCGCTGTTTCGCCTGCTCAGAACTTGCAACCGGGTGCTGATGTCGCGCGGGTGATTTTCGTATTCTTCTTTGAAAATCGCGTGGGCGCGTTGTCCAGCTTTGAATAACGAGAACCAATAATGCCAGCGGAAGCTGTATGCCGCCGCACCTTTGAGGTTTTCATAGCTTTCTCCGGTAAAGTCCTCCCGAGACACAAAAAATCTATGCGTATTTAAGACGCGCACATCGATGTACCGGGTTCTTTCATAGAAACCCGTGTCCTTGTGGCATCTGTTTGCAGATGTCCTCACAAGGCGAATGGCGCAACCTTCAACTGTCGCGGTCTCCTCTGTGGTCACTGTTAATCCGTCATCGCTAAATCTTTGGTTATGCAAGATCTCTTCGATACGCGTGATGTCATCCGCCAGGGGAACATTGGGTATAAGCGCCGCACCCAGCAGGACGAAAAAAATAAAAAGGTTTTTCATAATCTGACGATCAATTTATGCATGAATTTACGCACTGTGAATCGCTCAAGGCGAGTATGCAACACACAAAAAAGACATCTGTCTAGGGCAGGAGCGCACAATGAAAACTTGTGATCCAACCGCCTGCTGATCCGGCACGCCGCCGCGCGCGGCATCGGCATGCATATGTTGGGGGTTAGTTCTGAGCGAGGGCCCTAGGTCGGCATCAATTCAAATACGGCAGGGGATCCACGCTGTCAAAGCCGTTGCGGACCTCGAAATGGACGTAAGGCGTGGCTTCTTCGCGCAGGGCGGCGATGGCTTGGCCGCGGCGGACGGTGTCGCCTTTGTTGACCTCGATCTTGTCGACATTGGCATAAACCGTCAGCACCTTAGGATCATGGCGCACAACGATGATCGGGATGCCGTTGGAATCCTTGGTGATGGCGGCCACGGTGCCGGAATCGGCGGCGCGCACGGTGGCACCGGCGGGCCCTGAGATGTCGATGCCGTCGTTTTTACCCTTACTATAGGTGCGGATGATCTTGCCCTGCACCGGGTAGACCATGGCGGAATCTGGTGCTTGGGTCGGGGCCGGGACCGTGACCTCGGGGATGATTTCCGGCTTGGCAGCGGCGGGTTCGACTTTTTCATCCGGCAGCGGTTTGGTGGAGCTGGGCGGGGTTGGCGTTGGACTGCCCACACCGGGGGCGGCGACAACCTGCACTTCGGGGGCTGCGGGGGCTTGGTCTTGGCGGCTGGGGGCGGGTTGATCCTTGATCGGGATCAACAGGAATTGGCCTTCGCGGATTGAGAAACTGCTGTTCAGCCCATTCCATTCCGCCAGGGATTTCACCGGCACCTGATAGAGCCGCGAAATGGTAAAGGCGGTCTCTCCCCGTTCTACCTTGTGGCGCACCGGTTCTGGTCCGCCCTGGACCGCGGGCGTGGCCTGTGGTTTGGGTGTCGGGCGCAGGGTGGTTGGGGTTGCTGATCCCGGATTGTTGGAAGCCAGCGGCGCGGTTTCGATCGCTTGGCCGGCGAGGGCGGCAATGTCGACGCCACCAGGGGCGACAACCTCAGACTGGGGCACCACATCGGGGGCACGGCGGGGTAGGGCGATCACTTCACCCCGGCGCAGGGTGTCGCCCGGTTGCATGCCATTGAACTGGGCCAGCTCGCCGACGGGCAGACCAATGCGGGTGGCCACATCGGCCAACGTGTCACCGCGTTCAGCGACGGCAACCTGATATGAGGGATAGCTGATCAAGCCGCGCGCATCGGCGGTGGGGCGGCTGGCGGTGGCGGTCTGTGCAGCAGGTGCCGTGGTAAAACCACCGACGCGGCCCCGTAGATCGTAATCCAGCGGGGAGCCGTCACAGGCGGCCAGTGCCGACAGCAGAGCAAGGGCAGACGTGATGCGCAGGCCTGCGCCTCGTGTGTGGCGTGGGATGGTCACGGTCATCTTCGCTCTCCTCAAATCACAGCAGAACCCAGTGCGGCCCGGCCCGTTTGTTAACCCCACCTCTTGCTGCCGCGATCCAGCGTGCTCACGCGCGCTGCGACAAATGGATGGTATACCTCAATTTCTTATGTCTCTTTGCCCAGTCCCTCAAGCAGGGGAACAAAGCGGACAGAGCGTAATTCGTCATATTCCAGCCCGTCGGCGGTTTTATGCACACGAATAAGCGATTGTACGTGGTCAGACTGGCCAACAGGCAGCACCATTATGCCGCCAATCTTGAGCTGCGCCAACAGCGGGCTTGGCGGATCTTCGGCGGCAGCGGTCACAATAATACGATCAAAGGGCGCTTGTTCGGGCATTCCATGCGATCCATCGCCCACCAAAGAGGTCAGATTGGAGATCGCCAATTGGTCAAACACATCGCGCGCTTCGCGCACCAAACGGCTATAGCGGTCGATGGTATAGACCCGGCGGGCCAGCCGCGCCAGGATCGCTGCCTGATAGCCGGACCCAGTGCCCACCTCCAGAACTGTGTCGCGCGGGCTCACCTGCAGCGCCTGGGTCATGATGCCAACCACCGAGGGCTGCGAAATCGTCTGGCCGCAGGAAATCGGCAGCGGCATGTCCTCATAGGCACGATCCGAGAACAGGCCGCGCACAAACAGCCCGCGATCGATGGTCTCCATCGCTTCCAGAACGGTTTGTTCGGTCACGCCTTTGGAACGCAGCGCGAACAGGAATTGCATCTTGGTTTCTGGATCGGGTCCCGGTGTCATTCTACTGCCTGAAACCCCTCCAGAACATCATGGGCTGTAAGATCCGCGCGCATCGGCGTGATTGAGACATAGCCGGCTAGGTTCGACGCCGCATCGCTGCCGGGTGCGGTTTCGGCGCGCTGATCGCCCCCTTTTATCCAAGTGTAATGACGCCCATTTGGCGAGTTGGAGTTTTCGGCACTGAACCGCGTGCCCTGACGCAGGCCTTGGGCGGCAAAACGCATCCCCTTGACGTCATCGGCGGCAACCGGTGGGAAGTTGATATTGTAAAACAGCTGATAGGCGCTGTTATTGGCCGGAGCGGCCTTCAGAACCTTTTGAATGGCGGCGGCACCGTGGGCGGCGGCGGCTTCAAACGGATTGGCCAGTTCCTTGTTCTCGGGGCCAAAATACTGGGACAGCGCAAACGACGGTATGCCCTGCAACGCGCCTTCCAGCGCAGCGCCCAATGTGCCGGAATAGAGCGCGTTTTCAGCGGAGTTATTGCCCCGGTTGACGCCCGACAGGATCAGATCCGGCGGCGTGTCTTTCAGCACATTATAGAGACCGGCCAGCACGCAATCAGCCGGAGAGCCCTCGGCGGCAAAGCGGCGCGGTCCCTGTTCGGAAATCATGAACGGCCGGGTATAGCTGATGCAATGACCCACACCGGATTGCTCAAATGCGGGCGCAACGGTCCAGACTTCGCCCGTATCCCCTGCAATGCTCTTGGCGATCTCGCTCAGGACTTGCAGACCCTCGGCATTGATGCCGTCGTCATTGGTGATCAAAATGCGCATGTCTTGCCCTGCGTTACATCGTTGCCATCGTGAATATGGCCAACGCCGCAACGGGGCAAGGGGCTGCGTGTCCCAAGCGGGAGGAAAGCGTCCCGCAGCGGGCACCTGTCCGATCAAGTCGGTGATAATTCACGCGGGTTCGGACGGATGCCGACCGTGAGTTAGTCTTCCAGAACGGCGGGCAACAGGCGCGCAGCCTCGGACTGGGGCGCGGCAAGAGTGTCGCGGTCTTCGCCGGGATAAAACCGCGCGCGGGTGGCGGTGGGCATGGGATTGGGTGCCAGGATCTGCACCTTGGGTCCGGTGCGTTCGCTTTCGTCCTGCCAACTGCGTACCAGTGCCATCTGCGCGGCTTTGCTCGCCCCATAGGCGCCAAAGAACCGCTCACCGCCACGAGGATCATCAAAGAACACCGCTTTGCCCGACTGTCCGAGAAGGGGCGCGACATAGGTGATCAGCAGAGAGGTCGCGGTGGCATTGACCGCAACGCTTTTCTCCCAATCCTTGGGGGCTACGAAATTTGCCGGGCTCAACGGGGCGGCGTGGATGGCGCAATGAACCCACAGATCCAACTGGCCCCAGCGGTCATGAATACCGCGGCACAGGGTGGCCATGGCGTCCGGCGTGGTGATGTCCATCGGTGCCAGGGTGGCGCTGCCGCCACCGGCCTGGATGCGGTCATCCAGCTCTTCCAACGCGCCAGCGGTCCGTCCAACGGCGACAATGTGATGGGTCGGGGCAAGCGCCTCTGCAAATGCGGCCCCAAGGCCACGCGACGCACCGGTGATCAAAGCAAGTTTCTGTGTCATACCGCTTTCTTGCGTTGCCGGGCTGGCAGGGTCAAGGGGGCGTGTTGGCGCTGCGACTAACTGCCGGGGATTTGCAGCCGCTGGGTCTGGCCGCCCCGTTGCAGCAACAAGCCTTTTTCGTCGATGGCAACAACCTGACCCGAGGCCACACGGCTGCCGTTTTTCACGCGTCGCACCCGACCGCTGCTGGTGCGCACCAATGCCTCTGGCGCGGTGGTCGCGCCAAAAATGCCGACCAAAACCGTCCCGCCGGTTGGCAGCGCGTCTGATTGCGTCGCGGATTGCGCCACATGTTTTGGTGTGTCTTCTATTGTGTTGTTTGAACCCATTTTGGGACTGCCTGTGCCTCTTGTTTGACTGCCCGGTGCCATTTAGCGGGGCGAAGAGGCGCAGCTATCAGCGTGCCGGGCGAAGGGAAAGGCCAGGGGGAGATGCGTGCAAAGAACCGCTGGTAGGCCTGATCTGGGCCAGCGGATTTATGCGTGCTTTGCGGTATCTGAGCCGCGCATGCCTTGAAACCAAACCCTCGCGGTCACAGGCAATCAGGCATCGTACAGGAGCGACGGCAGATCGTGCCCATAGGCATAGAGCATTTCCAGCAGGTCCTCGAACTCCAACCCGCGCTGCTGCAAGGTGTGAAGCGAATGCGAGGTCTCAACCACATCCAGATCCGGATATTGCCCATCGCCGCGCGGCTGGATTTTGGCGGCCGGTGGCTGACCTTCATGCAGCGGAATGGTATTGGCAAGCCAGGCCGGACGGCTGCCCATCGTGTCGACCTCTCCCATATCCAGCAAAGAGTGGTAGTCGTGGAAGTCATCCGCCGTGACACTGGCCCAGGTGCCCAGAATGAATTCGGTCTCGCCCGCATTGTTGATCGGCAGCGCCAGTACCGCGCGCAGGAAATGCAGATCCCCGATGCGGCAGAAATCTTCGGTCAACACATCGCCGGCTTCGGTCAGAACAGCGGTATTGTCCTGCACGATATGCTCGTCGCTGCAGATGTCAGGCCGGTCACAGGACAGGCTGATAAGCTGCGCAAAAGTGGCTCCGCAGCAACGGCAGGTGCGTTGAGACGTCAAAAGCCTGGCGAGATGCGGATCCAAATGACGTTCCTGACTGCATGGTGACCAAAGAAAAAGACGCTGATGCGGAGACCAGCGTCTTTGATGAACTGATTGGGCGGCGTCTTACTCTGCCCTGCGGCAAAGTACAAACAGCTAGTTTGCGCACGTGTGGGGCTTAACCCGATGCCACCTGTTCCTTGTTCCAGGAGCTGCCAGAGTTTGGCATGTCCTTGATCTTGGCGCTCACACGGGTGCTGTTTTCCAGACCGTCCAGATATTCAGCGGTGACCCCGGTGATGTATTTGCCGTCAAAGCAGGAACAGTCAAAGCCATCGATTTCGGCGTTGCCCTCTTTGGCGGCCCAGATCAGATCCTCCAGCTTTTGATAGAACAGCGCATCTGCACCGAGCTCTTGGCGGATTTCCTCGATCTCAAGCCCGTTTGCGATCAGCTCGTGCTTGGTGGGCATGTCGATGCCATAAACGTTGGGGTATTTCACCGGTGGCGAGGCCGAGGCGATATAGACCTTCTTGGCGCCTGCATCGCGGCACATTTCGACGATCTTTTTGATGGTGTTGCCGCGGACGATGGAATCGTCGATCAGCAGCACGTTCAGGCCTTTCATCTCAAGCGGGATGGCGTTCAGCTTGCGACGCACTGATTTTTTGCGCTCCTGTTGGCCCGGCATGATAAACGTCCGGCCCACATAACGGTTCTTGACCAGCGCTTCGCGGTAGCGAATGCCGGTTGAATTGGCCACTTCCAGCGCCACGGGACGGGCTGAATCCGGCACCGGGATGATGCTGTCGATTTCCAGACCGGAATCCTTGATCTGTTGCGCCAGTGCCTGACCCATCCGCAGCTGGGTCTTGTAGACCGAGACACCGTCCAGCATGGAATCGGGACGTGCCAGATAGACATATTCAAAGATACAGGGGTTCAGCTTGCCCTCAACTGCCTGATGGCAATGCATATTGCCGTCCAGATCGATCAGGATCGCCTCACCTGGTTTGACGTCGCGGATCTTCTCAAACCCGTTGATGCCAAAGGCCACGTCTTCTGAGGCAAAGGCATAGTCATCGCCGTCACCGGATGCGCTGCGGGTGGCGACCGACAGGGGGCGAATGCCATTGGGGTCGCGGAAGGCCAACATGCCAACGCCTGCGATCATGCAGATCACGGAGTAGGCGCCCTGCACGCGTTCCATCGTCATTTTGACCCCGGCAAAAATATTGCGGATCGGCTCGCGATTGCCGTTGACCTTGATCGCATCGGCAACCTTGTCCGCCAGAACGTTCAGCAGGATCTCGGAATCCGATGTGGTGCGCAGATGACGGCTGTATTTGGCGGTGACCTTCTCGCGCTGCTCGGCGGTGTTGGTGATATTGCCGTTGTGCACCAGGTAAATGCCATAGGGCGCGTTCACAAAGAACGGTTGCGCCTCTGCGGCAGAGAGCGAGCCCGCCGTGGGGTAACGGACATGACCCATGCCAACCTTGCCGGTCAGCGTATCAGCGTCGTCAGGGCCAAAGACGTCCTTGACCAGCCCGTTGGCTTTGCGCTCGCGAAAGAATTCACCGGTGTAGGTGACGATGCCGGACGCATCCTGGCCCCGGTGCTGCAACATCAGCAGACCATCGTAGATCTCCGCGAAGACATCCGAGTCCCGGTTTGCGATTCCCAAAATCCCGCACATAGAATGGCTCCATTTCCACTTTGGCGTTGCTGTTCGTTGCGTCTTTGTCGTCGGTGTCTGAACCGCGGCACAGGTTTGCCGCGGCGTCACTAGCCGATGGTGGCCTGATTGTCCAAGCCTGCATTTGCGAAACTGTCTGAAAAATTAACACCTAGAGGTTCGAAACCACGCGTCGCCGACGGGGTCAGTCCGCAGCACAGAGGGTAGGCAGGCAGCAACCGCAGCATCAGCAAGGGGTTCGGCTCCGAATCCAAAAAAGGTGACGTGCCCTCACATAGAACGATTGCGCCCCGCTGTCATCAAAGGATCACAACGGAAATCAAGGCCCGACACGGGTTATCCCGGTCGAGCCTTGATTTTATTCATGTATAAAGGGTGCAGGCGTGTGTACGCTCGCGATAAGGTGTTTTACGCCGCCAAATCGACGCTGTTGGAAAAGCTCAGCTGGCGCAGCCACAGGGGCAGATCCAGCGTGCCCGACGCGGCTTGTTCCACAATTTCGGACGCCTCTGGCAGGCTGCGCTCTTGCGCGGTGGCGACCAATTCGCGGCTTTCGGTCAGGGAGAGCATCCAATAGGCGCTGTCATCGTCGCTGTCGTCGGCCATGTGCAGCAGCATGCCACATTCGCTCCAGATCAGCTCTTCCTCAGCGAAGGTCACATGGATGCGGGCCAGACGCTGGGGCATCGCAGGGGTAATGCCGTTGAAGCCAGCGAGCGAGACCAGTTTGGCCAGAACCACTGGCACATCAAACAGCTGCTCGGCAGTGTCTTCATCCAGCGCGATCACGTGATCCGAGGGCAGGTCCATGTCGCGATCATTGCCCAGGGCACCGGCCGGAACATGCATCATCGGGGTGAGACGCGGCACGGACTGTTTAACGGCCACAACTTCCTGAACGCCGCCATCAAAGGTGTGGACCATGTCGCCCGCTTTCAGCTGACGCGCCTGGAGAAAGCCATTTTCGGCTTCAACCAAAGTGTGCGGCAGAAGGCCACCGATGCGGGGGCGGGGCGTGGTGGACGGTGTCGTGGCAAACAGCGCGGCAGGCAGATCGGATGCAATTTCAATCGGCTGGTGATTTGCGAATGCGTTAAAATGATCGAGAAACATGTGATGTCCCTTTTACCTGCTCGTGCACGTTTTTGTCTTGAGCCCATGTGGCTGCCGAATTGGGCCGAAAATGGGGCAGGCTCGGGGCCAATTTGGAAATTGTTCAGTTTTTAGTGAAAATCGCGTGATTTTTGAGGGTTTTGTTAACCTTCCTTACCAAATTCGCTGGGAAAATTAACAGATTGAGCCGAGATCCGCCTGTGGAGAACCCCGAGTCGAAATCGCGATTCTAAATTGTTAACAAAGGGTTAATTGAGCGCTCTAGCGTTAACAGTGGTTAATTAAACCTGTGTGTATCTCTGTATATGATTGTAACAATCAAAAAGGGCGCCCAATTGGCGCCCCGTTTCGTGATCTCAGATGTGGCGAGCTGCGGTGTTACTCTTCGCAGTGGCCCATCAATGTCTCGTATTTGCCAGTGATCCAACCCAGCGCTTCTTCGGGGTTGCGGTCCTCGACCTTGCCGATCAGGCGCTCAAACACCACGGCTGAGCGGCTGTCGTCGACCATGGCAAAGCTTTGACCGGTGATGACCACATTATAGAGGAAGAAGGCGATGGTGACCAAAAGGATGCCGCGCAGGACGCCAAAGAAGAAACCAAACCCCTGATCGATCCCGCCCAGTGCCGAGCGTTGCACCAGCGCAGAAAACAGCGGGGTAAAGAAGGACACGATGATAAGCGCGACCGCAAGCACCGCAAAGAAGGCGCCAATCAGCGACAATTCACAACTGTCGGACAGGAACTCGCCAACCACCGGGATTTCCGCCATCAGCGGTTCCGCCTGCGGCGCAAAGATGAACGCCAGGATTGCGGCTGCGATCCAGCCCGCGATTGCCATGGCTTCGCGCACAAAACCGCGCGAGTACGCAAGCAAAGCAGAAATTACAATTACCAGGGCTACAACCCCGTCGACTATGGTGAAATCTTCCATGTCCCTCGCCTGTTCTTGCGCGATTAAATTATGCGACTCTATCCAGCGCCAAAATACTCGCCAACAAAACCAGCCAGATCAGAGGTCTTTCGAAACGTCAGACCCTCCACCGAAACCGATTTGCCACCGCTTGGAGCTATGCTTGCGGTGAAACCAAGTTTTTGGGCTTCTTTCAACCGGTTTTCGGTCTGAGGGGCAGGTCGAAGGGCTCCTGATAGTGAAATTTCGCCAAAAATCACGGTATCGGCCGGTAAGGACACATCTTCGCGGGCACTTAGGAGCGCTGCGGCCACCGCAAGGTCCGCTGCGGGCTCTTGGATTTTCATGCCGCCAGCGACGTTTAGATAGACATCCAATCCTGCAAACGGAATGCCACAGCGCGCCTCAAGCACTGCGAGGATCATCGCAAGGCGGGCACTGTCCCAGCCGACAACGGCGCGACGCGGTTGGGAATGGGGCGAGGGGGACACCAGCGCCTGCATCTCAACCAGAACCGGGCGGGTGCCTTCGATGCCTGCAAAAACCACCGATCCGGGCGCGGGTTCACCGCGTTCCGACAAAAACAGAGCAGAGGGGTTTTTGACTTCCGCCAAGCCGCGACCAGTCATTTCAAAGACGCCAATCTCATCCGCGGGGCCGAAGCGGTTTTTGACCGCGCGCAGAATGCGGAATTGATGGCCGCGTTCTCCCTCGAAATACAGCACGGTGTCGACCATATGTTCGACCACGCGGGGGCCTGCAATCTGGCCTTCTTTGGTGACATGGCCGACCATGATCACCGAGACGCCGTTGCGTTTGGCAAAACTTGTCAGCTCATGGGCGACTGCGCGCACCTGGGAAACAGATCCTGGCGCGCTGTCGACATTGTCCACCCACATGGTTTGGATCGAATCAATAATGACCAGCTGCGGCGCTTCCTGTTCCAGGGTGGTCAGGATGTCACGCAGGTTGGTCTCAGCCGCCAATTGCACCGGCGATTGTTCCAGTCCCAGACGCTGCGCGCGCATGCGTACCTGGGCCGAGGCTTCCTCGCCACTGACGTAGATAGTTTTGACACCGCAGCGCGCGAAGCGTGCTGCTGCCTGCAACAGAAGTGTGGATTTGCCAATGCCGGGGTCACCGCCGACCAGAATGGCGGAGGCGGCAACCAGACCGCCACCGAGCACCCGGTCCAATTCGCCAACGCCACATTCAATACGCGGCGGCGGGGCCTCATGGGCGGCGAGATCGGTCAGGGTAACGGTGCGACCGCGTTTTGCGCCCAGCGATTTCTTGGACGGGCCATCGGCGGCCAGCCCTTTGTCTTCGCTGATGGTGTTCCACTCACCGCAGGCTTCGCAGCGACCGGACCATTTGGAAGAGGTGGCTCCACAGGCGGAGCAGGAGAAACTTGTTTTTGCCATGACAGAGTTCTGCCCGATGTTCAGGTTTTGTTCAAGTGTTTGGCGCAGTCAAATACTCCCGCCCGTCGCGCGATCATCTAAGATGATCTCCTCCCGTTGGGCCAGGCGCCGCTGGCGCGGCGCGGGTGGCATGTGGGGCTGCGGCGGTGAGCCGATGCTCGGTCCAGAGCGACAGGGCCAGCGACATCAGGATACAGGCGGTGAAGAGGTAGAGGCCCCAGGCAGGTTCGACGGTGGCGAGGCCGATGCCTTTGGCGAGGGTGATGTAGAGCGCGATCAGGAAGATATCGGCCATGGCCAATTTGCCCAGGACATGCAGTGCTGGCATGGCGCGGCGGTCCAGGCGTCCCCATTGCACCAAGGCGAGGCCAATGGTTTTCACTAGGGGCGCTAGGAGCGCAAGGATCGAGACGACCAGTGCTAGAAAAATGTCGCTGTCCCAAAGGCTAGCGAGGCCGGTCGCTACGCTGATCTCCGACAGGCCAAAGAGCGGCAGGAGCCCTGCGCGCATCAAAGGTGCAAACCAGGCGATGGGATACAGGATCAAAAGGGATAGAGTGGCGAGGCGTAAGATCATGCGGCGCGTCTATCATGTGGGGCAGGTTGGTGCAAAAGGCGGAGTACGTTTAGTTAGATGTGAGGCGTTGCCCAGGCAGACATTACCTCGTCCCGGTCAGCCTTGCGCCAGCACCGCTATTTGTGTAGCCCTTCGGCGCGGTCAAACACGTGGGCGATCTGGGTTTGGAAAGCCTACCTTTTTCTCATGCTGCGAAAGGCAAATTTGTATTGCTGCCAGGGCCAGTCGACATTGCCGGTGGGGAGTTCCGGTCGCGAGGTTGGGTTGGTTTGCGCCGCGTGCGTTCCAATAAAGCTTCAACGCCGCCATCATCTACAGCCGATTTCTAGCGGTAGAACGTGTCGCGCGACATGCCCGCTACCTGGCAGGCCTTGGACACATTACCCAACTCCTCAGCCAGCATCAGAAGCCCGGTTTTGTGTTTGATGATCTTATCGGTAGTATTCAACATTGTGGTTTCCCTGTTTGATAGTTCGGTTTGCACCTCCATCAAAACGGATATCCATCATCTCCTTCAAGAGATGCACCGCCCTCTTTCCAGCTTGCTGAGAAGGGGGCAGTGTCAGAACACATCGGGACTGGTTCATATCAAGCAATCAAAAATATGTGATTGACGAAACCGTGTTTGAGCCTCGAATGGAGGCCATTAACTGATCGAATGAACTTTTGAATACCTGCCCAAGAGACAAGGGGTAAGTTCGACGTCCTCTGGGACGGAGGCAGATCGAGCCAACAAAGCGGCTGGGGTGGGCGGATCCCAACCGCGTGAACAACATTTTGACAGGTTAGTCCCGTACGCTATCAGGAGGCAGGATAATCCCTGACCTCGTAGAGAACCACGGTCCCGGAAGGCACTGAACCTAACACCCTTTACTTAGCCACAGACACAGAGCTGTTGTCTTCGCATCTCGACATTGCTTCCCAACTAGGTGAGCAGCATGCCGCCAATCAACATGCGATGTACGATTGGCGGCGCCGAGTGGGCACTAATGTCTGACGTTGGACGCCCGATGCGTAGGTGCGCGCCGGACATGCGCGCTTAATGCCACCCTACACGCGGCGATACTGGGATCATGTCGTCAGGTCGGGAGCGGATCATATCGTGATGCTCGCGTCGGATTGCTTCGTAGGCCGGATCGTCGAAACGGTTGACCATTTCGTCCGGATCGTCGTGCAAATCATACAACTCGCCCGTATTGGTTTTGAGGTCCATCGACATGCGGTAGCGGTCGCTTCGGACAGTCATCAGATCCATATCTACGGCCGAGCGGATCGCATCGACCTCGTATTCGGCGAGCGCGAAGTCGCGGCTTTGGGTGCCGTCCCATAGTCCACGCCACGACTGACCGTGCGTTTCAGGTGCGGCCACGCCTGATAAATCAGCGGCGGTTGCCAGTACATCCACGGTGCCGACAGGGGTATCGATCACGCGGCCTTGCGGCACCCCCGGCCCCTGGATCAGACAGGGCACGCGCAGCAGCCCGTCGTACAGCATCGGCCCCTTGAGAAGCAGCCCGTGATCGCCCAGCCATTCGCCGTGATCGCTGGTGAAGATAATATAGGTGTTGTCTAACTCGTCTGCTTCTTCGAGCGCCTGTAAGATACGTCCGATTTCGTAGTCGACGGATGAAATCATCCCGAAATAGATACGTGTTAGGTCGCGCAGCGCGGCTTCGTTCAGATCGCCTTTTTGGCCCCAGTCGATACCGCCTGCATTGTGCTCCGAGCCCTGTTTGATTGGTTTGGCACGATCCTCGACGAATTCCCGGTGCCACCACGGGCGGTTTTCCAAATCAAGCTGCGGATGTTTAGCGACTACTACTTCATCACGATCATACATGTCGCACCACGGCTGCGGGGACAGGAACGGCGGGTGCGGATCGGGGAAGGACACCCAAGCCATCAGCGGCTTGTCGCCTTTGTTCCGGATCATATCTACGGTGCGGTCGCCGATCCATGGCGAGGAATGCCACGGCGCTTCGAGCCCAGATCGCCATGTCTGGAAATGTGCGGTATCAGGCGCAAGGCGATCCTTAGCGCGGGTCCAGCGCTCGTCTCCCTTGCCGCCCTGATCCAGCCAGTATTCATAGTGCAAAGCCTCAGGGGCAGGATACCATTGGGTGTGGTGGTGCGGACGCAACATCAGCTGGACATCCTCGAACCCCATGTAGCTGCCACGCCAGTCCGGCCCGAAATCGCCCGCGCTCTTGTAGCATTCAGGTCGGCCTGTTGGCTCGAAAGTCTGTTGCGACGACAAGTGCGCCTTGCCAATGAAATGCGTGGCATAGCCCGCTTGGGTAAACACACCGCCCAAGCCCAGATCGGCCAGAGGCAGTTCCATGTCGCGGCCATTGTCCCGCACACCATGACTATAGGGCAGCTTGCCGGTCAGGATCGAGGCCCGCGCCGCCTGACACATCGGGTGCGGCGTGATGCACTTTGAAAACCGCACGCCATTGGCGGCGATCCGGTCCATGTTGGGCGTCCGGATGCCGCGCCCTTCGACACCGATACAGTCGCCCCGTTGCTGGTCTGTCGAGATTAATAGAACATTAGGTGCTTTAGCCATTTTGAGTACCTCTTGAGCGGATAAAGGAATGAGCGTTTGGACTGCCCATCATCTATTGAAGAAAGTTGGCAATGTACAATCGAAAATAAATAATGTACGATTTTAGCGGGAAGAGAGGAGCATCTTAAAATGATTCGAGTTTTACCTACGGTCACAGCGACCGCAATCGTTCTGGCTTCAACTGCCAGCGCACAGACAATTTTGGACGTCGTTGCATGGAAGGGGAACGAGGCCGAGCCTGCTGGCTTACCTGAGTTAATCGAGAAGTTTGAATCTGCAAATCCCGACATCGATGTCGAGCTGACATACGTCGCGCGCAAGGATGTAGACAAAGTCATCCCACCGCGTTTGCAAGGTGGCAACCCACCGGACGTGACGATGGTCGACAGTTCTCTGGTTGATCTATGGGGGGGCGCCGGGTTTTTGTCCGATCTTGGAACGGATAGCGCCTGGTATGATCAAATGGTGCCGGACGTGCGCGATGTGATGACTAAGGATGGCGAGATCCTCGTTTATCCGCTCGAAGTCATCGGTATGGGCAATTTCGTCAACATGGATCTTCTAGCTCAGGTCGGTATCGACAAGGCGCCGGTGACGTTGGATGAGCTCAAGGCGACCTGTCAGGCATTGTCGGCCAAGGGTATCGCGCCGATGATTTTCGCAGGTAGTTTCTCTGCCATGCTCTACGTTGGCGCAAACGGCATCGACCTTAATGGTGCTTCTCCTGCGGAATATGGCAGCAGCGAACGTCAATTCGTCGGGGACGAAAACTTCAATGCGTCCTTGGACAGTGTCCGTGATCTTGTCGCGGCAGAGTGTTTCGATCCGGATTTACAGGCGGGCCTTGATCCTTGGGCGACTGCACCGCAGGAATTCCGCTCGGGTAACGTGGCGATCCTGCCGCAGGGCGCATGGAACATCGGCGGCTTTTCGGGCGTCGAGGGTCTGAACTATCAGTTCGCGCCGATGCCGTCTGCCTTCACCGAGCACGGTCTTGCGCTTGATCTTGTCGGCCCCGGCTGGGCGATCCCGCGTGACGCTGCAAACCCTGAAGCGGCGCGTAAGTGGGTCGACTTCTTCGCGGTCGAGGAGAACCTGAACGTTTTCCTTGAAGCCGAAGGCGCGTACAGCCCTTTCGTGGGGGGGGCTCTCACCATGCCCGATCTCGCAGCGCCCTACACCGAAGCGCGCGAGCAGGGCAGCCTGATCCTGTGGCCGTTCTCGACGCTTGAGTTCCCCAAACCGCTTCAGTCGGAGTGGGAAGACAGCATCACGGGCTTCTTGCTGAACATTGACCGTGACAATGACGACACGCTTCAGCGTTGGGACGATGTCGTAGAAGACAACTTGTAAGCAGCCGCGTCCGGCGCATGGTGCGCCGGACACCACGATTACAACGAAGGGGAGGACATCATGCGCGCCAGACGATCCTTGTATCTTTTCACATTCCCAGCATTGCTTGTGATCGGACTGTTTTTTATTCACCCGATCATCCTGACTTTCGATATGAGCCTGACCAACTACAAAGGCATCGGTGAGGCAAACGATATCGGCTGGCGGAACTACGAGCGCATCGTTGCCCGCGATCGTTACCTGAACGAAATCTGGTTGACCCTGTGGTACACCGTGATTGTCGTATCTGCGCTGACCGTGACGGGGCTGTTTTTTGCGGCCATGCTGCACCGCCTGCCGCTAATTCGCAATTTTAGCCGGGCTGCACTGTACACGCCTGCCATGATGTCTTTTGTGGTGGTCGGTTATATCTGGCAGTTCCTTTATTCACCCCTGAATGGCGGCATTAACGTCGCACTACGCGATCTGGGGCTTGGCGCATGGGAGCAAAACTGGCTGGGTGATCCTTCCATTGCGCTCTATTCCGTGGCCTTTGCGCAAATCTGGATGTTCACCGGCTTTACCTGCGCGATCTTTCTGGCGGGGTTTGCAGGTATTCCCGAAGAGATCAACGAAGCCGGACGGTTGGAAGGGGCCTCAAGCTGGCAACGGTTCCGCTATCTTGAACTGCCGTTGCTTGGCCCGTCGATCACCGTGTCGGTTATGCTGACCACTATCGGAACGCTAAAAACCTTTGAGCTGCCCTTCATCCTGACCAAGGGCGGGCCGGACGGGGCCACACGCCTTTTGTCCATCGACATTATTGACAACCTCTTTGGCCAATATAAATTCGGCTTCGCCAGTGCGCTGTCGATTGTCATGCTAGTGATCGTGCTGGCCGTGGCCTTTTTACAGAACAAGGTCCTGCGTGACCGGGAGCAAGCGTAATGAGCCTGACCGAGACACAAACTACGGCCCGCGCGCATACGGGCCCTGACTGGGATTTCATCACGCGTCGCGCAAAGTCCATCCTCGTGCATGGCATCGTGCTGGCATTGGTCGGGATCATGCTGCTCCCGCTGATCTATATGGTCATGATGTCGTTCAAAACCTCGACCGAGATCGCGCAAGACCCGTTGGGCCTGCCGGACAGCCTGTACTGGGGCAACTACATGGCGGCGCTGTCCTCGATGGGTTATGTCCGCTCGGTTCTGAACTCGCTGGGCATCACGCTTTCCGTGATTGTTGTGGTCGTCTTTGCAGGTGCCATGGCGGCCTATCCGTTGGCCCGCCTGCAGAACCGCACCAGCCGTGTGATCGTTATGATCATGGCGTTGGGGCTGGCGACGCCAAATTTTGTCACCATCACGCCGATCTACGTTATCTTCCGCGATATTGGTTTGCTGGACAGCTATCTTGGCATTGTTCTTGCATTTGCCGCACTAAAGCTGCCGCTCGCAGTATTCTTTTACACCAGCTTTATTGCGGCCATCCCGATGGAGTTGGAAGAGGCTGCAAGGCTTGATAACTGCAACAATTGGCAGATTTTCTGGCATGTGATCCGGCCGCTTCTGGCCCCTGTCACAGCCACACTGTCGCTGTTCGTGATGATTATGGTGTGGAACGACTTTATCTATCCGCTGCTCTTGCTGACGGATAAAGATAAGCTGACGGTAATGATCGCAGTCTATAAATTCGTCGGCAACACCGGGATCGACCCGACCAAACTGTTCCCTGCGGCGGTGTTGGGCTCTCTCCCGTTGTTGCTGATGTTCGCGGTCTTCCAGCGCAAGATTATGGCCGGTGCCACGGCAGGAGCGGTGAAATGAACCTGACAGGGAAACATATCATCGTCACCGGCGCCGCGGCGGGCATCGGGCTGGGCATCGCCCGCGCCTGTGCCAAGGCGGGGGCGCAGGTGACAGGCTTTGATAAAGACGACGGCCGCGCTAAGATGACCGAGATAAGCGCAGATTTTGCGCAGGTCGACGTGACGGATCTGGACGCCTTTGAGGAGGCAATTACGACGTCGCATAAGCGCATGGGCAAGCTGGATGGCATGGTCAACAACGCCGGCGTCACCATCAAGGTGCCGTTTCTCGAGATGACCCGTGATCAGATGGAAACACTCTGGACGGTCAACCAGCGTTCCGTTCTCGTGGGATGCCAAGCGGCAGGACGGATCATGGCGGAGGCCGGGAGGGGCGCGATCGTCAATATCGCGTCTGTACACGCGCGCGCCACCAATCCCGGCCATGAAGGTTACGCCGCAACTAAGGCCGCGATCGTGGCGATGACCCGCGCCATGGCGTGGTCGCTGGGCGCCAAGGGCTTGCGCGTGAATGCCATAAGTCCGGCAATGACCCGGACCGAGATCGTTGAGGAGGCGATGAAGACGCCGGAATTGGCCGAACGCTTTCGGTCGTGGACGCCGGACGCAGAGGTCACGACCGTGGATGAAATCGGCGCTCTGGCGGTGTTTTTACTGTCAGACGCGGGGGCTGCGCTGAACGGTTCCGACCTGCTCGCAGATCGCGGCATGTCATCGCTTTTGGATATTTTTGACTTGGAAGGGAAGCGCAATGGCTGAATTGTCGCTGAAGCAGGCCGTTAAGAAATACGGCAACGTGCAAGTGGTCCACGGCGTGGACCTTGAGGTCGAGGATGGCGATTTCTGCGTCTTTGTTGGCCCTTCGGGCTGTGGGAAATCAACGCTTCTTCGCATGATTGCGGGCCTTGAGGAAACCTCGGATGGACGCATGACAATCGGCGGGCGGGATGTGACGCACATGGATCCGGCCAAGCGCGGCGTGTCCATGGTGTTCCAAACCTACGCTTTGTATCCCCACATGACCGTGCGCGAGAATATGAGCTTTGGACTCAAGATCGGAAAGACCCCGAAGGCCGAGATCGCAAAAAAGGTCGATGAAGCTGCCCGTATTCTGAAGTTGACCGACTACATGGATCGCAAGCCCAAGGCCCTGTCGGGGGGGCAACGCCAACGCGTCGCCATTGGCCGTGCCATCGTACGGCAACCGGATGTGTTCCTGTTTGACGAACCACTTTCGAACCTCGATGCCGAATTGCGGGTTGAGATGCGTGTGGAGATTGCCAAGCTGCACAAGCAGTTGGGCGCGACAATGATCTACGTCACGCACGATCAGGTGGAGGCCATGACCATGGCTGACAAGATCGTCGTTCTACGCGACGGTCGTATTGAGCAAGCCGGATCACCGGCCAAACTCTATGACGACCCCGACAATCTGTTCGTCGCTGGATTTATCGGTTCGCCCCGTATGAATTTCTTTGATGCGACTGTTATGTCTACGGACAATGGACAAACTATGGTTTCAGTACCGCGTTTAGGGGATGCGCCGCTCCCTGTTCAGGTCACGCAAGCGCTCGTACGTGGGCAGCAGGTAAAAGTAGGCCTGCGTCCGGAACACTTCGCGGCAGATGGTGCGATGCAGGCCTCTCTCGACATCGATGTGATTGAGAACCTCGGCGGTGTGTCATACGCCTATTCGTCTTTCGAAGGCGAGGCGCACCCCGTGATCGTTGAACTTCGGGGGGCTGCACGGCCATCCAAAGGTGGCCGTCTGACAGTCTCTTTCGATCCCTCCGCTGCATTGGTTTTTGATGACGATAGCGGCGTGCGCATTCGCTGAGGGGTGTCTTGCCGGGGCATCCTCCCCACCGGCAAGAACCATGTGTTAGGCCTCGGGCCAGTTGGCACGGTGGGGCGGCAGACCTGCCACCCCCATCTCTATAGTGAACAGGCCGCCAGCCGCGGGGTTGGCGGCCTTTTCTTGGTCAGTCATGCTGAAGGTGCCTGTTGTCACAAACAAGGTCTTGAGGTCCGCTCCGCCAAACGTACAGTTTGTCACGATCTCACAGGGCAGATCGATCCGCGTGGTGATCTCCCCCTCAGGTGTCATGCCGATGACTTGTCCCCGATCGCAGATTGCGATCCAAAGGGTACCATCGGCATCCACGGTAAGTCCGTCCGGCTTGCCTGTACTGGTGTCAAATCGGCGCAACACCTGCCAAATGTCGTCCTCATAGACATGTAGAATACCCGGCACACTGTCGACGAAGTAGAGGCGTGTCCCGTCGGGGCTAGAAGCCAGACCATTGGAAATTGTGCAGCCGGTCATCATGGTCTTTGGCTGGCCGTCCGCATACCGATAAAGTGCGCCGGTCGGTCCCTTCGCGCCTTCGGACATTGTCCCGATCCAAAGCGCACCATCGGGGCCTGCGAGCATATCATTCAAACGATTGCCCGCGGCATCTGGCTCCGGATCATGTAACAGCACTATGGTGCCGTTCTCTGGGTCGACACGGCCCAGACCGTATTTGGTGGCGATCAGCAAATCCCCGTTCTGATCAAGCGCGAGCGCACTGATAAGATATGGCATCGCGACCCGCTTGGCGTGCTGTGTTGCCGGGTCGTAGGAGTGAAGCGCCTCTTTTGCGATGTCGACCCACCAAACAAGGCCGCGGTGTTCATCCCAAAGCAGTCCTTCACCGCATCCGGCCTTGGCGGGATCTGCGCTAATCGGTAAGTTCATCTTGGCACCTTCGTCAGAATAATGTACGAAAAATTATAAATCATGCGCGACAGAGTGGCCAGCCTCTAAACGCCAGAACCTTTGGACGATTATGAAATGAGCACTGCCGGACCCATTGCACTTGCCTCTGACGCAGCCGATGTATCCCAGACATCGATCTATGATGCGATCCGGCATGATATCCTGTCAGGCAGGCTTGAAGCGAATGCGCGGCTGAAGATCTCGGAGCTTGCTAAGCAGCACAACACGTCGACCAACCCGATACGCGAGGCGCTGCAACAATTGCGGGGGGAAGGGCTGGTTCTGTTTACACCCAATCAAGGCGCGCGGGTGCGCCCTATCGACATGGAGTTCGTTCGCGACGTGGCCGAGGTCGGTTACCAGCTTGAACCATATCTGCTGAAACTTTTCGTGGAGACTGCTAGCGCGGAAGACATCGCAGAGTTGGAGCGTATCCAGTCGGAAATCGAAGCGATCAATTTCTCGAACAAGGCGCGCCATACGGAGCTGAACCACCAGTTCCACGAGTATATGTACGAACGCCATTACAATCGCGTGGCCTTTGGCGTCTGGAAACAGCATCGCGAGATTCTCGGCTCGATCAGCACACGCGTTCCCATTGCCATTGGGCGACAGGAAGCGATCATACAGGAGCACCGTGAGCTGATTGATTCGATCAAGGCGCAGGATGTAAACTTGGCCGTGTCGACGCTGAACCGGCACATTCAGGACGCGGGCCGCCATGTGGTGGATCAACTGCGTATCAATCAAACGCGGTCCCGTGGTCGAAATGGCTAAGGTCAGCTGCTGCGCCCCGTCCGGAGAGGGCGATGTTGCATTGGCGGCGCCGCCGATCTGCCCCAATCCAGTGCTTCACATGCGCAACTGCCGACTTGTGCCAGGGGGGGCGGCCCTGGTTGGTACGGACGCGCCGCAGATTTCGCAGGATGCCGAAGGGCCGTTGGTCCGCAAAAAGGTTCGTCACCTATGGGTCGAAGCCGGAGCCATCAGTGTCGGACAATTTCGACGTTTTGTTGCCTCAACGGGGTATCGCACAGTGGCCGAGCAATTGGGGTGGTCCTATGTGTTTTTTAGTCATTTGCCCAATGACGGCGTGGGGACGCTGGGGGTCGAAGGTCTGGAATGGTGGCGGCGGATAGATTACGCCAGTTGGGGTTGGCCGACCGGGCCTGATGGCCCCCCCGCCGATGAGGATTTGCCGGTCACCCATGTGGCATGGCAGGATGCGCGTGACTTCGCGACGTGGGCGGGCGGACGGTTGCCCAAAGAGGCGGAGTGGGAAAATGCGGCGCGCGGCGGTCTAGGTGATGTGCGCTATCCTTGGGGCGACGAAGAGCCTTCGGACAAAAATGCGCATCTGGTGAACATTTGGCAGGGAGAGTTTCCGACCGTTGATACGGGGGCGGATGGTTTCACGGGGCCGGCACCTGTGATGGCCTTTGCCCCCAATGGTTACGGGTTGCACCAGATGGTCGGCAATGTCTGGGAATGGACGGCCGAACCCTTTCGGGTGCGCGGTGTCTCTCGCGAAGCTCGCCGGATTAACGCTGCCTCCAAGGGGCGCAAGCTGCTCAAGGGCGGGTCATTCCTGTGTCACCGCAGCTACTGCTACCGGTATCGCATTGCGGCCCGTACGGGCAACACACCTGACAGCACGAGCGGTCATACGGGGTTTCGGGTGGTCTATGACCGAGGCCCTAGCGCTGGGTGAACATGCTGTTCCTCGCTCCCGCGACCATCGATGTAGCTTCCGACAGGAGGGTGATGTGCGGGGCCGGAAAGCCAGTCACCTTCCTTGCCCATCCAGTCGAACAGACGATTTTTTAGCCGCGCCTGCGTGTTTGTGTGAATTGGGTCGCCCGCGAGGTTGATACGCTCAGCCGGATCGTTTTCGAGATCATAGAGCTCTTCTAGGTCATGTGGGCTCCATGCATACTTAAAACGCTTCTCGCGGATGCCTCGAAAACGGAACTGTCGACCTTGATAGGCGTCGTAGACAAAGAAGGCGGCGTCGGACTGGGTGTTGAAATAGGATCTATCGGGCTCAATGTCGCCTCCGGCACAATTGATGAGAGTCGGTAAGAGGTCGTGGAGTGAAACAAAGTTCTGCCTCGTTTCATTGATTTGCCCGGGGGCACGGATCAACATCGGGATACGCATCACTTCCTCATAGAAAAATGGCCCCTTGTCGAACCAACCATGGGCACCCAGCATTTCACCGTGGTCCGAGGTGAAGGCAAGCACGGTGTTCTCAGTCAGTCCAGCTTGAGAAACTGCCGTACGGAACCGACCGAAAAGCGCATCGGTGTAGCTACAAAAGCCCCAGTAGTGCTGCGCGGTGCGCCGCCAGTCGTTTGCACTCATGTGCGATGTGTCATGCACCTCGTGCCAAGGACGAGACTGGGCAACAGGCTTGTTCGGTTCGCTGAACTGCTTGCACCAATTTTCCGGCACATAGTCTTTCGGCAAGTCGTCATATAGAGCGACGTATCTCTCGGGTACGTGGTGTGGAAAATGTGGTGCGTGTAGCGAGACCACCAAGCAGAACGGCTTGTCCGACGACGCAAGGCGGGGAAGTAAATCTATGGCGTTATCGACACGAATTCCGTCTAGCGGTTCGCCGTCTGTAATTGTTCCGTAGTAGGGCGATTTTCGGGTTTCGCTAAAGGTCACGTCGCCCGTAGCAGTAAGTGGGACGTCACCGCCGTCAGACAGGACCACATCATCAATGCCGCGGTCTTGCAAAGTGCCATCTCCGAGATGCCATTTTCCAACAAACGCAACATGATAGCCACTCTCACGTAGTCGTTCGAGATAGGTTTTTTGGTCAGGGTGAAGCTTGCCGTGCGGGTAAAAGGCTTTGCCTTGAACATTGTCCATTGTGCCGTTCTGGTGGGGCAGGCGGCCGGTGAAAAGGCTTCCACGAGCAGGCGTGCACAACGGTACAGTGGTGAAGGCATTGTCGAATTTCACCGCTTCATCACGGAAATTTTGCAGGTTCGGAAGTCTCGCAGGGTTCGAAGGATCATTCAGCGTATCCCAACGCCACTGATCAGTAATGAAAAGTATGATGTTGTTTTTGTTGGGCATTTTTGTGGTCTCGCAAGCTTCAAGTTTCGTGCACGCTCTTTTCGTGGATAATCCGCTAAAAATAATGTACGATTTTTTGAAATTGTGTTATCAATAGTGGTAGGCAAGATTCGTGTCAAGGAGTGCGACGGTGACGAAAGAGCAAAAGATAACTGCGCCAAGGGGGCCAACTGCCGCAGCACAGCGCGCGGTGAAGATCGCACGGATCGAGCCATTGCTTGCCCGTGTTGGAGCGCGCAATCAGCTTTTGGTCAGGATAGAGACCGAAGACGGCCTTGTGGGGTGGGGCGAAAGCGGACTGTCGTCGCGCGAAGCTTCAGTCGCTGCGATGATCGACAGTTTCTCGACCTTCCTAATTGGTCAGGACTCACGTCAGATTGGACGCATTTGGCAAGAGGCCTATCGCAGCCAATATTTCGAAGGTGGTCGCGTCATCACCGCCGCGATGTCAGCTATCGACATCGCGCTTTATGATCTGCTCGGAAAGCGCCTGGGCGTGCCTGTGCATCAACTGCTTGGCGGCAAGCAACGCGATGTTGTGCCGACTTTCGGAAGTTTTATGGCGGAAACGGTTCAGCAGTCGTTGGAAAAAACGCGGTTGTTAGTTGAGGCAGGGTGGGAGTGCGTCCGCATTTATCCGTCAGGCTTTTCCGATGACACCTCCTTCAACCCACGTCGGTCACTTGGCGGAACCATTGATATTCTCAAGGCGATGCGCGCGGAGTTTGGGCCCGACTTGGCGATCGGCATTGATCTGCATCATCGCTACTCTCCGTCCGAAATCGTCAGTTTCTGCAATCTCTTACCACCTGGTACGCTTGATTTTCTTGAAGAGCCGATACGTTCCGAAGCGCCTGAAGCATACGCGATGCTACGCGGAATGACGGATGTTCCTTTCGCCGTTGGCGAAGAGTTTGCCTCGAAATGGCAGGCGGCACCGTTCCTTGAACAAGGGCTGACGCAGTACATGCGGCTCGACATCTGTAACATCGGTGGGTTCACGGAGGCCCTGAAAGTCGCCGGTTGGAGCGAGCGATCTTATATTGATCTTATGCCCCACAACCCACTCGGGCCGGTCTGCACCGCAGCTACGGTTCACATGGCAGCGGTTGTGCCAAATCTTGCTTGGGTTGAGACACGCCAATCTCCAGCTGAAGCGCTTGGTTTCCACGACCCTATCATGTTCCCAACACAAATTGAACTAGACGGGCCTGTTTATCCAGTGCCCGAAGCGCCAGGCCTCGGCGTTGAGGTGGACGAGGATGCGATCCGTACCTCTGCGCCTGACCACGTCGAATGTCCGCATCTACAGAAGCCGGACGGTTCGGTCACCAACTGGTGACGCAAAACTAAAACAGGGAGGAAGAAATGAGGAATTTCAACACGAAGAGGCGGTTAACCCGCGTCGGTTTAACTGCGGTGGCGGCGATACTGCTTGGGGCTAGTGCGCACGCTCAAAGCTACAGCCAAGCCCCGATCTTTGATGAGAGAGTCGCTTCGGGAGAGTTGCCTCCCGTCGAGGACCGCTTGCCCACCGACCCGCTCGTGTTCGAGACACTGGACACCATCGGGGAGTACGGAGGGACGATGCGGCGCGCTATTCTCGGTGGCGGCGATCAGCACAATATCGTGCGTGTCATCGGACATGAGAACCTTGTGCGTTGGAGCGCCGACTGGACTGAGGTCCGGCCGAACATCGCTTCAAGCTGGACTGTGTCCGATGATGCCACCACTTTTACCTTCAGCTTACGCAAAGACATGAAGTGGTCGGATGGAGCTCCATTTACTGCAGATGACATCATGTTCTGGTATGAGGTCTTTTCGGACGAACGGCTGACCACTTCGAAACATGCGATCTATGTCGGTCCTGAAGGTCCGGTAAAGGTTACCAAAATCGACAATCTGACAGTCGAATTCCAATTCGAAAGCCCCAACGGATTATTTATTAACAACTTGGCTTATGGCTTCGGATACTTTCCGGTGAACTATCCCAGACACTACCTGAGCCAGTTCCATGTCGACTACAATCCTGACGGTATTCAAGCTCTGATTGATGCAGAGCCCGCGGCCGCCGATTGGGTTTCGTTGTTTCGCCTTAAGGCCGGCAATTTGCATACGCCCGCATTCTGGCAGAACACGGACCGCCCGACGCTTCACCCTTGGACGTTGCAGAACGCGTATGGCTCCTCCGACCGCGTCGTCGCGGTGAGAAACCCATACTTCTGGAAGGTTGATCGCGAAGGTAACCAGCTTCCCTATTTTGATGCCATAAGCTGGGATCAGGTCGAAGACCCAGAAACGATCTTGCTTAAGGCGTTCAATGGGGAAATCGACTACATGAATCGGCATTTGGGCCGCCCTGCAAACCGCGCCGTGCTGACCGACAACATGGAGCGGGGTCAGTACGATTTTTTTGACACCAATGATCTGCCATCTAACGGCGCGATCTTGATGCTGAATTTGAATAATCCCGATCCAGTTAAGAACGAGATCGTCAATAATAAAGATTTCCGTATCGGCCTGTCCCATGCCGTTGATCGGCAGGAAATCATCGACCTGATCTACTTTGGCTCCGGCCGTGCGGCACAGACCGCGCCGCAGCCTGTCTCGCCGCTTTACAATGAGCGAATGGCCACTCAATTTACCGAATTCGACCCGGATCTGGCGAAAGAATACCTCGACAAAGTGCTGCCCGAAATGGACTCCGATGGGTTCCGCCTGGATCCTAACGGTGACCGTTTTACGCTTGTCTTCCTTACAGCAGATGTCTTTGGGGCACAGTTCCCAGACGTAATGGAACTGGTTTCCGCATATGCCGCCGACGTAGGCCTTGATGTTCAAATCCGGGTTAGTGACCGTGCGCGACTTCAGGAAATCGCGGCCCGTGCCGAGCACGACGCCTATATTTGGAACTGCGCGGGCGGTCAATCTGACGCCTACACCTCGCCCGAGTGCTATCTGCCATTTGGTTCTGCGGTGTATTGGGCTCCGGAATGGTCGCGTTGGGGCGTGGATCCTAACACGGGTATTGAGCCGCCCGAAGCCATAAGGGCGCTCTTTGATCAATACAATCTGGTCAAAGGTGCGGCGACAGCCGAGGATCGCAAGGCTACGATGGATCAACTCCTCGAAATGTCGGCCGACCAGTTTCTGACGATCGGTCTAGTGCAAAGCGATCCAGCCTTCGGTGTGGCTCGCAATAACGTGCGCAACCATCCCGATCCGCTGCCGATCTCTGGTCAGCTTTGGTATCCGTCTCCGTACGTAAGCCAAATGTTCTTTGAGGGCGGTGTTTCCCTGCCTTGATCTGTGAACTAATCGGTCCTGGGCGTAATCCTCGCCCTGGGCCAACCCTTCTCTCATAGGAAAAAGTGATGTTCGCTTTTCTTCTTAGACGCATCTTTTACATGATCCCGACGGTCATACTCGTTTCAATCGTGACCTTTCTGATCATTCAGCTCCCGCCTGGTGATTATCTGGACACCCTTGCGGCAGAGCTGTCGGATCAAGGCGGGTTGGACAGTGGAACGATGGAAGCCCTGCGCGAGCAATATGGGCTGGGTCAGCCCTTTTTCGTTCAGTACTGGAAATGGATCACAGGAATTGTCATGCAAGGTGACTTTGGCCTTTCCTTTGAAAAGAACCTTCCAGTCGGCGACTTGATTTGGGACCGCCTGGGCTGGACCTTCGCCATTTCACTTATGACGCTGCTATTCATATGGGCGATCGCTCTACCCATCGGCATCTATTCGGCAGTCCGCAAATACTCCTTTGGCGATTATGCCGCGACCTTCTTTGGCTTTATCGGACTTGCTGTTCCTAATTTCCTGCTGGCGCTTGTCATGATGTACGTGGCTTTCAAGTACTTCGGCCAATCCGTCGGCGGGCTTGTGAGTCCAGAATACCTTGACGCTCCATGGACTTGGGAGAAATACGTCGATCTGTTCAAGCACATCTGGATGCCCATCGTGGTCGTCGGCACGTCTGGTGCGGCGGCATTGATCCGGATTATGCGGGCGAACTTGCTGGATGAACTCTACCGACCTTACGTCGTGACCGCCCGTGCCAAGGGCATGTCGGAATTTCAACTTCTCATGCGTTATCCGGTTCGGGTCGCGCTAAACCCCTTTCTTTCCACTATCGGCTGGATACTCCCGACGCTGGTCTCTGGAGAGATCATCGTGGCCGTTGTGATGAACCTGCCCACGACAGGACCGATGCTTCTGCGCGCACTTCTGGTGCAGGACATGTACCTCGCAGGGTCATTGATCCTGATCGTTAGTCTCCTGACGGTGCTGGGTACGCTCATCTCAGATCTGCTTCTGGCCTGGATTGACCCAAGGATCCGCTATCAATGACCTTAACTGATACCTCTCCCGTCTCTGACAATAGCAAAGACACTAACTTGGTCCCTGAACTGCTAGGGCCTTGGTCGCTAATATGGCGTAAGTTCAAGCGCCACCGGTTAGCCTATTTCAGTCTCTGGTTTGTCGGCTTCATCTACCTAATGGCGCTCTTTGGAGAGTTTTTGACCACGCAAGACATCAATGAAACAAATCGCCGTGCGCCATTCGCCCCCCCGATGTCAGTGCAGTTGTTCACAAATGACGAAAGCGGAACGAGTCAGTTCCTTTTGCATGCCAGAGGTTTGAAGCTGGAATTGAATGAAGAGGAGCGTCGGCGTACATTTGTCGAAGATCCCGACAAGATAATCCCGCTGGGGTTCTTCGTCGAAGGCTATGACTACAAGTTGCTTGGTCTGATCCCGTTGAACACGCACCTATTCGGCGCCAAAAACCCTCGCGACCGGGTCTATTTCTTCGGAGCTGACCGACTAGGGCGAGACATTTACAGCCGAATTGTCATGGGTACACGTGTATCGATGTCTATCGGGTTAGTTGGTGTCGCGTTGTCAATGGTCATTGGCATTTCGCTTGGGGGCATTTCTGGTTACTATGGTGGCTGGATCGACAACATTATCCAGCGCCTGATCGAGTTCATCCGCTCAATTCCGACTATCCCGCTCTGGATGGGGCTTGCCGCGGCTATTCCGCTGGGGTGGCCACCGCTACGGACTTATTTTGTGGTGACCGTAATAGTCTCGATGATTGGTTGGACCTCTTTGGCACGCGAAGTCAGGGGCAAGTTTCTATCCTTGCGTAAAGAGGATTTTGTCACCGCTGCTCGGTTGGACGGTTTGACCGATTGGGAAGTAATTCGTCGCCACATGGTACCGTCTTTTTCGTCGCACATCATCGCTTCACTGACGTTGGCCGTGCCGCTTATGATCCTTGCGGAGACCTCTCTTTCTTTCCTTGGAATCGGACTGCAACCGCCCACAGTGTCTTGGGGCACTTTACTCAAGGAGGCGCAGAACATCCGCACGATCATTCAGGCACCATGGCTGTTGATCGCGCCCGGTACGATGATCGTCATGGCGGTCCTTGCCCTCAACTTTCTAGGAGATGGACTTCGTGATGCCGCTGACCCCAATGCCCACTGAACCTCTTGTCGAGATGCGCGGGCTCAAAACCCACTTCCACACGGACGACGGCGTCGTTAAGGCGGTCGAGGGCGTGGATCTCGACATTTACCCTAACCGAACACTGTGTGTTCTGGGCGAGTCGGGGTGTGGCAAGTCGATCATGGCCCGCTCGATCATGCGGATTGTGGACGCGCCTGGACGAATTGTTGAAGGCTCGATCCAATATCGGAGCGCCGAGGGCTCTATTGTAGACTTGGCCAAGGTACGTCACGGTTCGCGCCAACTCCGGCAGATCCGCGGGCAGGATATCGCCATGATCTTTCAAGAGCCGATGTCTTCGCTTGGGCCGATTCAGAAGATCGGCCAACAGATAGCTGAGACTATTTCGCTGCACCGCGACGTGTCGCGGAAAGAAGCAAAAGAAATTGCGATTGAGATGCTCGACAAGGTAGGAATTCCGCGCCCACGGGAGCGGTTCGAGTCCTATCCCTTCGAGCTTTCCGGAGGCATGCGTCAACGGGCGATGATTGCTATGGCGTTGTCTTGCCAACCCCGCCTTTTGATCGCCGACGAGCCGACGACGGCGCTTGATGTTACAACGCAGGCACAGATTCTTGACCTAATTGCTGAGCTAAAGGAAGAATTCGAGATGGGGGTCATGCTCATTACGCATGACCTCGGGGTCGTCGCTCAGGTCGCAGAAGACGTCGCCGTCATGTACATGGGAAAAGTGGTCGAGAAAGGCGATGTCTATTCGATCTTTGAGCGTCCACAGCACCCCTATACTCGCGCTCTTTTGGAATCCGTTCCGAAAATAGGTGGTGAAAAGCGCGACCGCCTGCCTGCCATCCGGGGAATGGTGCCGCATCCGCTTGCGCGGCCCACTGGTTGTACCTTCCGTACGCGCTGTGACCATTTCATGCCGGGTATTTGCGACGTCAATGAACCGGCGATGGTGGATATCGGTGACAGCCAGGCCGCCTGTTTCCTACACTTGGAGAAAACCCATGACTGAGCCGGTGATCGAGGTCCGGGGACTAAACAAACACTTCAACATCGGTGGTGGATTTTTTTCTAAACCGAATGACGTGGTGCGTGCCGTGGATAATATTTCTTTTGATGTCATGCGAGGTGAAAGTTTCGGCATTGTGGGAGAAAGTGGGTCAGGCAAGACGACGCTCGGGCGCTGTATGATGCAGATCATCAAACCGTCTTCTGGTTCCGTAAAATTCCATGGTACGGACCTTGTTGGGGCCGACCAAAAGACACTGCGCCAGATCTGGCAGGCCATTCGAATGGTTTTTCAAGACCCGCAATCGTCACTCAATCCGCGACTACGTGTGATAGACCTCATCGGTCAGAGCATCTCGAAGGCGGAGGGTTTAAAAGGGGCTGCACTCGCTGATCGTGTCTCCGAATTGCTTACAAAAGTGGGCCTTCGCCCTGAATTCCTCCACCGCTACCCAAACGCCTTTTCGGGTGGGCAGCGTCAGCGACTCGGCATTGCACGCGCACTTGCGACCAACCCGGAAGTGATCATCGCAGACGAAGCCGTCTCTGCGCTGGATGTTTCAATTCAGGCCCAGACACTTAACCTACTGAAGGATTTGCAGGAGCAATATGCGTTAACCTACATCTTCGTTGCGCACGATCTAGCAGTCGTTGAACATTTCTGCGACCGGATCGCGGTCATGTATCTTGGTCAGATAGTGGAGCTGTCTACAACGACTGATCTCTTTCAAAATCCCAAGCATCCCTACACTCGTGCACTTTTGGAGGCGGTACCGATCCCCGATCCGCGCGCCCGCAAGCCACGCAGGTTGAAAGGGGAAGCCATCCCAATCGTCGCTTCGAAAGGCTGCCGCTTTTCACCTCGTTGTCCGCACGCGACGGACATGTGCCGCGAGACCGTTCCAACGACACGGAAAATCGACGGCGCAGATGTGCTTTGTCACTACGCTGGAGACATTTAAGAAATGAAAGACAACCCAATGCCCAAATTCGAGAAACAGATGTATATCGCCGGTGAGCTGACCGGTGGTATGGCAAGCATTGACGTTTTCAATCCCGCTACAGAAGAATTGGTCGCCACCGTGCCCACCGCAGGGATCGCCGATGCGGATCGCGCACTAGAGGCAGCAAGGGCCGCTTTTCCGACTTGGGCGCAAACGTCCATCTCGGAACGGCAGGAGTGGATGCGCAAACTGCGCGACGCAGTGATCGAGAACGAAGAGCATCTGCGCGACTGCATTCACTACGAGTTGGGCAAGCCGTGGGCGAGCACACAAGAGGATTTTGATAGCCTGAAGAATAGCCTCGCTTTCTATGCCGAGGAAATCGCACGGTTTCAGGACATGGGACTGCCCGACCGTGCAGGGACTCATACACATCGTATGGTCTACGAGCCAGCGGGGGTGGCGCTCGCGTTCCTCGCGTGGAATTTTCCGCTTCTGAACCTAGCCTTCAAAATTGGTCCGGCAATGGCGGCGGGCTGTCCGATCATTATCCGCCCCTCCGAGCAAACACCGATCTCGGCTTATGCGGTTGGCGAGTTATGTCATAAAATCGGAATGCCTAACGGTGTCGTTCAGATCCTCTGTACCGACGGCTATGATGTGGCTGATCATTTGTCGGCGTCGCCAATCCCTGCGCTTATCACGTTGATTGGTTCGACCAAAACCGGCAAACACATCATGCGCACCGGTGCGAGCACGATAAAACGCTACTCTATGGAACTGGGCGGCAATGCCCCTGTGCTTGTATTTCCGGATGCTGATTTGGACTTGGCGGCCGATATCGTCTGCGGTGTTAAATTTTCGAACGCCGGCCAGGTATGTGTCTCTCCAAACCGCGTCTTTGTGCATAGGGATGTTCATGATGCCTTTACCGAAAAAGCCGTCGCGCGGGCTGAATCTGCCACTGTTGGCTGGGACAAAACTGCCAATATCACGACGGGCCCTGTCATTGACGGCCGCGCATGGTCCCGGCTCAGGTGTCTAATCGACGATGCCGCACTATATGGTGCTACCATCCTTGCGGGAGGAACCCGCCCCGACGGCCAAAACAAAGGTCATTTTCTGGCACCGACGGTCCTTGGAGGTGTTACCGAGACGATGGGTGTATATCAGCAGGAAACCTTTGGCCCCATTGTCAGCATTGTGCCATTTGATGAGACTAGCGAACTCGAACGCATGGCAAATGATTGCGATGACGGCGGTTTGACTGCCTACGTTTTCACGCGCGACCTCGCAAAGGCCGAACGCTGGGCGGGGAAACTCCGTTACGGCGAAATCCAGATCAATGGTGTGAAGTACGACATTGATCTGCCTCACGGTGGTATCGGCCAATCTGGGATTGGGCATGACTGCTCGACGCTCGCGCTTCACGATTATCTCGTCGTCAAACGCATCACCCGAGCCCTGGAAACAGCATGAAAATCATCGAAATAAAATCCCATGTCCTGCAATGTGATATGCCTGAGGAACTGGGGTACTCGCAGCAATATTACGCAAAACGCACCGCGCATCTAGTTGAGGTCACCACCGACGAAGGGATCACGGGTTGGGGTGAATGTTTTGGCCCGGGTAACGTGGCAATCGCGAACAAGACCATCGTCGAACGGGTAATCGCACCGATGGTCATTGGTATGGACCCGCTGGACCGCGATGTGATCTGGCACAAAGTGTATAATTTGCTGCGCGATCATGGACAGAAGGGGATGCCGATCCAGTCTCTGTCCGGCGTGGACATTGCGCTGTGGGATATCGCCGGCAAAGTCGTTGGTCTGCCCATTCACAAGCTGATCGGCGGTGCGCATCGCACAGATGTTGCAGCCTATGGTTATGGCATGATGCTCAAACGCGAAAGCGTCGAGGATCACGTGGCCAGGTTTACTGATGAAGCAGCGGCAATCATTGGCATGGGATTTGGCGCGGCTAAAATGAAAACAGGCCTTGGCCCACGCGAAGATGTGCGCTTGTGCGAAGCGGTGGCCAAGGGGGTGGGCGAGGCCCGTTTCATGGTCGATGCCAACCACTGCTACACGACGTCAGATGCCTTCTATGTTGGTCGCGCGCTGGAGGAACTCGGCGCTTATTGGTTCGAGGAACCCGTCGCGCCCGAAGACCATGACGGCTACCGGGAACTGCGCGCGGGACTGAAGGTAAACATTTCGGGCGGCGAGGCCGAATTCGCCCGCTGGGGCTGGCGTTCGATCCTTGAGAACCGCGGGCTGGACATCGCCCAACCCGAAGTCTGCGCCTTGGGTGGAATCACCGAATACCTGCGCGTTCTGGCTCTCTGCCACGCGCATTTCACACCTGTGATCAACCACGTCTGGGGGAGCGCCATCGCCGTGGCCACCAATCTGCAACTGCTAGCCGCCATGCCGCCCATGCCTGGCGGTCTGCACCCGTGGGAGCCGATGCTGGAATTTGACACGACCGAGAACCGTTTCCGCGACAACCTGTTGGCCGATCCACTTGATATTCAAGGGCAGGTCGCCCGCAGCAAGGGCCGCGTGAGCATTCCCACCGGACCAGGACTAGGCGTCGAGCCGGATCGAGATTTCATTGCCCACTACGAGATAGGCTAGCGCCATGACACAGATTGAATTTGTTGCTGTTGACTGGGGAACATCCAGTTTTCGGGCTTGGGCCATCGGGGCAGACGGAGCAGTATGCGCCTGTCATAAAGGGGCGCAGGGGATGAACACTCTGACGTCTGACCAGTTCTCGTCCGTACTGGAGCAGGCCTTGGTGCAGATGGAGGTCCCCGCGCATGTTCCGGTGGTAGCGAGCGGTATGGTTGGCGCGGCACAAGGCTGGATCGAGGCCCCCTATGTTCCAATCGACGGAGCCCTAGAGCAATTGCATTTGAGGGCCGTTAAGGCACCGGGGACAGCGCGCGAAGTTTTCATCCTGCCGGGCGTTAAGCAAACCACCCCCCCGAACGTTATGAGGGGCGAAGAGACACAGATTGCAGGGTTTTTACAGTCCCATGCCGAGTTTACAGGTGTGCTCTGCCTGCCGGGTACGCACGCGAAATGGGTGGAAGTGTCAGGTGGTCGGATTCAGCATTTTGTAAGCGCGATGACGGGTGAGATTTTTGGACTGATTTCTGATCAATCGATCTTGCGGCACTCAATGGGCGCAGATGGCTGGGACCAAGCATCGTTCGAGACCGCCGTGGTTGGGGCGCTCGCGACCCCCGAAAGTGTAGCTACCGAGCTATTCGAGATCCGCGCAGGTACGCTTCTCACAAGCGCAAACGCTGCCAAAGCAAGAGCCCGACTTTCCGGATTGCTGCTCGGGTTTGAGTTTGCGGCAACCCGCACGATGTGGTCAGGGCAGACAGTGCATTTGATTGGTGCCGCAGATCTGACGTGTACCTACGCGCAGGCGCTTTCCCTCGCAGATGCTACCACGGATTGCCACGACGCAACCGCGCTAACTCTTGCGGGCCTAAGTGCTTCCGCAAAGCATCTGTTGAAAGAGCCAGCATAAATTGTGTACTTTCGGCCGAGGTGCTTACAGCCCCAAGAAGCGGACATTAGCTATGGCGCAGCAATTTAGCAAAGTGGGCTCAGCGTTGCCGTAGGAAGGATCAAACGGTCAAGACCGCTTCGAAATGACGAACGGCTCCTACCGTTCGTCAGAATTCTCAGAAATCAATCCGCTCGGAAATGCTCAGCGCGTCTTCGAGCTCGTCTCCTAGATATCTGACGGTGCTATCAATTTTTGTATGGCCTCAGGACAACTGAACTGCACGCAGGTCGGTGCCCATTCTGACCGATGCTGCGCTATTCAATTGACCTGTTCATCCCGCGTGGCGTGCCAGCCTACATCAGGTCCAACAAAGGCTCAGAGTTCATTGCCGAGGCCGTCAGGGATTGGATCAAGGCAGTTGGGGCAAAGACTGCTTACATTGAGCCCCGGTCGCCCCTCCCGGGACATCGCCATGCGATGCCCAGCCGGGTATTGCATGGGAAACGGATACTGCGAGAGCTTCAACGGGCGGATGCGAGTCGAACTGTTGAACGGCGAAATCGTCTACTCGCTACGGGAAGCCCAAATCATCATCGAAAGCTGGAGGAACCATTGCAACACCAAACGACCACACGGTGTCTTGGGCTATCGCCCGCCTGGGCCAGAGGGCATCGTCTCGATGGACCAAAGGCCAATCCTGCACTAACTTTCAAATTGGACCACTCAAGTGGGCCTGCTCAGTACGCGCATATATGGCCTGCACCCGTATTCT
>NZ_JAHHIR010000057.1 GCF_018678075.1 Epibacterium ulvae | reverse complement strand
GGACCAATGCCTAATCCTCCTTACTTCACGCCCATGCTGGTCGCTGTTCGGTGGGCCTTGAGATAAGTCGCGTCGATCATGACGGTCTTCTGTTCGCCGTGCTCGGCAGCCAGGCTCGCGCAGCGGCGTGGCCGCAAAATCGCGATGGTCGGGCTCGCGCGCCGCATTGCTGTCATTCTCCATCGAAACTGGATCGATGGCTCCGTGTTCCAAACAGATGCAGCGCCGAAAATGATCTGATCTCCAGCACAGAACCGTTGCCTGCTTAATCGCAAGCTTTCGAGGTCCCGCAGGGACGTGGTTCCGATGATGCCGTGGTCAGGACTGTCGCTGACATCCGTCAAGCACGCCTATGAGATGGGCACATCGGAATTACATCGAACCAGCATCCTGTTGGCAGCCGTCGCGCTGACCACGAACCGAAGCATGTACCCAAAGGACCTCAGTCAAAGGCTGTGAGAGAAAGCAGCGCGGACGCGACGAACTAAAAGCACCGCTCCGGCGGATCATTTTGTTTGCGTGGAATCTCTTGACAGAAGTGCTCCCGTTACCGAAGCCCTGAACCTAGTATCTTGTTAGCACTCCCACGACATGCCAATTGGGCCGCCAAGGCTTTTGTGACATGCCCGCCGGTTTGCAGCTTGGCTTTACTCTTGTCACAGACCTTCGTCTTGGTTCAGCCCTAGGAGATAAGGTGGCGGCGCCACCAAATCGCATAACGGGTGGGAGATCCCACAGAACAGACGTCTTTTTCCACCCCGGGGTGCCAGTCCGAGGGCCAACTCCTGCTGGACGGGGATGGCAGGCCCGCCCGATGATCATGATCGCATGAAATGTGACGCCTGCTGTTTAAAGAAGCGACAGCGGGGCGCGCACAGCATATGCAACGCCTCTGCCTGCCTGTGTCAGCACCGAAGGTTCTTGGGCGAGCCCATCACCACATATGAAGTGATCGACGTGACATAGGGTGCCGTGCCCAAAACATCCGTGTGGAACTGTTTGTAACTCGCCAGATCGGCGCATTCGACCCGTAGCAGATATTCAATGGTGCCAGTGATATTGTGGCACTCCACCACTTCCGGAGCCCGCTCCATCGCGCGCTCAAAGCTTTCTTGCGCGTCCTTGGTGTGCTCGCCAAGGCCGACCCCGATATAGCTAACAAACCCATGCCCCAGCGCGCCCCGGTCAAGCACCGCGCGGTAGCCGGTGATCACACCGGACCGTTCCAGCTCTTGAACACGCCGAAGACAGGCGGATGGGGACAGGCCCACACGATCTGCCAGCTCAAGATTGGACATCCGCCCATACCGAGACAGTTCTTGCAATATCTGCTGATTTATTTGGTCTATTCTCGCCATTTGTTGTGAACTTTGACGCAAAACTCCGCAAAACACAATTTCATTCGGTGGTTTTGTGATCATAGTCACGCAATGACATATGAAATCTTCCTTGCCCTAGCCGGATTTGCCCTTGGCACTGCAATCACTCCTGGACCCAATAACCTGATGCTGATGACGTCCGGCGCCAATTTTGGCTTTCGCCGCACCGTCCCGCATATGCTGGGGGTGGGGCTTGGCTTTCCGATGATGATTGTGCCCGTGGGCCTTGGGGTGATGCAGCTGTTTGACCTTTATCCGCCGCTGGTCCGCGTGATGGAGGGTCTGTCGGTGGTCTATATGCTGTGGCTCGCGTGGAAGATCGCCAATGCCGCCGCGCCGAGGGAGGGCAAGGCTTCCGGGCGTCCCATTACATTCATTCAAGCCGCAGCCTTTCAATGGGTCAATCCCAAGGCCTGGGCCATGGCGTTGGGAGCGATTACCCTCTATGCGACGGACCGCACGCTGGGTGCGATCCTTTGGGTGGCATGCACCTATGTGATGATGGGCTGTATCTCCACCACCACATGGACTGTGCTGGGGCAGCAATTGCGCCGCATCCTGACCAACCCCGTGCGGCTGCGTCTGTTCAACGGGACTATGGCGGCCCTGTTGGTGGGCTCCCTGCTGGCGGCATTGCTGCTGAAATAGCGTGTTACTCGGCGGCGAGCGGCAGGCAGATCTGCGTCAACAGATCCTCCGGCGCGGTATCCGCCGGGTTGTCCAGATAAACCTCATAAGGAGGCGCATCGCGGGCTTCGCGCCCCGATTGCGGCAGCCAGACACCATAGAGATATCTGTAGGCACCATGTAGCCCCGCATAGGGCCCTTTGAACAACAAAACTGCGGAGGCGCCGCCTTTGAGCCGTTGCACCTCCAGGCGCGCGGCGATGTCTGCATCTGCGGTCAACTCCAACGCAGCCAGACTGCGCAGATCTTGGGGTGGGGTGGCATCGGGGTCGTCAAAATAGCCCCCTATCATCCCTTGTACATGAGGCCACAAGGCGCAGCTGTTTGCCAATAGGCTAAGCTGTTCAAAGGTCTTGCCAATCTCCATGTAATCGCCGCGATGGGCAATGGCTGCAAGGCGGCGATCCGGCAGGGTATCAAGGGTCACGTCATATGTCATTATAGGCTCTCCAGTTTTGCGGACGCCGGGCGCAGGGCCAAGCCGTCCTTGTTGGCGAAACTGACCAGGTGGCAAGGCAAAGCTCGCACGAAAGGCGCGCGAGAATGCAGGGACGGTGGCATAGCCCGCATCGCCGGCGATCTGCGCGATCGGCAGCGTATCTTGCACCAACTTCATCGCTGCACGATACAGACGGATGCGTCGGGTCGCCTGCGCAGCGGTCTCTCCGGTTACCGCGTGAAAGACGCGGTGAAAGTGAAACCGCGACATGGCGGCGACTTCGGCCAGGCGATCCAACGACAGATCATCTGGCGCGGCGGTGTGGATATGTTCCACCACGCGCAGTAGCCGCCGCTCGGTATTGTGCAGGTTTGTCGCCCGCGCCGATGTCGACAACCGCCCCCTCGTGTCTTGGTTTCGCACCATCCCTCACCGCCCTCGCACTTATAACCATCTGGCCTGTTTCTCCCATGGGAGTGCCATGGGGCAGTTTACCAAATCTTGCTGAGTTTGCAGGCCCCCTGCATGCGCCGATCCGCCCTCCCCGTGCCAGAGTGCCAAGCACCAGCGTAGAGCTCCCGCACCCACACGGTTGCCCTGGCCTGCGGCCAGAGCAAGCGGTGGATTTTGGGCATAGCGCCGCGCCAAAGGCGCGGCGCTATGCCCAACGGCAAGTGGAGCGTCCCCATGGGGACGGTTCGCGCGCGGGCGGGAGTGCTGCCTTGGCTCCGGGCCTGAAGCTATGTTTCACCCGCAACACGTCCACCCCCTGCGCCTGCCCGGTTGCATTTGCTTGCGGCCAAGGTCATATAGCCTTCGCAAACTGTGTGCGGAGAGGCATCCATGACCAACTATCTCGATTTCGAGAAACCCCTTGCGGAGATCGAAGGCAAAGCGGAAGAGCTGCGAGCTCTGGCGCGGGCCAATAAAGAGATGGATGTGGCCGAGGAAGCCACCGCGCTGGACGCCAAGGCCGAGCAGTTGCTCAAGGACTTGTATCAGGACCTCACCCCATGGCGGAAATGCCAGGTGGCGCGTCACGCGGACCGTCCTCATTGCAAAGACTACATCCGCGAGCTGTTCACCGAATACACCCCTCTCGCCGGGGACCGGAATTTTGCCGATGACCTCGCGGTTATGGGCGGGCTCGCGCGCTTCAACGACCAGCCGGTAGTTGTGATCGGCCACGAAAAAGGGTCGGACACCAAGGGCCGTATCACACATAACTTTGGCATGGCGCGCCCAGAAGGCTACCGCAAGGCGATCCGCCTGATGGATATGGCCAGCCGCTTTGGCCTGCCGGTAATCACGCTTGTCGACACGGCCGGTGCCTATCCGGGCAAAGGCGCAGAAGAACGCGGCCAGTCCGAGGCAATCGCGCGCTCCACCGAGATGTGTCTGAAAATCGGCGTGCCGCTGATCTCGGTCATCATCGGCGAAGGTGGCTCTGGCGGTGCAGTGGCTTTTGCCTCTGCAAACCGCGTGGCCATGTTGGAGCATTCCGTCTATTCCGTGATCTCTCCAGAGGGCTGCGCCTCGATCCTGTGGAAAGACGCCGAAAAGATGCGCGAAGCCGCCGAAGCGCTGCGCCTGACAGCCCAGGATCTGCTGGAACTGGACGTGGTGGACCGGATCATTTCCGAACCTCTGGGCGGCGCTCATCGTGACCGCGACGCAACCCTTGCTTCGGTGCGCGGCGCCATTTCCGATATGCTGGCAGATCTGGGCGATATGGACCCCACCGCGCTGATCAAAGACCGCCGCGACAAGTTCATCGCCATCGGCTCCAAAGGGTTGGCCGCGTAAACCAAGACCGCATCATGTTTTTGTTGAAACCCGGCTGACCTCAGTCGGGTTTTCTTCTTGCTATTATTGCCTCGCTTTCACATCCTCTCGTCGGCGGTTTTAATGCCAAAAGACATGGATTGTGTCCCAACGCAGGATTAATGATCCCACCCCAAAAGGCGTACATTGTGCACGCTTTAGCTGACCGGTTGTTTAAACGAATGACACATTGGAAAGAGAGTATTTCATAATCAGTTTTATTGCCAAACCTGTTTTGTCATTGATGTGCACTGCTTTCCGCATGCGGCGGCGCGCCCCAAGTCAATGAGTTGCGATTTAACAATGACGGCAATGGTGAAGATTTTTCGAAGCGGGTCGCTGCGTGACGGTTGCGCTTGGTGCTCGGGCGGCCCGCGTTGGAAAATCTCCCAAGGTGGAAGCCGCGAGGGTCTTGGTGAGGCTATGGGGAAAGTGCGTGAACGGTTGTTGCGACGGGGTTTTCGACGGACCTTTTGGCGTTTTTCGCAGCGCTGGACAAGCGAGGTTCCCGGCCTCTTCGCACTGACCAGCAGGCTGAGCTTGGTGGAATTGTTCTCTGCAGCCGTGCTGACAACCAATCAGCGCAACAGGCTTGTGCCGGTGCTGCGTCGTGCAGCCAGCATAGGTTGATGGTATTTGGCGGTCGTTCGCTCATGCAGCTTGTTCCGTTGGTGGCGCGCGCGACATTGGTTTCTGGCCGCGCCGGAATATCTGGATAATGCGCATGGGGCCGCCGCAACAGGGGCATGGTTCGGGCAGTGTGAGAGGGGTGACACCTGGCTCGGCGTCTTGGACATCAGCCTGATCTGGCGACTGGACACAGAGCAACGCGCGGATTTTGGTGAGGTTGGTTCTGCGGGTGCCGCTGGCCAGCAGGCCGTAGTGCCGGATACGGTGGAACCCGTCTGGCAGGACGTGGATCAGAAAGCGGCGGATGAACTCGGGCGTGGCGAGGCGCATGATCTTCTGACGGTCGCTGTTTTTGACGCGATAGTCTTTCCAGCGGAATGCGATGGTATCGGCGTCAGCGCTGACGAGGCGATGGTTCGAGATTGCCACCCGGTGAGTATGTCGGCTCAGATAGGTGAGGACGGCCACCGGGCCGCCGAAGGGCGGTTTGGAATACACCACCCATTCGGATTTGCGGAACGGGGTGAGCCATGTTGCGAAGGCGTCCGCCTGGGC
>NZ_JAHHIR010000031.1 GCF_018678075.1 Epibacterium ulvae | reverse complement strand
AATCATTGAGGCACCCGGCGGTGTCATCTGGGCCGAAAACATTCGCCCAACCGAAGCTGACGCAACCTCTGAACCGCTTGGAGCCCGCTTCGTCGTCGGACTTCCCGTCTAGGGAGACGACGCGGTGTTATTGTGCCTGCATGGAACCTGCGTTGCCTTTGATGGCCGCGCGCTGTTGCTTGTGGGTCCATCCGGCAGTGGAAAATCGGAGAGCGCCTTCAACGGACGGGTACGCTGCACAAGCAGCGTAACAAGCTTCGCGACGGTTCAACAGGTCGGGTCCAACGAACGGGCACGGTTGGCCTCACCCCGCGGCGGGAACAATCCGGTGAGCGAGACATCGTAGGCTCGATCTCCTGTGCAGGTGATGCTGGATTGCGCACTGGGCTTTGTCAGGCCGCCATGGTGATGCTTAACAAGGGCCGTCCCAATTGGCTGACGGCCTGGGCACTGAACGTCGCTAAACGTCGTGGAAAGAGACGGGCGACCGTTGCCTTAGCTAGGCGTATCGGGGTGATATTGCACCGTATGTGGCAAGACGGGACGGAGTTCCGCTCTACCCGTTCTGCACCAGAGGCAGTCTAATCAGACTATATTGAAGGAGGATAGAGCCACCTCTCGAGGCGTGCGCTCTGAGGTCCCAGCCGGGACGCAGCCCCCGATGATGCCGTTAGCGGACTTGATGCTGGAGGCCCCGTGTCCAAGCACGCTGCAAAGATAGGCACTCGGGATCTGCAATTGGACGAGGCATAATGTGGTAGCTTAGGCGCTGACTACGGACGGAAGCATCATCCCGGTTTGGATCAATCAAGGAGCAACGGCCAAGAGAAAGGCTCAAAAAGGAAGTAAAGTCATCTGGGACAGCAATCAGGAAAATCTCCGTCCTATGGCACGGAGGTAAAAATGCCTTGAGCATTGAAGCTTGACAGAGCGCGCCCCAATATGGAAGTCCGCTATCTGCGCATTGCGGGCATGGATGCGGATTTGCATTTCGCGCTCGCTTGAGGGTGCTTAATACCCCTCCGGCTCCTGTTGCCAAGACTTTGCGAGGTTACCGAAGCGGGTGAATTGGGCCTCGAACGACAGCTCGACCGTGCCGATGGGGCCGTGGCGCTGTTTCCCGACGATGACCTCGGCCCGCGCGTGCAGGCGTTCCATCGCGGTTTTCCACTCTTCCATCTTGTCCAGCTCGTGATCGCCGGGTTTTTCGCGTTCTTTGTAATATTCCTCGCGGAACACGAACATCACCACGTCGGCGTCCTGTTCGATCGAGCCGGATTCCCGCAGGTCCGACAGCTGTGGGCGTTTGTCGTCGCGGCTTTCCACCTGACGCGACAGCTGCGAGAGGGCGACCACGGGGATGTTGAGCTCTTTGGCGATGGCTTTCATCCCCATCGAGATCTCGGCAATCTCGTTCACGCGGTTGTCGGACATGCCGCGGCAGAGCTGCAGGTAGTCGATCACTAGAAGGTCCAGCCCATGGGTCCGTTTCAGGCGGCGGGCGCGGGCGGCGAGCTGTGAGATCGGGATCGCGGGCGTGTCGTCGATGAACAGCGGGCAGCTTTCCAGATCCTTGGCGGCCTGAACGAAGCGGCGGAATTCGCTTTCGGTCATGTCGCCCTGGCGGATCTTGTGGCTGGAAATCTCGGACGCTTCGGCCAGAATACGACCGGCCAGCTGCTCGGCCGACATCTCGAGGGAGAAGAACCCCACCACGCCGCCGTCGGTTGCGCCCTCGGATCCATCTGATTTGGTGCCGCGTTTGTATGCTTTGGCGACGTTAAAGGCGATGTTGGTCGCCAGTGAGGTTTTCCCCATCGAGGGACGTCCCGCGAGGATCAGCAAATCCGACGGGTGCAGACCGCCGAGCTGTTTGTCGAGATCGGCCAAACCTGTCGAGATCCCGGCCATGCCGCCGCCGCGTTGATAGGCTTCGTTGGTGACATTCACCGCTTCGGTCACGGCCTTGAGGAAGGATTTGAAACCGCTTTCGGTCTGGCCCTGTTCGGCAAGGGAATAGAGCTTCTGCTCGGCGTCGACGATCTGTTCCTTGGGCTCAGAGGCAATATCCACCCGCCGCGCCTGATCCGCGATCGAATTGCCCAAGGCGATCAATTCCCGCCGGATCGCCAGGTCATAGATCATCTGCGCATAGTCACGCACCGCAAAGGATGAGATCGACGCACCCGCCAGTTTCACCAGATAGGACGCGCCACCCAGTTCCTTTAGGCCCGCGTCATCGTCCATAAACGCTTTGAGCGTCACCGGAGAGGCAAGTGTGTTTTTTGAGATCCGCGCGGCTGCGACCTCGAAGATTCGCGAATGGACCGGATCATAGAAATGACCTGCGTTGATCGTCATTGCGATGCGGTCAAAGACGTCATTATTGGTCAAAATCGCACCCAAGAGCTGTTGTTCAGCCTCGATCGAATGCGGCAATTCGTTGGTTGCACCGGCTGCGCCGTCTTGGTCTATCGGGGCAGGCAAAGGTGCGTCCCCGTCAAATGATCTGATCTCGTTCATATTGGTATCTCACAAGGCTTGCCTATGACGAGAGGTTGTACCCCAAGGTCCGCGCCGGGGGCAAATTGTATATGCCTGTGGACAAGGTGAGGTGGGCGGCTTTGCCCAGAAAGGAGACTTTGCCAAGTCGCTGGATTTGGCAGCTGGGCGGCGGACCAATGCTGCACGAGAAGTGGAAGGAGCGGACCTGCGCCGCGCGTGCAGTTGCCGACCATCGTCGAACGGAAGGGGTGCGGGACCCAGCCGCCGTTCGCAACGTCGGCGCCACTGATCGATTTCAGGAAATGTATCGCTCGATTTGCCGCCTCTTGAGACCAGCACATTCCAATGAAACGCATTTTATCAGACACCATCTTGAATCAGGCCGACGGTTTTAGAAGATCTAGGAAGTCCTGCAAGATTGCAGACTGATTTCGATCAGTGCGCCAAACCGCGCAGATTGGTGTGGAATAGCCAAAAACATCAGGCAGAATTTCATAGAACTCATCCCGAATGAGATCTTGGCAATGGGACGGCTTTGTTGCACAAATCCGT
>NZ_JAHHIR010000005.1 GCF_018678075.1 Epibacterium ulvae | reverse complement strand
GGCCGACCAGTTCGTGCTCTTGTACTTTGTGGGGGACCAACTGCTCATACCTTCCAGCTATCACTCTGGATTCAAACAGTGAATCCTCAAACCGATTTGTGCAACAAAGCCGGGCTGGAGTGTTCGGTTGCGCTTCGGCAGTTTGATAGTCTTTGGTTGCAGCGTGCGATTGCAAAGAGCTGATGCTTTGTAGTGTCACCAACTTTCGTGATGCCATCGCCGCCCGTGTTGCAGCCTGCAGTTCCATGGGGACCGGCAAAACCTGCGCCAATGCCCGCAATTACTTGGTCAGCGCCTCTGCGCCCGGGACTTGGATGGAAAGGTTGCCGAGATCCAGATCCTGGCCGCCATCCTCAATGGTTTCACCGCACTCGGCATCTCCAGAACCTTGGTCGCAGTATAAGTCCGTCTGAGGTAAGAGGAAGTCCCTCATTCAGCCGGTTTGTTCAACAAAGCCTTTCGGGGCACTCTGTCGATTTGAATACGCCGTTGAAAAATGCCGTCGTCACGCATCTGGACGTCTATTATCCGAACGATACCCATTCGGGGCCTATCGGCCATAATGTGGCGGGTGAAATGGCGGCTGCTAGCTTGCAATAAAAGCAGGTCGGGCCGCGCAGCATAGATGCGTCAGACGCTTTGAACCGCCATCACAGCTGTTATAGTATCAGCCAAAACAAGACAGTGACCCAAAAGACAAGGGCGCATAAAATGGCTGGAAAAATCCACCAGCCGTTTGGGGCTTTGGTCATGTCTTTACCTCCTGAAGGGCGCTGCGACGTCTCGGCATCCTCGAGGTCATCCTGATCGACCTTATCGGCGCTGGGGCCGGAGTGTCGGGCATGGATGGATGCGGCAGACGATTGGTGCGGCGACATTTCTCTCTCTCCTTGAATTTCTGTATAATTAGGAAACAAAAAAAGATGGTCAACAGGCGGTAAAAAGATTGCGACGTGCGGCACCAGCTATGTTTTAGCGCAGGTTGACGAGTGTCCGTAAAAAACAATCTAAGGGCGCGTGCCGTTGTTCGCAATTCCTGTAAACATGCAAATTAGGGCACTTTAAAGGTTTGTGCAGTGCAGGCACTCGGTTTTTTTCCAGGGATCGCGCGCCGCGTGGTGCCAAAACGAACGGAAAATCTCACGGTTTTACCATGCGCTCTTAATGATATATAGGCCGTTGAAGCGCCGATTTGAAAACACAATTTAGTGCGTCAAAAGAAGAATTTAATCTAGATCTTTTCGCTGTTTCCGAGCCAGTGATAATGGCCGCTGTTTCTCAATTATTGTTTGGGGAATGGGGCTGCGAAAGGCGGAAATTCACAGGGTTTCAAAGAAATTTCAACGGAATTCTGGAATATCGGTTAAAACGAAGAACCGTTTCCAGGGATCACGCACGTGATCCGCAAGCGAACAGCAGGGTGCGATGGTCGAACAACGATTGAACAAAAACGGCGAAAGTTTTCCCGTCACCGCCATGCAAATGGCGATGATTTACGAAAGTGCGGGCTCCAATCAGCCGTGGGTCAATCTGGAACAATTGGTATTGCGGTTCGACACGGACTTCCCGCAACAAACCCAATTGACCGCGATTTGGCAAGAACTGGTGGCGCGCTATGATGTGTTGCGCAGCGTCATCTCCTGGCAAAAAGTACGCCGCCCCTTGCAGTTCACATTGGACCATGTGGATATCGCCGTGGTCGCGCTCGATTGGTCAAATCGAACGCCACAATCCCACGATGCCGCGCTCAATGATTTTCTGTGTGAAGACCGCGACGCAGGCTTGGATCTGCAAAACGGTCCCGGCTGGCGGCTGGCTTGGATCCGCTGTGCAGGCGACAGCGGATATGTAGTGATCACCGCTCATCACGCCATTGTCGACGGGCGCAGCATGGCGCAGATCATGGTTGAATTGCTGACAGGGTTGGAAACCGGGACGCTGCCGGAACTGCAAACCACGGCCAAACCCTTTCTCCATGTGGCCGGCGAAGTTGTTCGGACCGGAGGCAACGATCCACAGGCTAAGTCGTTTTTCGAAAGCTATTTAAAGGGATTTGAGAACAGCGGCACATTGGCGTTACCCACCGCTAAACCGACCATCTCGACGGCGCCCGACAGGGTGGCGCGGAAAAAAGTCGTAAGCGCAGAGATTGGTCCTGAGATCACCAAGCCTTTGATCCAGATGGGTGCGGCCTGCGACGCAACGCTGGCGAATTTCGTTCAAGCGGCCTGGGGCCTAGTTCTGGCGCGTTGGCAGGGGCGGGACGATGTGACACTTGGCACGGTTCGGTCGGGGCGTCATGCGGTTGCTAACAGTCAAGGCACCATTGGGTGTCTGATCAACACGCTGCCTCTGCGTATGACGGTCGGGCGGGACACAACGCTGGGGCAATTGGCGAATGGCCTGCGGCAGGATACCCGCGCCATGCACCCGTTCGAACAATCACCCATCAGCGAAGTCAGAACATGGGGCGGCCTTGGGGGGCACCAGCCTTTGTTCAGCACGGTGGTGATGTTCGAACGGGGCAGCATGGATTCGCTTGTTTTTGATCGCTATCACGGAATGTTGCGGCCGGAAATATCGCTGCATGAAGAAGGCGGCATGCCGCTGACATTGGCGGTCTATGGCGAAGAAACGCTCAAAATCCTGCTCGAATTTGACCCATTTTTAATCACTGCAAAAGTCGCGCGTTTGCTGCGTGATCACCTGCGCGCCCTGTTGCAATCCATGGCCGGAGCGACGCCAAACACAAACATCGGTGCGTTGGACATGATGTCTGCATCTGAACGGGCGGCATTGGTGGATCTGGGCGGCCCAGACAAGGCGCTGGATGCGGAGCCTGCGGATATTGTAGATCGCTTTTACGATATCGCGAAAACGCAGCCAGACGCGGTTGCGGTGCAATCCGTGTCTGCGGCCACCTTGGTGGATGTGACACAAAATGCAGGAGACCAGGCCGAGCCCTGCACCTATGCCGTCCTTGATCAACGCTCCAATGGTCTGGCCCATCTGCTGCACGAACGCGGCATTGGGGCCGGGGATATGGTTGCGATATCCATGGAACGTTCGGTTGATTTTGTCGTGTCGATCCTTGCGGTTCTTAAACGCGGCGCGGCCTTTGTGCCGGTGGATCCGACGTACCCCGCTGGGCATCAACATCATATGTTGCAAGACAGCGGTGCAAAACTGGTGATCGCCCATAACCGCGCGTCCGAAGTTGCTGGCGAGATCTCATGTATCTCCCCCGCCTGCACAATGGCCGACACGGCGCCCAGCGTTGGCGCACGTGATCCCGAGACGCCGGCCTATGTGATCTATACCTCAGGCTCGACCGGGGTTCCCAAGGGCGTGGTGGTCACCCGCGCCAATATCGCAGCACATGCGGCGGCGATCGGTCCGGCATTTGACCTTGGGCCTGCAGATCGTGTTTTGCAATTCGCCAGCCTCTCTTTTGATGTCGCGCTTGAAGAGATCCTGCCAACTCTTTTGTCAGGCGCCAGATTGGTGTTGCGCGACGCGGCGATGGCCCAGTCGCCGGCTGCCTTTTTTGCTGCATTGGAGACGCAGCAGATCACGGTTGCCAATATGCCCACCGCCTTTTGGACCGTGTTGACGCAGTATCTGGTAGAGCAGGGGCGTTGTGTGCCGGAGTGCCTGCGCTTGGCGATCGTCGGCGGCGAACTGGTGAAACCAAATGTGCTGCAGAAATGGCAGCATGTGGCGCCAAACACCCGCTGGATGAACGGCTATGGTCCGACCGAAGCCACCATCACTAGCACGCTTTTTGAGGCCACCGAAATGAACGCACGCCAAGAGGTGCCAATTGGACGGCCCACCGCACATGCGACGGCCTATGTTGTGGCGGCTGATGGCAGCCTGTGCCCGCAGGGTGTGGAAGGGGAGCTGGCCATTGGTGGCGCGGCCGTAGCGCAAGGGTATCTGGGCCTGCCGGAGCAAACGCGCGATGCCTTTCGTCCTGATCTTTTCTCGGGACGCGGGCGGATGTATCTGACCGGTGACCGGGTGACATGGGGCGATGATCGGCAGTTGCGGTTTTTGGGGCGCAGCGACAGGCAGGTCAAACTGCGCGGATTTCGCATTGATCTCAGGGATGTGGAACGGGCGATGGAGGACATCCTGCCCGATGCGCAGGTGATTGTGGATGTGATCGATCGCAACCAGCCCACCGCGCGGCTGATGGCCTGGGTCAAAGTGGACACCACCCCGGATCGCATCGCCATCGGCCAGAACCTGCGACATCGCTTGCCTGCGCAAATGCGTCCTGAAATCCGGTTTGTCGACATCATTCCAACCACGGCCGGGGGCAAGGTCGACATGAAAGCCTTGCCGCAGTCGGGCGACCACCAGGCCAAGGTTGTGAAACTCCCCGACGGAGGCGAGACCGCGTTGGAATGCCGGGTCCAAACCATCATGGCGCGCGTTCTGGGCCGTAAATCCGTTTCTGTCACGGATGATTTTTATGATCTTGGCGGCCATTCCCTGATGGCGGTAGAGCTGTTGGGCCGGATTGAGACCGAGACCGGCGAACAGCTGGGCATTATGGATCTGAAAGAAAATCCAACCGCCCGTGGGCTGGCGCGCATTCTGGAAACTGGTAGCAGCGCCCCCAAACATATCGTGCCCATCCAGCCCAAGGGCAACCGACCGCCGCTGTTTGCGGTCCACGTCCTGGGCAAAGAGGAATGTTATTTCCGCCCCTTGGCGCGGCACCTGGGGGAGCAGCAACCGATCCTTGGCGTGTCCGTTGGCGCCTTGGATGAAAACACGCCGACCGGAATTGAATTCACCGCACGGCGCTATGTGTTAGATATTATGGAATATTACCCAGAGGGGCCGATCAATTTGATGTCGGTGTCTCTTGGCTCCTATGTGGCGTTTGAGATGGCGCGCCAGTTCCGCGCAGCCGGGCGTGACGTGGCCTTTTTTGCCATGTTCGATGCAACAGGTCCCGGTGGCCGGTTGGAACAATCGGGCCTTGCGCGGTTGAAATCGCATCTGCGTCAGGCACGCCATTTGGGCCTTGCGCTGCCGCGCCATATTCTCAGCCGCAGGTTTGATAATTTCCGATACGCTCAGGCGCGACGCCGGGCGCAAAAGGCCGCGGCGCAGGGCAACAGCCAGACCCCAACCTCGGTGTCGAAACTGGTTGCGATGAACGAATTGGCCGTCGCTTCCTATGAGCCGCGCCCAATTGATGTTCCGCTGACAATCTTTCGCGCGCAGAACAATTTCTTTGACAGTGAAGAAGGCATCAAAAGCGGTCTCGGTTGGGCGCCTGTGGCCGAAAATGGCTACACCGTCGTTGACACAGAGGGCGGCCATCTCAGCATGTTGGAAGAGCCGCATGTGACCACCCTAGCGCTGCATTTTGCTGAGATCCTCGAACAGCAACAACGTGAGCTGTTGGAACGCACCCGCAAACGTCTGCTAGAAAGCGCCACCGTGCCAGCGCCGAAATCCGCCAAGCAAAACGGCGCTTAAACACGTAGATACAGGTCAGCGCGGCGCGAATTCCGGCGTTTGCATCCAGGCGGGCACCGTGTCTGAGATCGCCTCGTTGCGGGCAACCGGCGCGTCAAAGTCGAACCCGCGCAGCAGCCGAAACAACATCCGGCGCCGCAGCACCAATTCCTGAATGTCCAATGCGACGTCTAGCGTTGTTTGTGTAAACCCATTCAGCGCGTGGCCGGTGGCAATCTGCATATCCCATCTCCCTAGATGCAAGTCGTGGGGTAAAGGCTAGGGTGGGAAAGTGGCTAAAATCGGGAAACGCCGGTGCTTGAGCCAAGAGTCTGAACACTTGGTTAACAATCGTTAATCTCAGGTCTATGCGGAAAAATGACGGTTTTCCTTATTGTGAGCCTTCCAAATGGGCAATGCCTCTTGCGCCGGACGTGCGGGACACATAGAACGCCACAAATTGTCTGTGGGCTGCGTCTGCGCGCATGCCCCGAATCTCTTATGGGGAATACGATGCAGGTCACCGAGACACTGAACGAAGGTTTGAAACGCGGCTACGCAATCACCGTTCCAGCAGCTGAGCTGGACGCAAAGGTGAATGAGAAGCTGGTCGAGGCACAGCCCGAAGTCGAAATGAAAGGCTTCCGCAAAGGCAAAGTGCCGATGGCGCTGCTGAAAAAGCAGTTTGGCGAACGTCTGATGGGCGAAGCCATGCAAGAAGCTGTTGATGGTGCGATGAATCAGCACTTTGAAGACAGCGGCGACCGCCCGGCGCTGCAGCCCGACGTCAAAATGACCAATGAAGATTGGAAAGAAGGCGACGACGTCAACGTCGAGATGTCTTACGAGGCGCTGCCGACCATCCCAGACGTTGATTTCTCAGGCGTTGAGCTGGAGAAACTGGTTGTCAAAGCCGACGAAGCCGGTGTTGCAGAAGCGCTGGACAACCTGGCTTCGACCGCGACCGATTTTGAAGCGCGTGAAGAAGGTGCTGCTGCAGAAGACGGCGACCAAGTTGTCATCGACTTCCTGGGCAAAGTTGACGGCGAAGCCTTTGAAGGCGGCGCAGGCGACGACTACCCGCTGACACTGGGCTCCAACTCCTTCATCCCTGGTTTCGAAGAGCAGCTGGTTGGCTCGAAAGCGGGCGAAGAAAAAGACGTAAACGTCTCTTTCCCCGAAGAATACGGTGCAGAGCATCTGGCAGGCAAAGCGGCTGTCTTCACTTGCAAAGTGAAAGAAGTCAAAGCGCCGAAAGCTGCGGAAGTGAACGACGAGCTGGCCAAGAAATTTGGTGCAGAAGATCTGGAAGGCCTGAAGGGTCAGATCGCTGAGCGTCTGGAAGCAGAATATGTTGGTGCGTCGCGCGCCGTCATGAAACGTGCGCTGCTGGATCAACTGGATGGTCTGGTCTCCTTTGAGCTGCCGCCGTCACTGGTTGAAGCAGAAGCCAAGCAGATCGCACACCAGCTGTGGCACGAAGAAAACCCCGAAGTGGAAGGTCACGACCACCCCGAGGTTGAAGCCACAGACGAGCACAATTCTCTGGCTGAGCGCCGCGTGCGCCTGGGCCTGCTGTTGGCTGAACTGGGCCAGAAAGCCGAAGTTGAAGTCTCTGATGCAGAGATGACCCAAGCGATCATGAACCAAGCGCGCCAGTACCCTGGTCAAGAGCGCCAGTTCTTTGAATTCGTTCAGCAGAACCCGCAGATGCAGCAACAGCTACGTGCACCTCTGTTCGAAGACAAAGTGGTTGATCACATCGTTGAGCAGGCCAAAGTCTCGGAAAAAGAAGTGTCCAAAGACGATCTGCAAACAGCGGTTGAGGCTCTGGACGAAGAGTAATCTTTGCCCGAGCATTTTGAATAAAGAAGGCCGCCCCAACCGGGCGGCCTTTTTCGTGTGTCGCACGTGAGGGGAGGGGGCTCCCGCCAACATGAAGATCCTCGTTCCGAGGACCACAGGCTGTTGGGCGTGGCAGCGCGCAAGTGCGCTGCGGGCGTATTTGGCGGCCGGTTTGGGGTGGGGTCTATTGGAGCGCGTGCCAGACCTGTTTGGGAAGTTGCGGGCGGGCCAGCGGGCCATAGGCGGCCTGTGGCGATTGCCGTGCCAGGTCTGGAAACAGGGTCTGGATCTCACGCTGTGCCGCGGGGCTCAGCGCGCCAATGCCTTGTTCGCCGGGGTAAAAGCTTTCGCTGAGAGCGCCTTCGGCCCAGATCATTTCATGGCAGTCAAACATCAGGTGATAGTAGGTGACCGTGCCGCCGGGCGCGCGTGTGATGTCGCGGTCGTTGACCATGTGACAGGCGGGGATCAGCGCCTGCGCCTCACCGAGGTAGAGCTCCAACACGCCGCCCTCCACCAACATCCGATGCTGCGGAGAGACCCGTAGTGGGCGGCTGTTGCCAACGGTTCCAGGCGCAAACTGGATCGGCGCAAGAGCGCCATGCGCCGCAACGGTTGACCTGCCAATCCAACGGATGCTCTGCAGCCCATGGTCCAGCGTCATCACCCGGTCGCCGAGGGTCAGATGTTCGATTGGAATGATACCCAATTCAGCGCGTATTCTGCTGCCTGTGGTGAAACAGGTGACCAACTCCATATCGATCCTCGAGGAGATCAGGCCGACATGGTTATCACCCGCAACTGAATCCAAGGAGATGGATTGGATCATCTTGGCCTCAAGCGCAGCCTGATCCGCGTTGTCGTAGAACTCGGGCGTCAGATAGGATTCCCCATTGGCGTCCTGCGCGACCGAGGCCGTAATATTTTCCGTCGTACCATCGGTATAGGTAATTGTGGCATTATAGACAGCAATCCCGTCAAAGGTCTGCGCATCGCCGCCGTTGATCGAGAACTGATCTGAATCGCTATCGTTGTTCATATCATAGGTGTTGTCGCTTCCACCCACCTGGCTCCAGGTTGCGGTGCTGCCCGCAAGCGGTTCATTGACGGAACCAAATTCCAAGCCAACGAGATCATCGGCACTTTCGGCGATCCAGTTTCCTTCGTCGGAATCGATGTCGGGCAGGTTGCCGAGGTAGATAACTTGGAATGTCGTGGCCATTGGGGAACGATTTTCTGCAAATGCAATGTAGGTGTATTCCCGTAACATTGCTGTGAGTGGTTACGATAGCTTTACAGAAATTCTCACAAAGGCGTCATGTCGCGTTTTGACTATCCTGTTAAATATAATGAATAAAAACACGTACGATAATACATCTAAAAATCAATGAGTATGAGAGCCGTGAAGGGTAAACACATTTTTCACGGTTGCTTGAGTTGAAAATTTGAAAGTGATGCGGCAGCGCAGCGTAGGGCAGACTGTTAGGGGCGCAGCCCGGTTTCTTTCAATAGACCCCGGCGTTTGGCCTCGTAGTAGTAGCCACGAGAGTAGTGTTTGACCGCCGTATCCTCGCTGCCATCAGACAACAACCATGCACCACGCAGGTACTTTACCGAGAACTCCAGGTTGGTATCTGCATTCAAGAGGTCCTGCGGCTTTCCTTTGAACCCCATAGATCGGGCCGTGGCCGGCAAGATTTGCAGCAGACCGTAATAGGGGCGGTTTATCGCCCAGGGGCGGTGGGTGCTTTCGCGAATGGCAAGCCGGTGCACCAGGCTGCGCGGCACCTCATAATGGTCGGCCCAGAAGTTGATCTTCTGACGCAGCTCAGGCGTTTCATTGGGAAATAGCGGTGGGTCATAAACCACCGGCGCTGCCACCGGTTCCGAGGCGCTGCAGGCGGCAACCAGAGCCATCCAGCCAAAGCCGGCCAATAAAGTGCGTCGGTCCATCAATCGTTCCTTTGTATCAAACCGGCTATGGGGTGCAGTGTGCAACAATCCCATCGCGCGCCAAGAGGGTAAATCAGCCTGCGCGATCCCCCGCGCAAGATGCGCAGATTCTCGCGAATTTTACAGACTAAGAATTTGTTAAGAGCGGGGAATTTGGTCAATTTGACAGCGAAGTCAGAGGCGCTTCCCCCCAATGGCATGGTCGGGCTTATGGCCTCTTGCCTGACCACGTTAAAGAAGAGAGAGCTGGATCTGTTTCCCTCATATCCGGGCTCTCTCTTTTCTTGATCGATAGGGGGTTAGCCGACGACGGAGTGGCCTTTGTTTTGCATGCAGCGCACTGTCATGTCGCGCTCGTTGTCTTGGCGGTCCACTTCCCCTTCCAAAGCGCCTAAGCCTGCGCCAATGGCCGCGCCGACCAAGGCGCCTTCGACCTCATCATCGGCATCAATGGCTCCGGCGACCGCGCCAATCAGGGCACCGCTTGTGGCGCCTTTGCTGACAAGCTTGGTGTCGAACTTGGCGACCTGTGTCCGACACTCTGCCAGATCGGTTGCATAAAATGCATTGGCAGGCCCCGTTAGATGCAAGGGGTCGTCTGCGGGTGAGGGGCCACAGGCGGCAAGTTGTGCAAGGCCAATCGCGGCCAGGGTGTGGCGGAATTTTATAGGCATATCAGCTCCTTAGGGTTTGAAGTGTAACGATGCCCATTTGCAAATGATCGTTGCTCTTCAAATAGCCGACGGGTGCGGAGCTGTAACTCATCAAATATGCATGCTGTTGATACAGAGATTTTGAAGACGGCGCACACAGGTCCACGCGTGGGCGTGGACCTGCGCCCAACTCCGTTCTGAAGTTGTCTCCCGCACGGTGGGGACCCGTTTGGAAGCGGGATCGCCGACATTTGCCGGCGGTCGAACACGTCGTTGCACCACCATGAGCACTGGCCCTGCGGTGCGGTGATGTGTCCAGATGGTTTTTTATCCATCCAGAGTTGAAATTGCGTCCTATCCCTTAAAAAAAACCGGCACCCTGCAAGGCGCCGGTCACTTTTTCTCAAAGCTTTACGGTGTCTCAGCCTTGTTTGGGGCGGCGCAACATGCCGAAACCAGCCAGCGCGCCGAGGAACAACATGCCGGAGGCGGGCAAAGGCACGGGGGCGACGTCAACTGCCTCGGTTACGACAATCTCGCCGATGTTGAATGCGTTTGTGCGCTTTGTCTCATCTACAAAGAAGTTTCTGAGGGTAATCGACGTCAATTCCACGTCGGCAAAGGGGGTGTCGGAAAAATCAAACCGATCACTGATCTCAAAGCCTGAGCTGCCAATCGGGCCAAAGCCTTTGCCTTCGGCTGCCGCAAAGAAATCACCGCCACCGCCAATCGCCGTGACTTCGCGTATACCGCCAAGGATGCTGTTACCGGAATGAACAGGGTTGTTTTGGAACTCAATCGTGCCCAGACGAATGGCGCGGGCGAAATAGAGCGTGATGGAGGCATTCTGTAGCGACAAGGTCGATAAGAACAATTGGTTGTTCTGGGAGCTGGCTGGCAAAATACCATCGTTCAGTGTGCCGCTGCCGCCAATCAGGTCGACGAGGCCGGGAATACCTTCGGCAGACGGGGTGATGGTGCCGTCAAAGGTATTGGTCCACCCGCCGGTGAAAGACGGATCAGCGTTACGAATATCATAGCTGACTATGGTTGCCGCCTGGACTGCGCCCGCGAGCAATGTCGCGGCAATGGTGGATAAAATCTTGAATTTAAATGGCATATTTATCTCCAGTTACTTGACACCTGAAAGATTTGTCTAAAATTTGTCCGGTCGCAATCGCAATCACTGCCTTTGCACAGACATGTGACTATGGATCGAAAGTCGGTTGCTGAACCGGAAACAATGGGACGTGCAAAACGACAAAGGCCGCCCACGGGGGGCGGCCTTTGCAAAACAGTTTAGAGAAGGCGAAAGCTTAGCTTTCGGTCTCTTCTGCGGGTGCTTCGTCTGCAACCGGTGCGTCGTCATCATCAGATGCGGCGCTCCCGATGTCGTCAAACAGCTCAGCGATTTCGAATTCCGCAGCGGCTTCCTCTTCGGCAGCCAGCTCTTGGATCGATTTGCCCGAGGCTTGCAGTTCGGCTTCTTCTTCCGACCGCGCCACGTTCATTTTGATCTCAACGGAAACTTCCGGGTGCAGGTTTACCGCAAGAGAGTGCAGGCCCAGCTCTTTGATCGGGTTGATCAGAACGACCTGTTTCTTGTCTACGGTGAAACCAGCAGCGGTTGCGGCTTCGGCTGCGTCACGCGGGGTGACGGAACCATAAAGCGCGCCCGCGTCGGAAGCAGATCGAATCACGATGAACTGCTGGCCGTCCAGCTTTTCACCCAGGGCTTCTGCTTCTTTCTTGGTCTCCAGGTTGCGCGCTTCAAGCTGCGCTTTCTGGGTTTCGAAAGAGGCCAGGTTCGCTTCAGAAGCGGTCTTGGCCTTGCCTTGCGGAAGCAGGTAGTTGCGTGCAAAGCCAGGCTTTACGTCAACAACTTCACCCATTTGGCCAAGCTTGGCCACACGTTCCAGAAGGATAACTTGCATATCAGTCTCTCCTTACTTCACGGCGTAGGGCAGCAGCGCCAGGAAACGGGCACGTTTGATTGCGCGCGCCAGTTCACGTTGTTTCTTGGCAGAAACAGCAGTGATACGGGACGGCACGATCTTGCCACGCTCGGAAATATAGCGCTGCAGAAGACGAGTGTCTTTATAGTCGATTTTCGGCGCATTGTCGCCCGAGAACGGGCATACTTTGCGACGGCGGAAAAACGGTTTGGCTGCCATGGTTTAGCGTCCTTTTCTCAAGCTAAGATCAGCGGCGCTCGCGACGGTTGTCGCGTTCGTCACGTTTCTGCATTTGAACCGACGGGCCTTCGGCGTGCTCTTCGACCTTGATGGTCAGAACGCGCATAACGTCGTCGTGCAGGCGCATCAGGCGTTCCATTTCCTGGATCGCTGGCGCAGGTGCGTCAGACTTCAGGAAGGAATAGTGACCCTTGCGGTTTTTGTTGATCTTATAGGCCATGGTCTTCACGCCCCAGTACTCGCTGTCGACAATGGATCCACCATTGTCGGACAGTACAGCACCGAAGTGTTCGATAAGGCCTTCGGCTTGCGTGTTGGACAGGTCCTGACGCGCAATCATAACATGCTCATAAAGGGGCATGTGAGCTCCTGTTTCTTTCAAGGCGCATTTCAAAGGTAGGGCAGATGACCTTCCGCGGCCCCACCACGAGAGTCTGCGCGGATCGAAAAGTGATGCGGAAGAAGTGCCCCATATACAGGGTTTTGTGGTTTTCGCAAGGCGCTTTGACGCCGGGCCGTTGATCCGACGCAGGCCTTGTGATTTCTCTTCACGTCTCAGCCCAACTTGCGCCGCAATTGCGGGTGAGAAAGGGTTTAACGAAGCGTTAATCGTGCGGCGCGGCCGGTGTCCGTCCTGTACCTGTTTAGGCTCACAGAAGGGAGTGGATAATGACAATGGCGGATCTGCCCGACGGGCGTATGCAAGCGGCACAATTCTCTACGGCTGGCGAAAGCGCCGCAAAGCCCACGATGTCTTCTGTGCAACCTACCAATTCCGGGCCTGTATGTTTAATGGCGACGTTGGGGTTTGCGTTGCGCTGTGTTCAGGTCGCAGGCTTGCTGATCAGCACTAGTGGCGGCGCCGTTCTGGCCTTTGGCGTGACCTTGTCGCCCTCCACGCTTTTGCACTATGCAATCACCAGCGGGTTGATGGTCATCCTGGGTTGGCAGTTGTTCAGCCGCGCCGAAGACTGGTTCAGCCCCGAGATCTGCTTTGATCCCGACGCCCGCGAGCTGCGACTCATGCGCCGTAGCCGCACGGGTGAGGACGCGGTTCTGCTGCGCCGCTCCTTTGACAGTCTGGGCGGTGTGCGACTGGAAGCAAAACGTCTACAAGTGGTCGATCGCGACGGCGTGCCCTTGGCCGAACTGCCCATCCCCGACCGCAAAGCGCGCGCCTTATTGCGCGACCGTCTGTCCGGGCATCTACCGATCTTGTCCTAAATCACCCCCCACATTGAGTTTTCGGGAAGGGAGGGCGCAGTCTGCGTGCCTCCCATTTTGTTTGCCGCCCTGCGCGTTCTGGATGTGATGCGGTGATTGTTGAGTGAGTTGATGTGGGGAACGCTACATTGCAACAAACGGGCGAGCTTAGGGCGATGATTGGCGCGGTTTAGGAGGCGGGCGCGCAGATGCTGGACCATTTTGCCACCCTCCAAAGCGGTCAACTGAACGCGGGCGATGTTGCGGGTTTTGTTCGCGCCGCGGATCAGCGCTGCGCCCAAAGGGTGGAACGCGCCTTGACCGCCGCGTATCCGACCACTGGGAGCTGCGGCGCTGGACCTTGCCTATGTGGTAGCCGGGCGGCTTGATCGTAGTTGGAACCGTCATCTGGACCCATGGCATTTTGCAGCCGGCTAGATCCTGGTCGAAGAAGCCGGCGGCCGGATTGGTCGGTATTGCAGCGGATATCCACGCGGGATTTGCCGCCGCGTTGATCACGCCTGACGCGCAAAGAGGCTAGCTCGAAGGCCGCGACTAGGCTGATCAATGTTGCGCGCGCGGCCTGTCATGTTCAGCTGCGCGTCTTCGTGGCGAACATCTGTGTATCAACACACAGTGATTGTTAGAAAAAGCTGCTTTCTTTTCATGGGTAAACTGGCATCTTTCGACAACATAAATTGATCTCAATGGAGCCTTCCCATGAAACGCATTTTGACCGCAGCCGCCCTGATCGCCGCTGGCGCCACCGCAGCTGTTGCCGCGCCCGAAAAATATGTCCTGGACCCTGGTCACAGCAACATCCTGTTCTCTTTTGACCACCTGGGTTTTTCGACTATTTATGGCATGTTCTCCGGTTTTGAAGGCGAGATCATGTTTGACCAGGAAGATGTCGCCAATTCTTCCGTATCGATCGAATTCCCTGTCACAACCATGCTGACAGGCTGGGAAGCGCGCTTGGCACATTTCATGAGCGAAGACTTCTTCAACGCGGCAGAAAACGAAAGCGTCACCTTTGTCTCAACCGACATCAAAGTGACCGGCCAGGAAACTGCGCTGATCACCGGCGATCTGACCATGAACGGTGTGACCAAATCTGTGGTTCTGAATGCTGAGCTGAACGGCAAAACCGACGCGCACCCGTTCTCCAAAGGTCCATGGGCCGGCTTCAACGCCACCACCACATTGCTGCGCACCGATTTTGGTCTGGGCAAGCACGTACCATTTGTGACCGACGAAATCCCGGTTGTGATCTCGATCGAGGCCGGTAAAGCCGAGTAATCGCACGACCCGCGCAAGCCACCGAACCGCCGTCCCATCCGGGGTGGCGGTTTTTTAGTTTCAATTCGGCATCAAGGCGCGGGCGTTACGGCCAGTTCTCCGCCTCGAGCTCTTTCCAGCCGGGGAATACGGCAGCCTGTTTTGTGTCGCCTTTGGTGGCGCGCAACATATCCAGGCTGCGCTCCAACTGCGCAGGGGTCATATCGCGGGCGATCACCACGATGCGCGAGGTCGTGTCCCCTTTGGGCCAGTTTTTCAGCGGCACCGGCAGGTCAAAAATATGCTGCACCCCGTGAAAAACAAAGGGATGCTCCATGCCTTTGATGAACACGATCCCCTTTAGCCGCAACAGATCACGCCCTTTGAGCGCCACCAGCGTGTCCAACCATTTGTCAAACACGACATCTTCCAATGGGCCGTCCAGTGTGATTGAGGCGGAGGCGATGCGCGCATCATGAGGCGAGAAACTTTCAGTCTTGGGCTGCAGATTGAGGCCCGACAGATTGGCAAACGGATCTGCGGCCGGGGCAGGGGCGGTATCACGCGACATCCAGGCGAGGGCGTCTATTGTGGTCACATCCCGGCGCATGCCCGACAGCCCCCACAGCATTGTGGGATCGCTGACGGCGGCGGCGACCTCTGCCATTTGTGCGGTGGTGTTCAAGGTTTCCAGACGTGCGCGCAGGCTCTGGATCTCTTCCGGCTGGGCCAGGTCGGTTTTGGTCAGCAACAAAAGATCTGCGGTGGCGGCCTGGGACACCGCCTCAAACTGGGCATCCAGCGTTTTTTGCCCGTTGACCGCATCAACCAAGGTCACCACCCCGTCGAGATAGACAATACTGGTCAAAGTGCGATCAACCAGCATGGTCTGCTGGATGGGGGCCGGATCGGCCAGGCCGGTGGTTTCAATGACAATACGCTCAAAATCCAGATCACCTGCGTCGCGGCGTTTGACCAGATCCAGCAAAGTCTCGGCCAGATCGCCCTGGATCGAACAGCAAATGCAGCCCGACGTCAGCAGAACAACCTCTTCGCTGGTGGCTTCGATCAGGTCATGATCCAGCCCGACTTCGCCAAATTCATTCACCACCACCGCGATGCGACCAGAGGTGCCGTCTGACAGGACTTTGTTCAGCAGGGTCGATTTGCCCGCCCCCAGAAATCCTGTGAGGAGCGTGACAGGTAAGCGGGTCTCGGACATGTAAACTCCTGTCGGCCTTGGGGCGGCAATGAAAACGGTAGCGGGTGTGACACTCAATGGCTTCAAAGACAACTGGAACGCGCCGAGCTTTAGCGATGGATATGGTATAACATATGCGGGCGCAATATGGTTTTCCGTCACGCCAGTTCGGCAGCCACCCGCAGCCGATTTGGGCAATGGCAATAAAGCTGTCTAAAATTCGATACAATTTTGGCACCCAATAAAACCAATTTTTCATATATGTAACAGAACTTTGGCTGCAATTCGCGACGGGGTTGTTTATGAGTGAAGAAGCTAAGATTATCGGACATTGGAACTTTGACGATGGTTCCGATCCGCTGAATGATACGTCCTCCAACGACAACGATGCCTTGTTGCATGGCGATGCTTCGGTCTCTGGCGGCGTTTTAGAGTTGGATGGCAGTGGCGACTACGCTGAGATTCCGGCCAGCACCGAGTATGAGATTGATCACGCAACAATCGAAATGACGTTCTCTGTCGATAGTATCGGCAGCAAACAGACGATCGTTTCGCGCGACTCTCGGGAGTATGACGACGGTGGGCACTTTACCGTGCGGGTCGAAGAGGATGGCTCGCTTTGGATCCGTCACCAGTCTGATAGTGACAGTTACTATATCAAACCTTCCGGCGTCACGATCACTCCGGGTGAAGAATACACGCTGACCTACAGTTTCGGCCCCGACAACGGGATGGAGCTTTATATTGACGGTGTCTTGGTCGGTTCAAACACCGATCCGGTGACCGATGGGGCTGATATTTCGCTGGGCGGCAACAGTGAACCCTGGACCCTGGGCGCAAGCCAATGGAAAAGTGGCGACGGTGTTGCGGATAACCTCGAACATTACCTGGACGGCACCGTCAGCGATTTCACTATCTACCAAGGGGAGCTGACGCCAGAGGAAACCGCTGAGCTGAACGGTCAGGTCGACGGGACCAGCGGCGCGGACAGTATGGCGCTGGGATACACGGACGCGGACGGCGATCAGATTACCACCGGGGACGATCTGATCTATGGCGGCGATGGCGCTGATACAATCGATGGCGATGCCGGTAACGACACGATCGTAGGCGGCGCTGGCAACGATGTCATGACCGGCGGCGATGGTGATGACGTCTTTGTGCTAGAGGACAGCTTTGGTGACGATTCCATTGCTGATTTCGACATGTCCGATGGGGATGGCAATGGCTTCACCGTCGACCAATTGGATGTCTCTGAACTTACCGGCGGTAACGGAGTAGATGGGGCGGTCAACGCTTGGGATGTGACCGTCAGTGACGATGGCGGCGGCAATGCAGTGATCTCGTTTCCGGACGGTGAAACGGTCACGCTCAAAGGGGTCGACCCCACGCAGCTCTCGAGCGCAGCACAACTCAACTCCATTGGTATTCCCTGCTATACGCCCGGCGCTCGGATCTTGACCGCCAAAGGTGGGAAACGGGTTGAAGACCTGCGTCCCGGTGATTTGGTGCAAACACTGGACACCGGTTTGATGCCGGTGCTTTGGGTCAATCGTCAAAGGGTCGGGCAAAAAGGTCTGCGCGCGCGCCCAAACCAGCGTCCCATTCGGCTGGAACCGGGGGCCTTGGGCAATCGGAACACTTTGCTCGTCTCCCCGCAGCACGGGTTTTTGTGTGATGACACCTTGGTGCGGGCCAAACATCTGGCAGCGTATAGGCATTGTGGGATCACGGTGGCCGAGGATGTGCGTGCGGTGGATTACATCCACTTTCTTTTGCCGCGCCATGCCATCGTGCAGGTCGACGGTATCTGGTCCGAAAGCATGTATCCCGGCCCCGTCGCCTTGGCTGGTCTGTCGGTCCGCGCTCGCTTGTCTTTGATCGTGGCCTATCCAGAACTGGCGTCAGCCTTCCAATTTATTGCGGACCAAAAACGGATGCGGCTGGAAATTACCCGGCGTTACGGCGCGCCTGCACGTCCTTATGCGCAGCTGCGCGATCTCTATCAGCGTGACATGCCCAAAGCATCCGAAACGCCTGAGGCCTTCGTGATGCCGCCGCAGGTGTCGTATTTCGCCACGTCACTTATGGGGTAAGAAAGCCGCGCCAAACCGCGCCTTTCTTGACTTGTGGTTTGGGCAGGCCCGCCCGTTAGCCGTCAGCGGCGCGGGTCGCGGTCAGATCGACTTTGATATCCACGGTGAAACCCACGGTGCTTTCATCTTTTTGGGAAAGCCCGACATCATAGTCGAGCCGCTGCAGGCTAGAGACACCGACCATTGTGGCTGTGTCACCGTCGATGTCCAAGGTGAATGGCAGGGTAAAGGGCTGCGTCTTGTCGCGAATGGTCAGGGTGCCGACGGCTTGATAGCCGCTCTCCAGCTTCTCGATCTCAGCCGTAAACACCGCTTTTGGGAATGTCGTGGCGTTGAAGTAATCCACCCCCAGCGCCTGGGTTGTGACCGATCCCAGGCTGAGGGATGCGATGTCGATGGTCACGGTCACAGCACCTGCCGGGCCCGGTTGCGTTGGCGCGGCAAAGGTGATGTCGGCGGCCCAATCTGCAAACCCGCCGTCAACCGTGCTGCCCCCTTGAACAACCGCGATCCCCAAGCTGCCGCTGTCAACCGTCCAACTGTCTGGCCCGGCGGAGGTGTCTGGCGGGGTTTGTTCTGCTGCGGTGACTGCGTCGTGATCAGGTGCACTGTGATCATCTGCACCGTGATCATGCGCCCCGTGGTCGTGATCACCATGATCGTGGGCGTGGTCATCGACAGCTGCCTGTTCCTCAACCGCTTTTGGGCCGTGGTCGTGGTCATGACCGGCAAAGGCTCCGATGCTGCGACCTGCGCCAAGCACCGCAAGCAAGGCCACAATCGCCAGCGCCAGCGGTTTCAGGTCATGGGATTGTTCCGGCGGCGTCGGCAGCGCGCTGCTGCGGGGCAGCATGCGTACCAATGTGGAATCTTTGTCGATGACATGGTGTTTCAACGCACCCGCCGCATGCAGACCAACCACGCCAAACAGGGTCCAGACAAACAGCCAATGCACGCCAGCGGCCACTTCGGCCACCGTGTGGGATTGCGGCACAAAGGGCAGGGTTTGACCAAAGGGCCACCAGATCGGCGCATAACCCACCTCGGACGCATGCATCACCCAGCCCGACAGGGGCACCAGGATCATCAACGCATACAGCAGCCAATGCACGGCCTCGGCCACCAGTGCTTCGCCTGTGTTGTTGGGATGCAAAAGCCCTGGTTTTTCCTGGGTGATCGCCCAAAGTATGCGCAAAAGGCCGGTGAAAAACGCGGTCACGCCAAGGGTTTTATGAAGGGAAAACAACAGCGTGGCGCGCGAGATGACACCGGCGTTGCCATCAAAGTCGGGCGCGTTGATTTGATGGGCCAGCTCGTTGGCAAAATAGCCAACCGGAAAGGTCGTAAAGATCAACAGAACCGTGGCCCAATGAAAGCTTTTGGCGACGGATCCGTAGCGGGAGAAGGAGTTAGTCAGCGACACGGGGCAAAGTCCTTTGGTCAAAACGAGCGCGTTACGTGGTCTGTGGACTAGATTCCACGTGTCATCTGTAATGTGAATTACGCAAATCTGCACGATAGACCTGCGCCAGATGCGGGCATTGCTTGTGCCGGACCCAAAGCGCATGTAAATCAGGCCAAATGGTGAAAAACGACGAGGTCCTTTGATGACAATCGCATTTGTGTTTCCGGGACAAGGTGCCCAGACCATCGGCATGGGGCGTGCGCTGGCAGACGCATATCCGGCGGCCAAGGCCGTCTTTGACGAGGTGGACGCAGCCCTGGGCGAAAGTCTGAGCCAGTTGATCTGGGATGGCGACATTGAAACCCTGACCCTGACACAAAACGCACAGCCCGCGCTGATGGCGACCTCGCTGGCTGCGATGCGCGCGCTGGAGGCCGAAGGTGTGGCCATCGACAAGGCGTCCTTTGTCGCCGGTCATTCGTTGGGCGAATATTCCGCACTGGCCGCGGCTGGCGCGATTTCGGTGGCTGACACGGCGCGCTTGCTGCGCACCCGGGGGCAAGCGATGCAAAGCGCGGTTCCGGTGGGCAAAGGCGCGATGGCCGCCATTCTCGGCCTGGATCTAGAAGCTGTGCGCACGGTTGCAGAGGATGCCGCCCAGGGTGATGTCTGCCAGGCCGCCAATGACAATGACCCAACCCAAGTGGTGGTGTCCGGCGCCAAAGCCGCCGTTGAACGCGCCGCTGAGATTGCCAAGGAAAAAGGCGCAAAACGCGCGGTGATGTTGCCGGTGTCCGCTCCCTTCCACTGCGCGCTGATGCAGCCCGCCGCCGATGTTATGGCCGAAGCACTGGCAGGCGTTGAAATTACATCCCCCGCCGTGCCGCTGATCGCCAATGTACGCGCCGATGCAGTGACCGACCCCGATGAAATTCGCAAATTGTTGGTGGAGCAGGTGACAGGTTCCGTGCGCTGGCGTGAAAGCGTGCAAGCGATGGCCGCCAAAGGTGTGACCGAGTTCTGGGAGATTGGCGCAGGCAAGGCCCTGTCCGGTATGATCCGTAAGATCGACCGCAGCCTGGCCTCCAAACAGGTGGGCACCCCCGAAAACGTTGCAGCCCTCATCGGCGCCTGACTGAAATTCCCAAGGGGGCCCAGCCTGGGCTGCGGCCTCCCGTTTTGAGATAGAGGAAACCACATGTTTGATCTGACTGGCAAAAACGCCCTTATCACCGGCGCGTCCGGTGGCATCGGCGGCGACATCGCGCGCAGCCTGCATGCAGCGGGTGCGACCGTTGCGCTTTCTGGTACCCGCGAGGGCCCGCTGTCCGAATTGGCGGCTGAGCTTGGCGAGCGTGCCCACGTCCTGACCTGCAACCTGTCTGATGCAGAAGCCGTGGAAGCGCTGCCAAAACAGGCGGCTGAAGCGATGGGCTCGGTTGATATCTTGGTCAACAATGCCGGTATCACCCGCGACAACCTGTTTATGCGGATGAAGGACGAGGAATGGCAGAGCGTTCTGGACGTCAATCTGACCTCAACCATGCGCCTGTGTCGCGGTGTTCTGCGCGGTATGATGAAGGCCCGTTGGGGTCGGATCATCAACATCTCATCCGTGGTGGGCGCAACCGGCAACCCGGGTCAGGGTAATTATGCGGCGTCCAAGGCCGGTATGGTCGGCATGTCCAAATCGCTGGCCTATGAGGTTGCCAATCGCGGCATCACCGTCAACGCCGTGGCACCGGGCTTCATTGCAACCGCAATGACCGAGAAGCTGAACGACAAGCAGAAAGAGGGCATCCTGACCCAAATTCCCGCCGGTCGTATGGGCGCCAGCCAAGAGATCGCCTCGGCCGTTTTGTACCTCGCCTCGCAAGAAGCAGGCTACACCACCGGCACCACCCTGCACGTCAACGGCGGCATGGCCATGCTCTGATAGGGAATTTGGTGGGGTAGGGCTTGCTTTAGCCCCGCCAGACGCCCATCTTGCGCCAGACGTCACGTCGCCCTCATTCGTGAGAGATTAACGATGTGAAAACGTTTGCGTCGGCTAAAGTCTGTGTTATAGGGCGGCGCATATTCGTGCCCGCATGTGCATCTGTACAGTGCGGGTCTCCTCCTATCAGGGGGAGCCAACCGCCCAGATCGGGCAATGAACGCCACCCCGATCGGGCAACGGCAAAAACCGGGCTTAGGCCCTGAAAAAATGAGGAAATGACATGAGCGACGTCGCAGATCGTGTTAAAAAGATCGTTGTAGAGCACCTGGGTGTTGAAGAAGAAAAAGTGACCGAGAACGCCTCGTTCATCGACGACCTGGGCGCAGACAGCCTGGACACCGTCGAGCTGGTCATGGCCTTCGAAGAAGAGTTCGGCATCGAGATCCCTGATGATGCGGCCGAAACCATCCAGACTTTTGGCGACGCGGTCAAATTCATCTCTGAGGCTTCCTAAGCTTCGATCCGAAAACGGATCATTCTGTATTCCAGGTGCTGTCCCAGGTCGGGGCGGCGCCTTTTTTGTACGTCACCCCTTGAATGTGCGGAAATGTGATTTGGGCGGAAATGCGCGCGCCGGATGACACTACACAGAACGCCATCCATGCGCGGCGTCGAATATGATATGGTGCCCCCACAACAACGCGAAACGTTGGGTTATTGGGGCAGGTCATCTGAGACGCGCAAAGGGGAGGGCGCAGACCATGATGATATACCCGACACTACAGATTTTGAACGGTGCCTGTGTGGTTCTGGAACAGGGATGTCTGGATGATCCGATCATCTGGCACAGCGATCCCAAGGCCTGTGTGCGCGATTATGCTGCCACGGGGGCGGAATGGATCCATCTGACCGATCTGAATGCGGTGCAGGGGGACTATAATCAGACAGAGTTTATGGCCGATCTGGTGCGCGCGGCGCAGGTGCCGGTGCAATTCGCAGGCGGCTTGCGGACGGAAAAACACGTCACCGACTGGATTGACCGCGGCGTGGGCCGGGTGGTTCTGTCGACGATGGCAGCCCGCGATCCGCGTCTGATCATGGAGCTGGCGCACCATTACCCGGATCAGATCGTGGTGTCGGTGGATGTCTGGCAAGGCAAGGTGATGACCGAAGGCTGGCGCGCCACTGGTGCCTGGGAGCCCAAGGCCATGATGCGCGCCTATGATCCGTTGCCCTTGGCGGGATTCATCGTGACCGACATCGACAATGACATCGGCGACGTGGAAGAACCTCTGGCGCTGATTTCAGGGCTGGCGCGATCGGTGCGCTCTCCGGTTATTGCCAGCGGGATCGTGCGCACCTTGGATGACATCGCGCGTCTGAAATACGTCCGCAATATCGCAGGCACTTTGGTTGGCACGGCGTTGATACAGCAGCATTTCGACCTCGCCCATGCGCTGGAGACGGCGCGGCCCGAACCGGAGCCGATTGCCGCCATGTTGTGATCAAGATGTTCACCACGAGGACACGCGCAACAATTGCGACCCAGTGCCACGGGGAAGCAATTTCCGAGAATCAGACTGTTGCGACGGCGCAGTAGATCGCGTGCTCTTTCGCGGCAATGCGGCGGAAAAATGCACGGGTTGAGGCAGGGGGTCCTCAACCCGCGCGGTCTCACCCTTGGAACCAAAAGCGGGTGTTTTTGGGGGGTAGTTCCTTACGTAATGCGTACAACCTGCACTTGAAATTATTGCGAAAGTCTTAACCGGCATAAAAAATTATCGGGAAATCTCCATTTAAACGCAGTTGCGCCTACTGGTTAACCGCCACTTGCGCCCATACGCCATTCCAAGCTATTTGGTGTCCGGTATTGCCGAGGCAGAGGAGAGCAAAGAATGCGTCGAGTAGTTGTGACAGGATTGGGTCTGGTAACTCCGTTGGCGAGCGGCGTAGAGGAATCATGGACTCGTCTATTGGACGGGCAGTCCGGTGCTGGCCCGATCACACGCTTTGATGCTGTAGAGAGCGGCGTCGCGACCACCTATGCCTGCGAAGTTCCGCGCGGTGACGGCGCGGATGCGACCTTCAACCCAAGTGACTGGGTGATCAAGAAAGATCAGAAGAAGATCGACGACTTTATCCTCTATGGTATCGCGGCGGCGGAAATGGCTGTTCAGGATGCGGGCTGGACGCCCGAGGACGAAGAAAGCCGTCTGCGCACCGGCGTTATGATTGGCTCTGGCATCGGGGGGCTGTCGTCGATTGCCGACACTGCCGTGATGATCAAAGAAAAAGGCGCCCGTCGCGTGTCGCCCTTCTTTATTCCCGGCGCATTGATCAACCTGATCTCTGGTCAGGTCTCGATCCGTCACGGGTTCAAAGGACCGAACCACTCGGTGGTAACCGCCTGTTCCACAGGCGCACACGCTATTGGCGATGCGTCTCGCATGATCCGCGCAGGAGACGCCGAAGTGATGATTGCCGGCGGGGCCGAGGCTGCGATTTGTGAAATCGGCATTGCGGGCTTTAACGCCTGTAAGGCCCTGTCGACCAAACGCGCCGACGATCCCAAAGCCGCCAGCCGCCCTTATGATGCGGATCGCGACGGTTTTGTCATGGGCGAAGGCGCGGGTGTTGTGGTTCTGGAAGACTATGACCACGCCAAAGCACGCGGCGCAAAAATCTATGCCGAGGTTCTGGGCTACGGCATGTCCGGCGACGCCTATCACATCACGGCTCCGTCCGAGGACGGCGATGGTGCAGAACGCTCGATGAATGCGGCGCTGGCCAGCGCCAAACTGAAGCCGGAAGATCTGGATTACATCAACGCCCACGGCACCTCGACCATGGCCGACACTATCGAACTGGGTGCGGTTGAACGCATGCTGGGCGATCACGCCGCCAACGTCACCATGTCCTCGACCAAATCCGCCACCGGTCACCTGTTGGGTGCAGCTGGCGCGATTGAGGCGATCTTCTCGATCCTGGCGATTCGCGATCAAGTCGCCCCGCCGACCATCAACCTGGACAATCCAGCCGTGGACACCCCGGTCGATCTGGCGCCCAACGCCAAACGCGAACGCAAGATCAACGTGGCCCTTTCGAACTCCTTTGGCTTTGGCGGCACCAACGCCTCGGTTATCTTCGGAAAGACTGAGTAAATGTGGCGCAGCCTGGCCTCCAATATGCTGACCGTCCTTGCGGTGGCGCTGTTCCTTCTGGGCGGCGTCATCTTGTGGGGAAAGTCGCAATACACCTCTGACGGCCCGTTGGATGCCGCCATCTGCCTGCGTGTCGAAAGCGGCACCAATTTCACCCGTGTCAGCGAAAAGCTGCAGGACGAGGGCGCGGTCAGCTCGGCACCGATCTTTCGCATTGGGGCCAAATACGCCGATAAAACCAGCCTGTTGAAGGCCGGCAGCTATTTGGTGGCCCCAGGCGCGACGATGGAAGGTATCACCGACCAGATCACCCGCGGCGGCGCGTCGACCTGTGGCACCGAAGTGGTCTACCGCGTCGGTGTGACCCGCGTTCTGGCAGAAGTGCGGGAACTTGACCCGGCCACCAACCGTTTTGTGGAAAAGGCCGAGTTCCAGCCGGGTATTGATGAAACACCTGCCGACTACACGCGTGTGCGCGGCGAATCTGACACCCGCTACCGCATTGCCTTGGCCGAAGGTGTGACCAGCTGGCAGATCGTTGAGGCGCTTAAATCGCTGGACGTGCTGGATGGCGCAGCCGGTGATCTTCCGGCCGAAGGCGCCTTGGCACCCGACAGCTATGAAGTCCGTCCCGGCACCGACCGCGCGGCGGTTCTGACCCAGATGGTCGAGCGCCAACAAGAACGCATGGCCGCCGCCTGGGCCGCGCGTGCACCAGACGCCGCAGTCACCACGCCAGAAGAGATGCTGATCCTCGCGTCCATTATCGAAAAAGAAACCGCCGTCGCTGCTGAACGGCGTCAGGTGGCCTCGGTCTTTACCAACCGTTTGAACCGGGGCATGCGTCTGCAAACCGACCCGACCGTGATCTATGGCGTCACCGAAGGCAAAGGCGTGCTGGGCCGTGGCCTGCGTCAAAGCGAGCTGCGCCGCGCGACGCCCTGGAACACCTATGTGATCGAAGGCCTGCCACCGACCCCAATCGCCAATCCGGGTCTGGCCTCATTGGAGGCTGCGGTGAACCCGGACACCTCCGACTACATCTTCTTTGTGGCGGATGGCACCGGCGGCCACGCCTTTGCCGAAACATTGGCCGAACACAACGCCAACGTCGCCAAATGGCGTGAAATCGAAGCGCAGCGTCAGAACAACTGATCACGGGCCACACCGAAACAGAAAAGCCCCGCATCCAAAAGGTGCGGGGTTTTTTGGTTTGAGGACTGACGCTTGGGCCATCCGCGCCACAATGCGAAGCGTAACGCGCTCATTGTGTGGAACTGCCCATTGGCAATCTCTATGGTCCTGAGAAACACCCGATCCCGGAAACCCAAACCGCGACAGAACGCGGGATGGGCTGGACCTTGGCGGTTGCTGTATATATGCGGTCCACGAAACAGCCCTTTTAGCCATACGGAACCGATGCCATGTCCACATCAAAACGCCTTGTCCTGTCCAGCGACCACGCCGCGATTGAACTGCGCCAGGTTATTGCCAAACACGCCGAAACCCTCGGCTTTGCGGTCACCGACATTGGCCCGCAAACGCCGGAAAGCACCCATTACCCCCTGCATGGCAAGGCCGCAGCTGAGCGCGTTGCCGCCGGTGAGGCCGATCTGGGCATTATCCTGTGTGGCACGGGGCAAGGCATTATGATGGCCGCCAACAAGGTGCCCGGCATTCGCTGCGGCGTCTGCGCCGATCCGTTCTCGGCCCGCATGACGCGCGAGCATAACAACGCCAATATGCTTTCGATCGGGGCGCGTGTTGTGGGCGAAAGCCTTGCGATTGAGATCGTCGAGGCTTTCCTTGGCGCCGAATTCGAAGGCGGTCGCCACGCCACCCGTGTGGATATGATCGAGGGGTAAGCCCGCGCCACACAATTGCCATCAGGCTTCTGAACTTCTGCAAACCCGCGTCCGGAAACAGGCGCGGGTTTGGTGTTTTGCCGCGCCAGATAACAGCGCGCTGACCAATGGCCGCGCGGGCGAAAATGCTGCTTGACCTGAAGCTGCTCCACCCCAGTAGCCAATGTGGCGTCAGGACGGGTCTACGCCGTCCCGCCGGCATTTGGATCACATGGAAAAGGACGCAGCAAAATGACTGAACCCACAGATCACAACGAAACCCGGTTGCAGCGCGGCAAACGGGCTCTGGCTGAAATTGACGGCGACGCGGGGCAGCGGGTGATTGATGCGCTGGCGGATATTGCGCCGGATTTTGCCACCTATCTGTTTGAATTTCCGTTCGGCGACATCTACAGCCGCCCCGGGCTTAACCTGCGCGACCGCGAGATTGCCACCATTGCTGCGCTCGCCGCCATGGGCAACGCCATACCGCAGCTCAAGGTCCATATCGAGGCCGGGTTGAACGTCGGGCTCTCTCGCGATGAAATCACCGAGATCTTGATGCAGATCGCGGTCTATGCGGGGTTTCCTGCCGCCCTGAACGGGCTGTTCGCCGCCAAAGAGGTCTTTGCCGAGCGCGGCGTCTAATTCTACCAACAACACCGGGCCGCAGGCGAAACCGCGCCTGTGGCAAAAGCTTCAATTCGCTGTCATCGCTCTGTTACCGCGCCTGCATAGTTTGAATTCATTCGAATGAATGGTGAAATATGCAGAAAGAAAAATGGCGCTTGGTCCGGGATGAGATCGCCAATGACATCTCCAACGGATCTTTGCAACCCGGTGATCGCCTGCCGGTAGAGCCTGACCTGGTGGCCAAATACGGCGCCGGGCGTCACTCGGTGCGCCGTGCGGTCGCGGATCTGGCGCGGGCGGGATTGCTGAGCGTTGAACAGGGGCGCGGTACCTTTGTCGAAACCGGACCTTTGCTGGAATATGCCATCGGAAAACGCACCCGTCTGCGGCGGAACTTGCAGGGGCAAGGCGTTGATCTGAAACGCGAGCTGCTGGACGCGCAGATCGTTGCCGCCCGCCAACGGGTGGCCGAAGCGTTGAACCTGGTCGAGGGCGCGATGGTCAATGAAAGCCGCCGCATGACCCTTGGCAATGGGCTGCCGATCAACATGGGCACCTCTTACCACGATATTGAACGGTTCCCGGATTTCACCGCGCGGATGGATGTGCTGGGCTCGGTGACCGAGGCCTACAAGACCTATGGTATCACCGATTACCTGCGCGGTGAGACGACGCTCCACAGCCGCATGGCGCGGGCCGAGGAAGCCAAAATGCTGAAACAACACCCGCAGTCGCCGGTGATGGTGGTGCGCGCGGTGGACACGCTGTTGGATGGCACCCCGATCAGTTTCAAACAGGTGATCTGGTCCGCCGTGCGGGTCAAATTCGCCATCGCATTGGAGGATTAGGCGATGCCCCAGCCCGACACCAAATGGTCGCACAGTGATCTCCTGTCCGTTCTGGCCCGCAGCGCGCCGGACGCATTGAAACCCTTTGCCGAGGGCTTGATGCCGCAGCTCGGCGACCTTGAGGTGCTGCACAGCCGCACCGGTCTGGTGATGCTGCCCATGCGCGACACGGCGCAGGGAACCGCCTTTCATCTCGGCGAAATTCTGGTCAGCGAGGCACATCTGCGTCGTGGTCCCCATGAGGGATACGGCATGCGCAAAGGGCGCGATCTGGAGGCGGCAATGGCCATGGCTTTGGTTGATCTTGCACTGGACGCGGGCCTCGCCGTGCCGAACTGCCAGGCCTTTGTCGCCGCCCAGCACCGCCTGCACGAAGACGAAGACCGCGCCACCCTGTGCCGGGTCGAAGCCACCCGCGTGGATATGGAGACTTTCTGATGCAACCCGTCCCCCAGCCCACTGCGGATGAGACCCGCGCCAACGCGAGTTTCGCAGCACTTTTGTCGGCGCTCAGCCGTCCGGGCCAGATCCAGACCTTGCCGACATCCGGCGAGGCGGGCGTGATCGAAGCCCTGTTGGATCGCGAATGCCGAGTGGCTTGCGCCGATCCGCGTCTGCTGCCGCAGGTGATGCAAACCGGCGCATTGATCGCAGAGATACCGCAGGCGGATCATGTGTTCCTGGGGCAGATGACCACAGCCGCGCCCCTTAATGACATTTGCATCGGCAGTGATCTCTACCCCGATGCGGGCGCGACGGTGGTGGTCAACGCGACCTTTGACAATGGGGTGCGCCTAGGTCTGACGGGGCCGGGGATCGATGGGGAAACCACGGTGCAGATTGCGGGCCTACCGGCGGATTTCTGGCAGCTGCGCAAGCAGCGGATCCGCTACCCGATGGGGTTTGATCTGTTCCTTCTGGACGGTGCGCGGGTCATGGGCCTGCCACGTTCCACAACACTTGAGGTGCTCTGATGGCCTATGTCGCGACCCGTGGCGGTGCCCGCGCAATCGAACAGGCCGAGCGGCTGTTTCGCACTGAGATGGGCGCAATCGACGCCGCTCGCGTGGCTGAAATTCGCGCCGCAATGCCCTATCTGATCGACCGGGTGATGGGGGAGGCGTCACTTTATGACGAAGACATCGCCGCCCTCGCGCTGGCCCAGACCGGGGGTGACCTGTATGAGGCGGTGCTGTTGCTGCGCGCCTGGCGAACCACGCAGCCCCGTCTGCAAGTCGCCGAACCGGTGGCACAAGACGGCCTGTTCACCCACCGCCGTATCTCTGCCGCGTTCAAGGATATTCCCGGCGGGCAGCTGTTGGGGCCAACGCTGGATTATTCGCACCGCTTGCTGGCGAGCGAGGTTCTGACTGGCACGCCGTTTGCACCCAAACCTGTGGACGCCGCGCCAACACCGGCACCCGCCACGCAGCCCTCGGTCGCGGCCTGGCAGGCGGCCAATGATCTGGTGGATTTGCCCGAACCCGACATGACGCGGCCCGATGATATCCCGGATGTCACCCGCGAGCCGGTGCTGTTTCCCTCCAAACGCGCGCATACTTTGCAAAGCCTGGCGCGCGCCGACACCGGCGGCACGCTGGCGCTTGGCTATGCGGCGATGCGTGGCTACGGCAAGGCGCATCCAACCGTCAATGAGCTGCGCTTGGCTGAGGCTGAGGTCATGGTCAAACACCCCAAAGGTACTGAATTTTCTGCCGGACGGGTCAAGGTTTCCCAAGCCGAGGTGGTCTCCAAATCCGGCGACAAGCTTAGCCTTGGTTTTGCCGCCACCCTTGGCTGGAACGAGGTCAAATGCATCTCGGCCGCGACATTGGATCTGAACAGTAAAGGCGCGGCCAAAGGCTCCGCCACCGAGGAAGAGTTCTTTCTCTACCACACCGAAGGGGTCGAAAGCTCGGGTTTTTGCATCCACTTCAAACTGCCCCATTACGTCACCTTTCAATCGTCCCTGGACGCGATGCGCGATGCCAATGCGCAAAAAGCCGCCCCCCAAACCCCGGATCAGGAGCCTGCGGAATGAGCCTGTCGTCTCTCACCAAACCCTGGCAACCGATGAGCTATGGGTTTCTGGATGCATCTGCCAAACGCGAAATCCGCCGCAAGATGCTTAAGGCGGTCGCGGTGCCTGGCTGCCAAATGCCCTATGCCAGCCGCGAAGTGCCGATGGCGCGTGGTTGGGGCACCGGTGGTTTGCAAGTGTCGCTGACGCTGATCAATCCCAAGACCTGCGTCAAGGTCATCGACCAAGGCGCCGACGATAGTGTCAACGCGGCCTCCATCCGCCGGTTTCTGGCCCAGGTCTCTGGCGCGCCCACCACGTTGGACACGCTCAAGGCGAACCTTATCCAATCGCGCCACCGGATCCCCGAAGAAAAGCTCACGGCCCATCAGACGCTGGTGTTGCAGGTTCCAAACCCCGAACCGCTCAGATCGGTGCAGCCCAATATGTCGATTGCGCGCCAGATGCATGGGGATGCCGATTACGGGCGTATGTGGCTACAGCTTTATGAACAGATCGTGCGTTCGGGGCGGGTGATGCAGGGGGCCAGCTATCCGGCGATGGTCAACGGCCGCCACGTGATGACGCCGTCGCCAATTCCGCGGTGGGACGTGCCAAAACTTCATATGGCGCAGCATCTGACCATCCTGTCGGCGGGGCGCGAAAAACGCATCTATGCGGTGCCGCCCCATACACGCGTGGAACCACTGGTGTTTGACGATGTGCCCTACCGGGTCGAGGACCACGGCGATTTGACCTGTCATCGCTCAGGTGCACGCGGCTTCTTTATGAATGAAATCCCGCTGCCTGATGGGTCTGCCGCGCATGAAATTTCCGACAGCGAATACGGCGTCAAAACCATCCGCACCCGCGACGGAGAGGCGGTGGAGACCGGCGACACCTGGTACATCAATGGCCTAATCGAGGACGCGACATGACCCTGACCCTCAACCCGCCGCGTCTGGTTGCAACGGATGCTCTGCTGCAAATCAGCAATGTCAGCAAATCCTATGGCGCGGTCAACGCGGTGCGCGATGTCTCTGCCACCGTCTACCCCGGCGAAGTACTGGGCATCGTCGGTGAAAGCGGATCTGGAAAATCGACCCTGCTGCGGATGATGAACCTGGAAGAGATCCCCGACAGCGGCACCTATACGCTGGATCTGCCCGAGGTCTCGGGCAACCTGTTTGATCTGGACCGCTTTGCCCGCCGGATGCTCTGTGCCAAACGGATCGGCATCGTCTATCAAAACCCGCATCTGGGGCTGTTGATGGATCACACCAGTTCCGGCAATGTGGCGGAACGTCTGCTGGTCGCAGGGGAACGCCGCTTTGGTGAGTTGCGCGCCCGTGCCCAAGACGCGCTGGCGGCGTCCGAATTTCCACTGGAGCGGCTGGATGATCCGCCGCGCGATCTGTCTGGCGGCATGCAGCAACGGGTGCAACTGGCCAAGGCGATCGCGCTGGAACCGGCGCTCTTGCTGCTTGATGAGCCCACCACCGGGCTGGACGTCAGCGTTCAGGCGCTGGTTCTCGATACGCTGAAACGTCTGCAACAGGAGCGCCAGATCACCATGGTTCTGGTCTCCCATGATCTGGGCGTGATCCGCACGCTGGCCGACCGCGTCATGGTCATGCGCCGCGGCCAGGTGGTTGAGGCCGGCCTAGTCGACCAGATCTTCCAAGACCCGCAACATCCCTATACCCAACAATTGGTGCACGCAAAGCTATGAGTGTCGTTCTTGAGGTCCAGAGCCTGACTAAAGGCTTCACCATGCATCATCTGAACAGCTATCTGGCGGCGTTCTCGGATGTGTCCTTTGATCTGAATGCGGGCGAGTTTCTGCTGCTCAAGGGCCACAACGGCGCCGGGAAATCCACCTTGCTGCGCACGCTCTATCGCACCTATCTCGCCCAATCCGGGCAGGCGCTGTTTCACTCGCAACATGGGGTGATTGATCTGTTGCGCGCAGCCGATGTGGATCTGGCGCTGTTGCGGCGCAGCGAGATCGGATTTGTCACCCAGTTTCTGGTCGCACGCCCCCGTGTCTCGGCCGAGGCGTTGGTAGCCGAACCCCTGCGTCGCGCCGCTTGGGACACCGCTTCCGCACAGCAGGAGGCCCGCCATTGGCTGCAGGCCTTTGGCGTCAAACAAAGCCTGTGGCGCGCCTATCCCACCACGTTCTCGGGTGGTGAGCAGCAAAAGGTCAACCTGGCCCGCGCGCTGATCCTGCCGCAAAAACTGTTGTTGCTGGATGAACCCACGGCCTCGCTCGATGCAGGGGCGCGCGCGGCGCTGGTGGCGCGCTTGGCCGAGCTGAAATCGAACGGCACTGCGATGATCGGCGTCTTTCACCACCCGGATGATGTGGCGCATCTGATTGACCGGGTGATCGACCTGACCCCCGAAGCCCAACAGAACAAGGAAGTTCCCGATGTGGTTGTCTGATGTCTCTCTCGTGCTGCCCGACCGGGTTGTGGACCATGGCGCGCTGCGCATCGAAAACGGGCTGATCGCCGAGATCCGCGAAGACGGCGCTACAATGGGTCACGGGATCGATTGCCAGGGCGCGCTGGTGATGCCTGGGTTCATCGATATGCACGGTGACATGATCGAGGTTGAACTGGAACCACGCCCCGGCGTCGACTTCCCGATGGAGGTCGCGCTGCCACATCTGGATGCGCGTTTGGCCGCTGCCGGTGTCACCACGGCTTACGCCGCCGTCAGCTTTTCACGCGGGGCCAAACTGGGCGAACGCCGCTCGTTTGAACACACCAGCCAGACCATCCGCAAACTGCATGCGATGCGCGCGGGCTGCAGTGTCGATCACCGCATCCATGCGCGGTTTGACATCACATTCGACAATGCGGTGGAGGTGCTGCATGACCTGATCACCGAACAACTGGTCGATCTGGTCTCGGTCATGGATCACACGCCGGGGCAGGGGCAGTACCGCGATGTGGAACGCTACATCCGCCAGATTGCCAAAAACGATGGCCTGTCCGAGGTCGACGCCCGCCAGCGTGTCACCACCCGCATCGCCCAAGGCACCCGCCCACAAGATGTGATCCTGTCGAACCTGCGCGCGGTATCAGACCTCTGCCGCGCAAACGGCGTCGCACTGGCCAGTCATGATGACGACACGGTGGCCAAGGCGCATCTGATGGCCGACATCGGCGCAGTGATCAGCGAGTTTCCGGTCACTTTTGAGGCGGCAGAGACCGCAGCCCAACGCGGGTTGTTGAACGCCATGGGTGCCCCCAATGCGATGCGCGGCCAAAGCTATTCCGGCAATCTGTCGGCGCGCGAAGCCCATACCAAAGGGTTGCTGCATATTCTCGCGGCTGACTATCACCCGGCCGCCATGTTGGCAGCGGTCATGGCTTTGGCCGAGACCGATCCAAACGGGCTAGCAGGGAGCACCGCCCTGATCAGCACGAACCCGGCGCAGGCCTTGGGGCTGATGGATCGCGGTCGTATCGCCACCGGCCTGCGCGCCGATCTGGTGCTGGTGGACCGCCACCCCCATGCGCGCGTGATGGCCACGTTGCACGGTGGCAGGCTGGTGCATACCACCGGCCAGCTACAAGCGCTGGAGCAGGCGGCCATCGTGGCGGCCTGATCGCATCCGGTGGTGGCAGGCCTGCCGCCTGTCACCAACCTGTTGCAAAATCGTCGCCGGAACATCACGAAGCTGTGAACGGCGGGTCACGCAAGGCGCATATCTCTAGGTCAAACATTCGGATGAATTGACCGGGAGCCTACGCGATGACCTCTGCGCTGACACTGAAAAACGTGTCCCGCCAATTTGGTGAGACCTACGCCGTTGACAATGTGTCCCTGTCGATTGAACCCGGACAATTTGTCGGCGTGATCGGGCGTTCGGGCGCCGGTAAATCCACCATGTTGCGTCTGTTGAACCGGTTGATTGACCCCACCTCAGGGTCGATCACCTTTGGCGAGGTTGAGGTCTCGACCCTCAAAGGCAAGGCCCTGCGCCAGTGGCGGCGTGACTGCGCGATGATCTTTCAACAGTTCAATCTGGTGGACCGTCTGGATGTGCTGACCAATGTTCTGATCGGGCGTCTGGCGGAACATGGGTTTCTCTCGTCGATGACCATGAATTTCACCGATGAGGAACGCGCCATGGCGATCCGGGCGCTGGACCGGTTGGATCTGGTGCCGCAGGCGCTGCAACGTGCAGGCACCTTGTCTGGCGGCCAACAACAACGGGTCGCCATTGCCAAGGCGCTGGTGCAGAAGCCGCGTATCATGCTGGCGGATGAACCCATCGCCTCGCTTGATCCGGCGAATGCGACGCTGGTCATGGATGGTCTGCGCGACATCAACCGCGAGGATGGCATCACCGTTCTGGTCAACCTCCACACGTTAGACACCGCGCGTGCCTATTGCGACCGCATCATCGCCATGCGTCAGGGACGGGTGTTCTTTGATGGCACCGCCGCCCAGCTGACCGACGATGTGGTGCGCGACATCTACGGCATCGAAGGCCTGCGCGATTTCAACGCAGCCGTCACATCGACCGCTGTACGCAGCAGCGTGCCGGCTTGAAGTTCAACGACTAAACGCGATCAGGGAGAGTTCCACATGCGTTTCATCACCACAGCCGTTCTCGCGGCATCTCTAGCAGCCCCGGCATTGGCCGAAGGTTGGAAAGATGACTACCAGGTTCTGAAATTCGGCGTTCTGTCGGGTGAGAACGAAAAAGACCGGATCGCGCGTTACACGCCGCTAGAAACATTCCTTGAGGCCGAGCTGGGTATTGAGGTCGAGATCTTCACCGCCGGTAACTATGACGGTGTGATCCAGGCTCTGGCCGCTGACCAGATCGAAATCGCACGTCTGGGCTCGTCTTCTTATGCGGCGGCTTACACCGCGACCAACGGCGGCGTTGTTCCAACTCTGACCGACGTCAAAAAAGACGGCACCACCGGTTACTATTCTATCGTGGTCACCCGGTGTGACAGCGGCATCAAATCGCTGGCCGACGCCGAAGGCAAAGTCCACGCATTCGCCGACCCGGACTCCACCTCGGGCTATGCGGTTCCTTACTGGAACATGGTCAACAAAGAGAATATCGTGCCCGAAGAATTCTTTGGCACCGTGACCTTTGGCGGCAGCCACGAGGCGGATGTGCAGGGCGTCTTCAACGGCACCTTTGACACGGCTGCGACCTACCAGAACAACGATGTCAACGGCATCTACCAGCGGATGGAAGCCAAGGGCATGATCGAGCCCGGTCAAATCTGCAAAATCTGGCAGAGCCCTGAGATCACCACCGGTCCCTGGACCTTCCGCAAGAACCTGCCGGAAGCGATGATCGAAGACGTCACGGTCGCGCTTGAGAAATTCGTCACCGCGGATGAAGAAGGCTTCAAGCTGTACTCCTCGTTTGATCCCGAAGACACAAATCCAAAAGTTGGCTTCCAGCGCGTTGACGCAGAGCGTTACCAGTGGATCGTCGACATGCGCGCCTGGATCAAGAAACAACGCCGCGCGGGCTCCTAAATCCCCCACATGATCCTCAAAAGGGCGCGCCAGTCGCGCCCTTTTCCTTGCGGACCTGTATCTTTCTTTGACCGAGGTTTCGATGACCCTAACCGCTGACCCTTTGCTGACAGTTGCGCCCGAGGGCGGTGCGGCACCTCTCAGCCAGTTTGAACGCGACTTTGCCGCCAAACGCCGCGCCGCCCGTCGGGGCTGGCTGATTGGCACGGTGATCTTTGCCCTGGTCTTTGGCTTTGCCGCCTGGATCGGAGATTTTTTCAAGGTGACGCAAGTGACCTTGCCGGATGGATCGCGCGATTGGCGCTGGATCATCCCGGCCGGTCTGCCACGGCTTGGCGATTATCTGTCACAAACCCTGCCGACCTTGCGGTGGGAGACATTGGGCGCAGATTTCGCTGAATGGTTCTGGCGCTGGAAGGCCTGGGTCGGGCTGTTACTGGAAACCATCCTCATTGCCTTTATGGCGACTGTGTTTGGCGTGATCGGCGGCTTTCTTCTGTCCTTTCCCGCCGCACGTAACCTTGCCCCCAACCGCGCCGTTATGTGGATCACCCGCCGTTACCTTGAGGTCGCCCGCACCGTGCCCGATCTGGTCTGGGCGCTGATTTTTGTGTTCTGTTTCTCGGTCGGACCCATGGCCGGCGTGCTCGCCATTTCGCTGCATTCCTGCGGCGCATTGGGCAAGCTTTATTCCGAGGTGAATGAAAACATCGACATGCGCCCCCTCGAAGGGGTCAAGGCCGCCGGCGGCACCTGGTTCGACCAGATCCGCTATGGCGCGGTGCCGCAGGTCTTGCCCAATATCATCAGCTACACGCTCTTGCGATTTGAGATCAACGTCCGCTCGTCGTCCATTATCGGCTATGTGGGCGCGGGCGGTCTGGGCCAAGAGTTCCGCACCGCCATGAGCTTTCAGGAATACACCGACCTGTCAGCCTTGTTCGTGATCATCCTGGTGACCGTCATCGTGATCGACTTTGGCTCCGAGAAAATTCGCCACAAAGTCATCGGCCTGGAGGACAGACCATGAGCCTGACACCCACAGATATCGCCGCCGCCCGCGCCCGTGTGCCCGGTGCGTTTTCCCAACCCCTGTCGACCCGTCTGCGCCGCTACGGGCTTTGGGGTGGGTTGGTCGCGTTGATGTGTTATTGCCTTTGGGCGTTTGATTTTAGCCCCCTGCGTATCTGGACCGGTCTGGGACGTCTCGGCGATGTGCTGGGCTTTATGTTCCCGCCCTATGTCTGGCAAACCTGGGAGGAGTTCTCAGAGATCCTCAAAGGCTTGGGGGAAACCCTGTCGATCGCCTTTATGGGCACATTTCTGGGCGCGATCATTGCCTTCCCGCTGTCGTTTCTCGGGGCCAAGAACATCAACCGTCTGAATTTCTTCCGCCTTGGCGTGCGGCGGGGCTATGACGTGATCCGCGCGTTTGAGACCCTGATCCTGGCGCTGATTTTCATCCGTGCCTTTGGTCTTGGCCCACTGGCCGGTATCCTGGCGATTGCGGTGTCCGAGGTCGGAACATTCGCCAAGCTCTTCTCGGAAGCGATTGAAAACACGTCCAACAAACCCGTCGAAGGGGTCAAGGCCTCGGGCGGGTCACGCCTGCAGCAGATCCGTTTTGCCATTGCGCCGCAGGTCAATCCGGTGATGGTGTCGATCCTGTTGTACAACTTTGAATCCAACGTCCGCTCCGGCACCATCCTTGGCATCGTCGGCGCCGGCGGTATCGGTTTCCTTCTGTCGGACCGGATCTCGGCCTACAAATGGGACGAGGCCTGGTCCATCATCTTCCTGATCATTGCGATGGTTTATGTCATCGATTATCTCTCAGGTTTGATCCGCGCGCGGATCATCGGAACCTGGGATGGAGCGAAATGACGCAGGATGAACACCGTCCAAAACGGATCATGATCATTGGCGGACCGGGATCGGGTAAAAGCACGCTCGCCCGCCAATTGGGGCAGGCCCTGCACCTGCCGGTCAAACATATGGACCGCGAGGTGCACTGGCTGCCCGGCTGGCAGGAACGCAACCGCGCCGAGAAGGCCCCGATTGTGGCGCGGATCATTGCCGAACCGGAATGGGTGTTTGAGGGCGGCCATTCCACCAGCTACGCCGACCGGCTGGCGCGGGCTGATCTGTTGATCTGGGTGGATGCCCCGCTGAGGGTCCGTTTGGTGCGGGTCATCCGGCGCACCTTGCGCGATCATGGCAAAATCCGCCCCGACATGCAGGACGGCTGCCCCGAACAGCTGGCAAACCTGCCCGGTTTCCTGTGGTTCATCCTCCGCATTCACCGCGCCAGCCAGCGCAAGAAACGCGCACTCTATGAACGCGCTCAGATCCCCAAATACCATCTGACAAGCTTCAAACAGATCAATCGCTTTGTGGCGGAACGATCTGCATAAAGCCCAGCCAAAGGACTACCAGACATGAGCGGCGCCGGTTCCAAATCCCACCTCAGCGAAGATCCAACCATTCATCCAGAGGCCAGCGTCACAGATTGCACCCTTGGCATCTGGACCGAAGTGGGCAAGGGCACGCTGATGAAGTCCTCGCAGATGGGGGATTATTCCTACATCACCCAGAATTGCCACGTGGTCTGGACCACCATTGGCAAGTTCTGCTCGATCGCAAATGCCACAAGGATCAATCCCGGCAACCACCCCACTTGGCGCGCGTTGCAGCATCACTCCGTCTACCGGGCCGAGGCCTATGGGCTGGGCACGGATGATCAGGAGTTTTTTGACTGGCGGCGCGAAAACTGGGTCACCATCGGCCATGACGTCTGGATCGGCCACGGGGTGACGGTGACCGCCGGTGTTACCATCGGCAATGGCGCGGTCATTGGTGCCGGCGCTGTGGTCACCCGCGATGTGGCGCCTTACACCGTGGTCGGCGGCGTTCCCGCTCGTGATATCAAGCAGCGGTTCACCCCCGCGCAGGCCGAAGCCCTGCAGGAGATCGCCGTTTGGGACTGGAGCCGCGAAAAATACAAGGCCGCGCTGCCGGACATCCGCGCCCTTGATATCGATGCCTTTATCGAAAAATACCGCTGATCAACAGGCCAGCCCCAGATCCTGCAAATAGGCAAAGCCCTGGGGGATGTCGCTTTTGCGGCGCAACTCCAACACCAGATGGGGTTCACTGGGGCAGTCTTGCAGGGCGCGAAACACCTCGACCCAGTGGATTTCACCTTCACCCGGAGCCCAGTGGCGATCCGCGTGGCCATCCAGATCCTGCAAATGCACATGGCGCAGCTGCGCGCCCGCATCGCGCACAAAATAATCCACCGGTGGTGCCTCCGACATACGGCGGGCCAGATGGGCGTGGCCGGTGTCAATCGACAGGGCAATCGCAGAGGAGGCAAAGCTTTCGACCATACGCCGACGGGTTGCGGGCTCCACATCTTCGATGTTCTCGATCACCAGCGTGATGCCTTCGACCTCGGCCTGTTTGACCACGGGGCCCAGCACCTGATGAATGCGGCCCAGTTTGTTTTCTGCGTAATCGGGCTGGGCGAGAATGTTGTTTTGATACCATCTGCGATAGGGCGAATGCAGCACCATTTGGCGCGCACCAATCGCCGCAGCCGCCTCTAGCGCCAGCAGCATGCGTTTGGTGATCAGGGGGCGCAGCTCCGCGTCTTTGTTGTCGAAATCCAGACCCTCATAGGGGCCGTGAATACCGATGCGCCCCTGATGGCCTTGCAGGGCATCTTTGGCGGCGACGATGCGGGCATCGCGTTCATCGGTCAGCGCCGCAAAGGTCATAAAGTCCTGCAATTCAATGTCGCGGTCTGCATCAAACAACCAGTTGCGATGCAGGGAGATTTCGCACGCCTTGAGACAGGCACCAATTTTGAGCGGGGTCATAGAAAAGTCCTTGGTTTCAAATGTATCAATCAACCACGGGGTAGGCCGCGATAGGCGCAGCGCCCGGCGACCCAGGTGCCTTGGATGGCGGGGGCGTGGCCTTCGGGCCAATCCACCAGCACCAGATCACCGCGTTTGCCGACGGCAATCTCACCCCGGTCTGTCAGGCCCATGGCGCGCGCCGGACCAGATGAGACCAGTGACCAGATCGCCAGACGATCGGCGCGCTGTTCCGCGTCCAGTCGCGCCACCGCCGCCAGCATCGCCGGGTAGAAATAGTCAGAGGCCAGCGCATCACACAGGCCCGCCTCAACCATGTCACCGGCGGCAAGCGATCCGATATGGCTGCCGCCGCGCGCAGCATTTGGCGCGCCAAAGACGATCAGATCCCCGGCAGCGCGCGCGGCTTCGGCCGCTTCCAGAACCATCGGGAATTCCGACACACCGGCCCCCAGTTCGCGGAAAAAGGCGCGGGTCTCGGCGCGGGTGTCATCATGGCTCAGCATTGCAGCTCCGGCCGCGCGGCCCAGATCGGCCACTTTGCCGATCATCGCAGGTACCTCGTCTCGGCGCTCCCAGACCTTGCCCAACAGCGCGATGTAGTCTTCTTGCGACAGGCCCGCGCGGGTGGCTTTTGAGGCGGTGCGCTGTTTCATCCGCGCATCATCGAGCGCCGCGATGGAGAAATCCGGACCCAGTTCAAAGGCGCGATCCTGAATGGCCACATCATAGGCCCGCATGGTCATCGAGGTGTGATCGTTGAACGCCACCGACGGGTGCAGATCGCTGCCCAGCGCCCATTCAATGGTGTCCAAGGCCTCAAAGGCAAAGGTCTCCCATCTCAGCTGCACTCGGTTTTCCACCGTCAGGCGCGGGGCTAGATTGAGCATGGTTTCCATAAGGTTGCGTCCGCGCGCCACATCTCGCAAACCCGGCTCCCAGCCCAGCGTGATGGCGTGATAGGCGGTGGCGATGCCGTTTGCCGCCAATTGCCGATCGGTGTCAATCACCGCAGCCTCGGTCGGGAAAAACACGCCTGGGCGCGGCATCAACTGGCGCTCAAACGCATCTCCGTGCACATCCAAAAGGGCCGGGGCCAGAATGCAGCCCGTGGCTGCGACCTCAGTTCCCTGAACCGGGCCGCCGATCTCAACAATGGTGCCATCGGCCACGGTTACTGTGGTTTCAACACTTTGGTCCGGCAGGTAAACGGTTGCGCCTGTAAAGGTTGTGGTGTTCATGGTCAAAGACGCTCCATCAAAAGATGCCAGTGGTAGGATCCGGGTTTTTCATGCTGCCGGTCGTCCAGTGCCTGCACTTCAAATCCCGAAAACAGCGATAGCAGCTCCGCTGCACTACAGTAGTAATGTGGATGTTTCTTGTCAGAGGTCGCGCTGTCAAACACCCACGTGTTGAGACTGATCTCGCGCCCCTCGGCTTTGGCCAATTCATGGGGCAGGCGTCGTTTGGACAGCATGGTGCCCAAATAACTGCCGCCCGACCGCAGCACCCGGCGGATTTCGCCAATGGTGCGCAACAGGATATCTTCGTCCCCGTGGTAGATCACATTCCAGCTGAGGACATGGTCAAAACTGCCATCCGCAAACGGCAGTGCATCCATACGGCCCAATTGGGTGGTGACACCGCCCGCGCGGTCAATCTCGGCCAGACCATCGGGAGCGGCGTCCAGCGCCACCACGTCAAATCCCTGATCCGCCAACCACAGCGCGTGGCGGCCAACACCGGCGCCAAGATCCAGAATGCGCGCGCCTTGGGTGAGGGTTGCGGCCCAGCGTTTTACATCCTCTTCCGGGGTCAGCCATTTTTCCTCGACCTGAGGTTTGGACCATTGCGCGTTCCAATGCTGATCGGCGGTATCGGTCTTCATCGCTGCTCTCCGATAATGGTTTTGCGCGCCCAGGTGCTGAGCGCTTCGATCGCGATGACAACCACGGCAATCATCAAGATCACAGTCATCGCAGTGGGATAGTCAAACAGATCAAAGCCGACCTTCAGCTCGATCCCGATCCCTCCTGCGCCGACAAGGCCCAGAATGGTGGAAGAACGCACCGCTTTCTCCAGCGCATAGAGCGCGGTAGAGACAAAGGCAGGCGCGGCCGCAGGCAAAGTCGCACAGGCAGTGATATCCAGGCGGCGTGCACCGGTGGCGGTCAGCGCCTCGGACGGGCCCTTGTCGACGGCTTCCATATCATCGGCAAAGAAGCGGCCACAAAACCCAATGGTGTCGATCATAATGGCAAGCGTGCCGGCAAAGGGGCCAAGACCCACAGCAACAACAAAGACCAGCGCCCAGGCGATGTCTGGCACCGCGCGGATAAAGCCCAGGATATTGCGCACGATCCCATTGATCCACGGACCGGCAATCAATCCGCGTGCGGCCAGCAGCGCGACGGGCAGCGACAGGATCACCCCCAGCACGGCCCCAGCAAAGGCGATTTGCAAGGTTTCAACCATCTTGCGGCCCAGACGCGCCATGACCTCCGATTCCAGATTGGGCGGAAAGGCGCGCGACATGAAATCAGCAAAACGCGGTGGTGAGGTCAGCACTTTGTCCAGCGAAAACCCGGCACCCTGAAAGGCCCAGATCACAATGACAATGGCCACAACATAGCCCAGGAAGGCCAGCGCCGAAGGACGTTCCAGACGGCGGGGAAGGGAATGGTCAGTCATAAAGCCCTCTCAGGTCAGATGCGGTGAGGGAGGCGGCAGTAGCATCCAGCGCCAGCTTGCCCCCGGCCAGACCAATCACCCGGTCGCCGTAATCCAGCGCGTGATCCACATGGTGGGAGGTAAAGACAACGGTGACGCCATTTTCGCGCACAAGTTTGAAGAACAGCGCCATCACCTCTTCACCCGCAGCTGGGTCAAGGGAGGCGCAGGGTTCGTCGGCAATCAGCAACTGCGGCTTGGCCACCAGCGCGCGGGCAATAGCGACCCGTTGGGACTGTCCACCGGACAAGCGGTCGGCACGTCGCGACGCCAGATTTGCCAGCCCCACTTGCTCAAGCGCGTCTATCGCGGCACGTCGCGCAGGCAACGGTGCAAAGCTTTGCGACCAATAGCGCGGACCGCTGTGCGATCCCAACAGCCCATGAAGGACATTGGACAGAACCGACAGGCGCGGCACCAGATTGTGCTTTTGCGACACCAGCCCGGTGCGACAGCGCAAGACCCTTAGATCAGCAGAGCGCGCGTCGGTGATGCGACGTCCCAGAACCTCAACCGTGCCGGAACTTGCCGGGATCAACCCCAGCAGGCAGCGCAGCAGCGTGGATTTTCCGGTGCCATTGGCGCCCACCAGCGCCACGGCCTCTCCGCGCAGCAGGCGAAAGCTGACGTCGGCAAAAATCGGCGTCTGGCCAAAGTTTTTGGTCAACCCCTGAACGCTCACGTCATGACGCGGCATTGCGTCTTGCAATACAACCGGCGCGGCAGCAGAACCCGCCTGCACATCACCCGAAACCGGGACGCGCTGCGCCCCGGCTCGGTCTGACACCCGAGAGGGTGCCAGGATCTCGTTCACCGGATCAGTCACCGATGAAGTCGTCAAATTGCGGGAAGCCCGCTGTGGTGTACATGGAGCGCACGTAGTTATAGGCGCTGTCTTCGATCGCAACCAGATCCATGCCGGTGTATTTGTCGTTTTCCTCATGGGCGAGGATCCCGGCAATGATGGTCTCTTTGTTCTCAAGGATCGCGGTTTTAAGACCTTCGGCTGCATCCGTTGGAACATGCGCGCCAACCATGATCATGTCGTTGGGCAGATCACCGGAACGGGTGATGATCTTGAAGAAACCATAGGGCAGGTCGGTCTCTTTGTTGCGTACACGCAACCAGCTGCCTGCGTTGGAGCCCAGCGCGTCGATGTCGCCGTTCTTCAACGCTTCGTGGGCGATGTTGCGGCTGGTGTGGGTCTTGTCGATGTCGTTGACCGGATCAACACCGTGATCAGCCAGCGCCTGCATCGGGCACAGCATGTTGGAGGTCGAACCGATGTCACCAAAGGCCACTTTCTTGCCCTTCAGATCCGCCGGCACGTTGATGCCGCTGTCAGCACGTACAACGATGGCACAGTGATAGTCAGGGCGACCCAGACCGATCAGCGGTGTGGCTTTGGTCAGCTTGTTGATGACCACATATTCCGCAGGACCGGATACCACGAAATCAACCGTCTCAGCGCGCAGCGCCTCGGCGGCGGCGGTGCGGGAGTTTACAGCATAGAATTCAAAGGTGTCGCCGGTTGCAGTTTCCAGCGCCTCTTTGAAAGGGCCCCATTCCAGCTGCAAACGCTCCAGGCCTTCAACGTCGGTGACGGCCAGTTTCCAAGTCTCAGCCGCTGCGCCAAACGCAGATGCCGCTGCAAGGCCGAGGCCCAGTACAAGTGATTTCAGTTTCATCGGTTCTCTCCAGGTGAAATTCATACGAATGAATTTCAGTCCTTCGTGACGGATGCGTGACCTGATCTTTAATCTTTTGTGAAAGCCGCCCCCTCCGACTGCGCGCGGGCATAAAAAAGACCTGCCAGGCGGATCACCTGACAGGTCAATTTCAAACGCGGCGAATTGGGCTGTGGAATTACTCGCCCGGAGTTGCCTCGACCGCGGGCGCAGATTTCATCCGCATCCCATCGACCGAGAATTGGTCGTCCGCACGCAACAAGAACAGCGCCACCATGGAACCCAGCGTCGGCACTGCCGCCCACATCAGCTGGTTGGGATAGGTGGTGTAATCGATCAGATTGGGGATCGACGACAGCGTGCCCACGCCATGCATCAACAAAACCGCTCCATAGGTGTAGGTGCGCAGGATACCGATGGCAAAAGCCAGCACGATCAACATCTGAATGCCGCCCACGATCCAGGCCAGATCCTGGGTGACAAAATGCAGCCCGTAGAATTTGTGAAAGATGTTTTCAAAGGACTGCGGAACACGGAATTTCAGGCTGGTCCAGGCGATCATAAACGCAGCAGCGCTAAGGCGCATGATCAACAGCGCGAGTGCAAGTTTGGATTTTTCCATAACGGGCCTTGTTCAATGACTAAGGTTAAGACGCGCAGCACGGGGAGACGTGTCTGCATCGTCTCCAGATAAGCGGATCGCTTACAAATGTTCAGGTGGAGCACGCCTGTGACACGGGATCGTGACACCGCCGCCTGTAAGATTGCTGAAAAACCTGACAGCGCGGTGCGGGGTGTTGCGCAACCACCGCGCGCTGCCTTTAGGGGTTTTAAACCGAGACGCGCGCCATATGTCTGAAAATATTGACTTTTGTCGATTTCTAGGGTAGGGTGGTCTTGCAGCTGTCTGCTCCACATTGGTGCGGCAGGACGGGCCATTGCAGCGCTAAACAGGCGCTTGAACCGGACCCTGATCTCCTCATGAAACATCCTCCTGAAACGCTGATCGGCAAAACCGCCGATCTTTTGCGCTCGCTTCACGATTCCATCCTCACCCTGCGCAACGAGGCCGAAGCCCTGCGCGAACAACTGCGCGCTGAAGATGCGATCAACCCTGACACAGGTGGTGTCAAACCCCAGATCAACAAGCTCGAAACCCTGATCCGTGATTGCCAAAAGGTGGAGAAAACCCTTGTCGACCAAAGCGCCCTCATCACCGATGCATCCACCCAAACGCCCGCCTATGATTTCGAGGCGGTGCGCGTCGAGATCAACAGCAGATTGGCTCGCCTGCGCGCCACCCAGCCGGGCGGCGGCGTTCCTGAATGACCTCTCAGAACCCACATATGCGGCCCTGCCGTATGAGTTCTCCTTTTGGGCGATGGATCACCAACTGCCACCGCCGGGCGACTGGCGCGCCTGGGTGATCCTGGGCGGGCGCGGGGCCGGCAAAACCCGCGCCGGCGCCGAATGGGTGCGCGCCCAGGTCGAAGGGGCCACGGCGCTTTCGGCAGGGCGCGCCTGCCGGGTGGCCCTGGTGGGGGAGACCTATGATCAGGTGCGCGATGTGATGATCCGAGGCGACAGCGGCATTGTCGCCTGTTCGCCCCCGGATCGTCGCCCGGTCTGGAAGGCCAGCGAACGGCGGCTGATCTGGCCAAACGGAGCCGAGGCACAGGCGTTTTCCGCCCATGACCCCGAAGCTCTGCGGGGTCCGCAATTTGATGTCGCCTGGGCGGATGAGCTGGCCAAGTGGAAAAAAGGCGAAGACAGCTGGGACATGCTGCAATTCGCCCTGCGCCTTGGCGACCAGCCGCAGGTCTGTGTGACCACCACACCGCGCAATGTTGAGGTGCTGCGCCAGTTGATCACCAGCCCCTCAACCGTGCAGACCAGCGCGCCCACCTCAGCCAATGCAGCCAATCTGGCACCGTCTTTCCTGACCGAGGTCGAAGATCGCTATGGCGGCACCCGTCTGGGTCAACAGGAGCTGGAGGGCGCACTTCTGGGCGAAGCCGACGGCGCGCTCTGGCGCAGTGCGCAGCTGATCGCGGCACAGGTGAAACGCGCGCCCCCCCTCAACCGGGTGGTGGTGGCGGTGGACCCCGCCGTGTCGCATCATGAAAACTCTGACGCTTGCGGCATCCTTGTGGTGGGGGCCGTGACGGATGGGGGACCCAAAGACTGGCGCGGCTATGTGCTGGCGGATCATACTGTAACCGGCGCCAGCCCGCTGGAATGGGCCACAGCGGCGGTGCGCGCAGCCGAGGTTCACAACGCCGACCGGATCGTGGCTGAGGTCAACCAGGGCGGCGCATTGGTGGAAACCGTCTTGCGGCAGGTGGACGCGCTGGTGCCCTTCAAACCGCGCCACGCCCGCAAGGGCAAATCCGCCCGCGCCGAACCGGTGGCCGCGCTTTATGAACAGGGTAAAATCCGCCATCTGCCAGGGTTACAAGCGTTGGAGGATCAGATGTGCCAGATGACGCCGCAGGGCTATCAGGGGCAGGGATCACCAGACCGGCTCGATGCGCTGGTCTGGGCGCTGACAGAGCTGATGATTGACCCCGCGCAGAACTTTGCCATGCCCCGTGCGCGCAGCCTCTAGATGGTCAAATGGACGGGCAAATAATCGGTCAAAATCCGGCCAATGCAACACTTGAAACGGTCCGCATCTGCGGGCCGTTTTCTTTTTAAACAATGTCTTGCACTCCGTGGTTAACCAAGTGTTGCGGCTTCGGCGCACGGCTCGGAACGACCTTGTTAGGACCCATGCCGCATTCTTGTCCCCACGCTTTGATCCCTTGCCCCACCGCACCAGAGGAGCCCACCCATGCTGTTTGATCGTCTGCGCCGTCCCCCATCTGGCGCACCCAAACCTGCCCCAACGGTGGAGACCAAGGCCAGCGCCGCCGCGCGTCTTGTCAATAGGACCACCAGCGCCCAGGCCGCCTGGAGCCCCCGTGACACGGCCACTCTGACCCGCGCAGGCTTTGCCGCCAATCCGGTCGGTTTTCGCGCCGTCAAACTGATCGCGGAGGCCGCCGCCGCGCTGCCCTTGACCCTACAAGACAGCACACGCCGTTATGACAGCCACCCGATGCTCGCCCTCATCACCCGGCCCAATACCGCACAGGGGCGCGCCGAATTTCTGGAAGCGCTCTATGGACATCTTCTGCTGTCCGGCAATGCCTATGTTGAGGCGGCGGCGATGGCGGATGACCTTGCCAGTGATCTGCCGGGAGAGCTGCACGTGCTGCGCTCGGACCGGATGCGGGTGGTGCCGGGCAGTGACGGCTGGCCGCAGGCCTATGAATATGCGGTGGGCGGGCGCAAGCACCGGTTTGCGGCCACTGGCGCGATCTCTCCGATCTGTCATATCCGCAATTTCCACCCCCAGGACGACCACTACGGGTTCTCCCCGCTGCAGGCCGCTGCCATGGCGGTGGATGTGCACAACTCCGCCTCGCGCTGGTCAAAGTCCTTGCTGGACAATGCCGCGCGCCCGTCGGGAGCCTTGGTCTGGAACGGCTCTGACGCGCTTGGCACCTTGAGCGAGGAACAGTTTCGCCGCCTGTCGGATGAGATCGCTGAAAGCTTCCAAGGGGCGCGCAATGCCGGCCGGCCCATGGTGCTGGAAGGAGGGCTGGACTGGAAACCGATGGGGTTCTCACCCTCTGATATGGAGTTTCAGGCCACCAAAGATTCCGCTGCCCGCGAAATCGCCCTCGCATTTGGGGTGCCGCCGATGCTGATGGGGATCAAGGGGGATGCGACCTATGCCAACTACCAGGAAGCCAACCGCGCCTTTTACCGGCTGACCGTGCTGCCGCTGGCCACGCGGGTGACGGCGGATCTGTCGGATTGGCTGTCGCGCTATATGGGCACGCCGCTGACCCTTGCGCCCGACCTTGACCAAGTACCCGCCTTGGCTACCGAACGCGAGGCGCAGTGGCGGCGCATTTCAGCTGCCGATTTCCTGACCGATGCGGAAAAACGCCATCTTCTGGGCCTGCCACCCAAGATGCAGGAGCACGCCGATGGCTGATGGACCCTACAGCGCCTTTGACTGTTCACCGGGGCTGCGCCTGTCGGCCCATGAGCGGATCTATCAGATCCAGCAGGAGGCGCTGAACCGGCGTCTGGATCGGATCGAGATGATGATGGAACGGCTGGAAAAACGTCTCTGGCTCACGGTTTACGGCGTTGCGGCCGTGATCCTCGCCCAGGCGGCGCAGTCCTTCATGATCGTTCCTTAACAACTGGTTAACCGGAGAAGTTGATGCATATCGAGCCGCAACTAGAAGTCAAATTTGCCGAAAACCCCGCGCCGATCACCCTGACGGAAGGCGCGCGGATCCAAGGGTATGCCTCCCGGTTTGGTGAGGTCGACCAGGGCGGCGATCAGGTCATGCCCGGCGCCTACACTGGGGCGCTAGAGCGGCTGGCCGCGCAGGGGCGCCGGGTGAAAATGCTGTGGCAACACGATCCGACCCAGCCGATTGGCATCTGGGATGAGCTACGCGAGGACGCCACGGGCCTGTATGTTTCCGGCCGGATCCTCACCGAAACCCGCCAAGGGGCCGAGGCCGCAGCCCTGATCGCCGCCGGCGCGCTGGATGGTCTGTCGATCGGCTATCGCACCACCAAAAGCGCGCGCAACGATAGTGGCGGCCGCCAGCTGTTGGAGCTGGACCTGTGGGAGGTCTCGCTGGTGACATTTCCCATGTTGCCCACCGCCCGCGTGCGCCCCGCGCAGAAATCCGAACGGACCGAAAACCTGCATGTTCTGGCGCAGGCTTTGCGCCAGGCGACCCAGCAGCTGCAACGCGAAACCTTGTGAAGGAGACCGCCGATGACTGACGTGACCGACCATGACCTGCATCAAGCGCTGAATGGGTTTGTGAACCAAATCAGCACCTTGCAAAGCGAAGTGAAAAATAAACTGCAACAACAAGATGAGCGTATGACCATGTTGGACCGAACCACTCGCCAGACTGCACAGCACATTGCCCGCCCTCAGCTGGCCACCACCGCCGATGTCGAAGCGCCGCACCAAAAGGCCTTTGACACCTATCTACGCACCGGCGATGACGCCGCCATGCGCGGGCTGGAATTTGACACCAAAGCGCTGTCGACGGCCGTCAATACCGATGGCGGCTATCTGGTGGATCCCGTAACGTCCGAGAGCGTGAATGCGGTTCTGGCGACCTCCGCTTCTGTCCGCTCGATTGCCTCCGTGGTTCATGTTGAGGCCACGTCTTATGATGTGCTGGTCGACCACGCCGAGATGGGCTCTGGCTGGGCGTCCGAGACCGCAAATGCGTCCGAGACCACAACCGGCACCATCGAACGCATTTCCATCCCGCTGCATGAGCTGTCGGCACTGCCCAAGGTCTCTCAGCGTTTGCTGGACGACAGCGCGTTTGAGATTGAGGGCTGGCTGGCCGGCCGCATCGCCACCACCTTTGCCCGCGCCGAGGCCGAGGCCTTTGTGAACGGCGACGGCATCGACAAACCCACCGGCTTCCTGACCCATCCGGTCACCGAAAACGACAGTTGGAGCTGGGGCAACCTGGGCTATGTGGTCACCGGGACCAACGGCCTTTTGGACAGCGGTGATCCGATCATCGATCTGGTCTATGCGCTGGGGGCACAATACCGCGCCAATGGGGCATTTGTGATGAACTCCAAAACCGCAGGCCACGTGCGCAAGCTCAAGGACGGCGATGGCCGCTTCCTGTGGACCGATGGGCTAGCGGCCGGTGAGCCTGCGATGCTGCTCGGCTACCCGGTGTTGATTGCCGAGGACATGCCTGATGTGGGCTCCAACAGCTATTCCATTGCCTTTGGCGATTTTGCCAGCGGCTACACCATCGCCGAACGCCCCGACCTGCGGGTGCTGCGCGACCCCTTCAGCGCCAAGCCGCATGTGCTGTTTTATGCCACCAAACGCGTCGGCGGCGACGTCAGCGATTTTGCGGCGATCAAACTGCTGAAATTCGGCACCTCGTGATCCGACCATGAGGCCCGAATGACGGGGGCGGCAGCCCGTCTCCGTCGGTCGGTGCGCATCGCCCATATTGCGCCGCCTTGCTGCACCCAACCGTCCAGGCACCGCAAGTGGTGCGCGCCGACCTTAAACCCCACCCGAAACGCCAACGCCCGCCTGCGGAGATGAACGCGATGATCGTGACAGAACGCACCCAGATACCAGACGCGGCCTTGCCGCTTGATGCTTTCAAGGCCCATTTGCGACTGGGGCGCGGTTTTGGCACCGAAAGCCTGCAGGATGCGCTCTTGCTTGGGTTTCTGCGCGCAAGCCTGGCCGCCATTGAAACCCGCATCGGCAAAGTGCTGATCACGCGTGATTATACGCTGAACGTCAACCGCTGGCGTGACCCTTCGGTTCTGGCGCTGCCTTTGGTGCCGGTGACAGCCGTGACGGTGCTGGTGTCCGTGGACCGCGACGGGGGCGAGACCCTGTTGGACGCGGGCCTTTACACCCTCAACAGTGACGCCCAGGTCGCGCAATTGCGTCCGACAAGTGTCTGTCTTCCCAGCATTCCTGTCGGCGGCCATATGCGGGTTGAGTTCACCGCCGGACTGGCAACGGGGTTTGACGCGTTGGCGGCGGATTTGGTGCAGGCGGTGATGATGCTGGCGGCGCATTACTATGAACACCGCGACGACACCGGACTGCACCGGGGCTGCATGCCCTTTGGTGTCACCTCCCTGATTGAACGCCACCGGGTGCTGCGCCTCGCATTGGGGGGACGCGCATGAAACCCGTGAACCTGAACCGTTTGCTGACTCTGGTTGCTCCTGAACGCACCGCCGATGGTGCGGGTGGCTACAAGGAGGTCGAAACCCCGATCGGGGAGCTTTGGGCCGAGGTCCGCGCCTTGACCGGGCGCAACACTGCCCAAAACGGCGCGGCGCTGTCATTGCAACGCTATCGCATCACCCTGCGCGCCGCCCCCGAAGGCAGCCCCGAACGCCCCCGCCCGGACCAATATCTGCTGGAAGGCAACCGCCGTTTTCTGATCCACGCGGTCGCCGAAGCAGACGCGCTGGGGCGATACCTCACCTGTTTCGCAGTTGAGGAGGTGGCGCTATGAGCTATGCAACCTCTGCCGCCTTGCAGGCTGCGATTTATATGACGTTACAATCAGATAGCGCGGTTTTTGCATCTACATCCGGCCATATCTATGACGCGCTGCCCAGCGGTGCCTTGCCGCCGGTCTATGTGCTGATCGGCACCGAAGAAGCCCGCGATCGCTCCGATCAAGGCACCCAGGCCGCGCTCTACCTGATGACGTTGCGGGTGATCAGTGACAGCGCCGGTTTTGCCGGGGCCAAACAGGTGGCCGGCGACATTTGCGACGCGCTCTTGTCATCCCCTTTGACACTGGCGCGCGGTGCGGTGACGGGGCGCTGGTTTGACCGGGCGGTAGCGCGGTCGCTGAAATCTGGCGGGCGCGAAGTCAGCCTTCGGTTCCGGGTGCATGTGGATGACGTAAACGCGACCCCTTAACCATCTGTTAACCATGAATTTCACCCCGCTTTGGCGGATGAGCCCCAAGGAGACGAGACATGGCAGCCCAAAACGGCAAAGACCTTTTGATCAAGGTGGATATGACCGGCGACGGATTCTTTGAAACCCTGGCAGGACTGCGTGCCACCCGCATCAGTTTCAACGCGGAAACCGTTGATATTACAAGCCTCGAAAGCCAGGGCGGCTGGCGCGAACTGTTGGCGGGGGCCGGTGTGCGCTCTGCCGCGATCTCGGGCTCTGGGGTGTTTCGTGACGCCAATACCGATGCCCGCGCGCGCCAGCTGTTCTTTGACGGAGAAGTTCCGTCCTTTCAGGTGGTTATCCCAGACTTTGGAACCGTCCAAGGTGCCTTTCAGGTGACGTCGCTTGAATATGCAGGCTCCCACAATGGTGAGGCCACCTATGAGCTGAGCCTCGCCAGCGCCGGTGCCCTGACGTTTGAGGCCGCGTGATGGAAACCCCGGTCAACCCCTATCGCGGCGAGGTGGCGCTGATCCTCAACGGTGATGCGCAGGTGATGCGCTTGACCCTCGGCGCGCTTGCGGAGTTGGAGGAAAGCCTGGGCGAGGGTAGCCTTATCTCCCTTGTGCAGCGATTTGAAAACAATGGGTTTTCCTCACGCGATTTGATGGGGCTGTTGCTGGCGGGCCTACGCGGCGGTGGCTCGGCAATCACAGCGGCTGAGCTTGCCTCGGCTGAGATCGCAGGCGGGCCGATGGCCGCCACTCGTGCCGCCGCGCAACTGCTGGCGCGTGCCTTTGCGGGGCCTCAATGACCGCGGAGGCTGGTTTTGATTGGCCGGCCATGATGCGGGCGGGCATCGCGGGCCTTGGCCTGTCGCCGGATGCGTTCTGGGCGCTGACCCCGGCTGAGCTGCGGCTCCTGCTGGGGCCCGCTGCGCCTGCGCCGATGGATCGCGACCGGCTCAGCGATCTGATGCGCGCTTTTCCGGACGGTCCGAGCAAGACCCCAACCCCATAAGAGGAGCGAGACATGGCCCTGGAAGACATCACCGCGCTGGAATTGAGCGCTGAAGCGCTGGAGAACTCCCTTGGCGGCGCGGCGCAGATGGCCGCCACCTTTGATGGTGAACTGTCCCGCGTGCGCGCCGCGTTGGCCGCCACGGGTGAGGACGCCAAAACGCTGGAACGCGGCCTGTCGCGCGGGTTGCGCCGGGCCTTTGACGGGTTGGTGTTTGATGGGAGAAACCTGTCAGAAACGCTTGAAACTGTTGCGCGATCCGTGATCCGCACCACTTATAATGCCGCCGTGAACCCGGTCGCAAATCAGGCCGGAAATCTGCTGAGTGACGGTTTGGCAGGGCTGGTGGGGAACCTGCTGCCTTTTGCCGATGGCGCCGCCTTTAGCCAGGGACGGGTGACACCGTTTGCCCGAGGCGGCGTGGTGTCCGGCCCCACCCAGTTTCCCATGCGCGGCGGCACCGGGTTGATGGGCGAAGCCGGCCCCGAAGCGATCATGCCGCTGGCACGCGGCGCGGATGGATCGCTCGGCGTGCGCAGCGCTGGCGGCGGCAGCAGCCCGACCATCGTGATGAATATCCAGACCCAAGACGCGCAGAGCTTTCAACGCAGCCAGGGCCAGATCGCCGCACAAATGTCGCGCGCGCTCAGCCGTGGCAATCGCAACCGGTAACACAAGGGAGAAATCCATGAGCTTCCACGACGTGAGATTTCCAGCCTCGCTCAGCTTTGGCTCGGTCGGAGGCCCCGAGCGGCGCACCGATGTGGTGACGCTGGCCAATGGGTTTGAGGAACGCAACACCCCCTGGGCCCATTCGCGCCGCCGCTATGACGCGGGGCTTGGTCTGCGCGCGCTAGAGGATATTGAGACGCTGATCGCCTTTTTTGAGGCCCGTCAGGGGCAGGTGAACGGGTTTCGCTGGAAAGACTGGTCGGATTACAAATCCGCCGTTGCCTCGGCCGAGGTGACGTTTCGCGACCAGGTGATTGGCACCGGTGACGGGATCACCAGCGCGTTTCAACTGGTGAAACACTATACATCTGGCCCCAACAGCTATGCCCGGCCCATAACGAAACCGGTGGCAGGCACGGTCAAAGTGGGCTTGAACCAGGATGAGCTGCGCGAGGGGGTGGATTACTCCCTCGATACCACGTTGGGGCGGGTGCAATTTGTCTTTGCACCCGAAATCGGCACCGAGGTTGTCGCGGGCTTCGAATTTGATGTGCCGGTGCGGTTTGACACCGACCGGATCCAGACCAGCGTTGCGTCCTTCCAAGCCGGCGAAGCCCCCAATGTTCCGGTGGTGGAGGTGCGTGTGTGATGGCGATACCCGATGACTTGCGCGCCCATCTGGCCACGGGCAGCACAACGCTGTGCCGGGCCTGGGCGATCACCCGGCGTGATGGGCAGCAGTTGGGCTTTACCGACCATGACTGCGATCTGACCTTTGACGGCCTGACGTTTCGCGCCGACACCGGGTTGACTGCACGCCAGTTGGAACAGGCCACCGGCCTGTCGGTGGACAACAGCGAGGCCTTGGGCGCGCTGTCCGCCGCAGCCGTCACCGATGCGGATATTGAGGCCGGGCGGTATGATGAGGCCGAGGTGCAAAGCTGGCTGGTCAATTGGGCCGCACCCGATATGCGCTGGTTGCAGTTTCGCGGCTACATCGGCGAGATCGCGCGCGAAGATGGCCAGTTCCGGGCCGAGCTGCGCGGGTTGACCGACCGACTGAACCAACCCCAAGGGCGGATCTATCAAAAACCCTGCACAGCTGTGTTGGGCGACAGCGCCTGTGGGTTTGATCTGACCACTCCGGGCTATGCGGTTGAGGCGGCGGTCGTCGCTGTTAAAAACGCACAGACCGTGACCCTTGCGCCGCTTTCGGGGTTTGAACCCGAATGGTTCACCCGTGGCGTTTTGCGGGTGGTGACGGGCGTGGGCGCAGGGTTATGGGGGGCGATCAAACGCGATCTGTCCCGCGAGAAAACGCGCGAGGTCACCCTGTGGGAACCCCTGCGCGCGGCCCTTGAACCCGGTGATCTGCTGCGTCTGGAGGCGGGCTGTGACAAGCGGTTTGAAACCTGTCGGCTGAAGTTCAACAATATCCTCAACTACCAAGGGTTCCCGGATATTCCCGGCGAAGACTGGATGGTTGCGGTGCCCCGGCGCGAACATGCCAATACCGGCGGGAGCCGCAGATGAGCGGCGTGCGCGCGGCCCAAGAAGCCCGCCGCTGGCTTGGCACGCCCTATGTGCATCAAAGCGCGCTGCGTGGCGCGGGCTGTGATTGCCTCGGCCTGATCCGCGGCGTCTATACCGCGTTGTACGGTGCCGCGCCCGAGGCTCCGCCTGCCTATAGCCGCGACTGGTCCGAACCCCAGGGCGAGGAACGTCTGTGGCAGGCGGCCACCCGCCATCTGCTGGACAAACCGTTGGGGCAAGCGGCACCGGGCGATGTGATCCTGTTTCGGATGCGCAGCGGTGCGGTGGCCAAACATCTGGGCCTGCAAACACACTGCGGCGCGCAGGCGCGGTTCATCCATGCCTATCAGGGCCACGGTGTGGTCGAAAGCGCGCTCAGCGCGCCTTGGCAACGGCGCATCGTGGCGCGCTTTGCCTTTCCCGAGCACAAGACAGAACAGGAGTGACAGATGGCGACGATCCTTCTTTCGGCGGCGGGTGCGGCCATTGGTGGTGCGGCAGGTGGCATGGTTCTGGGCCTGTCGACGGCTGTAATTGGCCGCGCGGTGGGCGCAACCCTTGGGCGGGCCATTGACGAACGCCTGTTGGGGCGGGGCGGCGCGGCGGTGGAAACCGGCCGCGTTGATCGCTTTCGCCTGAGCGAGGCGAGCGAGGGCACCCCGATCTCAAATGTGCATGGGCGGATGCGGGTTGGCGGGCAGGTGATCTGGGCCTCGGATTTTGTGGAGACCACAACCACCAGCGGCGGCGGCAGCGGCAAAGGCGCGCCAAAACAGCCAACGGTCACCCAATACAGCTATGCGGTGTCGCTGGCGATCGCAGTCTGCGAGGGGGAGGTGCTGGACATCCCCCGCGTCTGGGCCGACGGCGAAGAGGTTGCGCCCAAAGATCTGAACCTGCGCTGGTATCCCGGCAGCCGCGACCAACTGCCCGATCCGCTGATCGAGGCGGTCGAGGGCGCAGACCAAGTGCCCGCCTATCGCGGCACCGCCTATGTGGTGATTGAAGATCTGCAGCTGGAACGGTTCGGCAATCGCGTCCCTCAGTTCTCGTTTGAGGTGGTGCGCGCCGCGCAACGGGACAGCGAAACCTTTGATATGGACCTGCCACAACTGGTGCAGGGCGTCGCACTGGTGCCGGGCACCGGGGAATATGCGCTGGCGACCTCACCTGTGTGGTTGCAACATTCCGCCGGGGAAAACGCGGCGGTGAACAGCCATTCTCACAGTGGGGAAACCGACCTTGTGACCTCAATCGCGTCGCTTTCGGCAGAGCTGCCGCAGTGCAATGCGGTGTCGCTGGTGGTCAGTTGGTTTGGCGGCGATCTGCGTTGTGCGGACTGTCGTCTGGAGCCGAAGGTGGAACAAGGTGACGTCGACGGCTCCATGGCCTGGTCGGTGTCGGGCATGATGCGTGCGGCGGCACCGGTGATTGGACAGGCCGGCGGTCGACCGATCTATGGCGGCACCCCGGCTGATGCGGCGGTGGTCGAGGCGATCCGCCATCTGAACGGGCAGGGCAAGGCGGTGATGTTTTATCCGTTTATCCTGATGGATCAGACCCTTGGCAACCCGCTGCCCGATCCCTGGAGTGACGCTGACACCCAGGCGCATTTGCCCTGGCGTGGGCGGATCACCCTGTCGGTGGCACCGGGTCGTGCGGGCTCGCCCGATCATACGGCGCAGGCCGATGCTGAAGTTGCAGCCTTTGTCGGCACCGTGCGGGCCAGTGATTTCACCATTGGCGACGGAGAGGTCACATACACCGGCCCTGCTGAGTGGAGCTTTAGCCGGTTTATCCTGCATTACGCAGCGCTCTGTGCGGCGGCTGGCGGGGTGGACAGTTTCTGCATCGGCTCGGAACTGCGGGCGTTGACCCAGATCCGGGGCGCTGCGGGCTTTCCCTTTGTCGATGCCTTGCGCGATCTGGTGGCGGATGTGCGCAGCCTGCTCGGCGCGGATGTCAAACTGGGCTATGCCGCCGATTGGAGCGAATACTGGGGCTATACCAGCCCCGAGGGCGACCGGTGTTTCCACCTGGACCCGCTTTGGGCCCATCCTGAGATCGACTTTATCGGCATCGACAATTACATGCCCCTGTCCGATTGGCGAGAGGGTTCGCAGCATCTGGATGCCACAGCGGGCGCGCCGTCGATCTATGATCTGGAATATCTGCGCAGCAATGTTGCCGGGGGTGAGGGCTATGATTGGTTCTATCATTCCGACACGGCAGCAGAGGCGCAAAGCCGCACGCCCATTACCGATGGTGCCTATGACGAACCCTGGATCTGGCGCTACAAGGACATTCGCAGCTGGTGGGAAAACGGCCATCACAATCGCATCGACGGTGTGCGGCAAGCCGCGGCCACCGATTGGGTGCCACAGTCCAAACCGATCTGGTTCACCGAACTTGGTTGTGCGGCGATCGACAAGGGCACCAATCAACCGAACAAGTTTCTGGATCCTAAAAGCTCGGAAAGTCAGCTGCCCAAATTCTCCAACGGGCAGCGTGATGATCTGATCCAGATCCAATATCTGCGCGCCATGTATTCCTATTGGAACGCCGACGAGCATAATCCGACCTCAGCAATTTATGGCGACGCAATGCTGGATATGAGCCGCGCCTTTGTCTGGGCCTGGGATGCGCGACCCTTTCCAGCCTTCCCCAATGCGGTGGATGTCTGGGGCGATGGGGAGAATTACCCACGTGGGCATTGGCTGAACGGGCGTATCGGGCAGCGTCCCCTGGCCGAGGTGGTGCGCGAGATCTGCACCGCATCGGGGGTGACGGATCTGGATACGCGCGATCTTTATGGGGTGGTGCGTGGCTATGGGCTGCGCGATGTGGGACCGGCGCGCGCGGCGCTGCAACCCTTGATGCTGCGGCACGGGTTTGACGCGATTGAACGTGACGGGGTTTTGCAGTTTCGCAGCCGTCAGGGTGAGGGAGTCGCAGTTGTTTTGCAGGACCAAATGGCCTTGGGTGAGAATGGAACGCCTGTTCGCGCCGACAGCCGCGATGGTGAGGCAGAGCTGACGGGCAGGGTGCGGTTGCGGTTTTCCGAATGGGGCGGCGATCATGCGCTTTTGTCCGAGGAAGCCGTCCTGCCGGATGAGGCAACCCATGCGGTCAGCCAGAATGAGCTGCCCTTGGCGCTGACCCGGGCCGAGGCGCGCCAGACTGTCGAACGTTGGTTGGCAGAGGCTCGGGTGGCGCGCGATACCGTGACCCTCAGCCTACCGCCGTCGCTGCTGCATCTCGGCGCCGGGGATGTGCTGGATCTGGATGCCGGAAGTGCTGCGCCGGGGCTCTACCGGATCGATCGCGTCTCCATCGGCACCGCGCAAGAGATTGAGGCGGTGCGCATCGCGCCCGAGGTCTATGCGCCCGCGCAAGTGGCCGAGGATCTGCCGGGCATCAACCGCTTTGCGCCGCCCGTGCCTGTGCTGCCGCTGTTTCTGGATCTGCCCCTGTTGCGCGGAGACGAGGTGCCACATGCGCCGCATCTGGCGGTCACCGCCACGCCTTGGCCCGGATCCGTGGCGGTATACGGCGCGGCGCAGGACAGTGATTACGCGTTGCAAGAGGTGTTGGCGGCGGCCTCAACCGTGGGCGAGACCGAGAGCATCCTGCCCGCCGCCCGTCCCGGACGCTGGGATCTGGGGCCTGCGCTGCAGGTGCGGTTCTTTTCCGGTGGGGTGCAAAGCATTGACCCGCTTGCCGCCTTGAACGGGGGAAATGTGCTGGCGATTGGCGATGGCACGCCGGGGGGCTGGGAGGTTCTGCAATTCGCTGAGGCCGAGCTGATCGCGCCGCAGACCTATCTGTTGCGGGGGCGGTTGCGCGGGCAGGCGGGGAGCGAGGCCGAGATGGCGTCAGAGTGGCCGGTGGGCAGTCGGGTTGTGCTATTAGACGGGGTTCCGGGGCAGATTGAACTGTCGCCCGATCAACGCCGCATCGCGCGCCATTTTCGCATTGGCTCGGCCCGGCGGGGATATGAAGATCCATCGTACGTGCATGTGGTCGAGGCCTTTGAGGGGCGTGGCCTGCGTCCGCTGGCTCCGGTGCATCTGCGCTGCAGTGGGGTGTTGGGATCGGATTTGGAATTCAGCTGGATCCGGCGCACCCGCATTGGCGGCGATGACTGGGAGCTGCCGGAGGTGCCCGTGGGCGAAGAGCGCGAGGCCTATCGTATCCGCCTGCTGCGCGGCAATCAGATCCTGAGAGAGGCTGAGGTCGCGACGCCCCTTTGGTCTTATGAGGTCGCCGCGCAGGTTGTCGATGGTGCGACGGCTGGCGATGTGGTCGAGGCGGCGCAGATCTCTGCATTTGTCGGCGTTGGTGCAACGGCACGGATCACTTTGGTCTGATGGTGCGTTGTCCGGTTCTACCTGGCGATATCAGTGCAGTGGCGCGCGCGCTTCTCGCCACCGATCGCGGCGGGTGGTGGGCGCGTTGTGGTGAGATTTTTACAGGCGCGGCGATGGCCCGCGCTCATGTGGATCAAACCCGCAAGCTGCATCCGAAATGGGGCGATGGCACCCTCAGTGCGGCTGCACGTCGGTTCAAGCTGGCAGATGAGCCGAGTTATGATGACCCGGACTACCTTGCCGCGACACAATTGGTTTTGGCGGTTTTGGCACAGAATTTACAGCAACACACATCGGCGGATGTGCGCGCAGATATCTCGCCATGCGCTCCCGCCCACCCCCGGTCGCAGACAAGCTGCTTGGGGGCCGTTGGGCCAAGCGTGGCGCGCGCCACGCCGGTCGCTTTGGGCAAAGCCCAAAGCGAAATCCCTCCCGCTTGGACCGGTCAAAAATTCAAAGCCTTTGAGGTGAAAAGAGAAAAATCTCCCAAGGACCCATCAATATGTGAAATAGATCGCATCACGGGATTGCGTTTGGTAGTATTTGGGTTAGATCGCTAGCATGAGCGCATCAGCAGGAGAGCCCGAGATGTCCCAAACGCGCACCGCCCTGAGCACTGTTGATCCCGTCTGGGATCAGATCACCGCCGAGGCCGAGGAAGCCGTTCGCAAGCAGCCTTTGATGGGTGGCTTGATCCATGCCTGTATCCTGCACCACACCACATTGAACAAGGCGCTGTCTTACCGCATTGCGGCCAAGCTGTGCTCCAACGAGATGTCAATGGTGATCTTGCGGGAAGTCGTCGACCAGGCCTACCGTGACGAGCCCGCCCTGGTGGAAGCCGCCCGTGCAGACCTGAGCGCAGTCTATGAGCGCGACCCGGCCTGTCATCGTCTGTTGCAGCCGGTCCTGTATTTCAAAGGCTACCAAGCCGTGCAGGCCTACCGGGTGGCGCATCATCTGTGGGTGAAGGGCGATTATGACCTGGCCTATTTCTTCCAGATGCGGATCTCGGAAATCTTTGGTGTCGACATTCACCCGGCGGCAAAAATCGGCCGTGGCATTATGATCGACCACGCCCATTCGATTGTTATCGGTGAGACGGCCGTGGTGGGCGACAATGTCTCGATGCTGCATTCGGTCACTCTGGGTGGCACCGGCAAAGAGGAAGAAGACCGCCATCCCAAGATCGGCGACGGTGTGTTGATCGGTGCTGGGGCCAAGGTTCTGGGCAATATCAAAGTAGGTCACTGTTCGCGCATTGCTGCCGGTTCGGTGGTTCTGTCCGAAGTGCCTGAGTGCAAGACCGTGGCCGGCGTTCCGGCCAAGATCGTCGGTGAGGCGGGTTGCAGTCAGCCAGCGGTGAGCATGAACCATGTTGTCAGCTCGGACTGTACTGGCGGCTGATTTTACGCCCTTGCGGCGATCAGGTTACGCAAAACAAGCCTCGCTTGCGCGGGGCTTTTTCATTTTGTGCGTCAGTTTACACTAGGCGGACCTGGCTCAGGCCGCGCGGAGATCTGTGTCTGCGCCATCCGGCAGGTGAAACGCTCCGGCCAGCGTATCAAGGCGCGCGGCCTCATTGCGCAGAACCTCGACCGATTGGGTGTTCTGCGAGACGATCTCATCATTTTGCTGGCTGAGCGCGCCCAACTCGTTGATGCGACCGGAGAGTTCTTGCAGTGCGGTGCTGTCGCTGACAAACCCTTCGGCTGAGGCGCTGACACGGGTTGAGATCTCACTCATCCGGGCAATGATATCCTGCAGAACCGCGCCAGTGTTGTTGACCTCGCTGACGCCGTTTTCGATATGGGCGGTGGCATCGGTGATCAAGGTCTTGATCTCGGCCGCGGCGTGTGAAGTGCGCATGGCCAGCGCGCGCACTTCCGAGGCGACAACCGCAAATCCGGCCCCTGCTTCACCGGCGCGCGCGGCTTCGACACCGGCGTTGAGCGCCAGCAGATTTGTCTGGAAGGCAATGTCATCGATGGTGCCAATAATGGTCGCAATCTGGCTGGCGCTGTTCTCAATACTTTCCATCGCGGAGACTGCAAGTTCGACCACGGCGGCATTGTGCTGCGCTTCTTGCACGGCTTCACCCACGATCCCATTCACATCGCGCGCGCCGTCGGCGGCGTTTGCCACCGATTGGGTGAGCTGTCCCATGCCCTCGGCAATATCGCCGAGCGTGTCCGATTGGCTGTGAATGCGCGACGACAGATCGCCGGAGCCCTGGCGGATCTCGGTCGTGCGGTTGAGGATACCGGAGGCGGTGCCCAGAACCTGGGTCATCATCTGAGCGATGGCGGCGAGGGCCGAATTGAAATCCTGCCGCAGCGGCTCATAGGTGCCCGACAGCGGTGCCTCCATCCGGTAGGCGAGGTCCTGATTGGCCAGCGCCGCCAGACCCTGGCGCAGCTCGTCCACGGCTTTGGTTTGTTGGTTCTGCTCGGCGGCGCGGGCGCGGGCGGCGTCCTGGCCCTGTTTAAGTGTGACCTGCAGGCTTTGCACCCGATGGGCGATTTCGCCCAGCTCATCCTTGCGGCGGCTGGCGGCCAGTTCCGTGTTGTAATTGCCATCGGTGATCGCACGCAGGCTGTCGCCAATCTCTTCCAGCGGGCGGCCCAGCAGGCGGCGCAGCAGCAGGAAGCAGACAGTACAAGAGGCCAAAAGCAGGGTGAGGCCAATCACGGTTTCCTTGATCAACCCCTCTTTGAGCGCGGCAAAGGTCGCAGCCGGATCCCAGACCATGATCAACGTGCCGCGCAGCGCGCCTTTCTTAGACAGGACCGGAAAAACCATGCGAAACCCGTCGTCGGATATCCAAGGGGTCAGATCACCGGCGACCCGCTGCTCCATGGCTTCGAGTTCGGCAAAGTCAAAGGCGGTGTTGTCGCCTTTCTCGCTCATAACGACGCCATTTGATTTGGTGACGCGGGCGTATTGAAAGCTTTTGCCGGCACGTTCCGCCACGTAGTTGACGCGGTCATCGACGGTGCCGGAAAAACCCAGCTGCACGGGTTGGGCGACTTCTTTGGCGACCATTTGGGTGAGTTCGCGTTCCATGTCGCGGGTGGCGGTCATCGAAATACGGATCATTTCCATTTCTGCAAATATAGCCACCGGCAAGGCGACGATAATCGAGAAGGTGGAGACAAGGATCGCGATGCGAAAATTCATCGACTGAAACAGACGACGTTTGTGTGGAGGAGGGGATTTCGGTTTCATAATGCGCTCTGCTGTGTTTCGGTTCCCGCGGCCCTTGTAAATTTGCGGTGCTTGAGAGTTTCTAAACTCCAAAATAAAAACATTATTCAATTTGAAGGGACTGTCATGGGGCCGTTACAAAGCCAAAACCCGGCTTGTGAAAATGTGGGGGCAGGTGCGTTTTCCCCACGTTTAGCCACAAAAAAGGCCGGGACTGTGCCCGGCCTTACTTTTGTTTTTTGAATGTTTGCGACAATTTCGCGCAGGCTTTACGCCAGCATGACCATCGGGTTTTCGAGGTTGTCGACAATCGCTTTCAACAGATCCGCACCAACGGCGCCGTCGATGACACGGTGGTCAACGGACATGGTGACGCTCATGACGGTGGCCACGGACAATTCGCCATCCGCGCCAACAACCGGCTTTTTGACGCCTGCACCAACGGCCAGAATACCGGCGTGGGGCGGGTTCACGATGGCGTCGAAATTGTCGATGCCAAACATGCCGAGGTTGGAAATCGCGAAGGAGCCGCCCTGGTATTCATGGGGCGCCAGTTTGCGATCACGGGCACGTTTGGCCAGATCTTTCATCTCAACCGACAGGGCCGACAGGGACTTCATGTCCGCGTCCTGCAGAACCGGGGTGAACAGGCCACCTTCGATGGCGACCGCGACGGCCACATCAGACGGTTTCAGTTGCAGAACCCGATCACCGGCCCAGACCGCATTTGCCGCAGGCACGGCCTGCAGCGCATTGGCCAGCGCTTTGATGATGAAGTCATTGACCGAGAGCTTCACACCGCGGCCCTCGAGCTGTTTGTTCAGCTGGGAGCGGAACTTGAGCAACGCATCCAGTTGGATGTCACGGCGCAGGTAGAAATGCGGGATGGTCTGTTTGGCCTCAGAGAGACGTGCGGCGATGGTTTTGCGCATACCGTCGAGCTTGATTTCCTCAAACTCGCGATCGGCATACATCTTGGCAACCATCTCGGCCGAGGGGCCGGTGGGTGCGGCGGCAGCAGCCGGAGCCGGTGCAGCAGCGGCGGGCGCAGCAGCTGGTTTCGGCGCGGCGGTTGCGTTTTCAACATCCGCTTTGACGATACGACCGCGGGGTCCGGAGCCTGCAATTGCGCTGAGGTCGAGACCTTTGTCAGCCGCAATGCGACGCGCCAGAGGCGACGCAAAGATCCGCGTGCCATCAGCGGCGGCAGGTGCGGCTGGCGCAGGAGTTGCACCTGCCGGTGCGGCGGCTTTCTCGGCGGCAACAGGTGCCTCCTCGGCAGCCGCTGCGGCAGGGGCCGCGGTTCCGGCGGCGGCAATGTCATCCGCGCTTTCACCGTCTTCCAGAAGGACCGCGATCAGGGTGTTTACTTTCACCCCTTCCGCGCCTTCTGCGACGAGGATCTTGCCGATGGTGCCTTCGTCCACGGCTTCGAATTCCATGGTGGCTTTGTCGGTTTCAATCTCGGCAATCAGGTCGCCGGAGGCGACAGTGTCGCCTTCCTTTACGAGCCATTTCGCCAGGGTGCCTTCTTCCATGGTTGGAGAGAGGGCGGGCATGAGGACTTCAATAGGCATTTAATTTTCTCCCTTTTCGGAGCAGCGAGCAGCCTGTTTCTCTAGGTCCGAGATGTATGAATTCATCATTGCGCCGTGCATCGCGTCTTTGACTTCTGCTGATGCAAAGCCAACCCCGAACACACAAGGAACCAAGAGAAACAGCCAACGCTTTTTCATAGAGCTTTACCGATAGGTGACTTGTTTCACCGCTGCGACCACTTCGTCTGTGGTGATCAGCGCGTGTTTTTCGAGGTTCGCGGCATAGGGCATAGGCACGTCCTTGCCGGTGCAGGTCACAACCGGTGCGTCCAGATAGTCAAACGCCTGCTGCATCACTTCCGAGGCGATATAGGAGCCGACAGAACCCTGCGGCCAGCCTTCTTCGACGGTGACCAGACGGTTGGTTTTCTTGACCGATTGGATCACGGTGGGCAGATCCATTGGACGCAGGGTCCGCAGGTCGATCACCTCAGCCGAGATACCGTCTTCGGCCAGTTTATCCGCCGCTTCCAGAGCATAAGTCATGCCGATGCCAAAGGAGACGATGGTCACATCGGTGCCTTCGCGCCAGATGCGGGCCTTGCCGAATGGAATGGTGAAATCATCCAGTTTTGGCACGTCAAAAGACTTACCATAGAGGATCTCGTTTTCCAGGAAGATGACCGGGTTGTTGTCGCGGATGGCGGTCTTCATCAGACCTTTGGCATCCGCTGCAGAGTAGGGCATCACAACTTTGAGGCCGGGAACCTGCATGTACCATGCGGCATAGTCCTGGCTGTGCTGTGCGCCCACACGGGCTGCGGCACCGTTTGGACCACGAAAGACCATCGGCGCACCCATCTGACCACCGGACATATACAATGTCTTGGCGGCAGAGTTGATCAGGTGGTCGATCGCCTGCATGGCAAAGTTGAACGTCATGAACTCAACAATAGGGCGCAGTCCACCAAAGGCGGCACCGGTAGCGATCCCGGCAAAACCATGCTCGGTGATTGGCGTGTCGATCACCCGTTTGGGGCCGAACTCGTCCAGCATCCCTTGCGAGATCTTGTACGCGCCCTGATATTCGGCGACTTCTTCGCCCATCAGGAAAACGTCTTCGTCGCCGCGCATCTCTTCGGCCATCGCGTCGCGCAGGGCTTCGCGTACGGTGGTGCTGACCATCTCGGTGCCTTCCGGATAGTCAGGCGTCAGCTCAACCACTGCAACCGGAGCCGCGGCAGCAGCGACGGGCGCTGCGGGCACCGCAGGTGCCTCTGCGACCGGTGCTTCTACGCGCGCCGCAGGCGCAGGTGCGGCCGAGGCATCGTAGGTTTCGCCGTCTTCTACCAGAACTGCGATGGGCGTGTTCACTTTTACACCCTCGGACCCTTCGGCGATCAGGATGGCGCCAACAACGCCCTCGTCAACCGCTTCGAATTCCATCGTCGCTTTGTCGGTTTCAATCTCCGCCATCACGTCGCCGGAGTTTACAGTATCGCCTTCTTTGACCAACCATTTGGCCAATGTGCCCTCTTCCATCGTGGGCGACAGGGCGGGCATCAGGATTTCAGTTGCCATGTCTTATTCTCTCCTCAGGCGTAGATGTCGGTCCACAGTTCTTCCAGAGCCGGTTCCGGGCTCTCCTTGGAAAAATCTGCCGCCTGGTTGACGATGTCTTTGATTTCTTTGTCGATCGCTTTCAGATCGTCCTCGGACGCATGTTTGCCGGTCAGCAGCATGTCACGCACCTGCTCGATCGGGTCACGCTCGGACCGCATCTTTTGCACTTCTTCGCGGGTCCGGTATTTTGCCGGATCTGACATGGAGTGGCCACGATAGCGATAGGTGTTCACCTCAAGGATATACGGCCCTTTGCCCGCGCGGCAGTGTGCCACGGCGCGCTCGCCTGCTTCCTTGACGGTCAGAACATTCATACCGTCGACCGCTTCACCTGCGATGCCATAAGCGGCGCCGCGCTCCCACAGGGAGGGGGATTTGGTCGAACGCTGAACACTTGTGCCCATGGCGTATTGGTTGTTCTCGATCACAAAGACAACCGGCAGCTCCCAGAGCTGTGCCATATTGTATGTCTCATAAACCTGGCCTTGGTTTGCAGCACCGTCACCAAAATAGGTGAACGTCACGCGACCGTTGCCTTTGTACTTGTCGGCAAAAGCCAGACCTGCACCCAGCGGCACCTGCGCGCCAACGATGCCGTGGCCGCCATAGAAATGCTTCTCTTTCGAGAACATATGCATGGAGCCGCCTTTACCTTTGGACAGACCACCTTCGCGGCCGGTCAGCTCGGCCATCACGCCGCCTGGTTCCATGCCACAGGCCAGCATGTGGCCGTGATCGCGGTAGGAGGTAATTCGCTTATCGCCTTCTTCGGCAGCAGCTTCGAGACCAACAACAACGGCTTCCTGGCCGATATAGAGGTGACAGAAACCACCGATCAGACCCATGCCATAAAGCTGTCCGGCCTTTTCTTCGAATCGGCGGATCAACAGCATTTCGCGATAGTAGGTTTTCAATTCGTCAGCGGAGACGTTTGATTTCGCTGTGGATTTTCTTGCGGCCATGGTGGCGGGCTCCCCCTTTTGGCAAGATAGTTTAGTGTTAAACTAACCGATAAAGCATTTTTCTTGCTGAGGCGAGCGCTAAGTTATCGCAATTCAGGGTTGTGCCTTTTGCGCCAGGGTGATGGGCGGAAGCCTATCGGAATCAAACGCTTAGCCCTGTGCAAGAAAATGCCGCTGCCACAGCACAGGCAATTTCAGCCTGTGCCACCGTGTTTGGCGAAGATGCGTGAAGAAACCAATAAAGCCAGAGCCGCAGATTTTGGAGCGGTCATCGTCGTCCGGGCTGGACGCCGTCCGCTGCCGTCAAGGATGGCTTGTTGCACAGCCCACGGGCACAACTTTATTGGATGTGATCGATGACTTTAGATCGGGGTATTAGCGAATAACCAGCTCATCCGAGCGTACCACACCCAGAACCGAGCGCGCCTGTTCGTCCAGCAAATCCAGATCGAGATAATCGTCGGACAGGCGATGGGTCAGGTTTTCCATCTGGCGGATCTCGGACGTCAGGCGGCTAAGATCGGCGTGTAATGTGGCGCTTTCCGCTTCGATTTCCACCCGGCGAAACAGGCCAAAGTCGCCCTGAATGGCGGCAAAAGTGAAATAAGCGCTGAGCCCAAAGGCCACCGCAAAAAAGAAGAATACACCCAAATTGGGACGGTTCATGCGTGTCACGTAGGATCGCCTGTCTGTCTGCTCGGGCCAACGCCGCCAATACTGCCCGGCGGATTAACCTGTGTTAACGTTGTGTTATCGCACCGTTTTCCGGCGTCTGACCAAACTATGGCACAGGGCAGGTCGTTTGTGAAACGCTAATTTAGGGACCCACGCGTTTCCGGAGGCCAGATTTATGACAAGGGGCCGAACAGCTCGGTGTGGCGCTGAACAAGCTGGGGCCAAAGGCTGGCGACCTCAGGGACGTCGAGGTTGAATTCGGACTGCAAACAGGCGCGCAGCGCGTTCACGTCGCCTAGGGTCTTAGTCTGGACGCCATCGGGGCATTGGGTTGTTTTGACCAGGCCGCGCAGGACGGTATGGGTGTCGGGCGTGCGCCGCTGTGCGGTCAGTGTGCGGCGAAAAGGAGAGCTGCTGTCGGTTTGCAAGCGGTGGTTCGCCGGTTCAAAATGGTCGGTGTCCACGGGATCCAAAGTGAACCAATAGCTGCTTTTACTGTCGGCGTGGCACTCGGTGTAGGTATAAAACCCGCTCGGCTGCGCAGTGATTGAGATGTCGTAGGGCGGCTGTGAAACCTGCGTCGCTCCCAACGGCACTGGCCCGTTGTTGCCGCCGCCAAATCCCACGTCCACCACAAGCGGTCCACCACAAGCGGTCCACCACAAGCGGTCCACCACAAGCGGTCCACCACAAGCGGTCCACCACAAGCGGTCCACCACAAGCGGTCCGCCGCAGTCGACCAACAAAAGCATGTGATCGCCGGTCGCACCATCAGCTGGCGTATCGGGGCCGACGTGGCCCGCAAGCCGGGTGACACCATATCCGAGGGTTTGCAGCAACCAGGCAAACAGGCCGTTCAATTCAAAACACCAGCCGCCGCGACGGGCCTCGACGATTTTGTGGTAAGCCGCATTTAGATCGGTGGAAACTGGACGCCCCAATTGCTGATCAAGGTTCTCAAACGGCACAGTCTCTAGCTGCGCGCGCATCAGACTGTTCAGCGTTGTACGATCTGCGTGAGTGGGGACCGGGCGGTTGATCCGGTCTAGGTAGGTGTGAATATTCATCGTCAGAGCGCCTGGGTTTTCGCGGGATCTGATACGTTGTAATTCCTCAAGCCAAGTTGAGGTCAAGGGATAACAGCCCCCCAAAACGATCGCTGTTTGGGGGGCTGTCTGAGGCATTCAAGTTGGGCACAGCCTGCTGATCCCAGCGGGTTTTGCGCGCAGTGAGTGGATCAGGACGCTTTTAACCCCCGCGTCTGTAAGGCGGCCGCGCTGCCATTTGCAGACCCCCGCCCATAAAGCGCGAGTTTACCCACCGAATTGCTGAGGTTGTCTGACAGATGCGAGATCGACTGCGCCGCATCTGCCAGAGTGTCGGCATCATGGGCGCTGCTTTGCGCCTGACCTTCGAGGTTGCGTGCCGATTGCACGCTGTCGGCCAGACATTGCGCGTTCTGCTCCGCATTGGAATTGACCGAACCCGCCTGATCGCGCACCTGTCGGATGGCTTCGGCCACTGTTGCTGCTTGCCGTGACGCGCTTTCGATGCGGGATGAGGTGAGATGCGTGGCTTGGCGTTGGGAGTTCACCGCTTTGGTGATCCCGGCAACCGCTGTGTGAATGCCGGACATCAACTCGGTCACTTGGGTGATGACCGATGTGGCGCTGTCGGACTGGCTGCGCATTTTGCCGATGGTGTTTTTGATTTCTTCGGCCGCATTGTCCGTCTCCTGGGCGAGGCCGCGCAATTCAGAGGCCACCAGGGAGAAGCCTTTGCCAGCTTCGCCTGCGCGGGAGGCCTCAACCGCGGCATTCACCGCCAGCATGTTGGATTGCATGGTGATTTCCTTGACCAATTCGACCACAGCTTCGATGTCTTCCATCGCTTGTGACAGGGTTTCCATGGCGATCACCGCTTCGCCGGACAGAAGGTTTGCCTTTTTTCGTGACCGCGCTGGTCGCATCCGCATTTTGTGAGATCTGCTGCACCGATTGCATCAGCCCGTTGATGGCGTCGGACACGGCGGAGACTTCACCGGACATGCCTTCGGCGCTGTCTGTGATGCGGGTGACCTGGCCGAGGATCTGATCCGCAGTCTGGCGGTTGCCCTGCGCCGATGTCGCCACGACGGCGGCAGTTTGCCTCATCTCAGAGGACAACTGCTTGGTCGCAGCGGCCTCGTCGCGAAACCGGTGGAAGATCTGTTCCAACCAGTTTGAGGACCGTTGCATCTGCAGCGCGTGGCCTTGGATGCCCGAAACCAGGTGATACACCTGCGCAATAGAAGGGCTGAACAGGGCGGCAAGTTCCGCCGCTTCATCGCCGGTGGTCTCGTCCAGTCGACGGCTCAGATCCACACGGTTTGCGGTCATCGCCTGTAGTTGGGACTGCAACACACCGATGCCAAGGGAGGCGCCATGTTCGGTGGCGTTGAGGCCCGCGATTTCGTCCTTTTGCGGAACTCGGATGCCGAGCGTCATACCAAGAATTTTGAAGAAGACGAATTTGGTGCCAAAGGCCCAGAGGAACGTCACCGCAACGCCCTCCATCTGCACCACAGCCCGCGCCAACCACATCGTCCAGTTTCAGGACCCGTTCGATCACCCATTCGGACAGCACAACACACAGGCCTGATCACAGCACCCTGAACCGTGACCACATCGCAGCCCGCGGTAATGGCAACCAAGCCGCCAAGGCTGCCATTGATGGGCCGGTGCGGCGTGTTCACCGAGTCAAGGGTCCGTCCCGAGAACAGTCCGAAACGCCGCCAAAATAGGCCGCCAAGATGGTGTTGAGGACGATATGGGCAAAAGCCGGATCCGCCGTGGTGGTGGAGCCTCCGTTAAAGCCGATCCAGCCGACCCAAAGGATAATGGCACCCACTGTGGCCAGCACATAGCTGTGCCCCTGCAACGTATTGGCGCTGCCGTCTGGCGCAAACTTACCATGGCGCGCGCCAAGGACGACAATACCGGCAAAGGCGACCCAAGCGCCAACTGAATGGACAACGGTAGAACCCGCAAAGTCGATAAACCCTTTGTCCGCGAGACAGGCCGGATTGTCCCCGTGCAAAAGATTACCCCAGGACCAGTGGCCGCTGGTGGGATAGATCACAATCACCACAAAAATGGCTACGAGAAAATAGGCTGAGAATTTCATCCGTTCGGTCACCGCGCCGGACAGGATTGTGGCAGCGGTGCCCGCAAAGACCGCTTGAAACACAAAGAAAGTATAGTGCCAGTCGTCGGCTTCGGCGAAGGCAAAGCCATCAGTGCCGATCAGACCGGCCCAGGAGGTGCCAAACATCAGCCCAAAGCCGAGCAGATAGAAAGCACTGACCGAGACGATGAAGTCGATGACGTTCTCTTGGGCTACGTTGATGGAGTTTTTTGATCGTGCCATGCCAGCTTCCAACAACAGAAATCCTGCTTGCATTAATAGGACAAGAGCGGGCGCGATCATTGTCCACATGTGGTTGGCAGAAATCTGAAGGCTGTCGACGGTGGCGTGCAGAGTTTGCAGGGTAACGTCTTGCATAGTTCACCCGTGCAGTTTTTAAATTTGTAAAAATATAATTGGAATCGCAGTTTTAATAGGAAGTTTATTCTCAACGGCGGGGTGCATTTTCCGTCAGGGATCCACAGGCAAAATTGTGTTTTTAGAGTAGTTTACGTGCTATTTTCCTGAAGATTAACCACATCCTGCGCCGCGCGTCGGGCTTGCTGGGGTGCGTTTGATATTTAAAACTTGGAAATGGTGCGCGCGAAAGGCGCATCGCGTGACGTTGTCTCGCCCCTTTGTCGGATTGCATGCATCAAGTTGCAGTTTTGGCTCTTTGATACAGCGCGGTAGACCATGTCGCGCCACATACCGCGTGTGGCGAAACACATGCTCCAGGCTTGTATGTGTTGTGCGCGCCATCTGCCCCAAACGCAACCGGCGCCGCGCATCAGCGCGGCGCCGGGCCCAAGTCTGGTGGGACGCCCCCTTGGGGCGGTCCATAAGGACGCGGGAGTGCGCGCCTCTTTGTTTTAGTGGTTCCCGGGCGTTTTACTGTTCCAGGGCTGCAACGCCGGGCAGGGTTTTGCCTTCCATCCATTCCAGGAACGCACCGCCTGCGGTGGAGATATAGGTAAAGCTCTCCGCCGCGCCGGCTTGATTCAGGGCCGCAACGGTATCACCGCCACCGGCCACGGAAATCAACGTGCCCGCTTTGGTCATCTCAGCCGCTTTGGCGGCGGCTGCGTTGGTTGCCATGTCAAACGGGGTGATTTCAAACGCGCCCATCGGGCCGTTCCAGATCAAGGTCTTGGACGCGGCCAGAACCTCTGCCACGGCCTCCACAGTTGCAGGGCCTGCGTCCAGGATCATCGCATCCGCTGGGCAGGCGTTGGCTGCAACGGTTTCATTGTCGGCATTGGCTTTGAATTCCCGCGCCACGACAACATCGGTGGGCAGGACAATGGTGCAGCCCTCGGCCTTGGCCTTGTCCAGGATCGCCAGTGCCGTGTCGGTCATGTCGTGTTCGCACAGCGATTTGCCCACATCGATGCCTTGGGCTGCCAGGAACGTATTGGCCATGCCGCCGCCGATCACCAGATTGTCGACCTTGGCCACCAGATTGCCGAGCAGTTCCAGCTTGGTCGACACTTTTGCGCCGCCCACAACCGCAGTCACCGGGCGTTCCGGCTGACCCAGCGCGCTTTGCAGAGCAGTCAGTTCCGCCTGCATCAAACGGCCGGCACAATTGGGCAGCAGCTTGGCAACCCCTTCGGTGGAGGCATGCGCCCGGTGCGCGGCTGAGAACGCATCGTTGCAGTAGATGTCGCCCAGTGTGGCCAGGAAACCTGCCATTTGGGGGTCATTGGCCTCTTCCATCGGGGTGAAACGTGTGTTTTCCACCAGCACAACCGCATCTGCAGGCAGGGCGTCGATCGCCTCGCGGCTGGGTTTTTCGATGAAGGTCACCGATGTGCCAAAGGCCGCTTCTAACGCAGGCACCAGCGGTTTCAACGACATCTCGGGCACCATTTTGCCCTTGGGACGGCCGAAATGCGCCAGCATGATGGGCGAGCCGCCTTTGGCGACAATATCGGCAATGGTGGGGGCGATCCGTTGGATGCGGGTGTCATCGGTCACGCGGCCATCTTCGACAGGGACGTTGATGTCCACACGTACCAGGACGCGTTTTCCGTTCAGATCCATGTCGTCCAGTGAATTCCAACCCATGCCCAACTCCTTTGGTTAAATCGGCAGTCTCATCTAACGGGGCCTGTTTCGGGCCTTTTTGCCGATCCGTCAATGCTTGGCACGATGCTCCCTTGGCTTTCCTGGCCAACCGCCTTAACAATCGCTTGGAATTTTACTGCATTTGAGGAGGGCCAGATGGCCGAGATCAAGGATCCCGAAAACACAATCATCGTAGAGCTGAAAGACGGCAACGTGGTGATCGAACTCCTGCCCGACGTGGCTCCAAAACACGCTGAGCGTATGAAGGAACTGGCCCGTGGTGGCGAATATGACAACGTGTGCTTTCACCGGGTGATCGATGGTTTCATGGCGCAGACCGGCGACGTGGCCAATGGTGATATGGAAGACGGGTTCAACCTGCGTATGGCGGGCACCGGTGGCTCCAGCATGCCTGATGTGCCTGCGGAATTCTCCAAACTGCCGCATGACCGTGGCACATTGGGCGCGGCGCGTTCGGCCAACCCGAACTCTGCGAACTCTCAGTTTTTTATCAACTTCAAAGACAACCACTTCCTGAACGGTCAATACACCGTTTACGGTCGTGTCATCGAAGGTATGGAACATGTGGATGCGATCACCAAAGGTGAGCCGCCCGCAAACCCCGACCGGATGATCAGCGTCAAGGTGGCAGCAGATGCGTAAGCTGGTCGCAGCGGCGGCACTGGCGGCCCTGGGTGCAAGCCCGGCGCTGGCCACAGGTCTGACCATCGATGTGGCCGGTGAAGGCGCCAATGGCACCATCACCATCGACCTGTTCGAAGATGTGGCGCCGGGTCACGTCGAACAGATCACCACATTGGCAGGCGAAGGAAAATACGACGGCGTGGTGTTTCACCGCGTGATCGAAGGCTTCATGGCCCAGACCGGTGATGTTCAGTTCGGCAAGTTCGGCGAAGATCTGCGCCGGGCGGGCACCGGTGGTTCGGATCGCCCGGATCTGCCTGCCGAATTCTCGGACGTGCCCTTTGATCGCGGTGTTGTTGGTATGGCGCGGTCGCAAAACCCCAACAGCGCCAATTCGCAGTTCTTCATCATGTTCGACGCGGGCTATTTCCTGAACGGGCAATATACCGTTGTGGGCAAAGTGACCGAGGGCATGGATGTAGTCGACGCCATCAAACGCGGCGATGGCCCCAATGGCGCAGTGATCGGCCAGCCTGATCAAATGTCCAAGGTTTCTGTGACGGAATAACCTATTAAGAACTTGAAATGTTAGGAAGAAGCGCGATTTAGGTCGCGCTTTTTTCGTGTATTTACGCCTTCTCAACTATGCCTTGAGTGGTTGTGGTGCGTTAATAAAACCACCAGAAGATGTTGGGATGTCAAAGAGTTTCATAACAACAACGGCGCTGTCAGCATTGGTTCTGTCAGCGCCTTTTTTGTCGCGCGCCGCACATGCGGCCTGCGCTGCGGGAGAGGTCTATATTTCGGGAACCGATACCTGTGCGGTGCCCAACAGCGGCACGCTGACATTGGGCAATGGGGATGACTTTACCTTTACGGATGATGTGATCGTAGATGGAGATGCCATTGTCGCTGTCGACGGCCATTTCATCGCAGTCGACAGCGAAGGACATATCGCCGCCAGTGGCGTGGGTCTTGACCTCAGCGCGGATGCATTTGTTGCGCTGGAAAACGGCGGCGCGCCGGGCGCGGAGTCGGTGACGGCGGGGGATGTCGCCCTTCGCACCGGTGAGAATGCGTTCATTTTCAACGGAGATGGCCATATCGAAAGCCTGGGCACCGTCGCGGGCGGCACGGGCAATGCGGTTGAGACGTCCGGCGACAGGTTTGTGAACACCGGGACGGTTCGGGCGCATTGCCCGTGCCGGCGTATTTATCAGCGGCGGATCTGCCGCTTCAACCGACCTCAGTACCACTGGTGCGACCGCGTTGATCAAAGGTGTGGTCGGTGTCCATGTCGGATCGGACAATGCGGGCAACCGGAACGTCGACGTTTCGACGCTTGGGACGCTGACCGGAACAGGTGGCATTGCTGCAAACCTGGGCCAGCGCGCAGCTTCTCTTCTTTGCTCGACTGTGGCTCGTGTTGGAAAGTCTCCCAAGTTGGAAGCCGCTGGGGCTGGGCGGTATCTATGGGGAAAGAGCACTGTGGGCTGGGTTTGAAGCTGCTGCGGATGCGTTGTTCTTTAGATAGGAAGGTGGCTGTTTCGGCATTCGGCAAGCGGGCTTGCCCTAGAATTGGCCGGGGTCGCTGTCGATTTGCTGCTTTTGCGCGACCTCCCGGATCGCTAAGTACAAGGGACTTTGGCCGGTGTGGCTGAGCCAACCGGTCAGGAATATGCAGTATGATCAGGTGTTTTGTCATGCGGCCTGTTTCCTTGGTTGAGCGCGGGATCGGGAAGCCTGGCCGCGCTTGAACGTTTCGATGATCAGCATCGAGCCACCACAACAGGGACATGGTTACCGCAATGTGAGTGATGTGGGATCATCCTCGGGCAGAGTTTTTTGCTCTGGTGCGCTCGCCCCAATCAGGGCTCGGACCTTGGCAATATTGACCTTGCGTTGCGCGGACGCCAGCAGGCCATAGTGCCGGATCCGGTGGAATCCGCCCATTGTCTGGCAGGGCATGTTTAGATGCCCGAGAAGGGGGTCGAACATGCATCAGGAAACGGCGGATGAATTCGTCCTTTGTCAGGTGCATCACCTTTTTGCCGCCCTCTCGTGGTTGTGCTGCGCAAACCACTGCTAGGCAGTGGTGCACCGCTCTTGATGCGATAGTCCTTCCATCGGAAGGCTACGGTGTTTGCATTGGCGCTGAAGAGGCGCAGGTTCGAGATCGCGACACGGTGCGTGTCACGACTGAGGTAGGCTAGAACTGCCTCGGGTCCGCCGAACGGTGGTTTGGCATAGACCACCCATTCAATTTTGCGTAACGGGGCCAACCAGTTTGCACATTCACAGGTCTCAGCCAGCCCTTTTGGGTCACTATAGAACGCCAGATCACCCGAGCAATGCAACGCCATCAACCCTTCGATGAACAGGCGGCGGAACAGCCGTGACAGCACCCGCACATGCAGGAAGAAGCCCGGCTGGCCGGCGATCCACCGAATGCCACCCGGTGACAGGCCGCCGCCCGGGACGATCATGTGAATGTGGGGATGGTGCGTCAGCGCAGATCCCCAAGTCTGCAGCACGCTGGTCATGCCGATACGAGCACCCATGCGCTTGGGATCAGCGGCGATGGTGATCACGGTTCTCGGCGGACGCCCTAAACAGCAGGCCGTAGACCGCCCGCTTATTCCAGAGGGCGATGCGGGCAATTCACTGACTGGCAGTCGTTTGATTGCAAACGATGAGAGGGACGGCTGGCAGGGTTAAGACCACATGGAAATACTCCACGGGCAGCAAGCCTTTGGCCCGCGCCGCCATCCAGTCGCGCGCCGCAGGTCCCTGACATTTCGGGCAATGCCGTTTCTTGCAGGAATTGTACGCGATGTGCTGGTGGTCGCATTTGGTGCAGGCTGCCACATGCCCGCCGAGCGCCTCGGTCCGGCAGGCTTCTATCGCGGACATCACTTTGAGCTGGGACAGGCTGATATGCCCTTCATTGGCCTGCCGCCACGCGGGACCATGCTTGCGAAATATGTCAGCGACCTCCAGCCTTGCGCGCGGCAATCCCTGTCCGTCACTCCGGTCGCTTTTTGCGGGTCTGGAGGTTCAACTGTTTGAGGGCTTCAAACGGGCTGGTCGTACCCCGGATCATCTTTGTGGCGACTTTGGTGTATTGGGCTGTGGTCGTCAGCTTGGCATGGCCAAGCAGCACCTGAATGGCCCGCACATCCGTCCCTGCTTCCAGCAGATGGGTGGCAAAGCTGTGCCGCAACGTGTGAAGTGTTGCGGGCTTGGTGATCCCTGCCCAGTAGTCGCTGCTTGCAGCGGTGAGAGGGTGCTTGGCTGATGTAAATGCCCGGTTGCATTGACGCGGTGAGATCGGATTGATCTTGGGTTTACCTGGGAACATCCACCCTTTGGGCCGTGCCTCACACCAGTAGTCACGCAACAGGTCGAGCGAGCCCGGTGACAGCATGACCTTGCGATCCTTGCGCCCCTTGCCCTGGTCGACGTGGATCAACATCCGATTGCTGTCGATATCGCCAGTCGTGAGGTTGCAAACCTCGGAGGCGCGCAGTCCCGCGCCATAAGAGATACTGAGTGCCGCGCGATACTTGAGCCCGGGACCCGGAGCTAGGGTCAGAAGTTCGGAGACCTCCTCGAAACTCAGCACTGTTGGTAGCTTGCGCGGCTCGGTGCGAAATTGCATGTACGTCTTCACCTCATCACGCCCGCAGGGCATCGAGAAAAAGAAACGCAAAGCAGTGAAGCGGGCGTTGCAGGCTGAGGGAGTGACCTGGGTGTTCGTCATGTGAAGTTGATAGGCGCGAAGTTCCTCACGCGTGGCCGTATCCGGTGAATGCCCCAGAAACGAAGCAAAATCCTCTACCGCCCGGATATGCGATCTCTGGGATTAGTGCCCCAGAACCCAAATGCGCATGTCCTCGATCATCCGCTCGCGAAGCGGTGTAGTTCTCTCGTTGACCATGAAATCCTCCTGTTTGACGATTGAGAAACCTCAATCGTCAAACAGGTCAGCCAAATCGCAAAACCCGCAGGTCTATCAGGGGAAATCAACAACTGCCACAAACGCCAGTGCCGCGCGAGCGGCTTCGTCCAAGAGCCCAGTGTCACGGACGCAACTCAGTACGGGCCGGTTGCCATGACCAGCGATGTGTTTTTTGGCGAAGGCAATGACCTTTTGCAGGTTTTCGACCGAAACAACCTGGTTGATCTGTCGGAAGGCGGTTGGTTGAGCGATGATCTGGCCACCTTTTGGGGTGATGATGGTGAGGATGCGCTCGAGCTGGTGGATTTCACTGCGGCTGAATTCTCGACCTTTGGCTGTGTGACGCTGTTCTCGCAAGATACCCTCAGCCTGAATATCGACGGGGAAAAGCAGTTCGCTTTTGGCGGGTTTGAGCAATTCCTGTTTGCCGATGGCGCTTTTACAGTCAGCGACTTTGTGGATGAGGCTCCGGTTCCGTTGCCGGCAGGAGGCGTTATGCTGGTTAGCGGGATTGGGGGCTCCGCGACGTCGCCGCCGCCGCACGCAAGCCGCGTGATCACAGCCGACTGAAGCAAACCACAGGCGCGCGGGGGACAGGTTTGCGCGTCTGAACGGCCGGTTGTTGGGGGCTGTAACCTCTTGCAACTCCGACACACGCAACCAAAACGCCGGCATTGTCAGCAGCCGCGTCGAGAGGTTCGCGGCGCGGTTTCCCTGTGTTACGGCGGTGATGCCCATCAAAGGGGCGTCGTGCGATCAATTCATAGTGAATTCACTACGTTTGCCACTTTTAGTTGTGCAACTCAATTTCTAAAATGCGACATAAATTTGTGACGAATATCTGGCACTTCATGTGCGTGCCACCACGTTAGTAATTCATTTGACTGTAAGGAATTGAATGATGTCTGTGTATTTCAGGGCCAGCACGGCGGTTACCTTGATCATGTTGTCCGGACCGGCGTTTGCGCAATGCCTGCCAGGCGTTCCCGATGACGGAGACGTGGTCACCTGCAGCGGCATAGATACCGACGGTGTGAGCCAGGAGTTTCTGGGCACAGGCAATCTGGACGATGTGACCGTCACGGTCAACGCAGGCACGATTGTCAGCAACCTCAGCAGTGGTGAGCATACCATCGAGCTGGATGATGACGCGGTGATCGAGGTCAACGCCGGCGGCTCGGTTCTGGGTCTTTTGGGTGAAGATGCCATTCATCTGGATAATGACGGGCAAGTCTTCAACTCGCATTTCATCTCAGCAGATGATGACGCGATCCAGGCCGGCAATGGCCTGTTGGTTGACAACCGCGGCTGGATCCAAGCCACCGACGAAGGCATCAATGCAGACGACGATGCCGAAGTGATCAACCGCGCGGGCGCATCGATTTTTGCCGGTGACGATGCGGTAAAGGCGGGACGTCGGGCCACGATTTTTAACGAAGGTTTCCTGCAAAACACCGGTACTGACGTCGGCGACCCTCAGGATGCAATTGACCTGGATTCCGGCACCATCATCAACCAGGACGGATTGATCTTCTCCAACCTGGGCGATGGCATCGATTTTGACGCGATTGAGCTGGACGGGGATGATGACACCGCCGAGATCAGCTTTGTTCAGAACCGGGGCAGCGGGATCATCCAGGGCCAGATTGGGATTGAAACCGATGCGGCCAATACATCGTCGCAATTTGTTACGCTGCACGATACCTCGTCTTTGCTGGGGCATTCCGGGGTAGCGGCCAATTTGGGCGATGGTGAGGATCTGCTGCAGTTGAACGACCGCGCCAGTATTTTTGGCGACGTATTCCTTGGCGATATGAACGACATTTTTGAGGTGCGTTCCTCCGAGGTGGTTCTGGGTGGCGATGTCTATTTCGGCGAAGGCGACAACACGCTGGCGCTGCTTGGCGATGGGGTGAATATTTTCAGCGGCGACTGGTTCCAGACCAATGGCGCGACCTTTGTCGGCGGCACTGGGGTGGACACGCTGAGCCTGTTCAACCCGGATCCCTTTACTTCGGATGATTTCACGAAACTGTTCGATATCAATTTCGTGTCCGAAGATCTATTTTCACTGGACGCCGGATTTGGAGCGCGGGTGTTCTTTGAAGACTTCGACAACATTCTTTTGAACGATGGCACTTTTGCCTTTAGCGATTTTGCCGCAATCGCGCCGGTGCCGTTGCCGGCCGGTGGTCTGCTGTTGTTGGGCGGATTGGGTGGCCTGACGGTCCTGCGCCGTCGTCGCCGCGCTTAAAAGGCGGTTTGTGACCCAAGTCCTGCGAGAATGAGACCAAGACCGCGTGGGAGAGATCCGGCGCGGTTTTTTCCATGTGGCTGATTTTCCCGCTTGAGGCTGGGGCCAGCATGGCGCTAGCGTCGCCCAAGTTCAAAAGGGGGAAGGCGGCATGGCCTATTTGGGGATTGATCTTGGCAGCTCAGGCCTGCGCGTCTTGCTGGTTGGCGCCGATGGCGCGGTGATCGCCACGACCGAGCGGGCCTACGGGTTTTCCCATCCCCATCGCGGCTGGTCCGAACAGGACCCCAAGGACTGGATCACAGCGCTTGAGGACGCGGTTGCAGAGCTGCGCGCGAAGCATCCGGCCTTTCAAAGCCTGCGCGGGATTGCGGTGTCCGGCCATATGCATGGCGCGGTTTTGCTGGATCAAGACGGCGCGGTTTTGCGCCCCTGCATCATGTGGAACGACACCCGATCTGAGGCTGAGGCTGCAATCCTGGATCAGACCGCCGGGGTGCGCGAATTGTCCGGCAATATCGTCTTTCCCGGTTTTACCGCGCCCAAGCTGCGCTGGGTGGAACGCCATGAGCCCGAGACTTTTACCAAAGTGGCCAAGGTTTTGTTGCCGGCCGCCTACCTGAATTTCTATCTGACCGGCGGCTATGTCTCGGACCTGTCGGATGCATCCGGCACCTCCTGGTTGGATGTGGGCGCGCGATGCTGGTCCTCCGATCTGCTGGCCGCAGGTGGCATGCGGCGCGATCAGATGGCGGAGGTGGTTGAGGGCAGCGCGCCGGGCGGCCAATTGCGCGAGATTTTGCGCCGGGACTGGGGGCTGGCGGGTCCTGTGGTTGTGGCTGGCGGTGCCGGTGACAATGCGGCCGCCGCCTGTGGGATTGGCGCCTTGGGTGAGGGGCAGGGGTTTGTCTCCCTTGGTACGTCCGGCGTTTTGATGGCCGCGCGGGATGGCTATTTTCCAGCGCCGGACACCGCGCTGCATACATTTTGCCATGCGGTGCCGGGGCGGTGGTATCAAATGGGGGTTATGCTGTCGGCGGCCAGCAGCCTCGGCTGGTTTGCAGGTATCTGTGGTGCCACACCGGCGGAGTTGACAGGCGCGCTGCCCGAGACATTGCGCGATCCCGCTCGCGTGCAGTTCCTGCCATACCTCAGCGGTGAACGCACACCGCACAATGACGCCAATATCCGTGGCGGTTTTCTGGGGTTAGAGGCCGCAAGCACCCGTCTGGACATGACACAGGCGATCCTGGAGGGCGTAGCCTTTGGTCTGCGCGACAGTCTGGAAGCGCTGCAATCCACTGGGGCCCAGCTGGATCAGGTCATGGCCGTGGGGGGCGGCGTGGCGTCACCCTATTGGTTGCGGTTGATTGCCACCTGCCTGGATGTGCCACTGACCCTGCCCGAAGGCGGAGCCTTTGGCGCTGCGTTGGGGGCCGCGCGACTGGCAATTGCCGCCGATACTGGCGCAAACCCCGAGGCTGTGATGACCCCACCAAAAGCGCGCGCGGTGATTGACCCGGACGCAGAAAAGGCCGCGCAGTACGACGCGGCCTATCAAAATTTTCGCACGCTTTACCCCGCGATCAAAACTTTGAGGTAGAGCGATACATTCGTGCCTGCACGCGAAAGCCGATGTGCTTAAGCGTGCAGGAAAAGCGACCTTAGAACAAGAAGTTGTCGGAATCATTCAGGTCGGAGGATGTGACGCCTTCGACAAAAATAGAGGTGTTGGCATAGGTAATCAACGTCCCGCCGTTCTCGTTTGCGAAACTCAGATCGGACAGTTGAGATGCGCCTGCGTTGATGTCGAATTGATCCTCACCAACCTCAAAGTCGGTAATCAGGTTATCGCCGTCCCGACGCGAGTTAAAGGCAAAGGTATCGTTGCCGTTGCCGCCCGTCAGAGTGTCATTGCCTCTGCCGCCTACGATACTGTCGTCGCCACCTGCGCCACGCAGGTTGTCGTTGCCCAGGTTTCCCGAAAGTGTGTCGTCGCCGCGGCCGCCAAACAGTCGGTCATTTCCGCTACCGCCTGAGACGTCGTCTTGGCCGTTGCCGCCGAACAAGACGTCACGGTTCTGACCACCATTAACGACGTCGTTGCCATTCCCTGCAAGGATGCGGTCCGAACCTGCCTGACCAGACAATTCATCGTCGCCATTGCCGCCATTCAACGTGTCGCGACCACGTGCGCCTCTCAGAACATCGTTGCCACCACCTCCTGACAAGAGGTCATTGCCACCCCCCCCAAATATTTGGTCGTTGCCGCGTGCTCCCGAAAGTTGATCCGCCCCCGAGCCACCAAGTAAAGTATCGTTGTTTGCCCCTCCGAATACGGTATCATCGCCGCCGCCGCCAGAGATGCGATCGTTCCCAGAGTTACCGAATAAGCTATCGCTGCCGCCTTGACCAAATATCGTATCACGGCCATTTCCGCCTTGAATGAGGTCGCTGCCTGTACCACCGGCAATGAGGTCTCTTCCGGAGTCACCCAAGACTATATCGTTGCCGTTCCCTCCAGCAAGGTTATCGTTCCCGGAAAACCCTCTGATACTGTCATCTCCATCCTGCCCCAGGATTAGGTCATTTGAAACTCCGGCAATGGCGTTCCCTTCGAGGACATCATCAGAGTTGCCACTGACATTGATGGCGAGCGTCTGGTCCAGAAACTGCAAGATTTCAACGTTAACCAATGTGTCGGAAACGGCATCGGGCCCAACGACTTCTAAGATGCCTGGAAAACTGGATTCGAAGTCCACGTCGTCAAAAGAGGCGTTGATGATGACCCGATCTGTACCTTGTCCGCCGAACACATCTTCTGACTGATCAGATAATGTGATCGTGTCGTTTCCTTGAAAACCTTCCACCGTTGTAAAAGAGGCGTTGGTATCCACGACTATGTTGTCGTCCTCACCCAACAGTATTTCCAAGATTTCCATGCCGTCCGCTGCTTCCAGGAATTGCCCGCCGGTCAGGTCTATGTCGGAAACAGCAAGGAAGGGGACGCCCTCTACACCATATGTCACGCTTGTGACGGTCCAGCTCGAGATGTCTTCGGCGGTGAAGTTGCCCGTTGCGGTTAAGAAATGCCCACCGAAGGTCCCGTTGCTGTTGCCCTCTATCCGAAGCGTCGTGTTTGTTGTGGTTAGCGTCACGTCGGGGCTTTGGATCAAAAACTCCAACGGGGTGCCCGCATCCAGAATATCATACAAATCGAAGGGCGGGGAAAATGTTACGTCTGCCATTTTAAGTCCTGAGTTAAACGGATTTTTAATTTTAAGGCGGTTACCAGTTTTTAACCAAGTCAATTTGTCCAAAATTGGACGGTGTTACAAAAAAGATACTGGTTAAATATTGGGTGTATAATCTATTTATTAGGCGTGTGGTGATGTTGATTTAGTGAACAGTGTTTCTTTTCAATGCCCTGTGCATGTCAGAATGAAATTTTTCGAACATGCGCAGAACGTATTGAATGACTGTTTCATTTGAAGAACAGGATGGGTGACTGATCTTTGGTAGAAATGCACGCGATTGTGATCTAGTGGGCGCACACAACATGCACAGTGAGTGCCGTTAATTGAAGGCTATGCGAGTCAAAATTTGCCAGAATAAGCTGCCGTTTCGTTCCTCGTGTTATTTATGGCGTGCCATAAATAAAAAAACGCTGCGAGATAGCGCAGCGTTTTGGAAATAATTTTAGATCTGAACCGGAAAGGCAGTTAGCCCTGCGCGGGCGCAGCAGCTGGTTTCGCGGCGGCTTTGCCTGGGTTCAGGGGATCGTCCTGACGTTGTACTGAGCCTTCGAAATGGGCCCCGCTTTCGATCGCGATTGTTTTGTGGATGATGTCACCTTCGACACGCGCGGTGGCGGTCAGGCGAACTTTCAGGCCACGCACGCGGCCAACGATACGGCCGTTGATCACGACGTCATCGGCGGTCACTTCGCCTTTGATGGTGGCGCTTTCGCCGATGGTCAGCAGGTGGGCGCGGATGTCGCCTTCGACAGTGCCTTCGACCTGGATGTCACCGGTGGTTTTCATATTGCCGGATACGTGTAGATCCGAAGACAGAATCGACGCAGGCGGTTTCGCCTTGAGGGCGCTTGCCTTGAAATCAGAGGCGGGCGCCGACGGTGCTACGGGCGCTGCCGAAGAGGGAGCAGCCGGAGCGGGTGAAGAACCTTCGGGCTTTGCGCCGGGTTCGTTGATTTTGCTTTTAGAAAACATTTCTTGCAGCCTTGATATAGATCATCGGGTTTACAGGTTTGCCATCGACCCGGACCTCGTAATGGAGGTGGGTCCCGGTTGACCGTCCAGTGTTACCCATATCAGCAATATGATCCCCGCGCGAGACCCTTTGGCCAACCTTGACGCGGATGTTTGAATTATGGGCGTAACGTGTTTCGATGCCAAAGTCGTGTTTGATCACGACCAGACGGCCGTAGCCGGATTGCCATCCGGCGGTGGTTACCACGCCATCGGCGGTCGCAAAGATGTCCGTGCCGGTCGCACCGGCGAAATCCGCGCCTTTATGCAAACGCCGACCGCCAGTTTTGGGGTCGCGACGATACCCAAAGCCAGAGCTTTGACGCACGCGGTTCAGGTTCACCGGCACATCAAAGGGCGCGCGTTCAGCAGCCAGGCGATACAGGTTCAGCTGGCTCATTTTCGACAGCAGCTCGTTGGCGCGCAATGTGTCCGGGTCGGCGATTTCGCCGCTCGTCGACATGGCAAGTGGTTCAAGCGGGCCACCCTGGCCATCATAACCACGGCGCACCTGTTCGATAATGCGTTCAGGCGGCATGCCGGCCTGGCGGAACATTTTGTCGAGCGGTTCAACTGAGACGGCCATTGCCTCTTCCAACTGGCGGAAAATCTGGTCGTTGCGCTCTTCCATCAGGCGCATTTCCAGCTTCAACTCATCGCGTTCATTCAGCGCGCTTTGGGCATCGGCCAGGATCTGGTCGCGTTCCTCAGCGGTTTCGGCCAAGGCATCGGCGACAAAATCCATCTGCGCGGGCAGGGTGACAGCGGCGATCTGGTTGGCGGCACTGTCGGCGGTGCTTGCACGCAGATCTGCCAGTGCGGTGCGGGCGTTTTCCCGTTCGCTCATGGTTTTGCGCAGCGTGGTCTGGATCACCTCGATCCCCGTTTCCAGCTCGCGGCGCCGTGTTTCCGAAGCCAAAAGCTCGGACTGCATCGCAGAAATCTGGGTCAGGGCGGCGTTAAACCGTTGCTGTGCGGCCAACGCCTCGGTGGCGCGATCGTCACGCTCGACCGAGATCGCATTGAGACGCGCGCGGTATGTCACCTGATCGCGTTTCGCCTGTTCGCGGAAATTGCCGGCGCCAATACTGTCCATCAAAACGATGGCAGAGGCGACAATCGACCATGTCACAACAGCCGTCATACCGATGGCCGCAACCAATTGGGTTTCCGAGCGCAGACGAATAAATCGTGTATCGCTGTCAGACTTTACAAAGACGCGGCGCTCGGGAAAGCGGCGCTCTAGAAAGGCGTGAACCTTGATGCCAAGACGTGTTCGCTTCATCGCGCTCCGTTCCAATTCGTCCTTCAGCCCTCCGGGCCGTCGGGGCGCGGGTCTTGTTTAAGTGGCAGTTCCATAAGGAATTAACCAGACGCTAACCTTTGAGCAAGCTTTTGGTGGGTCGACTAACGCAAACGTAAAGTCGCAGCGCGGATTCGTACCGCTTTATGAGCGATTCTTTGCCGATTAACGGCATTTTAGCCGGTTACGACCACCCCGGCAGCGGTCTGATCTGGTCAGAAAGTGGCCAGTAGAAGTCCGGCGGAATACCCGCCTCGGCGCGTTTTTCCTCGTTAAACGGGGGTTTGAGGGCACCGTGGAAATATCTGCGCACCAGTTTGTGGAACTCTTCCTTGGGATCCAGACCGTCGCGCCCACAAAGGAAGTTGAACCATTTCGCCCCATAAGCCACGTGGCCGACTTCCTCGGCGTAGATGAGGGTGAGCGCCTCGACCGCCTCGGTCAGGTTTGCTTTTTTGAAAACTTCGATCATGCCGGGGGTCACATCCAACCCGCGGGCCTCCAGCACCATAGGCACCACGGCGAGGCGTCCCATGAGGTCATCGGCTGTGTCTTCGGCTGCGCGCCACATGCCCGCATGGGCCGGGAGTTCGCCGTAATGACTGCCGAGGTTTTCCAGGCAGTCGCACATCAGGTTGAAGTGCTTGCTCTCCTCGTCGGCCGATTGCACCCAGTCATCAAAGAAGCCAAGCGGCATGGGCACGTGGGAAAACCGGGCGATGAGATCCCAGTGAAGATCGACCGCGTTCAGCTCAATATGGGCGACGGCATGCAGTAGCGCCTTACGGCCGACCTCGGTTCCCGGTTTGCGCTTGGGCACGTCGCGTGGGTTGCGCAGTTCCGGCTGGTCCGGGCGCGCTGGATGGAGGGGCGGCGCGGCGGTGCCAACCGCGATCTCGGGCGCGTCATCGCGGCGATAGGCGAACCACTGTGCGGCGTAGCGATGCGACAAGGCCGTCTTTGCCCGCCCGTCCGCAGTGGTCAGAACGTTGGTGGCCATCTGGGCCAGGGTGAGGGACGTGTCGGTCATCGCGGTGCTCCGGACGGTTTAGGCTGTTGTATGTGGGTGAGGGGTCTTTGGGGGTGGTCGTCTAAGAGTGCTAGATACGGGCACAACGGATCCAGGGCCCACCAAAGCGAAAGCTTCAAACCCACCCATCACCTGATCTGTCCCCTGCCACCGCTTCCCCGCCGCCGCAAGGGAAATAACCGTCTCCCCGCCACGGCGGGGCCCCTCGGCGATTTCCTTTGCACCACGGTGCGCGCGACGGCTTTTCGGGGGCAGGTGATGGGCGGCTCCGAAGCGAAAGCGTAAAGATCGATGCGCGAGGGGCGCGGCGGTCGGTGGTGCGCCGCGCCCCTTTGCGCGGCGCTATGCCCAACGCTGCCAGGGGGTGCCCCGATAGGGGCGCATCTGCAGGGGCGGGAGGGATTGGGTTAAAGCGCGCGGATGGTTTCAAGCACTTCGTCGACATGGCCTGGCACTTTGACCTTTGGCCAGGTCTTGGCGATTTTACCCTTTGCGTCGATCACAAAAGTCGCCCGTTGGATGCCCATGCTTTTGCGCCCATACATGTTCTTCTCAACCCAGACGCCGTAGCGTTCGCAGGTGTCGCTTTCGGCGTCTGACAGCAGCGGCACGGTGAGCGCGTGTTTGGCTGTGAATTTCGCGTGTTTGGCAACCGTGTCTTTGGAGATCCCAAACACGTGAACGCCCGCGTCGGCAAAGCTTTGCAGATGTTCGGAAAATCCGATGGATTCCTTGGTGCAGCCTGGCGTATCATCACGAGGATAAAAGAAGAGAACCACGGTCTGCCCTTTGAGCGCGGAAAGCGTGACCTCATCACCGCCATCGCGCGGCAGGGTGAAGTCGGGGGCAAGATCGGATTGGCTGAGCATGGAACAGGTCTCCAGATAGAATGTGTCAAAGTTTTCCCGCTATACTTAGGCGATAACTCCCAAGGGAAAAGCACTCATCGCACCCGATCCACATAATTCTGCCACCACCGGCCCCGCGCCGGACGGCGAACCTGTGCCGGATGCGCAGGTGGACGTGTTGCCGCGCCCTTGGGTTTTGGGGCTGCGGCGCATGGGCGTGGTCTTGCTGCGCTGGACCAGTGTGTTGTGCGTTTTGGCGGCCGGTTTGGTCTATTTTGGCCAGGGGCGACAGTTTGATGTGCCACCCTGGTTGCGTCACCGCGTTGAAGGCGTGATTGAGGCACAGTTGGGCGGTCTGGACATTGAGTTCGGCGCCATGCAGGTGATTGTCAACCAAGGCTGGCGGCCGCGTGTGGGGCTGCGCGATGTGGTGCTGCGTTACGAAGATGGCGCGATTGCCGCGCAGCTCAGCGATGCGCAGGCGAGCCTGTCGATGTCGAACCTGTTTCATGGTCGCATTAGCCCCAAAACGGTCTACCTTGCCGGCTTGGTCGCCACGTTGCGCCGCGGCGGTGACGGCGTGGCGCTCAGCCTTGCGGATGGGGCCGATGCCGTGCGGCAGGCACAGAACCTGCCTGAGTTGATCGAACAATGGGATCTCTACCTGGATCAGCCGGGTCTGGATGCGCTGACGGCGATTGATGTGGAGGCGATCACGCTTCAATACGAAGACCTGCGTATTGGTCGCGCTTGGACCTTTGATGGCGGCTACATCCGGCTGGACCGGACCGGCGAAGATGTGGCCTTGTCGACCGGGTTTTCCGTGCTGAGCGGCGGCGATGGGGTTGGTGTTGTTGAGGCTAGTTATACCTCCGCCATTGGTGATACGGCGGCGGAGTTCGGCATCGCCTTTACCGAACTGCACAGTCAGGACATCGCGGTGCAAAACCCGGCTCTGGGGTGGTTGGAAATTCTGCGCGCGCCAATCTCTGGTACTTTGCGAGGCGGGGTCGACAGCCAAGGCGGCTTTCTCCCCGTTGCCGCCAGCCTTGAGATCGGGGAAGGCGCGCTACAACCGGATGACACCGCGCGCCCAGTAGCCTTTGATGGGGCGAGCAGCTATTTCACCTATTTCCCGGCCGAACAGCTGTTGCAGTTTGACGGGCTCAGCGTTGCCACCGGTTGGGGCAGCGGCCAGATGGAAGGGATTGCACGGCTCAGCGGGATTGAGAACGGGCAACTGCAAGATCTGGTCGGGCAATTGCGGTTCTCGGACCTCCAGCTGAACCCGTTTTACCTATACGAAGACGTGCAGCAATTTGCCGGTGTGACCACGGATTTTAAACTGGAGCTGCACCCGTTTCGCCTCAAGCTCGGTGAGGCAACCGTGACCCAGGATGCCACCACCGTGCATCTGAAAGGTGAGGTTTGGACCGATGACGCGGGCTGGGCCTATGCGCTGGATGGGGCGGCGGATGTTGTCACCATTGATCAGGTCAAAACCCTGTGGCCGGCCGCCGCGCCGCCCAAACCGCGCAAATGGGTGCGGGAGAATATCTCGGACGGGATCGGGCGCGATGTGCAGATCGCCCTGCGCAGTCGGGCTGGGCAAAAACCATTTCTGTCGCTGTCGCTCGGGTTTGAGGGCATGCAGCTGCGGTATCAAAAACACATGCCCGAACTACAGGGCGCGGCGGGGCAGTTTTCGATCCACGGCAACCGCTTGGTAGCGACCGCGACCGAAGGAGAGGTGCTGGTTGATACAGGCGGCGCGCTCAATGTCGCGGGCACGTCGTTCATTATCCCAGACACCAGCGTCAAAGGTGGCAGCCCGGCGGTGATCCGATTGGCCGCCGACGGTTCTGTCACGGCGGCGCTGTCGCTGTTGAACCGCGAACCCTTGTCCGTGATGGACAAGGCAAACCTGCCCGTCGAACTGGCGGAGGGGCGCGCGCAGGTGCAGGGCACGATGGCGCTGGCGCTCAAAGACAAGCTGTCGCTGGACGAGATTGACTATCACTACATCGGCACCATCCGTGGGGTAAAAAGCGACGTATTGGTGCCCGATCACGTGGTGACGGCGGACCGGCTGACGGTCAGCGGCGACCAGGATCATGTGCAGGTCACCGGCAATGGCGCGCTGAGCGGCGTGGCGGCAACCGTGGACTGGCGTCTGCCGTTGGGGGCTGCGCGTGACACGGAACCCCATCGGGTGATTGGCACCGTGGCGCTGACGCCCGAAGCGGTGGAGACGTTCAAGATCGGACTGCCCCGAGGCACGGTTTCGGGGTCCGGGCGTGGCCAATATCACCTGCGTTTTGAGCCGGGCGCGGCTCCGAAACTTTCAATCACGTCCGACCTGCAAGGGGTCGGGCTGCGCATTGCATCCCTTGGCTGGCGCAAACGGGAAACGGCGACGGGCAGCCTGGAGGCCCAAGTGACTTTGGCTCAGACCCCCCGTGTGGATGCGCTGTCGGTGTCGGCGGCGGGGTTGACGGCAACCGGTCGGGTGTCCTTGCGCGACGGTGGTGGCCTCAATCAAGCGGTGCTGTCCTCGGTGCGGATTGGCAATTGGCTGAACAGCAGCGCGACCTTTACCGGGCGTGGATCTGCGGCGCCGTCGCTGGCGCTGTCGGGCGGCAGCCTGGATCTGCGCACCGCGCCATTTGGCAGCAACAATGGCGGCACGGGATCCGGGTCTGGTGGCAGTTCGGGCGGGATTGGACCGATTGAATTTGCCCTCGACCGGGTTCAGGTGACCGAAAGTATCGCGCTGCGCAATATGCGCGGTCGGATCTCGACCCAAGGGGGCGTGAACGGTGAATTCCGAGGCTTGTTGAATGGGCAGACCGCGGTGAACGGCGTCTTGGTGCCGCAAAACGGTGGCATGGGGATCCGGGTGCGCTCAGACGATGCGGGCGGCGTCTTTCGGTCCTCGGGGATTTTGCGCCATGCCGCTGGCGGCAGTTTTGATATGACATTGGTGCCCGCCAAAAAGGCCGGCTATTTCAACGGCCAGATCACCGCGCGCAACACCTATATCCGGCAAGCCCCGGCCATGTTGGCACTGGTCAACGCTGTTAGCCTGGTGGGGTTGGTCACCGAACTGGCCGGCCAAGGCGTGCTGTTCACCGAGGTTGAGGCCCAATTCCAGCTGGGGCCGACCCATTTGCAACTATGGAAAAGCAGCGCGGTGGGGCCCTCCATAGGTCTGTCGATGGATGGTATCTACGATCTGGAAAACGGCCGTTTGGATATGCGCGGCGTGTTGTCGCCGATCTATCTGGTCAACGTGGTTGGCAGTGTTCTAACCCGCAAGGGTGAGGGGTTGATCGGCTTTGCCTTCAACCTTAAAGGGGCGGCTGATGATCCCAAAGTGACGGTGAACCCGTTGTCGGGATTGGCGCCTGGGTTCCTGCGGGAAATCTTTCGCCGCCAGTCGCCAACCATACCTGGTGAAGAACAACCCGCGCGCAAAAGTTTTCAAGACCGCCGCCAGGATCGCGAAGAACGCTAGGGCAGGGTGATTGCACGCGGGTCGTCACGCCCTTGTCAGGTCTTGGCGCGATAGAGAAGGCCAAGCACCACCGCAAACAGGCCGAATTGCAGCGCCAGATAGAGCGTCTCCATCACAATGAAAGCACCTGCATTGGGCACGTTCTGTTTGGCGACCAGCGCCAGCACATGGGACGTCCAGAAGAAGGCGCCCATCAGCCCGGCAAAGGCAAAGGCGCGGCCAAACCCAGATGTGCCGGTCATGAACAGCGGGTAGATTACTGCAAGTGCGATCCCTTGCAGAACCATCGTGGCGAGCCCTATTGGAATATTTGGCTCACCTTTGAAATAGCCAAAAGCCATGTATTGTTCCTTGAACAGGCCAAGGTGCCAGACGAGCGCCAGTGGAAACACAAGGACGACATAGGCAATCGCCGACAGCAGTATTTTCAACATGGTCTCACCTCACATTCCGGGTGCGCGTTTCCACAGGGCGAGCGGTGCACCGCCCGGATCGCGAATAAAGCTGGCATCTCCCGCAGGGCCTTGCAGGTTTTCTGCAATCACACTGGCCCCGTTGGCGCATGCCTCTTCTACTGCTTTGGGCAGATCGTCGACCTCAACATAGGGCACCCAACCGGACAGCCCCTCCATCCGTTCGGTGGTGGCGGCAAAGGGTTTGTCCTGGCCATCTGCCGTCAGAAACGTCATCGGGCCGATGTCATTGGGGGCCCAGCCAAAAGTCCGTTGCAGGAATTCAGTTGTGGCACTGCGATCGATTGCGAAATTGTCAAACCATACAAAGGGAGACGGCATCGGGTGATTCCTCTTTTAAAATGCAAGTAAAAATATGGTTAGATTTATCACTTGCATATTGCAAGAAAAATTCTGACGACGTATTTGAATGGCTATGACCAAGGACAAAAAACCAGATTGGGACGGATGCCCCACGCGCTATGCCGCAGGGATTGTGGGGGACAAATGGTGCTTCCTGATTTTGCGGGATGTGCTGCTGCACGGCAAACGCACCTACAGCGAGTTTCTGAAGGGGCCTGAGGGGATATCGACCAATATCCTAGCCAATCGGCTGGCCCGGTTGGAGGCTGCGGATATGTTGGATCGCCAAATCGATCCGCGCAAAGCCAGCCGTGTCTGCTACTTTCCCACCCGCAAAGCCCGCGACGTATTGCCCGCCCTCATCAGCATTATGGTCTGGTCCACGAAATACGACCCGGCCACTGAGGCACCGGCGTCCTTTGCCGCGGGGTATCAGGCAGACCCCATCGCGGCCATCGACTGGTATGAGGCTGAGATTGACCGGATCGATGCAGAGATCCTTGCGCGTTTTGACCATGGCCAATAGCGGCAAACCGCCTTATGAGAGCGGGCCATGAAGCTCAGCGATTTTGATTTTGATCTGCCCGAAACCCTGATTGCCACCCGTCCGGCGCACCCGCGTTCCTCGGCGCGTCTTTTGGTGGCTGAGGGGGATGTGACCCATGACCAGCATGTTGGCGATCTGCTGCACTGGCTGAACCCCGGTGACCGGCTGGTGCTGAACGACACCAAAGTCATCCCGGCGCGCCTGTTTGGTCAGCGCTTTCGTGACAGCGCCCAGGGCCGTGTTTCGGCCAAGGTGGATGTCACCCTGTTGGAGCCGCGCGCCGATGGCTGCTGGGCCGGGCTTTTGAAACCTCTGCGCAAGGTGAAGGTTGGCGAGACCATCGACTTCTCCGACGACCTGTCCGCCACATTGGAAGCGGTCGAGGACGGGCAGGGGCATCTGCGGTTCAATCTGGCAGGTGATGATTTTGATGCGGCGCTGAATGCGGCTGGTGCCATGCCATTGCCACCCTATATCGCTGCAAAACGTCCCGCAGACGCGCACGACAAAGAAGACTACCAAACCGTCTGGGCCAAGAACAGCGGCGCGGTTGCCGCCCCCACGGCCTCGCTCCATTTTGACAAAGCTCTGTTGGCGGCCTTGGGTGAAAAAGGCGTGACCTTTACCCATGTGACCCTACATGTCGGGGCGGGGACCTTTTTGCCGGTGAAGGTTGAAGACGTCACCACCCACAAGATGCACGCCGAATGGGGCCGGGTCAGCGCACAGGCCGCAGCTGAGATCGCGCAGACCAAAGCCGCAGGCGGACGTATCATTCCCGTCGGCACCACGGCGCTGCGGCTGATCGAAAGTGCCGCGCGCGCCACCGGCGACATTGCACCGTGGGAGGGGGAGACGGATATCTTTATCTACCCGGGTTTCACCTTCCACGTGACGGATGCGCTGATGACCAATTTTCACCTGCCCAAATCGACCCTCTTGATGCTGGTCTCTGCCCTGGTGGGGCAAGAGCGAATGAAACAGGTTTACGATCACGCGGTCGGGCAAGGGTATCGCTTCTTTTCCTATGGCGATGCGTCGCTCTTAATTCCCTAAATGCCGTAATCCCGACAGAAATGTCGTGAAATGACGTAGACAAGCGAGCTCTGTCATCTGCCAGATGAAGGGGCCATTCCGTATGAGTCGGATACCCCGACACCGGGCAGGAATTGGCATTTTCACCGCAGGATGGGTCCCCGTTTTTTTGCTAAAACGGGCACGAAGGAGAGTTGCGCAGATGTTGCAAGTGCTGTCCAGCGCCTGGGCGCTGTTGTTGGGTGTTGGCCTCTTGATGATCGGCAACGGTCTGCAGGGGTCATTGTTGGGGGTGCGCGGCTCGCTGGAAGGGTTTACGCCCTTTGCCTTGTCGATGGTGATGTCCGCCTTCTTTCTCGGATTTCTGGGCGGTTCGCGTCTGGCTCCGGTCATGATCGGTCGGGTGGGCCATGTGCGGGTCTTTGCCGCCCTTGGCTCGTTGATCTCGGCGGTAATGATTGTCTATCCGGCACTGGCGAACCCCTATGTCTGGTTCATTGGCCGGGTCATCATCGGCTTTTGCTATTCCGGCGTTTATGTGGTGGCGGAAAGCTGGCTGAATGATGCGGCCGACAATGAAAACCGAGGCAAAGCGCTGTCGCTTTATATGGTGGTTATGACGCTGGGCATGGTCGGCGCGCAGGCCCTCCTGTTGGTGGGGGATCCGTCATCCTACTTGCCATTTGTGATCGCCTCGATTGCGGTTTCAGTCTCATTCGCGCCGATCCTGCTGTCGATTTCACCAACACCGATGTTTGAAACCGCAAAACCAATGAGCCTGCGGGATTTGATGAAAGCCTCCCCCTTGGGCTGTGTTGGGATGTTCCTCTTGGGCGGCGTTTTCTCGGGGCAGGTGGGCATGTCGGCGGTCTTTGGCGCCAATGTGGGGCTGTCGCTGGTGCAGATCTCGGCCTTTGTGTCGTCCTTTTATGTGGGCGCGATCATCTTGCAATTCCCCATCGGCTGGTTGTCCGACCGGATGGATCGCCGGTTTGTCATCGTGTGTACTGCCGCCGTTGCCGCCGTGGCGGGCTTTGTTGGCATGGTGGAGCCGGAATATTACCCGATGCTGTTGGTTGCGGGATTCGTGCTGGGAGGTCTGACCACGCCCCTGTATTCGCTGTTGATCGCGCATTCCAATGACTTCCTGTCGCATGAGGACATGCCGGCGGCGTCTGGTGGATTGGTGTTCATCAATGGATTGGGTGCGGTCGCCGGGCCGATGATCACCGGTTGGTTGATGTCGGACCGGATGTTCGGACCTGCCGGGTATTTCCTGTTTATGGGCGTCTTGTTTGCAGCAATCGCGCTTTATGCCGCCTACCGCGCGACTCAGCGCCCCACTGTGGATCTGGAAACCACCGGGCCAATGGCAGTGATGGCGCCAACATCCACGGCCGTTGCGGCCGAATGGGCGCAGGAATATGTTATCGAGACCGAGCTGGAGGAGCAGGAAACCGCGCAAGAGGCGTAATGCTAGCGCTAAGCTCAAGGAAATATGCCATTTATTTCATCCTGGGCCGTCAACGTTGCAAAACGTGACTCGGGTCTGTCTTGTAAAAGTGTTGTGAAAGAGCCCTACATTAGAGTGTAGGTATTTATACGGAGACAGACCCATGCAAGGGCCCGAACAGATCCTGGAATTTTGGTTGGACAAAGTCGGTGAGAGTGGTTGGTACATTCAGGACGAGGCGCTGGATCAGGAGATCAGGGATCAGTTTCTTCCCACCTGGCAGGCCGCCTGTGATGGCAAGTTTTCCATGTGGATGACCTATCCCACGGGGGCTTTGGCCTATATCGTTCTGACCGATCAGTTGCCGCGCAACATGTTCCGCGGCGATGCGCGCGCATTTGAATCGGACCATCTGGCGCGTGCGGTCGCCAAGATGGCGATCGACAAGAAGTGGGACATGAAGATCGACGAACCGGCGCGTCAGTTCTTTTACCTGCCGTTGATGCATTCTGAGAACCTGGTGGATCAGGAACGCTGTATCCGCATGTTCATGGACCATATGCCCAAGAACGGGATGAGCAATCTGCTGCACGCACGGGCTCATCGCGAAGTGATCCGCCTGTTTGGTCGGTTCCCTTATCGCAACTCCGCTTTGGGGCGTCCCAGCACCGGGGCAGAGCATGACTACGTCGAGGCCGGCGGCTATGGCAGCACGGTGCGCATCCTGCAGGCGGCGGAATAAATCTTCGCAAAAACAGATCTATTGTCCCATGAGGGGCGTGGCCGTTCCCGATGAGGGGGCGGCCATTTTTTGTTTAAGTCGTGGCTTTGTAACATAAAAATCTGCTGTGCGTGTGGAGTATAGCAATTTTTCATCGCTGCATGGCAGATATGTGCCACTGTCGTTGCAGTGGGTTCGAAAGTAGTTTAATGGTAAACTAAATTTCGGGATCCTGATTTTGGCGAGGAAACATCATGGCCGGACAGAACTTTGACGTGATCGTAATTGGTGCCGGCCCTGGCGGATATGTGGCTGCTATTCGGGCGGCCCAGCTGGGGCTGAAAACCTGTATTGTAGAGCGTGAGCACCTGGGCGGCATCTGCTTGAACTGGGGCTGTATCCCAACCAAGGCGCTGCTGCGCTCCTCGGAAGTGTTCCATCTGATGGAGCGCGCCAAGGAATTTGGTCTGAAAGCCGACAAAATCGGCTATGATCTGGATGCGGTTGTCAAACGCTCCCGCGGTGTGGCCAAGCAATTGTCAGGCGGCATTGGCCATCTGATGAAGAAAAACAAAGTCACCGTGGTGATGGGCGAAGCAACCATCCCAGCCAAGGGCAAGGTTTCGGTCAAAACCGCCAAAGGCACCGAAGAGCTGACGGCCAAGAACATCGTTCTCGCCACCGGCGCACGGGCCCGCGAATTGCCGGGTCTTGAGGCCGACGGTGATCTGGTCTGGACCTACAAGCATGCGCTGGATCCGGTGCGCATGCCCAAGAAACTGCTGGTCATCGGCTCCGGCGCGATTGGTATCGAATTTGCCAGCTTCTACAACACCCTGGGCGCTGACACGACCGTGGTCGAAGTTATGGACCGCGTGTTGCCGGTGGAAGACGCCGAAATCTCGGCCTTTGCCAAGAAAGCCTTTGTCAAACAGGGCATGAAGATCATGGAAAAAGCCATGGTCAAACAGCTGGATCGCGGTAAGGGCAAAGTCACCGCCCATATCGAAGTTGGCGGCAAGGTCGAAAAGCAAGAATTCGATACCGTGATTTCCGCCGTGGGCATCGTCGGCAACGTAGAAGGTCTGGGTCTGGAAGCACTGGGTGTCAAACTGGACCGCACCCATGTTGTGACCGACGCGTTCTGCCGCACCGGTGTTGATGGTCTTTATGCCATTGGTGACATCGCGGGCGCACCATGGCTTGCCCACAAAGCTTCCCATGAAGGTGTGATGGTTGCGGATCTGATCGCAGGCAAACACGCCCATCCGGTTAAACCCGAAAGCATCGCAGGCTGCACCTATTGCCACCCGCAGGTCGCAAGCGTCGGCTACACCGAAGCCAAGGCCAAAGAGCTGGGCTTTGACATCAAAGTCGGCCGCTTCCCCTTCATCGGCAACGGTAAAGCCATCGCATTGGGTGAGCCTGAGGGCATGGTCAAGACCATCTTTGACGCCAAGACAGGAGAACTGTTGGGCGCGCATATGGTTGGTGCCGAGGTGACCGAGATGATCCAGGGCTATGTCGTGGGGCGTCAGCTGGAAACCACCGAGGAAGACCTGATGAACACCGTCTTCCCGCACCCAACCCTGTCGGAAATGATGCACGAAAGCGTGCTGGATGCCTTTGATCGTGTGATCCACATGTAAACTGGCCCCAAGCCACCAAAAGTACAAAAAAGCGCCCCGGTCCGTTCTGGACTGGGGCGTTTTCGTTCAGATGGCGCGGGCCGTGTAGGCTATCACGGGCGCCGCGCGGGACTGTCCACTAGGGAAACATCAAGGTGATCTGCATACTGCCGCCGTTGGTAACCTGAATCCGGCGTGTCTCGGTATGGCCGCTTTCGGTGTCGGTGGCCGTCAGCCGGTAGGTGCCGGGTTTGAGATCGATATGGCCGCCGGCATTGTGAAAACCGGTCATGACGGGATTACCGGTCTGGTCTTCCACTTGCCAATGGGCGGGCAAGTTTTGGAGTTTGCCGCGCATCTTGTGGGAGGCGACAAAATAGAGCCGTCCGGACTGCGTGATCAACGGCAGGCTGGTTTCGGTTGTGGTGAATTGCGTGGTGGCGATCAAAGCCGAGCTCAACTCTTCGGCGGTATCGACCGAAAGGTAACGCCCGCCCGTGGCGCGCGCCATGCAGGCAAATTGGTTTTGCGCTTCTCCGTCGTGAACATCAAAGCCGATGACATGGGCGGTGAAGTCCACACCGGATCGTTCAAGCTCTGCTGCGATCGCGCAGACATCCGGCGCGCAGGTTTCTACCCCGTCAGAGACCAGAATGACCGTGGCAGGCGCACGGCTGTTGCCCAGCGATTGTGCCGCTAGGCGCACCGCTTCGGCCATGGGGGTTTTGCCCGTGGGCTTGATTGAACCGATCTGCTCGGCAATGGTCGCGCGATTGCCTTGTCCCGGATCCACCATGACCTCTACATCGTGACAGTCACCGGTATTGCGGTGCCCATAGGCGGTGAGTCCGAGCGCGATATCGGCTGGCAGATCGTCCAGAAGATCGCGGATCACGTCGCGGGCAATGGTGATTTTGGCCGTGCCATCGATCTGGCCCCACATGGAATTGGAGCCATCCACAACCAGCATTGCGCGCGGAGCGTTGGAAAGATCCGCAGAGGTGGCTGCCAATGCCTGAGGCGCCACTAATCCGGACAAGAGACAGGCAGCAAGACCGCAAAGACCGTGCCGCATTTTGCGAAGATTGAAACGGTGAGACAGGCGATATGACATAATCTCGGTTCCTTTAGGGGCCATTTGCATGGCCTGGTCGCACGACGTGACGTTGGGTTTCGCAGACCTGGCGTTCACCCTGCTGCTCCACTTGAATGTAACACGAAACGGGTCTGCTCGCGCCCGGTTGGGTCAAGGTTTAATCAATCAGCCAAAAGTAGAGTGTGCGCGGTTGATGGCGGCCAGAGATTCTGCTGGGACAAAAGAAATTCGTTTATGTTCAGTGTTTTGAGATGAACGAAACAGAGCTGCGGGTGTCTGCAGAGGGTGCCAAGCGCTGCCTGTTTCCTAAAATACGCGAGATCTTTCTCATTTTCGCCACAGCCGTCACCGGCTTTTGTCGCCAATCAGATGTGCCGCTTGAAGGGCCACCTTTGAGGCAAGTGAGGCTTACGCTCGGAGTGAAACCCGGTCATAAAACCCGAAACGATCGCACGGCCCCGTTGCCTGCGGTGGACCGAGAAGGGTTTGCACAGATGAAAGCGACACAACGCGCGATACCTTGGGGTGAGATCCTGTTGATCTGGGCCGCAGGTCTGGGCGCGGCGGCGCAATATGGCAAAGTGTCGGTTGTGTTTGACCAGCTCGGCGGGCTCTATCCGGGGGTGGGGGCAAGCGTCAGCATGACGGTGTCGCTGGTTGGGCTGTGCGGGATCATCCTTGGCACGGTGGCCGGGCTGTTGGCGGCGCGGATGGGGTATCGGCGGGTGCTGATCCTGTCGCTGTGGATCGGTGCGGCGATGGGGATGTTGCAGGGGCTGACCCTGCCGTTCTGGGCCTTTTTGGTGAGCCGGGCGGTTGAAGGTGCGTCGCATCTGGGGATTGTTGTGGCGGGACCAACGTTGATTGCGATGTTGGCCGGCAGCCGGCAGCGCAATTTGGCGATGACGATTTGGGGGACGTTTTTTGGCGTCTCCTTTGCTCTGACCAGTTGGGCGGCGGGGGGGATTGTACCGCGCTTTGGGGTTTTCCAATTTTTTGCAGCGCATGGGGCGGTGTTGGGGGCGCTGGCGCTCGCGCTGACCGCCTTCTTGCGCCGGTCCACTGCGCCAGCGCATCAGCCCTTGCCGAGTGTGGCGGGGTGGGTGGCGCTGCACCGGGAGATCTATCGCTCACCGTTCAAGATGGGTCCCGCAGTGGGGTGGTTGTTCTATGCCTCGGGCTTTGTGGCGCTGTTGACCGTCTTGCCGCCCCACATCGACCCGCAGTGGCGGGAGCCGGTGATGGTCGCAATTCCGCTTGTATCGATTGCAAGTTCGCTGACTTTGGGCGTGGGGCTGACCCGGTGGATGTCGGCGGTCCGGATTGTGCAACTGGGGTTTGCCGCGAGTGCGCTGTGTACCCTGGCGCTGGGGGTGACCGGTGCCGCGCCAGCGGTGTGTTTGCTGTTGGCGGCGACCTTGGGCCTGATCCAAGGCGCGAGCTTTGCAGCCGTGCCGCAGTTGAACAACGCGCCTGCCAAGCAGGCTGAGGCCAATGGCGCGATGGCGCAGGCGGGCAACCTCGGCAACTTTATCGGCACGCCCTTGTTGGTGATTGCGATCAGCCTGGGTGGATTGGGTGGCATGGTCGCCGCTTTGGTCCTGTTGCATCTGTTGGGACTGGGCGCCCATGAATATCTGTCACGCCGCCGCGCGGACGCGCAGAGCTGAGGCGATCTGGCGCTTGTTCGTATTTTGTTCACTTTTTTCTATTGGAGACTCGCGCCGCTTTGCCTATCTCTAAGAGAACTGTGCCCAGGGGGGTGCGGATCCGGGAACTGAGGGCACTATGGCTGAGTTGAAAACCATCGAAGTGCGCGGCGCGCGCGAGCATAACCTGAAGAATGTCGACGTGGATATTCCGCGCGACGAGCTGGTGGTGATCACGGGGCTGTCCGGGTCTGGCAAATCCTCGCTGGCGTTTGATACGATCTATGCCGAAGGGCAGCGCCGCTATGTGGAGAGCCTGTCGGCCTATGCGCGCCAGTTCCTCGATATGATGGAAAAGCCCGATGTGGATCACATCAGTGGCCTATCGCCTGCGATCTCAATCGAGCAGAAGACCACCTCGAAAAACCCACGTTCCACCGTCGGCACGGTGACCGAGATCTATGACTATCTGCGGCTGTTGTTCGCGCGTGCGGGCACGCCCTATAGCCCGGCCACCGGCAAGCCGATTGAGGCCCAGCAGGTGCAGGATATGGTCGACCGGATCATGACGCTGGAGGAGGGGACGCGCGGGTATCTGCTGGCCCCGATCGTGCGGGACCGCAAGGGTGAATACAAGAAAGAGATGTTGGAGCTGCGCAAGCAGGGTTTCCAGCGCGTCAAGGTAGACGGTGAATTCCACGAGCTGGACACGCCGCCGACCCTGGACAAGAAATACCGCCACGACATTGACGTGGTCGTGGATCGTCTGGTGGTCAAGGAGGGGTTGGAAACCCGGCTTGCCGACAGTCTGCGCACCGCGCTGGATCTGGCCGATGGCATCGCCGTACTAGAGACCGCCCCGCGTGAGGGGGATCCCGAACGGATCACATTTAGTGAGAATTTCGCCTGTCCCGAAAGCGGATTTACGATCCCTGAAATCGAGCCGCGGCTGTTTTCGTTCAACGCGCCCTTTGGGGCGTGCCCGTCCTGTGATGGTCTGGGGGTGGAGCTGTTCTTTGACGAACGTCTGGTGGTCCCGGATCAGAGCCTGAAAGTGTACGACGGCGCGTTGGCCCCCTGGCGCAAGGGCAAGTCGCCCTATTTCCTGCAGACCATTGAAGCCATCGCCAAACATTACGAGTTTGACAAGAACACCCCGTGGAAGGATCTGCCGAAGAAAGTGCAGAAAGTCTTCCTCTATGGGTCAGGCGATGAAGAGATCGAGTTCCGCTATGACGAGGGCGGCCGGGTCTATAACGTCACTCGCGTGTTCGAAGGTGTCATTCCCAATATGGAGCGCCGCTATCGCGAGACCGATAGCAATTGGATCCGCGACGAGTTCGAAAACTATCAGAACAACCGCCATTGCGGCGCCTGCGGTGGCTATCGTCTGCGCGAGGAAGCGCTGGCGGTCAAAATCGGCGGCCTGCATGCCGGCCAAGTGGTGGAGAAATCCATTCGCCGCGCGCTGGAATGGATCGAGGATGTTCCCAACCATCTGACGCCGCAGAAACAGGAAATCGCCCGCGCCATCGTGAAGGAAATTCGCGAACGCTTGGGGTTCCTGAACAATGTAGGCTTGGAATATCTGACCCTGTCGCGGAATTCCGGCACCTTGTCGGGCGGCGAAAGCCAGCGGATCCGTCTGGCGAGCCAGATCGGCTCTGGTCTGACCGGGGTTCTATATGTGTTGGATGAGCCCTCGATTGGCCTGCATCAACGCGACAACGACCGGCTGATCACCACGCTGAAAAACCTGCGCGATCAGGGCAATACGGTGATCGTGGTCGAACATGATGAGGATATGATCCGCCAGGCGGATTACGTCTATGACATCGGACCAGGCGCTGGCGTGCACGGCGGGCAGGTGGTCAGCCACGGCACGCCGGATGCGATCACGGCGGATGAAAAATCGCTGACCGGGCAATATCTGTCCGGCACCCGTGAGATCGCGGTGCCGACAACCCGGCGCAAGGGCAACAAGAAAAAGATCAAAGTGGTCAAGGCGACTGGCAATAACCTGAAAGACGTCACCGCAGAATTCCCGCTGGGCAAATTTGTCTGTGTGACCGGCGTGTCGGGGGGCGGAAAATCCACCCTGACGATTGAGACGCTGTTCAAAACGGCCTCGATGCGTCTGAACGGTGCCCGCCAGACCCCGGCGCCCTGCGAGAGCATCAAAGGCCTCGAGCATCTGGACAAGGTGATCGACATCGACCAGCGCCCCATCGGACGGACGCCGCGGTCAAACCCTGCGACCTATACCGGGGCCTTTACCCCGATCCGCGAATGGTTTGCCGGTCTGCCCGAAGCCAAAACGCGCGGCTATAAACCCGGTCGCTTCTCGTTCAACGTCAAGGGCGGCCGCTGTGAGGCCTGCCAGGGTGATGGTGTTCTAAAAGTCGAAATGCACTTTCTGCCGGACGTCTATGTAACATGTGAGACCTGCAATGGCGCGCGCTACAATCGCGAAACGCTGGAGGTGAAGTTCAAGGGCAAATCCATCGCCGACGTGCTGGATATGACCGTGGAAGACGCGCAGGAATTCTTCCAGGCGGTGCCGACAATCCGGGACAAGATGGACGCGCTGATGCGGGTGGGCCTTGGCTATATCAAGGTTGGCCAACAGGCGACAACCCTGTCGGGTGGTGAGGCGCAGCGGGTGAAGCTGTCCAAGGAACTGGCCAAACGCTCCACTGGGCGTACGCTTTACATCCTGGATGAACCGACCACGGGTCTGCATTTTGAAGACGTGCGCAAGCTGTTGGAAGTGCTGCATGAATTGGTCGATCAGGGCAATTCGGTGGTGGTGATCGAACACAATCTGGACGTGGTCAAAACCGCCGACTGGATCATCGACATCGGCCCCGAAGGCGGCAGCGGCGGTGGTGAGATCGTGGCAGCTGGCACGCCGGAAGACGTCGCCGCCGAGCCGCGCAGCCACACCGGCCACTATCTGAAGCCGATGTTGGAGGCCAAAAAGGTCGCGGCGGAGTAGCAAACTCGGTTGGAAATCGGCAAAGCGCGGCCTCGTGCTGGGGCCGAAGCTTCCCAAAAATGCATGAGAAGGTGGGCGGAATGCTTGGTCTCTTGTTTGTCGTTCTTTCCGTGATGTGTTCGTTTGCGTGGCTTTGCCTTCTTCCGTTCCGATCAGGAAAACGGGTGTTTGGATTAAGCTTTGAAACACTCATGTTTCTAAGCGTCGTAAGTGCGGTGGTGGCTACGGTTTTCCTTAGGATCGGAGTGTAAACGGCCATTTCTGGCTGCTTTGTTGTCACCCGAGCACGCCGATCGAGGCGCGGTTTCTTACTTGATTTGCCAGTCCACCGGACCGTTGCGACCGCTGATGGTGATGACCCCATCCCCCAGTGTCATGGCCTGACATTCCGTCCCGGCAAAACTGGCGGGTTCCGTGATGGTGCGGCACCATTTGCCGTTGCGGATGTCCCAGGCGCCCTCGAACGTCACATCTCCATTGGGACCGACCTTGCCGGTGAGCCTGCCATTTTTGCGGACTTTCAAAACCGCCTTGCCCGAGGTGATGGTTTTACCCGCCACGGCCGCTTTGGCGGCATCGTCGGATGCAAAACCGGGGGCTGGGTTTAGGCTCGTCAAACATAGGGCGAGCGCGGATGCGATGGCGAAATTCTTCATTGTGACCTCCCGAAACGTTTTAGCAGGTGGGAATGTTACGCGCAGCGCGCATATTTTGAAGCATAAAACCCATCAACTGTGTGCCACGCCTTGTGCAACCAACGTGCCAACGCAGAGCTGTGATCCAGCAAACCACCACCGGTCATTGACAAGCCTTGCCCTCTGGCCGCAAAATCCAGCCTCGCGAACGCAGGACGATCCAACGAAATGTGTGTTGTTGTCGGAAGATCTCAGGGCCACCCCCATGGAAAGGCCCAGGAATGGTGGCCGCCCCCCGCGGGGCGGGTGATTTCGAACGTCTAAACACACCATTTTATTGGAGAGACATATGTCACTCACTTTTACTGCCGGGGCGGACAGCCTCGACTTGCGTTGGGCCGATGGCACTAGCGGAACCTTTCCCTATATCTGGCTGCGCGATACTGATCCTTCCGGGTTTCATCCGCAAACCGGTGAACGGGTCTTTGAACTGAGCAGCGTTCCCCTCGACATTGCGCCGGTCTCTGTCGAACAGAGCGGCACCAATGTGTTGATCACCTGGCCCGGCGCGGATGAGCCGAGCCTGTTTGATCTGGACTGGCTGAAAACTCATCGTCCCGGTCAACGTCGCGCAGATGCGGCCGATATCGCCCGCACCCTGTGGCGCAGTGAGCTGGGCGGCGACGGGGTGCCACGCCATGACGGCAGTGGTATCATGACATCTGATGCGGCCTTGGCCGATTGGCTGGCGGATACCAAACGCTTTGGCCTGTCGATTGTTACGGGTCTTGCGGATCACACGGACGCTGGCGTCGATGTGGCCCGGCGGGTCGGACACCTGCGGGAGACGAATTTTGGGCTGACCTTTGAAGTGGTCTCCAAACCGGATCCGAACAATCTGGCCTATACGTCGGTAGCGTTGCCGCTGCATACGGATCTGACCAACCAGGAGCTGCCGCCGGGCTACCAATTCCTGCATTGTCTGGCCAATGAGGCCCAAGGGGGCGGGTCGACATTCTGCGATGGTGCCGCAGTGGCCGAAGATCTGCGCAGCCGCGATCCTGAGGCGTTTGAGGTCCTGTCGACGATCTCCGTGCCGTTCCGGTTCCAGGATGAAACGACCGATATTCGCTCTCGCAAGGCAGTGATCACGCTGGATTCCGATGGCAATGTGTCCGAGGTCTGCTTTAACGCCCATATCGCCGATCTGGTGGATTTGGAGTCCGACCAGATGGTGCCGTTTTACCGCGCCTATCGTCTGTTCATGGAGATGACCCGCAGCGCGGATTATGGCATCGCGTTGAAACTGTCCGGTGGTGAGATGGTGGTCTTTGACAACCGCCGCGTGCTGCACGGTCGTGGATCCTTTGACCCTTCAACCGGTTTTCGCCATCTGCACGGCTGCTATGTAGACCGGGGTGAACTGGACAGTCGCGTGCGGGTTCTGGCGCGCGCTGTCTAATGTTTAAAGAACCGGCGCGCCCGTTCTCATGTGGACGCGCTTTCTGGTCTTAGTTCCGTTCCAACGGGCAGGTCGACAGGCCAAAGATTCGATAAAGCGGGCAGTGGTTGATAAATGCGGTGCCCACAAAGACGACGCCCGCGATCAGACCGATCACCATCCAGGCCCCGCCGATGCCTGCGAAATATCCGACGATCAACGCGGCCCCGATCAGAATACGGGCGATACGGTCCCAGCTTGCCAGGTTCTTGGTCATGGTCATCTCCTCTTTTGCTGTGATGTCGCTGAGGAGCGTAGAGCAGGGCGCGCGCGCTGGTCTGTGACGGGGTCACAAAGCCCGCGCGGATTTCGCACGGCTATGCGTTCTGGGAGAATGCCACCAGCGCCGCTCGGTCCAGCACCCGCAACCGGCCGCGACCGGTTTCAACCCATCCCCGTTTCGCCCAGGCTTCTAGCCGGCGAGAGACGACCTCGCGGGCGGTGCCGATTTCGCGCGCCAGATCTCCTTGGGTGATTGTGATCTCACCGCCGTGATCCAGCTCCAACAACCGTTCGGCCAAACGATGTTCGGCCCGTTGAAAGGTGACTTTTTCCAGCAGATGCATCAGCATTTGCATCCGGTCAGAAAAGGCACGCATCACCAGGGCGCGGAAACTGTCGGATCGGTTCAACAGCTCCAGAAATACGGATTTTGGCAACAGAACCAAGCGGGTAGCCCCCCGCGTACGGGCCTCCGCTGAGTAGTCATCACCGCCCAACAGGCCCAGTGTCGATTGAATGCAGCTTTGTCCCGGTGTGACCGAATAAAGCAACATCTCGCGTCCGTTGACACCAGACAGACCCACGTCGACGCAGCCTTCCAGCACGATCACATAGCCTTGCACCGCATCGCCGGGGCGAAACAGCACCTGGTCGTTGGGCAGATTATGGGGCGTAAGCTGGGCGAGGCGGCGGCGGGCCGCATCGTCCATGTCGCGCATCAGCGCTGAGGAATCGAGCCATGACATGGGGCCAAGGCTATCAACCCCGACCGCGGTTTTCAAAGCGCGGCAGCAGCGCCGAAAAGTCGCGGCCCAGCCCGTCTTCGTCCTCGACAAACTGGGTATAAAGCGTGGTGGCCAATTGCCCCATCGGCGTGTCGGCGTCGGCCCCTTCGGCGGCCTGTTGCGACAAGCGCAGGTCTTTGAGCATTAATTCGGCTGCAAAGCCCGGCGAATAATCATTGTCCGCCGGAGAGGTCGGCCCAACCCCCGGTGCCGGGCAATAGGCGTTCATTGACCAGCTGTAACCGGATGAAGTGGAGACAACGTCGAACATTTTCTGCCGATCCAAGCCGAGTTTATCCGCCAACGCAAAAGCTTCGCAGGTCGCAGCCATGGTCACGCCAAGGATCATATTGTTGCAGATCTTGGCCGCTTGGCCTGCGCCCGCATCGCCGCAATGAACCGCCTTTTGCCCCATGACGTCGAACAGCGGTTTCGCTAGGGCAAAGCCGCGCGCACTGCCGCCCGCCATGAAGGTCAGGCTGCCTTGTGCCGCGCCGCCAATGCCACCCGACACCGGCGCATCCACGGCGAGAAGCCCTGCGGATGTTGCGTGCTCAGCCACCTGTCGGGCGCTTTCCACATCCACCGTTGAACAGTCCAGAAACAGCGCACCTGTGTCCATTGCGGGAATAATTTCCTGCGCGACGCTGCGCAGGATGTCGCCATTGGGGAGCATGGTGATCACAACCTTGGCCCCGGCCACCGCTGCGAGGGCTGTATTGGCCTCAGCCACGCCATCCATCGCGACGCCGGCCGGGTCAAACCCAGTGATGTTGTACCCCGCCGCCACAAGGTTCGCGGCCATCGGCGCACCCATATTGCCCAATCCGATAAAGGCGATGTTCATCTGCTATCCTCCCAAAGTTTGCGCGTGGTTCAAAACGTCAGCTTGTTGTCGCCCAGAGGCATCAACAGGTTCGACACCTCCACCGGCGGCACCTGCAGGTCGGGGTATTTCCACTTTGGATTGCGGTCCTTGTCGATCAGCTGGGCCCGCACCCCTTCTTGGAAATCGGCCATCTCCTGCGCGCGGTAGGTGAAACGGTATTCCATCTCCAACGCTTTCTCCATCGACAGTTGCGAGCCGCGCAGACGGTGGAGAATCTCAATCGCTGCGGCCATCGACAGGCCGGAGTGTCGTGCAATGCGGTGCAACACGTCCCGCGCAAAATCGCTGCTGTCTTGCTGAAGCTGGGTCACGATGTCGGCCAGGCTTTCGCCGTCAAACAGCCGGTCGATATCGTCCTTCAACGCCGTTAATGGAGCGAAGTCCGGTTGGGTCGCACCCTGGTCCAACAGCGTCGCGTCGCCACTTTCTTCCAAGGCAGCAATCAGCGCGGGCCATTTGGCATGCGCGATATAGTGGTCCGCAAACCCCGCGTAAAGCGCGTCCGCGGCGGTCATCCGGTAAGCGGTCATGGCGATATATTCGCCCAGCCGTCCCGGTGCCAGCGCCAGCAACAGAGTGCCGCCGACGTCTGGGATCAGGCCTATTACCGCCTCGGGCATCGTGACTTGAGAACTTTCACAGACCACCCGTTGGGTGCCATGACAGCCAAGCCCAACACCGCCGCCCATAACAAACCCCTGCATGAAGCTGATCACCGGCTTGGGGTAGGCAAAGATCCGGGCGTTCATCCGGTATTCATCGCGCCAAAAGTCCCGCGCCGCCTGAAAGTCGCCCTCCTTGGCCGCGTGATAGATCCCGGCGACATCGCCGCCTGCACAAAACGCCTTGTCGCCCTCGGCGTCGATCACCACCAGTTTGACCGCCGGGTCATCGCTCCAAGTCTGTAGCGCCGCGTCTATGTCCAGACACATCTGATGGGTTAGCGCATTCAGCGCCTGAGGCCGGGTGAGGGTGATGCGGCCAGCGTGACCGATGACGCGGATCAAAAGATCGCAGTGTTCGTCTGCCATTGCAGGCTCCCTTAGGTGTTCGCGGCCAACAAATGGCGGGCGGTGATCACGCGCATAATCTCATTTGTGCCTTCAAGGATCTGATGCACCCGCAAGTCGCGGGCCAGCTTCTCGATCCCGTAATCGGCCAGATACCCATACCCGCCATGCAGTTGCAGACATTGATCCACAACATTTGACCCGGCCTCGGTGACAAATTTCTTGGCCATGGCGCAGAATTTACTGGCATCGGGGGCACCGGTGTCCAGCTTCCACGCGGCTTGTCGCAGGAAGACCCGCGCCGCCTGCAGTTCGATCTCCATATCCGCAAGCCGGAATTGCAGGGCCTGGAACTGGTCTATCGTCTGCCCAAAGGCTTTGCGCTCGGACATATATTGTAGAGTCTGGGTCAGCGCTTGCTGTGCGCCGCCAAGGGAGCAGGCCGAGATGTTCAGCCGTCCGCCATCTAGCCCAGCCATAGCGTATTTGAAACCTTTGCCTTCCTCACCCACCAGAGCGTTGGCGCCGATGCCGCAATCGTCAAACTGCACCTGCGCAGTAGGCTGGCTTTTCCATCCCATCTTGTCCTCCAGCGCACCAAAGGACAGGCCGGGCGTGCCGTCCTCGACCAGCACGCATGAAATCCCACGCGGGCTGTCATCGCCGGTGCGCACCATGGTGACATAGGCGTCTGAGTAGGAACCGCCCGAGATAAACGCCTTGGTCCCGTTGAGGGTGTAGCCTTGGGGCGTCTTGGTCGCACGTGTCTTGAGCGCGGCGGCATCAGAGCCCGATCCCGGTTCCGTCAGGCAATAGGACAGCACCGTTTGCATCTGCAAAACACCGGGCAAAACGCGGTGTTTCAGTGCGGCACTGCCGTAGGTGTCGATCATCTTGGCACACATATTGTGGATCGACAGAAAGGCCGCAACGGACGGGCAGGCCATTGACAAGGCTTCAAACACTAGGGTCGCATCAAGCCGGGACAGGTCAGACCCGCCGCTGTCTTCGCTGACATAAAGTGCGCCGAACCCCAAGGCACCGAGCTCGGGCCACAGGGATTTCGGAATGGTGCCATCACGCTCCCAATCACGCGCAAAGGGCGCGATCTGCGTTTGGCCAAAATCATACGCGAGGTCAAATATTGCTGTTTGCTCCTCGGTCAATGCAAAATCCATAGCCTTTCCTCCCGACGGCTCGGTTGAATTGAACGATCGTTTATTTAATACCCTGTCAACGATGCATAGGCAAGCAGCGGTTTTGCACGACCGCTTTGCGATTTTGAAAGATCAAACGGTGCGGGACTGCCAACTTTCGAACTCCTAGAGGCGAAATTTTAAGAAGATTGCCGGAAAACTTGGGTCAAATTCGCACTTACCGGGCTGCTGAATGGCCTGGACCGTCTCAGGAGAATCCGTCGTGGCACATTTTCAACCCAATAACTTTAATGCCAGCGCAACAATGCCAAACTACCCGACGCCAAACTACCCGACGCCGAACGTACAACCTGGAAATCCCTTGCATGCAGGGTGGTCGGACCTGGATCGCCGGGTTTTGCAAAGAAAATTTGATGAGACTGTGGTCCTGGCGCACAAAATGCTCCGAAACGATGATCTTGACGGTGCAGAAGTGGCAATGAAGGCTGCAGAGAAACTCGTTCCCGACAGTTTGGTGGTCAAAGAACTTTTAGCGAATCTGTATTTTAAGAGAGGCCGCTATGATCAGGCACTCGTGCCGCTCATGCAGATTCTCGCTAAAGATCCCAATAATTCAGCGGTCTATTCTACCTTTGGGGCAATCCTACAGAAGATGGGCGACCACGCAGGGGCTAAAAAACTCTTTAAGAAAGCGCTGCAATGTGACCCCTCAAACCGGACCGCTCAGGCGCATATTTTGGACCATGCTCTAAAATCGTGCGATTGGTCAGATTGGGACGAAACCGCCGACTTCGAAGGAATTTCTGAGAAAACGGATGGGTCCTTCTCTGTAGGCTTGTTTCTACGTATGCTCGACAATCCTGATCTTCAGAAGAAGCGTTCTGAAATATATTACGACGATAAATTCGGCGACTTAAAACAGGCGCGACCGACCCCGCGCGTGCGCGGTGCGGGGGACAAGATCCGTCTGGGATACTTCTCGTCCGACATACACTTCCATCCCACCATGTGGTTGATGAATGGAATGCTCGAACATCACGATAGAGATAAATTCGAGATCTCTATTTACGATTATTCCATTATGCCGGACGCTATGACTGAGCGCGTCAAAGGGATGGTGGATCACTACCATCGCTGTACCGACATGACGGATGATGAAGTCGTCGCTTTGGCTCGTGCAGATGGAATTGATATTGCGATCGATTTGAAAGGGCATACAGAAAATAGCCGGGTTGGTCTCATCCTGAAGAACCCTGCGCCTGTTAATATGTCCTACATTGGTTATCCCGGCACCTTGGGCTCCAAAGATATCGACTACATCGTGGCAGACGAAGTTGTCATCCCGGCAGAGCATCGCAAACACTACAACGAGAAGATCATCTACATGCCGGACTGCTATCAGGTAACGGATGACAAACGTCCGATTCCTGCTGAAAAACCGAGCCGCGCGGAATTGGGTTTGCCAGAAGATGCGCTGGTGTTGTGCTCGTTTAACGCGACCCACAAGATCACACCCGATGCCTTCTCGATTTGGATGCGGGTTCTAAAACAAGTCGATAACAGCGTTCTTTGGATTTATAGTAAATCGGGGAAAATACGTGAAAATCTCCGACTTGCTGCCGCGGAAAGAGGCGTGTCGCCAGACCGTCTGATCTTTGCAGCGACGGTCTCACAAGAGCAACATCTCGCAAGAATTGCTCAGGCAGACCTGTTTGTCGACACCTTCGCATATTGTGCGCATACCACTGCATCGGATGCAATTTGGGCAGGGATTCCCTTGGTCACAATGGAAGGGCAACAATTTTCGGCACGCGTTGCAAGCAGCATCCTGCAGGCTTCTGAGCTTCCCGAATTGGTCACGCGCTCAAAGGATGAATACGAAGCTCTTATCCTGGAATTGGCCCAAAATCCGGACAAACTTGCGGCGGTTCGTGCGAAGGTCGAAGACAAACGATACAATTCTGCGATGTTTGCGACTGAGCGTTTCACACGGAATTGGGAAAAGCTCATGGAGCGTGCGTTGGTGCGGTGCGAAAACGGCCTAAAACCGGCCCATCTGAAGCTGTAAATTTACGTCCTTTTTGGTGTCCGTTGGTAACGTCTTTGTATCAACGGACAACGGCGTGGGTCTGCCGCGACGTGGGTCAATTCGGTGGTTCAGAGCAAACAAGTAAATGTGTTGGTCGAAAAACAACAGACGCGTCGCAAATGGGTAAGAAGTCGTGGCCTCTGTTAAAGAGCACCTTCCACATTCGGATTGGCCTTCAATCATCAAACTTTGCATGGATGTTCGATGCAGCATTTTTCGTTTCAGTCAAACAAACCCTCCCTCGCTTTGCCAAAAGCCAAACCCTCCAAAGCGCCGGACTCCCTGTCTATAAAGTGCTTGGGCTTAAACCGAAAAGGGCAAACTGAGAAGTCGCTGTAATTGCTCAACAATGCGCGCGCCACTTATAAATCCGACAGCCGATTTGATACTTTGATCGCCGAGACCGAATTCCAACGCGGCGATTATGTCGCTGCGATTGCGGCTTACCAAAATGTCTTGCGATTTAGTCCCATGGCCTATCAGGTCTTTGTAAACATTGGGGTCGCGCTGGAAGCTTTGGATCGCCATGCTGACGCAGCGACAATGTTTGAAACCGCATTGAAAATTTCACCGAATTTGACCGAGGCCAAAGCGCGCAAAGCGCGGCTGGATCTGACACGCAGTGACTGGCGTGATTTTGATGACATTGAAAAAAAACGTACCTGACTTCAAGAAGTTGAAAGTCGGCTTTACACCAGGCAGTTTTCTGGCGTTGGCGGACGATCCGTCGCTTCAAAAGAAAGTCTGCGAAAGCTACGTCTCCAGGGTTTATAATGTCCCCAAAAGTAAACGTCCATATCCACGGAACCGGACTGAGACGGACAAAATCCGCATCGGCTACTTTTCCTCTGATTTTCACCGTCATGCGACCATGCGTCTGATGATCCGAATGCTGGAACTGCACGACAAGGACCGGTTTCAAGTCCATCTGTTTGACTACACAACGGCCGAACAGGTTCAGCCGTGGAAAGATAGGATACACGCAACCGCATGTAAGCATCATCCCGTGGCGGGTATGTTGAACACTGAGATCGCAGACCTCGCCCGGTCAGAGGAAATCGATATCGCCATTGACCTGAAGGGGCACACCAAAAACGGCCGCCCGCAGATCTTGATGTATCAACCTGCGCCTGCCTCGGTGTCCTACCTTGGTCATCCGGGAACGCTTGGCATCAAGACAATCGACTATATCGTGGCTGATCCCGTTGTCATTCCGGAAGACCTGCGTCGCCATTATTCCGAGAAAATCATCTATATGCCGGAATCTTATCAGGTGACGGATGACACTAGAAAGATCTCCGCCACGATCCCCACCCGGGCTGAGCTTGGCCTACCCAAAGACGCGGTTGTGTTTTGTTGTTTCAACGCAAATTACAAGATCACACCCAAGGAGTTTGATATCTGGATGCGCGTGATGGCGCAGGTTGAAAGCAGCGTTCTGTGGCTTTGGAACTTGCATGATGAGGCGCGCGACAATTTGCGGAGCGAAGCCCAGGCGCGCGGGATGGATCCGGATCGGCTCATCTTCGCAGACAGCGTCGAACAGGAAGACCATCTGGCCCGGATCCAAGCCGCCGATTTGTTCCTCGACACGTTTGCCGTATGTGCGCATACCACCGCCTCGCATGCGCTGTGGGCAGGGTTGCCGTTGGTAACACTGGAGGGGCAGCAGTTTGCGGCGCGGGTCGCAAGCAGCATCCTACATGCGATGGAAATGCCGGAACTGGTGACAAAGACGCCCGAAGACTACGAGGCGCTGATCCTCGATCTGGCGCAAAACCCCGAAAAACTATCGGCGATCCGGGCAAAAATCGCACAAAAGCGCGAGACTGCACCGATGTTTGACACCAAAAGGTTCACCCGCAATTGGGAAAACCAGCTGGAGCGCGCTTTGTTGCGTTGTGAAAAAGGGTTGAAACCGGATCACCTGATGCCTTGATTAAGGTCACGCTGGCCGCGACGAAAAAGCCCCCGCGTCTTTGGTAGACGGCGGGGGCTTTGTGCTGTCTGGGCATTAAAACCCTTGGGTCAGAGCAGACGGACCTGCGTGCCGACTTTAACCAGGTTGAACAGCTCTTCAACGTGCTGATTGTAAAGACCGATACAGCCAGACGAGCTTTGACGGCCAATCTTGCGGGTGTCGTGGGTGCCGTGGATCAAATAGGCCGGCCAGGTCAGATACATAGCGCGGGTGCCCAGCGGGTTGCCGGTTTCGCCGCCATCCATGCGGATCGGCAGCGAGGGGTCGCGTTCGCGCATCGACGCCGTTGGGGTCCAGCTTGGATTTTCGCGTTTGCGCACAACTTCGGTGTAGCCGCGTTTGGTCAGATCTTCGGTCAAGGGAACCGAGGAGGGGAACAGGCGATAGGTTTCTCCATCGCCCGCCCAATAATGCAGCGCACGTGAATCGATATCCGCCAGGATGCAGCCTACGCCAAGCTCTTCGAAATGGTCCTGCCAACGCTGCTGCGCAAAGGCCGAGATATTGCGGTTCACCGGGATCTGGTCGCGAATGGCGGGTTCATTCTGCGGGAATGCGTCCGTCGACTGTGCACGCAAGACCGATGGGGTTGCTAGGCTGGCGCCCAGACCCAACAGGGTGGCGCGGCGGGTATAAGTGCTCTTACTCATCTTGTTCACTCTGCTTGATCGTTGGGATGCATTGCGGATGATTATCTATGCGCATCTAAAGTCCATCGGCAGGAAAAAGCCAAGGGCAGGCAGCTTCACTTTTATGTATCCTTGTGCAGATCTTTGCCGATACTTACCTTTATAGAGAAGCTTGAGTGTTGTTTATGCGTTTAATACGGGAGGCATATTTATGAGCCAGAAAATCGCAATTGCTGTGATCCATGGAATGGGCAGCCAGGGGGCCGAGCGCCCGGCGCCACATGAGTATGTTTTTTCTCATCAGATGTATTTTGGCCTGCGGCAGGTCATGGGGGATGCGTTTTTTGACAACGTCATCTGGCGGGAGATATTTTGGTCCGACATCCTGCAAAAACGCCAGGATGACTACCTGGATCATCTGGTGGACAACGAAGGCGCGCGCTGGCCGTGGATGCGTGGCTTTGCCATGAACCGTCTGGCGGATGCGGCGGCCTATCGGCGTGGTTCGGGGGATATGGGGAGCCGCACGTATCAGGCGGTGCATAGTCGGATTGGCGAAACCCTGGAGGATCTGGAACGGCTGGGCGGCGGCGACACGCCCCTGTTGGTCTTTGCCCATTCACTGGGTGGCCATATCATGTCCAACTACATCTATGACCAATTTGCCAATAAACCGGTTGTGGCCCCCAACAGCAGCTTTCAACGGTTTGAGACATTGACCCATTTTGTCACCTTTGGCTGCAATATCCCGGTCTTTACTTTCAACGAACCGCGCGATCAGATCCATCCGATCCAATATCCGGGCAAACGGGTAGAGATGCGCGACCTTGGCAAACCTTGGTGGCTGAATTTCAACGACCGTGACGATTTCCTAGGCATGTCGCTGGCACCGTCATCACCGCATTACCAAGCAATGGCGGATCGCGGTGAACTGCAAGAAAGCTGGATCAATACACGGCCCTGGATCACCGGCATGTCGCCCTTGTCGCACAACCTGTTCTGGAAAGACCGCAATTTCCACCAGATGTTGTCCCCCCTGATCAAAGCGGCAAGCGCCGCCGATATTCTGGACACGCCCAAACCATCAGAGCCTGCAAAACTGGTTGCCTAATCCTGCGCGAGGCCTGTTTCGCACATAAAAAAGCCCCGGTCACTGCCGGGGCTTTTTCGGTCATTTCGAGCGTCTTAATCGATCGCTTTGAAGTTCAGCGCCGCGCCGTCTTTGATGCCTGAGAACCAGCGGGCCGAAACTTTCTTGCTCTTGGTGTAGAACTTGAACGCGTCGGGACCGTATTGGTCCAGATCGCCAAAGCCGGATTTTTTCCAACCGCCAAAGGAATAGTAGGACAGCGGTACGGGGATCGGGAAGTTCACGCCAACCATGCCGACCTCAACCCGGGCCACAAAGTCACGCGCCACATCGCCATCGGCGGTATAGATCGCGGTGCCGTTGCCATAGGCGTTGTCCTGGATCAGCTGAAGCGCGTCTTCGTAATTGTCCTGGCGCACCATGGACAGAACCGGGCCAAAGACCTCTTCTTTGTAGATGTCCATATCCGGGGTCACATCATCAAACAGGGTTGGGCCGACGAAATAGCCGTCCTCGTAGCCTTGGATCGACAGACCGCGACCGTCGGTCAGGATTTTGGCACCTTGTTCCACACCAGAGGAGATCAGACCTTCTATGCGATCCTTGGCTTGGGCGGTGATCACCGGGCCAAAATCCACATCGTCGCCACCGGTATAGGGCGCAACCTTCAGGCTTTCGATACGTGGCACCAGCGTGTCCACCAGTTTGTCAGCCGTGTCCTGGCCGACCGGAACCGCGACCGAGATCGCCATGCAGCGTTCGCCCGCCGCGCCGAAACCGGCACCGATCAGCGCGTCTGCCGCCTTGTCGATATCGGCGTCGGGCATGATGATCATGTGGTTTTTGGCACCGCCGAAACATTGCGCGCGTTTGCCGTTGGTTGCCGCACGGCCATAGATATATTGCGCAATCGGGGTCGAGCCGACAAAGCCAACCGCCTGAACCGTCTCATTGTCAAGGATCGCGTCAACGCATTCTTTGTCGCCATGCACGACCTGAACCACACCTGCGGGCAGGCCGGCCTCAACAAACAGTTCTGCCAGACGCATCGAGGTCTTGGGCGTGCGCTCAGAGGGTTTCAGGATGATCGCATTGCCGCAGGCCACAGCCGGGGACATTTTCCACAAGGGGATCATGGCCGGGAAGTTGAACGGGGTGATACCCGCAACAACGCCCAAAGGCTGGCGCATGGAATAAAGGTCGATCCCGGTGCCGGCATCAACGGTATAGTCGCCTTTGAGGTGGGAGGGCAGGCCCATGCAGACCTCGACCACTTCCAGGCCACGCTGGATGTCGCCTTTGGCGTCGGGGATGGTCTTGCCATGTTCGCGCGACAGGATCTCTGCCAGCTCTTCCATATGTTCGTTGATCAGCGCGCCGAACTTCATGAACACGCGGGCCCGGCGCTGCGGGTTGACCTTGGCCCATTCTTTTTGCGCGATGGCTGCGCGTTCCACGGCTGCGTCCAGCTCAGACGGGCTGGCCAGCGGCACCTTGTAAATCACTTCGCCGGTCGCGGGATTGCGCGCTTCTGCAAAACGGCCCGACGTTCCGGGAACGTGTTCGCCGTCGATGTAATGGGTCAGGTCCTGCATGGGAATCCTCCAAAATGCGTTCTTGGGTCAATCATAGGATTGCAAAAAACGTTGTGACAGAGGAAAGATTTCAAACGGACCTTGCAAAAACGCAATGAGTTTACCCCCGGTTAACCATGTCGCCGATACGGTCACGTGACGGAGAAAATAGGGTTTTCCGGGTTTCCAGAAGGGAAAAGGCGCAATGGAACCACAATGGGACGATATGAAAGTCTTCCTCGCAGTCGCGCGCGAGGCCAGCCTGTCGGGGGCAGGGCGGGTGTTAAAGATGGATCCCGCCACGGTGGGACGCCGTGTGTCGCGGTTTGAATCGGCGCTTGGCACCTCGCTCTTCGTAAAATCGCCTCAAGGTTACGCACTCAGTGCTGCGGGCGATCGTCTGCTGGCGCATGCGGAATCTGCCGAGCAAGCGATGCGGGCCGGGCGCGAAGCGTTGAGCGGTCCCAGTGATACATTGTCAGGCCAGATCCGCATTGGTGCGCCCGACGGTAGTGCAAATTACGTGTTGCCACAGGTGGTTGCGCGCATTTCCGCGAAAAACCCCGACCTTGATATCCAGATCGTGGCGCTGCCACGGGTGATCAATCTCACCCGGCGTGAGGCGGATATGGCCGTTACTGTCAGCGCGCCAACCGCCGGTCAGCTGCTGGTTCAGAAGATTTGCGACTATAAATTACATCTCGTGGCGTCACGTCACTACTTGCGCGACCATGGCCCGATCGAGACACTGGAAGATATCAAAAAGCACAAGATGATCGGCTATATCCCGGATATGATTTTTGACCGGGAGCTCGACTACCTCAGCGAATTGGGGGTGGAGCGGGTCCAGATGGCCTCAAACTCTGTTGCGGTCCAGATCAAGATGGCCGCGGAAGGCACTGCACTGTGCGTCGCCCATGATTTCACTCTTCCGGCGCATCGGATGTTGCGGAAAATTCTGACCGATGAGGTCAGCCTGACCCGCAGTTTCTATCTGGTACGTCATCAGGGCGATCAACGCAGTGACCGATTGAACAGGTTTGCGCAAGAACTGTCCAAAGGCATCCGTGAAGAAATCGAAACCTTGGAAGCCTTGACTTGACTTAGTGTTGCGGAAACGTTTGTGATTGTGAAATAAAATTACGAGTAGGAGGCGTAATGCTAGTCCAATTGATTTTGAAGTCCAAAGCCAATGCCAGCGTGTTTACCGTGTCGCCGGATGCAACCGTTTCTCAAGCAGCTGAGATTCTAGCAAAGTACAGGATCGGTACCGTTATCGTCTCATCCACGGGTGACACCGCCGAAGGCATCCTGTCCGAGCGTGATATCGTGCGTGAACTCGCCGTCAGCGGGGCCGGATGTCTGAGCGAGCCCGTGCGCGAATATATGACCCAAAAGCTAGTAACCTGCAGCCCGCAGGATAATGCCGAGGATGTTCTGCGCAAAATGACCGAAGGACGGTTCCGCCACATGCCAGTTGTGGTGGACGGCAAGCTCAAAGGGATTGTGACGCTGGGCGATGTGGTCAAAGCCCAGCTGAGCGAGCTGGAAATGGAAAAAGACGCCTTGGAAGGTATGATCCGCGGCATGTAGTACTCTCTTTGCGGGGATTTATGCGATAGGGCAAAGGGCGCCGCCGGTTGATTTGGACTGCGGCGCCTGCCTGACATAAATCTATCATTTTTGACGGGTTTCCTTCTGTTTTGCCTTGCAAATCCGCCACGAAATATGATTGCGTGACCGCAACAGAATGCCAGGAGGAGGGCATCATGCGGGTCGCGTTATATCCCGGAACATTTGATCCGATCACCTTGGGCCATATCGACATCATCCGACGCGCCAGCGCGATGGTCGACAAGCTGGTGATTGGCGTTGCCATCAACCGAGACAAGGGTCCGCTGTTCACACTCGAAGAACGCGTTGCCATGATCGAAGCTGAATGCGCCATTTTGAGCGATCAGACTGGCACCGAGATTGTCGCCCATCCGTTTGAGAATCTGCTGATTGATTGCGCGCGCGATGTGGGGGCCCAGCTGATTGTGCGTGGCCTACGTGCGGTTGCGGATTTTGAGTATGAGTTCCAGATGGTTGGCATGAACCGCGCGCTCGACAGCTCGGTGGAAACCGTGTTCTTGATGGCAGAAGCCAAACATCAGGCGATCGCTTCGAAACTCGTCAAGGAAATCGCGCGCCTTGGCGGAGATGTGTCCAAATTTGTCACCCCACAGGTGCGCGATATGCTAGTTGCGCGCCTAAACGGCTAAGGTCGTTGTGATAGGGTATGGGGAAGGCCGGCCCCATGTGGTCGCCTTTTTTATGGGGCTGAGGCCGGGTTTAGCGCCAGAACGCCATCCAATGGGTCAGCTCAAAGAATTTCTTGGCCAAGAATATCATATGTTCATCGCCAAACAGGACGACGTCGGCAATTGCCGCAATCAGGATGAAGCTTCCCAGCCAAACGGCAATCTTGTGTGTCATATGAAGGTGGCCGATAATAACAAAATGCCCGGCCAGATATGCCTGACCGGGCGGGAAATCTCAACCCATTGGGTGCGTTAGAGGGCGATTAGCCTAGGTTGCCCATCGCAACGGCCACATCGGCCATCCGGCAGGAAAATCCCCATTCGTTGTCATACCAGGCTAGAACCCGCACTGTACGACCGCCAACAACGCGGGTTTGGTCCGGTGCAAAGATCGAGCTTTCGGGGCTGTGATTGAAATCGACCGAGACCAGAGGGGCGGGTTCATAGCCCAAAACACCCTTCATCTGGCCCATTGCGGCCTCTTGCATGATCGAATTGATCTGGTCGGCGGTGACATCTTGGCCGGCCTGGAAGGTCAGATCTACGGCTGACACATTTGGCGTTGGCACACGAATGGCGGACCCGTCCAGCTTGCCCTTCATCGCAGGCAGAACCTCTCCCAAAGCTTTGGCGGCCCCGGTCGAGGTCGGGATCATCGCCATCGCCGCACCACGGGCGCGGTAGAGATCGCTGTGGCGACGGTCCAGGGTTGGCTGGTCGCCGGTGTAGGAATGGATCGTGGTCATGATGCCGCTTTCGATGCCCACGGTCTGGTCTAGAACCTTGGCCAGCGGGGCCAAGCAATTGGTGGTGCAGGACCCGTTGGAGATCATCACCTCATCTGCGGTCATTTGATGGTCGTTAACGCCAAAGACCACGGTGCGGTCGACGTTCTTGCCCGGTGCCGACAGCAGCACCCGTTTAGCACCCCGTTCGATGTGCTTGTTGGCCTTCTCACCATCGTTGAACTGGCCCGTGCACTCCAGGACCACATCGCAGCCCTCCCAATCCAGCGTGTCCATATCGTAGGTGGAGAACATCTGCATGTCGCCGCGGCCCATGTTCATGGTGTTCTCGCCGAGCGTAACCTCACCCGGGAAGCGGCCGTGTACACTGTCGTATTTGATCAGATGCGCGGCGGTCTCTAGCGGGCCGGTTGCGTTGACCTTGATGACTTCGATGTCGTCGCGACCTGAGCCCGCAATATGGGACAGGGTGCAGCGGCCGATGCGGCCAAATCCGTTAATACCAACTTTAATGGTCATAATGCATCTCTCCAAGCGAGCGTCAGATAGTCACGCTATAGCGGTCTCTCGGCACTTGCCAAAGGAAAAAAGTGTATAAATGACAAACTGTTAGCGCAAAACATGACCGTTGGCGTTAACAGAATTTTGCGGTTGCGATAACATAAAGCACGGGGAAATTTTCGGTTGCGCTAACGCTTGTTTGCGGGTCCATATTCGCTAGGGTGCACAGCAGACTCACCTGTCCCAGAGACAAGAAGGAAATACGGTATGAGCGGGTTATTGGCGCTTTTGGATGATGTTGCAGCCATAGCAAAGGTCGCAGCCGCATCGGTGGATGACATCGCAACACAAACGGCCAAGGCCGGATCAAAGGCCGCAGGCATTGTGATCGATGACGCCGCTGTCACCCCCAAATACGTCACCGGATTTGCCCCGGCGCGCGAATTGCCGATGATCTGGCGCATCGCGCGCGGCTCGCTGATCAACAAGTTGGTGTTTCTGTTGCCGGTCGCCCTGCTGATGTCGCTCTATGCGCCCTGGCTGGTCGCACCCCTGTTGATCCTGGGCGGCTGTTACTTGAGTTTTGAGGGTGCCGAGAAGATCGTGCATGTGCTGATGCCCCATGATGACCATTCAGGCGGGCCGAACGGCAGCCATGATGTGGGCGACAAGGCGCAGCTGGAAGAGCAGCGCGTCAAAGGTGCGATCAAGACCGACTTTATTCTGTCGGCCGAGATTATGACCATTGCGCTGGCGACCATTGAATCCGACGTGTTGTGGCTTCAGGCGGTGACATTGGCAGTGGTGGGGATCGTGATCACCATCGCAGTGTACGGCGTGGTGGCGATTATCGTAAAGATGGACGATCTTGGCATGTGGATGGCGCGGGTCAGCCCAATCAATGCTCTGCGCGCGCTGGGGTGTGGCATCGTCTTTATCATGCCCTGGTTCCTGAAGTTTTTGACCATTGTAGGAACGGCCGCAATGCTGTGGGTTGGCGGGTCGATTATCGTGCATTCGGCGCATCAGATGGGCTGGCATATGCCGGAAGAGATCATTCACAACTGGGCGCATGCGGTTGGCCATGGCGACGCGGCAACCGAATGGATCGTAAAAGCGGTTGTCGACGGGATCCTCGGCTTCCTGATTGGCCTGGCACTGGTTCCGCTGGTGACCAAGGTCCTGATACCGTTGGTTGGGGGCAAGAAAGAGGGCGCGCATTAAGTGCGCCCGTGTTCGGTTTGGCCTATGTCTGGATTTTAAGTATTTAAGAAAAAGGTGAAAGCCTAACCGCAGGCACGCCTGATCGGCAACAGGCGTGTTTACCACAAGGCGTCTTTCATCTTTTTACAAATACTTATAACGCATCCCTAGAAGGGACGCGGACGGTCTCTTCGAAAAAAAACAAGCCGCCCAAACCAAAGGCGGCTTTTGATGCGATTAGCTCCTGATCGTCGGGGCGTTTATTCAGCCTGATCCGCAGATTCAGCGTTCAGTGCGCCGTAGTTTTTGGCGCCAATGCCTTCGTGCAGCTCGATCTGGGTTTCCAGAAAGTCAATGTGGCCTTCTTCGTCCAGGATCGGCTCCTTATACAAATGCAACGAGGCGTAGTCGCCCGCATCAGCGCAGTACTTGCGTGCTTCGACATCGAGTTCACCGCTTCCATCTCTGCCTCCCGATCGCAGGTCAGCGTCTCGCGCACGTTTTCACCGATGCGCAGCGGATCCAGGGTCTGCAGGTTTGGATGACCTTCCAAAAAGATGATCCGGTCGATCAGCTTGTCCGCATGTTGCTCCTCCTCAATAGATTCCTCACGCATCTTTTTCGCAAGGTTTCCATATCCCCAATCGGACTGCAGTCGGTAGTGCAGTCAGAATTGGTTGACCGCGGTTAGCTCCACCCGCAGCGCCTTGTTGAGGCAATCGATGACTTTCTTGTCGCCCTTCTTAGTGGCCATTCCCGTGTGACACAGCTTCCTTCGTGCTGCGCAGTATTGCGGGCACTTCCAGCTTGTCACTTTTGCGCATGGTTGACACGAATAATTTCATACAACAGCCGCATTCTGGGGATTTTCCAAGGGCGTGATGATCGTGGCGGCATCGGAGGCGCGCATCCAGTCGATGGCGTCATAGATATCGGTGGATGAGATTTTCTGGCAGCTGCAAACGATCATCGATGTGGTCCGGGATAACGTCCGACTGTTATTGTCGGAAATAAACGGCTTGTCTATTCACACTGAAGAAGTCGGAAATAGACCACACAAGTTTTTGGCCTCACTTACCCCTGAAGGAAACGTGATTTCCTACGTGATGGATTTCCATAGATTTTAAAGGCGCTCGTTTAGCTTCGAAGACCTGTGCGCGACAGGGATCTCGGCGAACAAACGGGCCGGGCCTTGGCCTGTTTTATTTGACGCATGACGCGCCCGAAAGGTCACACTATGTCGATTGTACGACGCTCTGTTTCCCGCTCGCTCTTTCTTGGCTCCCTTGTGGGCCTATCACTCATTGCCGCCCCCATGGCCGAGGCGCAATCCACAGCTCTGCCGGACTATGTCATTGCCGAATATGGCACTCCCCCCGCGGTGCCGACCGGTGCCTTCCCCCGTGATCTGAAAAAGGCGGTCCAAGTGGCGCTGGTTGACAGCGTGGCCAGCTCCACTTGGGGCCCGGATCAGATCAACGCCATGATTGCCATCACCGAGTCCAAGGACCCCCGCGTGGCCTGGATCATCAGCGATCTGATGCGCTTTGTCTCCAATGGGCAATTGTCGGCGATCTTGACGGAAACCGCCGCCAGCCTGTTGGACATCGACCCGCCGCGTGTGAACAGCTGGGGCATTGTCACCGACCACCTGATTGCCTGGGACATCCCTGAACCTCCCGGCTACCTGAAGGCCAAACGCGGTATCTTTACCTCGGTCGTACCAGGTTGGGACAAGATCTTTGTCAAAGGCGAGATCGACTGGCGTCACGTCTCCTGGGGCGGGGTTTTGATCGATAATCGCCCCTTTGACACCACGGATGAGGCCTGCAACTGCATTCCCGCCGCCGACAATCCCGAGGTTGAGACCGCGGCCGAGGCAACGTGGCTCGAGGACAGCGACGTTGTGTTCGGGGTCGAGGTCAACGGGGAGGCGCGCGCCTATCCACGTCAGATCATGGAAGTGCGCGAGATGGTGAACGACACCCTCGGCGGGCGGGATCTGGGCATTCCCTATTGCACCTTGTGCGGCGCGGCGCAGGCTTATTTCACCGATGAACTGGGCGGTGGCATCAAACGTCCGATCCTGCGCACCTCGGGTCTTTTGATCCGGTCGAACAAGGTGATGTATGACGTGAACAGCTATTCCGTCTTTGACACGTTCCTCGGCACTGCTGTCACCGGTCCTTTGGCGCGCAAAGGCGTTGCGCTGACACAGGCCGGCGTGGTGACAACCACCTGGGGTGATTGGAAAAAAGCGCATCCCAATACCACGGTCCTGATCGAAGATCTGGCGCTGGGGCGTGATTTTGACTTCCGCAATGGCCGTGACGCCAACGGGCCGATCTTCCCGGTTGGCGACGTGGACCCGCGTCTGCCGGTGCATGAGGATGTGATTGGCATTGTCGCCGCCTCTGGCAAGCCGATTGCTTTCCAACGCTCCAAAGCCATCGCCGCACTGCAACGCGGACAAGAAATCGCTTTTGAAAACATCCGCCTGACATTGGACGGCGGCGGAGTCAAAGCGGTGTCTACCGATGGCGCAGACCTCGGCAGCCACCAGGCCTTTTGGTTCGCTTGGTCGCAGTTCCATCCTGAAACAGAGCTGTGGCAGGGGTAAGACATCAATGCAGAAGAGCGCCTCGTAAAGAAGGCGCTCTTTCACGATTGCGGTTTGGTGGCGACTAGATCGCCGGCAGCATCAATTCGAACAAGAGCATGCCTGCGATCTACATGGTCACGGCACTTGCGATCATTGGGCTGGAGGCGTTTTCCAGCGCTTCTGACACCAGTTCCGACAATGTCATCCAAATCTTTGCCCCGGCCGCAAGGCCCAGCCCAACTGGCAGACCCGTGCGATGCCGATGCTCGATTGACAATGGTACAAAACCTGAGCCTCACGAAAGATCAAGGTATGTAGACCGTAGAACAGAGTGGTTTGCCGCGAAGAGCCTATTGAGCAAAACGAGACATCTGTTGCGATATGGCCGCCGAGACAGCAATCGATTTGGGGTCGCGCCAGCCGGTATAGTCAATATCCTCAACAAAGCTTTGTTCGACTTGCGTGCGGATCATTTCTTTAACCCGTTCGATTTCGCGATCGATCTCTTCGATCATTGTGTCCCGGGCTTTGGTCATTTTTGGATCGGTGCTGGCCTGTGCTTCTGACTGCAATGTCCGCTTCGCGGCTTCCAGACGCTCAAGCTCGACATAAAGGGCTGTATTGCCTTTGCGCGCGCCTTCGACAATCTTGGACAATAATTGTGACTGATCAGAGATTGGGCCTGCGATCATCGCATCGACAAAGACGTTCAACTGATTGGGTGTTTTTACACGACCCAATGCCGTGGCAAGGATCTCTGTGTCTTGCTCAACATCGCCCGTCATAAGGGTCCGGGCATCGGCCACCATATCGTCATAAGGCGTGTCTTCGCTCCACTGCGCGATCATCCGGTCGAGACTTGCGTTGGTGGCGTTATATGTATCCGCGAAGTTCGAATTGCTCTGTTGGGGCTCGCGCAACGTGGTTGGCGATGGCGGGGTTTGGCCCAAATACTGAACGTTTCCTGTGATCATTCTGATCTCCCAAGGGTTGTTTGGAGACCTTGACAGTGAACGCCTAAAAAAGCTTAAACCTTAAAAATGACAATAAAAAAGAGGGGCTACAGAGCCCCTCTTTTCAACTTCATGGTGAACGGTGGTTAAGCAAGCAGGGCTTTTGCCTTGGCAACTGTTGCGTTGACGGTGATGCCGAATTTCTCGAACAATTCACCGGCCGGAGCGGAGGCACCAAAGGAGGTCATACCGACAAAATCGGCCTTCTTCTCTTGGCCGCGCTCACCCATCAACAGACGATCCCAGCCGCCGTCACGCACGGCAGCTTCGATGCCGACGCGGACTGCACCCGCAGGCAGGACCTTGCGGCGATAAGCTTCGTCTTGTGCCAGGAACAGCTCCATACAAGGCATGGAAACCACGCGGGTGCCGATGCCTTCGGCCTCCAACTTCGCCTTGGCGTCCATTGCCAGCGAGACTTCGGAACCGGTGGCGATCAGGATGACCTGGCGTTTGCCTTCGGCGTCGGCAAGAACATAGCCGCCCTGGGCGGTCAGGTTGTTCATCTTGTGCTCGGTGCGCAGGGTGGGCAGGCCCTGACGGGTCAGCGCCAAAACGGATGGCGTGTCTTTGGAGGACAGCGCGATTTCCCAGGCTTCCGCGGTCTCAACAGCATCCGCAGGGCGGAAGGTATAGGAGTTCGGGGTCGCGCGGCAGATCGCCAGATGTTCCACCGGCTGGTGGGTCGGGCCGTCTTCGCCAACGCCAATGGAATCGTGGGTCATCACAAATACGGTCGGCAGTTTCGACAGGGCCGCCAGACGCATGGCCGGGCGCGCATAGTCGGTGAAGCAGAAGAAGGTGCCGCCATAGGGGCGCATGCCGCCGTGCAGAACCATACCGTTCATCGCAGCTGCCATACCGTGTTCACGGATGCCCCAATAGACGTAGCGCCCTTTGCGGTTATCGGTGTCAAACACGCCGAGATCGCCGGTTTTGGTGTTGTTAGAGCCTGTCAGATCCGCAGATCCGCCCACAGTTTCGGGCAGAACCGGGTTGATCACAGCCAGCGCCATCTCAGACGCTTTGCGGGTTGCGACCTTGGGCTGTTCTTCCGAGACCTGCTTTTTCAGGGCGCGCACAACAGAGGCCAGCTTTCTTGGAGCTTCCAGCGCATAGGCGCGGTTGAAGCGGTCCTGTTTCTGGCTGGACACGTCTGCGAAACGTGCTTCCCATGCGGCGCGATCTGCGCCGCCGCGGGTGCCGATGGCTTCCCATGCAGATTTGACATCGGCAGGAACGTCAAAGGCTTCCAGCGGGCAACCATATGCCTCTTTAGCGGCGATCAGCTGCTCTGCGTCGGTCAGAGCGCCGTGGCCTTTGGAGGTATCCTGCGCCGCGTGCCCCAATGCGATATGGGTTTTGCAGGCGATCATGGACGGTTTGTTTGCCTTCTTGGCGGCGGTGATGGCGGCATCAATCGCAACCGGATCGTGGCCGTCGATTTCCTGCACGTGCCAGCCCGACGCTTTGAAACGCTGAACCTGATTGGTGCGGTCCGACAGTTCAACAGACCCGTCGATGGTGATGTTGTTGTCATCCCACAGCACAACCAGTTTGCCCAACTGGTGACGACCCGCAAGGCCGATGGCCTCTTGGCTGATGCCTTCCATCAGGCAACCGTCGCCGGCAATCACATAGGTGTGGTGATCAACGATCTTCTTGCCGTATTGGGCGCGCTGCATTTCTTCGGCCATGGCAAAACCTACGGCGTTGGAAATCCCCTGACCCAAGGGGCCTGTGGTCACTTCAACCGCGTCCAGCAGGAAGTTTTCCGGATGGCCTGCGGTCAACTGACCCAGCTGGCGGAATTTCTTCACTTGATCCAGCGTGACCTGCGCATCGCCCATCAGATAGAGCAGGGAGTAGATCAACATCGAACCGTGACCAGCGGACAGGATAAACCGGTCGCGGTCGGGCCATTTCGGCGCGGTGACGTCAAACTTCATATGCTTTTCGAAAAGCACGGTCGCAACATCGGCCATACCAATTGGCATGCCAGAGTGGCCGGAATTGGCGGCCGCAACCGCATCAAGTGTCAGGCCACGAATGGCGGCGGCCTTGGACCAATGCTCGGGGTTTGCAGAGCGCAGGGCTGTCAGATCCACTGGAGTTTTCCTTTGGCTTTATCGGGCGGATGACAGGCTGCATAACAGTCATACGACAAAGTGCAAGCCGCGTGAGGGTGCAAATCCGCTATTCCTTGAGCTTAGCCCTGCAACCGCTTGAAAGGGCAGGGTGGCTCATTTACTCATTGGGGCGAATACCGCCGCGTGCGTGGGATCTCGGACTTGCGATTCGCGGCATCTGTGGCAAATATGATTAACCAGAAGGCTGTAAAGCAGTGACCACCGGACCTGTGCATGCGCAGGGACAATTGCCAAAAGCGTCACGGAAACAGGCATAGGGACAGGCATGGAGCAGATAGAGGAATTGCAGGCACGCGTTCTGGCGGCGATGGATCGGATTACATCCGGTGTCGGCGTGCTGGAAGCGCGCCAAGCGGCCGCAGCGGCTGCTACCCCAAACGTTGAGCTGGAACAGGCGCTTGAGGAAGAGCGCACCGCCAACGCCCAGTTGGAAGAACGCCTGCGCGGGTTGCGGGGCCGTTTGGACGAGCTGGAGACCCAAGCCGAGGCCGCACAGGGCAGTGCAGGGGACGCGGAAACTATCGCAGCCCTTGAGGCTGAAGTGCAACTGTTGCGCAATGAGGTCGGCAATACGGCCGAACGTGACGCGCTGCGGATGGAAGTGGACCGGCTGAAAGGGGCTCTGGAAGGGGCCCAGAACGAGGCTGCCAATTCCAAAGAACATTGCGAGATGATGGAGACCGAGGTCGCGCGGCTCAAATCCGAGCTGGAGACTGCCCTTGTTGCGGCTGCGCCCAGTGATGAGCCGGTGATCTCAGAGGTGGATTTTGCGGCGCTGGAAGCAGAGCGCAATCGTCTGAAAGACGAGCTTGCCGCCGCGACCGAGGCTGCAAGTGCTGCCGACGCGCAAGTTGCCGCTGCCAAAGCAGAAGCCGCGCAGGCTCTTACCGCTGCCGAAGCTGCCCAGGCCACTGCAGCACAGGCCACTGCAGCACAGGCCGAAGCTGCCCAGGCCGCCGCAGCCGTGCCGCAGCCCGTCCCGGTTGAGGATGACGAGACCCTGATCAAGCTGGATCAGGAACTGACAAGCCTGCGCACCGCCAATGATCAACTGGTGCAATCCAACACCGCCTTGCGCGAAGCCAACGCCGAAGGGGTGGGTGATCCCGCCCTGATCAATGCCGCGCTTCAGGCGGAGGTTGAGGGGCTTAAGGCTGCAAATGCCACCGACCGCGCCGAGATGGCGGCGGTGATTGCCCGTTTGGAGCCACTGTTGATGAACGACCAGACCTTGCCGCAGGGGGAGACTGAGTGATGCCCGAAGTTACAATTCATATCGGTGGCCGTGGGTTCGAAGTGTCTTGCCAAGAGGGTGAGGAAAGCTATCTGCAGTCCGCCGCCAAAATGCTGGACGACGAAGCGCAGGTTCTGGCCGATCAGATTGGCCGCATGCCCGAGGCGCGGATGTTGTTGATGGCCGGGCTGATGCTGGCCGATAAAACCGCCGCCGTTGAAGATCGCCTGGGCGCGGTTGAGGCCAAGTTGGCCGAAAAAGACGCCGAGATCATGGCCAAAGACGCCGAGCTGACCGCATTGCGTGCAGCCCCAGCCCCGGAACCCGAGCGGATCGAAGTCCCCGTGGTGCCGCCGCAAGTTGGCGAAACGCTGGCAGAACTGGCCGCCCGCGCCGAAAGTTTGGCGCAGGAAATCGAAGAAAAAGCCGCGTCCTAACGGGCTTGACATCTTGTGTGGGTCCGAGGGTTGTGCAATCGGACCCGCCACATGTTTCAATAGGGCACTTCACAGATTGAACCTGCAAATTTTCGGTAGATCTGCGGTCACCAATTTTCCCGCTCGGCGGGAATCAGGGCAGGTATACAGTATAGCCCGACTATCCCGATGCACCTTTGAAAGCACTTGACCGTCGCAGCCTGCGAAACAATCGAGAAAATGGCCCAAGATTGTTATTCTTCGCTGCACTGTAGCATCCAGTTTAACCACCTTTTGTAAGAACATCTTTAAATTGTCAGGGCTTTCGATTAGCAAATTAACAGACCATTAATGGCATTTGGGAATTCAAGATGTTTGGAATTGCTATATTGGCGACTCTGGTCCTGGGTGGGGCAATTATCGCGCTTGATGACGATGACGACAACAACACAGTAGACGAAAGCAACTCAACCGAAGAACCGGAACTGCGGGTTGAAACCGATACGGCGACCGAGGGCGGGGATCTTTTGTCCTTTGCCGCGGAAGACGATGTCATCGATGCACTGGGCGGTGATGACGAAGTTCGGGCCGGCGCGGGCGATGACACCGTATTTGGTGGCACCGGCGATGACACATTGTTTGGCCAAGGCGGCAATGACGATCTACGCGGTGGCGAAGGCAATGACGACCTGTTTGGCTCCGGCGGTCAGGACACGTTGTCCGGCGATGCCGGTGATGACAATTTGATCGCGAGCGCTGGTGCAGACACGATTTTCTCGGGCGAAGGCGATGACATTGCATTTGGCGGTTCTGGATCTGACTCGATCTTGGGAGGCGCTGGCAATGACTTCCTGTATGGCGGTGAGTTGGAGAGCGAGCCGAACAGCGAAGACCTTGCAACGCTAAGAGACCCGGATGCGGTTGCGGAGATGTTTATCGTTGGCGATGACATCGCGGACACGTTGAATGGCGGCGTCGGGGATGACACGCTGATCCTTGATGAAGCGGACCAAGGTCGTGGCGGCGATGGGGATGACACGTTTATCCTCTATACCGATGGCGCCGTTAATGACCCGATCACGGTGACCGACTTTACCGCAGAGGACGACACGCTGGCGGTTTCCATTCTGGAAGAGTCTGGGCTGACCGTGGACGACTTCTCGGTCTTGAATGACACCGACACGGGCGACGCGTTGATTATGCAAGACGGCGATGTTCTGGCTCGTGTTATTGATGCAGGCGATACGCTTACGATTGATGATGTCGCATTCATCCTGCTCACCAGCTAAGTCGATAGTTTCAAAATAGAAAAAGGCCTGCCAAGAACGATCTTGGCAGGCCTTTTTTAATTCTTGTCCAGCAGGGACTCGGGATTAGCCGTTGTTGTTGGCTTCGCGGATCTTGTCTGCGGCTTCTTTGTTGTAGACAACTTCGTTGCTGTCAAACACGGTGTCGAGCTCGCCAGACAGGGTCATCTCGGTGATGATGTCACAGCCACCCACGAACTCACCTTTGATGTAGAGCTGCGGGATGGTGGGCCATTCAGAGTATTCTTTGATGCCTTGGCGGATCTCATCGTCGGCCAGAACGTTCACATCGGTGTATTCGACGCCGATGTAGTTCAACACGCCAGCCACGCGCGAGGAGAAACCACATTGTGGCATGTCCTTGGTGCCTTTCATGAAAAGCACAACGGTGTTGTCTTTGACGGTTTCGTCAATGCGGGAATTTACGTCGGTCATGGTCGTCTCCGTTTCCAGGCGCGGCGGCGCAGTTTTTGTTCAACGCGCCAAAAGCGTGGTCCGTATCTAAGAAGTTTTCTAAACTCACATATGGGAACCCTGCAGATATACGCAAGGTCCATTATTCTCATTGCCCAGTGTAGCAGTATTTTTGCGATGCCTGCCAAGGCCGAAACCAAGGCATCATCCATAAGTGATCACACGGGCACAGCCGGGTCGCATCAGGGACGTCTATTGCCAGAATGACCTCTCCGTCTGAGCCAGTTTCGGGCTTGCAGGCGGCCGTGTCTCTTGTTGACCTTGTCAACCGCGTCCAGATCCACTGCCTCTAACCCCAGTTGTGGTTCGGGCGTTGTGTGGTGACGGTCTGGTCTCCGGTCGATCTTGGGTGGTTGGGCGCGTGACAAAGGGCGGCGTTTGCCGCCCCTGAGCCGCAGATCAATGGCGACGATGGCCGCGATCACTGCGGTGATGCCCAACAGGACAATGAGTGTTTTGACACTCATACCCGGTTATTACTCGGGCGCTTTGGTGGTCAGAGCCAGCGCGTGCAGCTCGCCGTCGGATCCATCCATCTTGCCTTTGAGCGCGGCATAAACAGCGCGTTGCTGCTGGACACGGTTTTTGCCGCGAAAGCTTTCGTCGACAACCATTGCGGACATATGCACGCCGTCCGAGCCGCCGACCTGGATTTCCGCGTCTGGGAAGGTTTCGCGCAAAAGTGCTTCGATTTCGTGGGCCTGCATGGGCATTTGGGGTCAATGTCCTTCTAACTTGTGTGTCTAAAATGTAGGGCTGGGGCGGTGCCACTGCAAGTGGATTAGGCCCGCATATCAACGTAAGGCGCGAGAAGAGGAATGAAGTTGGGCACCTCGGCCAGGGCCTCTTGAACCTCGGGCTCTTCAAAGTCCCAGATCGATGTGGCGTCTTGTGGGCACAGTGCGGCCATCATGGCGTGACACCTGGCGCGCAGGTCATCCGGCATGGGAATGTTCAGCGCCTCTTGCAGGATCAACAACGCCTCGTGAATGGGGCGCACAACCCGCAAGGCGTGGGTCATATGGCGCAGCAGATCGGGATCATCTTGCCAGCTTTCGCCGTCAAACAGCTCCTGCGTGACACGCTGGCCGGCACCGGCACAGGAATAGGCGACGCAGCCGGTGAACCCCTGTTGCACAAGACCATCGTGGATCGAACAGCCATGTGCAGAGTTCAGTTTAGGGCAGGGCGCGTCGGTGTCTTTGTCGAGCGCGAATTCCGCCCCTTTGTCAAAAGGGTAGGCCACGCAGCACAAGGCCGCGCAGCGACTGCAATCATGGGTCAGCTCTGGTAGGTCGGGCTGACCCATGTGCATTTTCTTAGGCCACAGCCGCGGCAAAGCTGGCGCGGAACGTCTCGGACAGTTCTGCAAGTGGTGCCTCAGAGCCACCGAACTTTACGCTGTCACCGCCAAATTTTCCAACCGAGGTCAAGGTCACACCCGCCTGGCTTGCCGCCAGCATCAGTCCTTCGGCCTGATCAAAGTTGCAGGCCACAAGATAGCGCGCCTGATCTTCGCCGAACAAGGTCGCCATGTCGCCGGCATCCAGCACAACGCCAACGCCCGCGCTTTCGGCCAGTTCAAAGGCCGCCAGCGCCAGACCGCCATCCCCCAGATCGGTGCAGGCTTTGATCAGATCGCGGTTTGCGCGCACGAACTCACCATTGCGCTTCTCGGCTTCCAGATCCACAGCGGGTGCGTCGCCGTCTTCGCGGTTGAACACTTCTGCGAGCAGGGCAGATTGGCCGAGGTGACCGTTGGTCTCACCAATAACCAGCGCGATGTGGCCTTCGCGGACCTCCCCAATGATCGGCTCTTCGCCGGCCGCGATCAGGCCGACGGCGCCGATGGTTGGCGTGGGCAGGATCCCCTGACCGTCGGTTTCATTGTACAGCGATACGTTGCCGGACACGATGGGCATGTCGAGGAAAGCAACCGCTTCGCCGATGCCCTGCAATGCGCCCACGAACTGGCCCATGATCTCTGGCTTTTCGGGATTGCCAAAGTTCAGGTTGTCGGTGGTCGCCAGCGCCTTGGCACCAACCGATGTCAGGTTGCGGTAGGCTTCGGCAACCGCTTGTTTGCCACCTTCAACCGGGTTCGCTTTGACGTAGCGCGGGGTCACATCCGAGGTAAACGCCAGTTTCTTGTCGGTGCCATGCACCCGGATGATACCTGCGGAGGCACCGGGGCGTTGTTGGGTGTCGCCCATGACGGTGGTGTCATATTGTTCATAGACCCACTGTTTGCCGGCATAGTTCGGTCCAGAGATCAGCGCCTTGAGACCATCGATGGCATCAATTTCGGCAATCTCACCCACGGGCTCTGCAGCCGGGGTTGGCACCCATGGACGGTCATATTCAGGGGCCGAGGAGGAAAGTTTTGACAGCGGCAGGTCTGCTTTGACCTCACCATTGTGAACAATCAGAAAACGGTCTTCGGCGACGGTTTCACCCACGATCGCAAAGTCCAGATCCCATTTCACAAAAACCGCCTTGGCTTCGGCTTCCAGTTCCGGCTTCAGAACCATCAACATACGTTCCTGAGATTCCGACAGCATCATCTCATAGGCCGTCATGTTCTCTTCGCGCTGTGGGACGTCTTCGAGGTTCAGCTTAACGCCCAGACCACCTTTGTCGCCCATCTCAACCGCGGAACAGGTCAGACCAGCGGCCCCCATATCCTGGATCGAGATCACGGCACCGGTCTGCATCAGCTCCAGCGTGGCTTCCATCAGACGTTTTTCGGTGAAGGGATCGCCGACCTGAACGGTGGGGCGTTTTTCTTCGATGGTGTCGTCAAATTCCGCTGAGGCCATGGTTGCCCCACCCACGCCGTCACGGCCGGTTTTGGCGCCCAGGTATACAACCGGCATGCCAACGCCGGATGCGGCGGAGTAGAAAATGCTGTCGGTCTTGGCCAGACCCGCCGCAAAGGCGTTGACCAGGCAGTTGCCGTTATAGGCCGAGTGGAAGCGCACTTCGCCGCCAACACAAGGCACACCAAAACAGTTGCCATAGCCGCCAACACCCTCGACCACACCGTTGACCAGCTGACGGGTCTTGTGATGGGAGGGTTCGCCAAAGGACAGAGAGTTCATCGAGGCGATGGGGCGCGCACCCATGGTAAAGACATCACGCAGAATGCCGCCAACACCGGTCGCCGCACCCTGATAGGGTTCGATATAAGACGGGTGGTTGTGGCTTTCCATTTTGAAAACCACCGCATCGCCATCGCCAATATCTACAATACCTGCGTTCTCACCGGGGCCACAGATAACCTGTGGGCCTTCGGTGGGCAGGCCGCGCAGCCATTTCTTGGATGACTTATAGGAACAGTGCTCGTTCCACATCGCAGAAAAAATACCAAGTTCAGTGAACGTCGGCTCACGCCCGATGATCCCAAGGATCAGATCGTATTCGTCCGGTTTTAGCCCGTGACTTTCAATCAATTCAGGGGTGATTGCTGGTTCCTGCATACGTTTCTTCCCGATGGCCGCGTTTGCGCGCCTTTTAAGACAAGCAGACCCTTTGGAAAAGCCCAAAGCGTATAAAGGTGGAAAACCGATGGTTTGGGCGACCGAAATTTGAAAACACCGGTTGTTCGGAGGTTTGAACAGAGGATTGACCAGATCGCAATTTTCCGGATTTTTGAATATTGCGCACGCAAAGTGGACTTTGGAATGCGTTTTTAGGTCAAATTATGGGCGTATTCATAATTTGGTAACTTTTAAGCAAACCAAAGCTTGGCTTTTGTCCTGTTAGACGCAAAACATGTGGCAACAAGGCAAATCGTGAAATTGCCAAAAAAAAGGCCGAGCACTAAGCTCGGCCGAAGTCCAACAGGGAGGTATGAAGGTCGGCGAGTGCCGTCTCCTTCATGAGTCTCATTTAGGGGGTCTCTCCCGCACCTTCAAGGTATTTAACCGTTAAAATGTGCAGATCTGCCATGCAAATTTTGCATGGCTCGTGCGTTTCCTACAGTTTGCCCAATTCTTTCATATGCTTGCGATGTTCAATAATCTCGCTCTGCACAAAATCACGGAACGCTGCAACGCGGCGAGAATGGCGCAATTCCTCGGGGTAGGCGAGGTATACGGGCACTTCGTGAGTCTCTTCCTCGGGCAGAACCTCGACCATGGCCGGAAAATCTTCGGTCACATAGTCGGGCAGAACACCAATACCAAGGTCATGCACCACCGCTTGCAGCACGCCGAAATAGTTGTTCACGTTCAACACAGACTGCGGCGAATGGGCCATCAGACGTTTGACCATCAAAGCCGCCGCCCCGACCTGCGCCGATTGGGTGTTCTGACAGATCAGCCGGTGGTCTTTCATATCTTCCGCTTTGAGCGGGGTTCCGTGGTTCTTGAGATAGGTTTCTGACGCATAAAGGCGCATCTGCACCGTCATCAGACGTTTGCGCACCAGATCGGCCTGGCTGGGTTCCTTCATGCGAATGGCGACATCGGCCTCACGCATGGGCAGGTCCAGCACCCGCTCTTCCAGCATTAGGTCGATATTGAGGTTTGGATATTCCTCATAAAGCTTGTTCAGACGCGGCGCCAACCACAGAGTGCCAAAACCAAAAGCGGTGGTGACCCGCAGCTGGCCAAAGACTTCTTCTTCGCTGTCGCGGATCCGGGCCGAGGCGGCCTCCAGCCGTTGGCTCATGGCGCGGGTGGCGTCAAACAGCAGTTCACCCTGTTCGGTCAGGATCAATCCACGTGCGTGGCGGTGGAACAATGTGGTGTTCAACCGCTCCTCCAAGGCGCGGATTTGCCGACTGACCGCAGATTGCGACAGGTTCAGCTTGTCACCGGCATGAGTCAGGCTGCCTGCATCCGCAACTGCGTGAAATATCCGTAGCTTATCCCAATCCATATCCATGCTCGCTGTGTTGTCATTTATTGTCATTATAACCGTAAGACACGCGGTTTTCCATTTTGTGACGGGACGTTCAATGCTCCATGATGAAAAAACCTCTATTCAGGTCAGTAATTATGACCCAATGTGAGCAAATCAAAGGCAAGCTAATCTGGTGAGGAGGACTTGATGGGCAAGCAAGGGATTTCGCTGAACGACAAATACGATCTGTCGCAAACACCAATTCTACTAAATGGAACCCAAGCATTGGTGCGGTTGATGCTGATGCAAAAGGCACGTGACCGCGCAGCGGGGTTAAATACCGCCGGCCTAGTGACCGGCTATCGCGGCTCGCCCTTGGGCGCGGTTGATATCCAGATGGCGCGCGCGGAACGGCCGCTGAAGGAGGCCGAGGTTCAATTCCAATACGGGCTGAATGAGGATCTGGCCGTCACCGCCCTATGGGGCGCACAACAAGCCGAGGTGCGCGGCGAAGGCAGATACGACGGTGTCTTTGGCCTTTGGTACGGCAAAGGCCCCGGCGTGGATCGATCCGGCGACGCGCTGCGGCACGCCAATATGGCGGGGTCCTCGAAACATGGCGGCGTTCTGGTCGCCATGGGCGACGACCACACCGGCGAAAGCAGCACTGTGTTGCACCAGTCTGAGTGGTCTTTGCTGGATTGCTACTTGCCCGTCGTCAGCCCGGCCGGGGTGCAGGAGATTCTGGACTATGGCATCTATGGTTATGCTTTGTCGCGGTTTTCCGGCCTTTGGGTCGGGCTTAAAACCATGAAAGACACGATCGAGGTCACATCCGTGGTCGACGGCGACCCCGACCGGATGCGGCTGGTGACACCTGAATTTGACATGCCTGCGGATGGGCTGAACATTCGCCTCGATGATGACCGTTTCCGCCAGGAAGACCGGATCATCGACTACAAACGCTTTGCAGCCGAGGCGTTTTCCCATGCCAACAAGATGGACAAACGTGTTTGGGGCAAACCCGGTGCCAAGATCGGATTGGTGGCGGCTGGTAAAAATTGGCTCGATCTGGTGCATGCGTTGAAGCTGTTGAATATCGACGAAGCGATGGCAGAACGGCTTGGTATCACCACATACAAGGTCGGACAGACGTTCCCGATGGATATGAAAGGGTTCAATGACTGGGCCGAAGAACTTGACCTGATTGTGGTGGTGGAAGAAAAGCGCAAGCTGATCGAGATCCAGATCAAAGAGGCGATCTTTGACGACCGTCGCGGCCGCCGTGTTTATGGCTGGTACAAGGGCGGAGCCGGGACCATGCACCGCGAAGAGCTTTTCCCCACCAAATTCGCCCTCGACCCGATTATGATCGCCGAAAAGCTTGGCGGTATTCTGGTCGAAGAGGGCCGCGATACCGAGGCGATACAGGCGGGGCTCGCCGCATTGGCCGACGCAAAACGGTCCGATAACGCAGAAAACATCGCCAATCGTTTGCCCTATTTCTGTTCGGGCTGCCCCCACAACAGTTCCACCCGCGTCCCCGCAGGCAGTCGCGCCTATGCCGGGATTGGCTGTCATTTTATGGTGCAATGGATGGACCGCGAAACCCAAGGCGTGACCCAAATGGGCGGCGAAGGGGCCAATTGGGTCGGCGAAGCGCCGTTTTCCAACACCAAACATGTGTTTCAGAACCTCGGCGATGGGACCTACAACCACTCGGGCATTCTGGCGATCCGCGCGGCTTTGGCCCAAGGCACCACGATCACCTACAAGATCCTCTATAATGACGCGGTGGCGATGACCGGCGGGCAAGAGGCCGAGGGGGATCTGACCGCCCATCGCATCGCTGATGAACTGCGCGCCATGGGGGTGCAAAAGCTCGCCGTGGTTTATGACGACAAGGAAGATCTGGATCTGAGCCTGTTTCCCAAAGGGGTCAGTTTTCACGCCCGCGATCAGATGATGCAGGTCCAGCGCGACTTTACTGAGGTCGAGGGCGTGTCGGTCATCCTTTATGTGCAGACCTGCGCTGCCGAAAAACGTCGCCGTCGCAAAAAGGGGACGTTCCCTGATCCGGATCAGCGCGCGTTCATCAATACCGACATCTGCGAAGGCTGTGGCGATTGCGGGGTGCAGTCCAACTGCGTGTCCATCGTGCCGGTCGAAACCGAGCTGGGCCGCAAGCGGGCAATAGATCAATCGTCCTGCAACAAGGATTATTCTTGCGTAAATGGGTTCTGCCCGTCCTTTGTGACGGTCAAGGGCGCGCAAATTCGCAAAACGGCGACCACGGACCTGGATCTGCCGGATTTGCCGATGCCTAAGCTGCCGACCATCAACGGCACCCATAATGTGGTGATCACCGGGGTGGGGGGCACGGGCGTTGTGACCATTGGCGCGATCCTGGCCCAGGCCGCACAGATCGATGGCAAGGGCGCGGGGATGATGGAGATGGCCGGCCTCGCCCAGAAGGGGGGCGCGGTGCATATCCATTGCAGGCTTGCCAACCGACCCGAGGATATCAGCGCCATTCGTGTGGCTACCGGCGAGGCGGATGCCTTGATCGGCGGTGATTTGGTGGTCAGCGCCGGGGCCAAGACTTTGGGACTGACCGCACAGGGGCGCACCGGTGCGGTGGTCAACAGTCATGAGATCATCACCGGCGATTTCACCCGCGACACCGGTTTTCGCATTCCGGGAGAGCGGCTGCAACTGGCACTGACTGCCCGGCTGCGGGACCGGGCTGATCTGTTTGATGCCAGCGAATTGGCGCGGATCACCATGGGCGATTCGATCTTTTCCAACATGATGATCTTTGGCGCGGCCTGGCAGCGGGGTCTGATCCCGGTCAGCCACGACGCCTTGATGCAGGCGATCACGTTGAACGGCACCGCGGTGGAGCGCAACAAACGCGCCTTTGACATCGGTCGCTGGGCGGTGACTGACAGCGAGGCGGCGCAAGCGCTGATCGCGCCCAAGGCAACCGCATTGCCGAAAACGCTGGAGGAGCAGATCGCCTTCCGCGCCGATCACTTGCGTGCCTACCAAGGGGGGCGGCTGGCAAAACGGTATCTGAAACTGCTGCAGCCGATCCGCAACCCTCGCCTTAAGGAAGCGGTCGCCAAGGGGTATCACAAGCTGTTGGCCTATAAGGATGAATATGAGGTCGCGCGCCTGTTGCTGGACACCCGCGCCAAGGCCGAGGCGGAGTTTGAAGGCGCGTTACAGCTGAAATACCACCTGGCGCCGCCTATCTTGGGGAGCACCGACCCGGATGGACGCCCCAGAAAACGCGCCTTTGGGCCGTGGGTGGAAAAACTCCTGCCGCTTCTGGCGCGAATGAAACGCCTGCGCGGCACGCCGTTTGATGTTTTTGGCTATTCAGCTGAGCGCAAGATGGAGCGCGCGTTGATCCGCCAATATGAAAGCGACATGGCCACATGGCTTGTGTTGGACGGCGATGACACCGCGTCTGTGCGACTGGATCCGCTGGTGGCTTTGGCGGAACTCCCCTTGCAAATTCGCGGATTTGGCCCGGTGAAGACGGCAAATGAAGTCACAGCAGCCAAACGGCGCGAAGAACTGCTGGCGGCGCTGACCCATGGATTAAACGATAGGCAACCAGCCAAAGCGGCGGAGTAAGGAATATCACCTATTGCTTCCCTTTGGTTACCATAGTGTCATAAGTGCTGGGCAGTTCGATCGGACTGCCCTATATCCCCCGGATAATCCCGATGGTTACTGGCTGTTGGGGCTTCCACGATGTTGAATGAGACTCTACGAAATGCCTTCGCGCAGACAGATCGCCCGCGAAATATCTTACTCCCACTCTGCCGAAACCTGTTCCGGCCGTGCGTTGATCCGCCTGATGGAAAACTCCACCGGGCGTTTCAAACTGATCAAACGAGCTGAAGGATATGAGGACGACGTGGCCGCCGGCCAGGACTTCTGGTCGGTTCTGCCGGAACGCTATGGGCTGTCGCTGGATGTTGTGCGCGGCTCGTTGGATATGATCCCCCGTGATCGCCCGCTGGTCTTGATTGCCAATCACCCTTACGGGATCCTCGATGGCATGATGATGGGCAATATTCTGTCCAGCACGCGCGGTGATTTCCGCATGCTGGCCAATCACGTGTTTCGCAAGGCCGAAGATCTGAACCGGGTGGTTCTGCCGGTGGATTTTGGCACCTCAAAAGAGGCGATGCGCACCAATCTTGCTACCCGCAAAGCTGCACTCGACTATCTGGGTCAGGGCGGTGCCATTGGCATTTTCCCCGGCGGCACGGTCAGCACGGCGGCAACCCCGTTTGCGCATCCCATGGACCCCGGTTGGCGTGGCTTTACCGCGCGGATGATCGCCAAATCCAATGCGGTTGTGGTGCCGGTGTTCTTTGATGGCACCACCTCACGCCTGTTCCAGCTTGCCAGCCACGTCCATGTGACGTTGCGCATGGGGCTGTTGATCAAGGAATTCAAAAAGCGTGTCGACCGTCCGGTGCGCATTTCGATTGGTGCTCCGATCGACCGTGACATCCTGGACCCGCTGTCGCGCGATACAAAAGCAATGATGGATTTCTTGCGCAAAGCGACGTATGAGCTGTCTCCAACACCGTTGAAATCTTTGGATTACGGGTTTGAGTTTGAGGAAAAGCACCGGGTGCGCGCCTGAACGGGACGTAGCGTAGCACAGGGTGCAGGGTCGAGAGGGTACAAGAGGGTACAGTGGCTGTAGGCATCTTTGATTCTGGTCTGGGCGGGCTCACCGTGCTGGACGCCGCGCAGAAGTCTCTGCCGGACGTGGATTTCCTCTATTATGGAGACAACGCGCGCGCACCTTATGGTGTGCGTGACGCAGAAGATGTGTATCAGCTCACCAAAAACGCGGTTGAGGACATGTGGTCCAAAGGCTGCGATCTGGTGATCCTTGCCTGCAACACGGCGTCGGCCGCTGCCCTGCGTCGCTTGCAAGAAGAGGGCCTGCCGCCGGGCAAACGCGTCCTTGGCGTCTTTGTGCCGTTGATCGAGACGCTGACCGAACGCCAATGGGGCGACAATTCCCCACCGCGCGAAGTGACGGTGAAACACGTGGCGCTGTTTGCGACGCCGGCCACCGTGGCCAGCCGCGCCTTTCAGCGGGAACTGGCGTTTCGGGCCATTGGTGTGGATGTCGAAGCACAGGCCTGTGGCGGGCTGGTCGATGCCATCGAAGACGGTGACATGATCCTCGCCGAAGCCTTGGTGCGCAGCCATGTGGATGCGCTGCTGCGCAAGATGCCGACACCTGAGGCGGCGATTTTGGGCTGCACCCATTATCCGCTGATGGAGGCGATCTTTCAGGACGCCTTGGGCCCAAATGTGAAGGTCTACAGCCAGGGCAATCTGGTGGCAGACAGCCTTGGTGATTATCTGACGCGCCACTCTGATATGTTCGGGGCCGGAACGGGTGGGTTTTACACCACCGGCGATCCGGCGCGCGTCAGCGTCCATGCGACCCAGTTTCTCCGACGAGAAATCTCATTCCAGGCAGCGTAACTGCCCTTTGACCCTTCCTTTGATACCTAGTGATGGCTCGCCATCGCGGATGACAGTTTTGAACAGAGAACCGACATGACACATAACGTGGCTATTCTGGGCGCCTCCGGCTATACCGGCGCAGAACTGGTGCGGCTGATTTCGCAGCACCCTTCGATCAAAATCGCAGCGCTGGCTGCGGAACGCAAAGCAGGCATGGAGATGGCCCAAGTGTTCCCGCATCTGCGTCACTTGTCCCTGCCAACCCTGTGCAAGATCTCGGAAATCGACTTTTCCCAGATCGATCTGTGCTTTTGTGCGCTGCCTCATAAAACCAGCCAGGAAGTCATTAGCGCCCTGCCGCGGGATCTGAAAATCGTCGATCTGTCGGCCGACTTCCGTCTGCAGGATCCTGCGGAATATGAGAAATGGTACGGCAATCCCCATTCCGCGATCGAGATGCAGAAAGAGGCGGTCTATGGCCTCACGGAATTTTACAGAGATGAGATCGCATCGGCACGCCTTGTGGCCGGCACGGGGTGTAATGCCGCCACGGGCCAATTTGCCCTGCGGCCGCTGATCTCGGCCGGGGTCATTGATCTGGATGAGATTATCCTCGATCTGAAATGCGCCGTCTCCGGTGCCGGTCGCGCGCTCAAGGAAAATCTGCTGCATGCGGAGCTGTCCGAGGGCTATCATGCCTATGCAATTGGCAGTACCCACCGCCACCTTGGCGAATTTGACCAGGAGTTCAGCAAGCTCGCAGGCCGTCCCGTCACAGTTCAATTCACCCCACATCTGTTGCCGGTCAACCGCGGCATTCTGGCAACGACCTATGTCAAAGGCGAGGCCAGCGCGATCCATGAGGTCTTGGCACAAGCCTATGAAAGAGAACCTTTTATCGAGGTTTTACCCTTTGGTGAAACGCCGTCGACCCACCATGTGCGTGGTTCAAACTTCTGCCACATCGGGGTTGCGCAAGACCGTCTTGAAGGGCGGGCCATTGTGGTAGCAGCCCTTGATAACCTGACAAAAGGTAGCAGTGGACAAGCCTTGCAGAATGCAAACCTCATGTTAGGTGAAGAAGAGACAGCGGGTCTGATGATGGCACCGCTGTTTCCGTAATTGAACAACCCCGAGAGGCGGGCGTGCCGCGTGGTGGCGCGCCTGGATCAAGGTATATGAAGACGCTGAAGAAACAACGACGCATCCAAGTTCTCGTGGCCGCAACGGCGGCGCTGATATTGGCCTCTGGGCTGATCGGCTATGCGATGCGCGATGGCATCAACTTCTTCCGCGCGCCCAGTCAGGTGATGGAAGAGCCGCCAAAGTCGAGCGAAGTGTTCCGGATGGGTGGTTTGGTCGAAGAAGGTACATTGGTGCGCGGTGAAGGCGGCGAAGTGCGGTTTTCGGTGACCGACGGCGGCGCAACGGTGCCAGTGGTGTTTGCTGGCGTGTTGCCAGACCTTTTTGGCGAGAACCAGGGGATGGTGGGCACCGGGCGTTATGTGAATGGTGTCTTTGAGGCTTCTGAGATTCTGGCCAAACATGATGAGACCTATATGCCCAAGGAAGTGGTCGACGCGCTGAAAGAGCAGGGCGTCTATCAAGAACCCGAAAGTTAAGACCGGGTTTATTATCTAAAAAGGTGACACCCAGTATCAGGCAGGTGCTCCCGCCCCAAACCCGCCGCCCAAAGGGTGGCGTTTTGCGTTTGGGGTGGCGCCGCGCAAAGCGCGGCGCGCGGCCCAAGGCCGCAAGGGATCACGGCCCGAAGGGCGGAGGATCCCGCGGGCGCGGGAGTGCATCCCTTTTGGGAATTGGATAATCGTGTTCGCGTGCGCAACCAAATGGGTGTTGCGCACCCGGCGCGCGCCTCGCTTTCTGCCTGTTAAGCGCGCTCTGCCAGGATGGTCGCAATCCATTCAACCGGAGCAGAGCCATGCGCCATATCTATGACATCGCCAAAGAAATTGTCGCCCGCGAGGGGAGATTTGTGAACGACCCCGACGATCCGGGCGGCGCCACCAAACATGGGGTGACTTTGAACACGTTGCACTCCCTGAACCGTGACATCGATCGTGACGGAGATGTGGATGTGAGCGATGTCAAAGCGCTCGAACAGGGTGACGCGACCAAGATCTTTGTCGATCACTATTACAAGAAGCCCCATCTTGATCTCTTGCCCGAGGTTTTGCAGGACAGTGTCTTTGACATGCAGGTCAACGCGGGGCGCAATGCGGTTTTGATCCTTCAGCGCCTGTTGCGCAATATGGGGTTTGAGATCGCCGTCGACGGCCACATTGGCCAGCAAACCGCAAAAGCAGCACATGCGGCGGCTCATGTAGATGCGCAAGCCTTGCGCGACGCCTACGGGATTGCGCGACGCAACTACTACCTCGCAATTGCAGACCGACGCCCCAAAAGTCGAAAATACGCCCGCACCCGCGCCGGGACCAAGGGCGGTTGGATCAAACGGGCCGAGGACTTCATCTCACCCGCCTATCACTTGAGTGCCGAGGAATTTGCACAACGGGTGGCGTCATGGGGGTAATACAAACGGTGTTGCCGATCCTGTTTGGCACACAGAGCAATGTCCTGCGCGAAACGGCAGAGGTCTTTCGAGAAAATGCCGAAGCCGCCGCCAACCGCAGTCAAGAGGTCCAACTGTCCGCGTTGTCGCAGATGGCGGCGGAATTCGCCCAGCCCAAGGTTGGCGTGTTTGACCGTGTCGTTGATGGTCTGAACCGGCTGCCACGGCCCTTGCTTGCCCTGGGGACGTTGGGGTTGTTATCATCCGCCATGATCGATCCGGTTTGGTTTGCAGCCCGCATGCAAGGCATTGCGCTGGTGCCCGAGCCACTGTGGTGGCTGCTTGGTGTGATCGTGACCTTCTACTTTGGGGCGCGCCATCAGGCCAAGGGGCAGGACTTTCAACGCAATCTGGCCGAAACATTGGCGCGCGTACCGCAGGTTCTGTCCAATCTCAAGGCCTTGGACACCTATTCCGAGGTCACAATCAAAGACCTAACACAGGTGACGCGCGCAGAAACGAACCCGGCGCTGGCCCAATGGAAGGCCGCGCAACGCGGCTAATGCCACCAGATCCAGCAGCTGCCTCACGTCCCCGTGTCTGCGACCAACTGCGCAGGCGCGGGAGCGATTGAACCATTGGCCTATGGCCCCGAGGTGCGTATAAAATCCCCATGATTACAGAGCTCGGCCATTTCGCCCTTATCCTCGCCTTCCTGATTGCCATCGCCCAGACGGTGATCCCCCTCATTGGTGCTCACAAACGCTGGCCCGGATGGATGTCCGTGGCGGAACCGGCGGCGCAGGCGCAATTCTTCTTTGTCGCCTTCTCCTTTGGGGCGTTGATGTGGGCGTTTATCACCTCGGACTTCTCGCTGCGGCTGGTGACGTTAAACAGCCACTCGGCCAAGCCGATGCTGTATAAGATCGCTGGCACCTGGGGCAATCACGAAGGGTCGATGCTGTTGTGGGTGTTGATCGTCGCCCTGTTTGGTGCCACCGCTGCGGTGTTTGGCGGCGGGTTGCCGCCCACGTTGAAAGCGCGGGTTCTGTCCGTTCAAGCTGCGATTGGCGTCGCGTTCTATAGCTTTATCCTGTTTACATCCAACCCGTTCCTGCGGCTGGCCGTGCCGCCAATGGACGGACAAGACCTGAACCCGCTGTTACAAGACCCCGGCTTGGCCTTCCACCCGCCGTTCCTCTATTTGGGCTATGTCGGATTGTCGATGGCGTTCTCTTTCGCGGTGGGCGCGTTGATCGAGGGGCGCGTAGATGCGGCATGGGGGCGTTGGGTGCGCCCGTGGACCCTGGCGGCCTGGGTTTTCCTGACCATCGGTATCGCGCTTGGCTCCTGGTGGGCCTATTACGAGCTGGGTTGGGGCGGGTTCTGGTTCTGGGATCCGGTCGAAAACGCCTCCTTCATGCCGTGGCTGTTGTCTGCCGCATTGCTGCACTCGGCCATCGTGGTGGAAAAACGCGAGGCGCTGAAAAGCTGGACCATTCTGCTGGCGATCCTGGCCTTTGGGTTCTCCTTGATCGGGACGTTTATCGTGCGCTCCGGGCTTTTGACCTCGGTCCATGCATTTGCAAATGACCCGGAACGCGGTGTCTTTATCCTGATCATCATCGCACTGTTTACCGGCGGAGCCCTCACGCTGTTTGCCACCCGTGCCCAAGCGATGGAGGCCAAGGGTGTCTTTGGCCTTGTCAGCCGTGAGACCGGTCTGGTGGTCAACAATATCCTGTTGGCGGTCAGCTGTTTTGTGGTTTTCTTTGGCACCCTTTGGCCGGTGGTGGCTGAGATGGCCTTTGACCGCAAACTCTCTGTCGGACCGCCGTTTTTCAATATGGCCTTCACCCCCTTCATGGTGGGTCTGGGTATTGCGATGCCCATCGGAGCCATGCTGCCGTGGAAACGAGGCAAGTTGCGGCGGGCCTGTTGGCAGCTGCGCTATGTCTTTGCCTTGGCCGTGGCCATGATGGTCCTGGCTTTTACGCTGCAAACCGGGCGCTCTGCCCTTGGTCCTGTTGGGCTGTTTCTGGGCACTTGGATGGTCTTTGGCGCCTTTGCCGATCTGTGGATGCGCAGTGGCAAGTCGTCTGTCACCGATCGCCTGAAACGGATCCTGCGTCTGCCGCGTGCGGATTGGGGCAAGGCGGTTGCGCATTCGGGCCTTGGTGTCACCATCTTTGCCATTGCCGGTCTGACGGCTTGGGAGGCGGAAGACATCCGTGTCGCCCAGATTGATGAACCCTTTGAGGTTGGAGCTTATACGATGGTTCTGCGCGATGTGGGTCGTGAGCGGGGGCCGAACTATTTCGCGACCCGCGCCACGATTGACGTGACGCGAGACGGCAAACCGGTGACCACGCTCTATCCAGAAAAACGCGACTATCCGGTGGCGCGCATGCCCACGACCGAAGCTGCGATTGACTACAAATTCCTACGCGATCTTTACGTGGTGATTGGCGATCCGCAAAACAACGGCGGCTGGACGGTGCGAACCTATATCAAACCGCTGGCCAATTGGATCTGGGGCGGGTGTCTGTTGATGGCTTTTGGCGGCTTCCTCAGCCTGTCGGACCGGCGTTTCCGCGTCGCCGCAGGTGCGCGCAAGTCCAATGTCCAAGGGGTGCCTGCGGAATGAAGACCTTGTTCTCGGCCCTCTGTCTGTCCCTTATCATCGCGCTGTCGCCCTTTGCCACAGCACCGGCCTGGGCGGTTGAACCGGATGAGATCCTGGATGATCCAGCCCTGGAAGCGCGCGCCCGTGACTTGTCCAAGGGGTTGCGCTGTCTGGTCTGCCGTAACGAGAGCATCGACGAATCCAACGCTGATCTGGCGCGTGATCTGCGGATCCTGCTGCGCGAACGTCTGACGGCGGGTGACACCGATGACGAGGCGATGGATTTTATCGTCAACCGTTTTGGCGAATTTGTCCTGCTGCGGCCGACCACCGGCGGCGCCAATTGGCTGCTTTGGGCGGCAGGTCCGGCCATGCTGCTGATTGGTCTGATTGTCGGCGGTGGCTTTGTGCGCGGACGTGCGCGCGCTACGACCAAGTCCGAGGATGCCTTGTCAACAGAAGAACAGGCCCGGCTGAAAGCCATCCTGGAAGAGTGATTGCATAGGCGTGCGGGCGTTGTTAGGGTGGCGGCGGTCCGCAGTTCACCCAGGCTCCGCCCCGCGCTAAACCTGCGATCTTATGTTAGTATATCCTGATCCTGTCTTTGGACTTTGCTCAGGCGATACCCACGGACACGGGCGGACATCCAACCTGCACCAGCAGGCGCGGTATCGCGAGGAGAAAACCCATGTCCAAGGAACAAACGCGCCCTGATATCGGGCACGAGCCTGGCCGAGAGACTGGCCGCAACGTCATTCAGCTGACCATCGACGATCTGTCCCAATTTACCAAAACCCTGCGCAAACAGCTGGACACGCCCCCCAGCCATGTTGAAATGCTGACCCATGTGGCGCGCGCTGCGGGTTATCGTAACTATCAACATCTGCGCGCCCGCAACACGCCGGTGCCACAGGCCAACCGCAAACAGGTAGATCGCGCGGCACGGTATTTCGACGAGGCCGGGCAATGGGCGCGCTGGCCGTTGAAACGCGGCGTGCGTGAGCTATGCCTTTGGGTGGTCTGGGCGGCGATCCCCGCGCGAGAGCGGTTCAGCGAGCGCCAGGTCAGCGCCGTGATCGATGAGATGACGGTGTTTCGCGACGCCGCACAGATCCGGCGGTCCCTGATCGAGATGCAGCTGATGCGCCGTGACCGCGACGGCAGCAACTACCAACGTCTGGAGCAGCCCATGCCGCCCGAGGCACGGGCGCTGTTGGCGGCGATCAAAGAACGGCGCGTCGGCTGACATTCCGACGCCGGGTCGGGGCTTTTCGCGCCGGCCCGCATCGGGCAGTCTGGCGCATAGTGTTTAATGAGGGACCGCCGCTATGGACTATGTTGAGATCACATTCACCTGTCAGGACGGATTGGCGGTCATCACGATGAACCGGCCTGACAAAATGAACGCAATGAACGCGGCAATGCGGGCTGAGATCACCCATGTCTTGGGCCACCGGCTGGAGGGCGCGCGTGCGGTTGTCCTCACCGGGGCTGGAACAGCGTTCTGTTCTGGCCAGGACCTCGGGGATGCGCGCAATACGACCAAGCTTAATCTAGAGCGGGTTTTGCGTGACGAGTACTATCCCATGTTGGAAGCCCTGGTGAATTGCCCGTTGCCGACACTGGCGGCTGTCAATGGGGCTGCGGCCGGGGCGGGGGCCAATCTGGCGCTGGCCTGTGATGTTGTCATGGCTTCTGAGGCGGCGTTTTTCAGCCAGGCCTTTAGCCGCATTGGCTTGATGCCAGACGCCGGGGGGACGTGGTTCTTGCCACGTCAAATTGGTCTGGCCAAGGCGATGGGCGCCGCGCTTTTCGCCGATCGCATCTCGGCGCGCGCGGCGAGCGATATGGGCATGATCTATGAGGCGGTGCCAGCGGACGAATTTGACGCCCATTGGCGAAACCGTGGTGCAAGCCTTGCTGCGGGGCCCACCTGTGCCTTTCGAGCAGTCCGGGACGCCATGCGGGCCAGCTTTGGCAATGATTTGAAGTCCCAGCTGAACCTCGAAGCGCAGTTGCAGGGCGAGTTGGGCAAAAGCCGGGATTTCATCGAAGGCGTGTCTGCTTTCCTTGAAAAACGCCCCGCAAAATTCGAAGGTCGCTAACAGAAAATTAAGGTGCGTCGACTACCCGTAACGGATATACCAGCCTGTCAAATTTGATGCAAATTCGCGCCTTTATTGCTGGCAGCGATGCTCGGATTTTGTGGCGTAATGGTGCCGATGATTTTTCAAAGTGGTAGCCTCGATGTATGTTCTTCGCAGTAAGGAAATAAAGCTTTCAGACACGGTTTTGACCACCGGTGATCGGGCCGCGCTTGCGGATTGGATTGCGACCGGCGGGTCACTGGCGCGCGGCGCGCAGACCGACGCGTTCGAGCGTGAGATTGCCGCGTGGTTAGGCGTGCGTCACGCGATCATGGTCAATTCCGGCGCCTCGGCCAATCTGGTGATGGCCTATGCCCTGAAGGAGGGCGGACGGCTGCGCAATATGCGCGCAATTGTGCCCGCGCTCAGCCGACCTACCACCGTGGCCCCCTTGCTGCAGCTTGGGTTTCAGGTCTCCTTGTGTGACTGCGACGCCCAGACCCTCAACATCGATCTCGACCAGCTTGAACGCGCGATGGAGGCTGACAGCCCGGCGCTTTTGGTTCTGCCCCATACCCTTGGCGTGCCGTGCGATATGGCGCGGGTAGTTGAGCTGTGCGCGCGCTATGATGTGATCCTGCTGGAGGACGCGCGCGAGGCTATGGGCTCTGCCATGGCCGAACAGAAACTGGGCACTTTTGGCACCGCCGCCAGTTTTTCCCTGCGGGAGGGGTATCAACTGTCGACCATCGAGGGCGGGTTGATCGTGACCAATGACGATGACCTGCACCAGTTGATGCTGTCGCTGCGGGCCTATGGCAATGCAGCCGAACTGGGACCCGATCGGCGCAACCAGCTGCGCCAGCGTCTGGGGCATGTGAATTTTGGTGCGCAATCCGGTTTTCTGCATGCAGGATTTGGGCTGAACGGGTCTGAGGTCAATGCATTTTTGGGACGTCGTCAAATTCCCCGCTTGGCCGCGGCAGTAGAGCGGCGCATGCGCAACCGTGAGATCCTGACGACCGCCTTGGGGGAGATGTTCACGCAGACCAGCGCCGCCGCAGTGACATCCTGCAATGCCTTTGGCACGTTGGTGCGCAACCGGGATGAAGTGGTTGACTATCTGCGTCATGCCCGCGTGGACAGCCGCGCGTTGATTGCGCCCAATATCGCCCGTTTGCCGTTTTGGTATGCGCAGATGGGTAAGACGTCCATGCCGGTGGCGGGCCGTGTCCATGACATGGGCCTGTCACTGCCGTTGCATTCGGGACTGACCGAAATGGAGATGGTCCGGATCGCGGACGTGTTGCACCGGATCGCTGATCCCGGCTGATCGGGGAGCTGCACCCAAAAGGAAAACCCGCCCCAGCGTCTGCTGTGGGCGGGTTCTTTGGTTTTAGAAAGCCACGCGGTGGCGCAGGTGGCCCCCAAATAAGGGCCGCCCAGGCTTAGCGGTTTTCGATGTCGATGTAATCGCGTGCGTTGGCACCCGTATAAAGCTGACGGGGACGACCGATTTTCATTGTTGGATCCGAAATCATCTCTTTCCACTGCGAGATCCAACCCACGGTGCGCGACAGCGCAAAGATCGGGGTGAACATCGACGTTGGGAAACCCATCGCTTCGAGAATGATGCCCGAGTAGAAGTCCACGTTCGGGAACAGCTTCTTCTCAACAAAGTAGGGGTCGTTCAGAGCGGTCTGTTCCAGCTCTTTTGCAACTTGCAGCAGCGGGTTGTCTTCGACGCCCAGCAGTTCCAGAACTTCGTCGGCAGATTGCTTCAGAACTTTCGCACGCGGGTCGGTGTTTTTGTAAACACGGTGACCAAAGCCCATCAGACGGAACGGATCGTTCTTGTCCTTTGCCTTTGCGATGTATTCAGGAATGCGGTCAACAGTGCCGATTTCCTTGAGCATTTCCAGACACGCCTGGTTTGCACCACCGTGCGCCGGACCCCAGAGGCAGGCAATGCCAGCAGCGATACAGGCAAACGGGTTTGCACCTGAGGACGACGCCAGACGCACGGTCGAGGTCGATGCGTTCTGTTCGTGGTCCGCATGCAGGGTGAAGATCCGGTCCATTGCACGGCTCAGGATCGGGTTCACCTGGTAGTCTTCGGCCGGAACCGAGAAACACATGTGCAAGAAGTTCGCCGCGTAATCCAGGTCGTTGCGTGGATACACAAACGGCTGACCGATGGAGTATTTATAGGCCATCGCTGCAATGGTAGGCAGTTTCGCGATCAGACGGATCGCCGCAACTTCGCGCTGCCACGGATCCGAGATATCGGTGGAATCGTGGTAGAACGCAGACATCGCGCCAACAACACCAACCAGGGTTGCCATTGGGTGTGCGTCGCGGCGGAAACCACGGAAGAAGTTGTGCATTTGTTCATGCACCATCGTGTGGTTTGTCACACGGCTTTCAAAATCTTCCAGCTGTGTGGAGGTCGGCAGTTCACCATAAAGCAGCAGGTAGCAAACTTCGAGGTAATGGGATTTTGCCGCCAACTGGTCGATCGGGTACCCGCGGTGCAGCAGTTCACCTTTGCCACCGTCAATGAAGGTAATGGTGCTGTCGCATGACGCGGTCGAGGTAAAACCCGGGTCATAGGTAAAGACACCGGCCTGGGCATAAAGCTTGCGGATGTCGAGAACATCGGGGCCTGCCGTCGGCGAGAAAATGGGAAGCTCATACTCCTGATCATTCAAGGTAAGCTTAGCGGTTTTCTGAGTGTCGGTCATAGATGTCCCTTCCTGTTACAGGCATGGTGAGAAAGCTTAATACTCTGCATTCCATGCGGGGCAACACCTGCGCGCCACCCGCGCAGGCGATGTGTTATAGGAGCGGGCTTACTCTCGCGTTAAAGGCGAATTTATCCCGCGGCGTCTTGAATCCGGGCCAGGGTTTCATCACGACCCAGAACCATCATCATGTCGAAAACCGAAGGAGTGACCGCACGTCCTGCCAGCGCAGCACGCAGCGGCGCTGCGAGCTTGCCGAACTTGGTATCATGCGCTTCGGCGAAGGCGTTCAATGAAGCCTCCAATTCGTCTCGCGACCAGCTAGCACTTTGCAGATGCGGCGTCAATTCGCCCAGTATACCATCGGATACATTTCTCAGCGCTTTTTGGGCTTTTGCATCAGGTTCTATAGGGCGTGATGCCAGTGCAAACTGCGCCTTTTCAAGGAGTTCGGGGAAAGTCTTTGCCCGATCCTTCAGACAGAACATTGCTTTTTCCAAATTTTCTGACTGCGCTTCAGTCAAAGCCGGCTCTTTGGTCGCGTCGAGATACGCGACGATCTCGTGCCGCAATGCGGCATCTTCGATTTCTGCGATATGCTGGCCACACAGGTTTTCCAGTTTCTTGGTGTCAAAACGGGCCGGGCTTTTCCCGATTCCGTCGAAATTAAACCAGTCCTTGGCCTGTGCGTCCGTAAAAAATTCATCATCGCCGTGAGACCAGCCCAGGCGTGCCAAATAGTTGCGCATTCCGGCGGCTGGATAGCCCATCGCCTGGTATTCCTGCGCGCCCAAGGCCCCATGACGTTTCGACAGCTTCTTGCCATCGGCGCCGTGGATCAGCGGGATATGGGCATAGACCGGCAGCGGCCAGCCCATTGCAGTATAGATCATCATTTGGCGCGCTGCATTGTTCAGATGGTCGTCACCTCGGATCACATGGGTCACGCCCATATCATGGTCATCCACCACAACGGCCAGCATATAGACCGGCGTGCCGTCTGAACGCAGCAGAATCATATCATCCAGCTGCTGGTTCTTGATGGTGACATTGCCCTGAACCTCATCCTGGATCACGGTCTCGCCCTCTTTGGGCGCTTTAATCCGCACCACAAAGGGCGCATCGGGGTGCGTGTCCGGATCCGAGTCACGCCAGGGCGAGCGGTAGAGAGTTGATTTGCCTTCGGCTTTGGACTGTTCACGGAACGCCGCGATCTCATCCTGCGTGGCGAAACATTTATAGGCTTTGCCCTCGGCCAGCAGCTTTAGGGCCACTTCGGCGTGGCGGCCAGCACGTTCAAACTGGCTGATCACATCGCCATCATAGTCCAGACCCAGCCAATCCATGCCCTGCAGGATCGCAGCGGTTGCTTCGGGGGTAGAGCGTTCACGGTCGGTGTCTTCGATCCGCAGCAGGAATTTCCCGCCGCGGCCACGGGCATAGAGCCAGTTGAAAAGCGCGGTTCGTGCACCACCGATGTGCAAAAAGCCGGTGGGCGAAGGGGCAAAGCGGGTGACGACCGGTTGGGACATGTCGGTAATTAACCTTTCGGAAACCATATGAGGCCAAGTTTTCAGCCTGAGATTTCTGCCTGTCTACCCACACGCTCGGTCAGGAGCAAGCATGCGGATAACAAGGGCACTTCAACACAGCTGGAATGCACAGCAGGGGCATCTGTTTCCCTGGTCGGCCGTCTGCTTTGGACTGGGCGTTGCGCTTTATTTCAAATGGCCGGTGGAGCCGGGTGTTGTGGTCTGGGCTGTCGTTCTGTGCAGCGCAATTTCTGGTGCCGTCTTGTGCCGTGTGTCGCGCCTGTGGGGTTGTGCGGTTCTTTTGATCGCGGCAGGATTTCTATGCGCCAACCTGCGCGCCCATCTGGTTGCGGCCCCGGTTATCGAGTTTCGCTACTACGGCCCGGTTGAAGGCCGGCTGGTGGCAATTGACCGCTCTCAAAGCGACGCGTTGCGCCTGACCTTGGACCAGGTTCACCTGTCGCGCATGGCGCAAGAGCGCACACCACGCCGGGTGCGGATCACCGCACGTGATCTGGCAACAGCGCCGCCCATTGGCGCGCGGGTTATGACCACGGCGCATCTGTCTCTCACGGGCGGGCCGGTGGAACCCGGCGGTTTCGATTTCCGTCGTCATCTTTGGTTTCTTGGCATTGGCGCGGTGGGATATACGCGGGTGCCAGTTTTGCTGTCGGATATGCCCGGATCAGAGCTTTGGGTGGCGCGACACCGCGCACAGATCACCCAAGCACTGCACAACAGGCTACTGGGGGCAGGGGGCGCGGTCGCCGCCGCAGTCCTGACCGGTGATCGCAGCGGGTTGGACGCGGAAACGGTGCATGTGCTGCGTGTCAGCAATCTGGCGCATCTTTTGGCGATTTCCGGACTTCACATGGGGCTTTTGACCGGCGTGGTGTTTACCGCGCTGCGCATGACCTTGGTTGTCGGCGGATTGGCTCTGGGTCGGGACCTGCGGGCCAAAAAACTGGCAGCGGCTGGTGCCTTGCTGGCTGGTGCGGCCTATTTGGCGGTGTCGGGCGGCAATGTCGCGACCGAGCGTGCCTTTGTCATGGTCGCCGTTGTCCTTGGCGCGGTTTTGTTGGGACGTCGGGCGCTGACCTTGCGCGCGGTGGCCTTAGCGGCGTTGGTTGTTCTCGTGCATCGTCCCGAAAGCCTGCTGGGACCTGGGTTTCAGATGAGCTTTGCGGCGACCACGGCCTTGGTTGCTGTCTTTGGCTACCTGCGCGGGCAGCATTGGAACACGGGGCCCTCACTCCTGCGCCCAGTGCTGATGTTGTTGCTGTCTTCGGGTATCGCGGGGCTGGCCACGGCCCCCTTTGGGGCGGCGCATTTCAACACGATGTCCCATTATGGGCTATTGGCCAATACGTTGGCGGTGCCGGTGATGGGCGGGTTGGTGATGCCTGCGGCGGTGCTGGCCGTGGTTCTGCTGCCCTTTGGCGTCGAAGGTCTGGCGCTTTGGGCGATGGTGCAGGGGCTGGAATGGATCCTGTGGGTTGCGCATTTTGTGGCAGATCTGCCAAATCCGCAAAGCTTTGTTGCACAGCCGCAAGCTTGGGTGCTGGCGCTGATCAGTATTGGCGGTCTGTGTCTTTGCCTGCTGCAAGGCTGGGTGCGATCCGTGGGTCTTATATGCTTCATCTGTGCAGTCGTTGCGTGGAGAGCCAATGACCGCCCGTATCTGTTGGTGAGCGAGGACGGAGGCTTGATCGGACTGCGCACCGAGGCTGGACGGGCCTTGTCGCGCGATAAAGGTAGCGGTTTTATCGCCAAGGTCTGGTTGGAAAACGACGGCACGCCGGCCTCGCAAGCCGCCGCTGCCGCCCGATGGAGCGATGCGGCGGCGCGGCGCTTTGGCGCGTTGCGCGGCAAACGCGCCGCCGAGGGATTTGCGGGCTGCGGTGCCCATGTGATTGTTGTGAGCAACCAACCCTTGCCCGACAAGGGGCGAGACATGGACTGCCTGGTGATCGATCCCGACATGCTGCGCCTGACCGGCAGCCTGTCTGTTGCACAAAGTGGGGAAATCACAACCAACCGCGCCGTCTCGGGCCTGCGTCTGTGGAGCCCAAGCAAATGGCACACAGCACCGGACCCGCTGGCCGGAAAGCGCGTGCCCCGCGCAACAGCGCCGGACATCGCGGAACAAGATGGTTAATGTCTAAGGGCGCGCGGGCGCTTCAGTAGCTGCGGATCAACCCAACAAGGCGACCCTGAATACGCACCATATGAGAGGGGTATTTCTGGGTTGGATAGGCGGGGTTCTCAGCCTCAAGCGCGATCTGGTCGCCGGTGCGGTAAAACCGTTTCAGCGTGGCTTCCTGATCTTCGACCAGAGCAACCACGATGTCACCGTTGTCCGCATGCGAGGTCTCGCGGATGACAACCACATCACCGTCATTGATGCCTGCATTCATCATCGAATCGCCTTTAACTTCCAAGGCGAAATGCTGACCGCTTGCCGACAACATCGCGGTGGGCACAGCAACCTGATGGGAGACTTCGCTGATGGCCGCGATCGGTACGCCAGCCGCGATACGGCCCATAACAGGCACTTCAATCGCGCCGGACATCATCTTGTCAATGCTGGGTTTTTCCGGCTCATTCCCCTTGCCGCCGTCAATCACCTGCGGCGTGGTGACCGAGATATCGCCGCCCATGCTTTCGGGCAGTTTGATAATCTCAATCGCGCGGGCACGGTGGGCAAGACGGCGAATAAATCCGCGTTCTTCGAGGGCAGTGATCAAACGGTGGATGCCGGATTTGGACCGCAGATCCAACGCGACTTTCATCTCATCAAAGCTGGGTGGAACGCCATCGCGTTGCAGACGTTTGTGAATGAACTCCAACAAATCCAACTGCTTTTTTGTCAGCATCTGCGCCTCGCTTTGTTGATCACCTGTCGTGGTTTGTTCTACGCATGTTCTCGTTTTGTGTCAACCGCGAAGCTGTGGATAAAATAACGCCGCCCCGAGAGACAGGACGGCGTTGCAAAGGGTTAACAGACGGGCGTTTGGATTAGAGGGTCAGATAGGTGACCGTGGCGCCAGTGTCGCGCGCAGGATCATGGGGGGGGCGCAAAAGCAAAACGTTGGCTTCGGCCAGAACCGACAACAGCGCGCTGTCCTGGTTTTCACAGGCGGCAATCCCATCAGGGGTCAAAACCGCACGCATGTAATGTTCACGCGGCCCGTTTTTGCTGAGGGGTTCGCGCAGGGGCGCTGTCTTGAATGTGGTTCCATCCGGCAGACCGAGCATGCGTTCCACAACAGGTTTCAGGAACACATGACCACAGACCATGGCCGAGACCGGATTGCCGGGCAGACCAATCATCGCAGCGGTACCCATACGGCCACCCATCAACGGTTTGCCGGGGCGCATTGCAACTTTGTAGAAGGATTGTTCCATCCCCAAATCCTGCGCGACTTGCGCCACCAGATCGTGATCACCAACCGAGGCGCCGCCGATGGTCACCACCAGATCTGCTCCTTTGGCGAAGTTAAACGCCGCCTCAAGGGCTGGTTTCTGATCGCGGGCAATGGGCAGAATACGGACCGAAGCGCCACAATCCTCAAGCAGCGCTTTGAGCCCAAATGTATTGGAGGCAATGATCTGGCCCGGCCCCGGCGTCTCTCCCGGCATGACCAGTTCATCCCCGGTGGAGATCAGCGCGATATCCGGTTTGCGCCGCACGGGCACCTGCGGGACGTTCATCGAGGCCAGCAGCGCGATATCGGCCGAGGACAGCCGTTTGGGCGCGGCGATGATGTCGCCGATTTTGAAATCACCGCCGGCGGGGCGAATGTTGTCCCCGCCGGGTTGGTCGAGGATGGTGATCAGGTTACCTTTGCGGTCGACGTCTTCCTGGATGACCACAAAACTTGCGCCGTCTGGCACCGGCGCGCCGGTAAAGATGCGCACCGCCTGACCGGGACCCACACGGCCGTCGAACCGATGACCTGCCGCAGATTCTCCGATTACTTTGAACATGGCGTGCAGTTCTACTTCAGCCTTGTTCACCGCATAGCCATCCATCGTCGAGGCGGCAAAGGGCGGCTGTTCACGGCGGGCAGCAACGTCTTTGGCCAGCACTCGGCCAAAGGCCTCGGCCAGGGGAACATGTTCAACAGCCAGCGGCGAGACGAGATCAAGCAAATGGTCGAGAGCGGTGCGAACTGAGATCATCTATGCCTCGTACCGGCCTGATTTGCCACCATCTTTTAGCGTTACACGTATGCCGCCGATTTCCATCTCTTTGTCGGTGGCCTTGCACATGTCATAGACCGTCAGCGCGGCGGTGGAGACGGCGGTGAGCGCTTCCATTTCGACCCCGGTTTGGCCAGTGGTCTTGACCGTGGCCTCGATCTGCACACCGGGCAGGTCGGGATCGAGGGTGAGTTCTACGGCGACTTTGGTCACTGGCAGCGGGTGGCACAAAGGGATCAGATCGGGGGTTTTCTTGGCCCCCATGATACCGGCCAGACGGGCTACACCCAGAACGTCACCTTTTTTCGCGCGCCCGTCTGAGATCAGATCGAAGGTTTCTTGCGCCATGGTCACATGGCCGGTTGCGGTGGCGATACGGGAGGTCACGGCTTTGTCCGAGACATCCACCATATGAGCGTCGCCCTTTTGGTCAAAATGCGTGAGGCTCATGGCGTTAGGCTCCCGGCTGGGCTGGGTTGGCCAGCAGATCATGGGTGGCTTTGGCAACGTCATCCTGACGCATCAGGCTTTCACCGATCAGGAAGCTGCGGGAACCATAACGCGACATATCGGCCAGATCGTCGGGGCTGAACAAGCCGCTTTCACTCACAATGGTGCGGTCTGCGGGCACTTGTTTGGACAGGATCCGGGTGGTGTCCAGCGTCGTCTCAAAGGTTTTGAGGTTGCGGTTGTTGATCCCCATCAAGGGGGATTTCAGATCGCAGGCGCGCTCCAACTCTTCGGCGTTGTGAACCTCAAGCAGCACATCCATGCCCCATTCAAAAGCGCAGGCTTCCAGCTCGGCGGCTTGGGCGTCAGACACAGACGCGAGAATGATCAGGATACAATCCGCATTCAGGGCACGCGCCTCGGCCACTTGGTAGGTGTCATACATGAAGTCCTTGCGCAGCGCGGGCAGGGCGCAGGCGGCGCGGGCATTCACCAGGAACTCTTTGGCGCCTTGGAAACTGGGGGTGTCAGTCAGCACCGACAGGCAGGTCGCGCCGCCGGCCTCATAGGCTTGGGCGATGGCGACGGGATCGAAATCGGCACGGATCAGACCCTTGGAGGGGCTCGCTTTTTTGACCTCAGCAATCAAACCGTAGCCTTCGCGGCTGGCGGTGATCAGCTGATCGGCAAATCCACGCACGGGATCGGCGGCTTTGGCCTCTGCCTCAACCTCAGCCAGCGGTTTGGCCGCTTTGTCGGCGGCGACTTCTTCGAGCTTATAGGCTTTGATCTTGTCGAGCACGTTTTCAGTCATGGCGCGGCCTTTCGGTTATTGGCTCCAATCGATGGGCGAATGCCCCTGTTGGGTAAGCCAGTCGTTCACATTTGAAAAGGGGCGGGAGCCGAAAAACCCACGTCGCGCAGATAGAGGCGAAGGGTGGGCGGACTTTAGGATCAGGTGATCACCGCTCTGGATGAATTTTTCGAGCTTTTGTGCGGTGTTACCCCAGAGAATGAAAGCAGTAGGGCGCGTGGAGCATTGGCCCAAGATCTGATGCACCAACTGGGCCCAGCCCAACCGCTTGTGACCATCAGCCTCACCCGCGGGAACAGAAAGCGCGGTATTGAGCAGCAGCACGCCCTGTTTTGCCCATCCACGCAGGTCGCCATTGGGGCGGGTGATCTCAAGATCGCTCTCTAACTCTTTGTAAATATTACCAAGGGAACGGGGCAAGGGCCGCACATCGGGTTCGACCGAGAACGACAGCCCATGGGCATGACCGGGGGTTGGATAGGGGTCTTGGCCCAGGATCACAACGCGCGTCTGATCCGGTGGCGTCAGGTCAAGGGCGGCAAATCTGTCGGCGTTCGGCGGCAAGATCTGGCGTGTCTCTTCCGCAAGCGCGGCCTCGATACCGGGCCAGTCTTGTGTGAAAAACGGCAGATGCGCCCAAGGCGCGGGAATGCTGTGTGTGGACATGTGAAAAGCCAAACCTTTATGGGCACCCTGTGGCTCCGGGCGGCAAAACCCGGAGGTCAGGATCAGGCAGAGGTGAGGGCCGCGAGTGCTTCGACCTTGGCCTTGGCTGCGCCGCTGTCGATGCTTTCGCGTGCTTTTTCAACACCTTCTTTAAGGTTGCTCACGTGATCTGCGACCACAAGCGCGGCGGCTGTGTTGAGCAAAACGGCATCGCGATAGGCGGATGCCTCACCCGCCAGAAGCGCGCGGAAGGCAACCGCGTTCTCTTCGGGGGTGCCGCCGATGATCGCCTCAAACGGATGTACGGGCAGGCCGGCCTCTTCGGGGTGAATCTCAAAATCGCGAACCGCGCCGCCCTCAAGACCAGACACCCAAGAGGTGCCGGTAATGGTAAGCTCGTCCGTGCCATCGGAACCATGCACCAGCCATGCTTTTTCGGCGCCAAGCGCTTGCAGTGTATCAGCCATAGGCCGGATCAGATCGCGGCTGAACGCGCCGGTCAGCTGCCGGGTCACGCCGCCTGGGTTGGTTAATGGGCCAAGGATATTAAAGATGGTCCGGGTCCCCAGCTCTTGCCGCGTTGGCATCACATGCGCGACGGCGGGGTGGTGAACCGGTGCCATAAGAAAGCCAATTCCGATCTCGTTAATCGCGCGTTCCATCACAGGAGCGCCCGCCATCACATTGATTCCCATCTGAGATTGCAGATCAGCGGTGCCGGATTTCGACGACAGATTGCGGTTGCCATGTTTGGCGACAACAACGCCAGCGCCCGCCGCCACAAAAGCGGTCGCTGTAGAGATATTCAATGTGTTTTTACCGTCTCCGCCGGTGCCAACGATATCCATCGCACCATCCGGGGCAGAGACCGCGTTGCATTTGGCGCGCATCACGGCGGCAGCGGCAGCGTATTCTTCCACCGTCTCACCGCGGGTGCGCAGGGCCATCAACAACCCGCCGATCTGGCTGGGCGTGGCGGCTCCGTCAAACAGGATGCCAAAGGCTTCCTCGGCTTCGACACGGGTCAGGGAGCGGTCGGCGGCGGCACCGATCAGCGGTTTGAGCGCGTCACTCATGCCGACACCGTCATCTCGGTCAGGAAATTCTTGAGCAGCGCGTGGCCGTGCTCTGAGGCAATCGATTCCGGGTGAAACTGTACGCCGTGAATGGGCAGCTCTTTGTGTTGCAGGCCCATGATGGTGCCATCTTCCAGCTCTGCGGTCACTTCCAGACACTCGGGCAGCGTCTCACGGTCGACGACCAGCGAATGATACCGGGTCGCTTCAAACGGGGATGGCAGGCCGGCAAACAAACCTTTGCCCGTGTGGTTCATCGTGCCAATCTTGCCGTGCACTATCTCGTGACAGCGGGTCACACTGCCGCCAAAGGACTGGCCTATGGTCTGGTGACCCAGGCATACGCCCATCAACGGGGTGCGGGTTTCGGCTGCGGCTTCGGTCAAAGCAAGGCAAATCCCGGCCTGATCTGGATCACGTGGCCCCGGTGACAAAAGGATCGCGGCAGGGTTCAGCGCCATGGCTTCCTGAACATTCAGCGCATCATTGCGGTGCACCTGAACATCAGCGCCCAGCTCACCCAAATAGTGGACAAGGTTGTAGGTAAAGGAGTCATAGTTGTCGATTAGCAGCAGCATGGTTCGCGGCCTCGTTTTTGGCTGGCGGGACAGGGCCCCGCCGCAGTATAGTCGTCGCAACATAGATGTTCAGGGATGCGCGGCAGCGTCAAGGGCAGTTGAGCCCGCCAAAGCCGTATAGACAGTGTAAATGCCGGAAAACGGCGTTATCATACGCGCATACCTTGGCCGCAGAGACGAGAGGCGAGACAGGTATGCGGGGATTTTTGGGAGGCGTCGCGATTGGCGCATTGGTCTCGGGACTTGGGGCGGCGCTGGCCTCATTGGCGGTTCCGTTGCCACAGACCATTGAAGTGTCCAGCGAGGATCCGCTGGTTTCAGACGCGCCAGAGGTTGCAACCCCTGTGCCGGCTGAAAGTATTGCGCCCGATGCTGACCTGGTTGAGGCCTCGCCTGCAGTACCAGACAGCCCCGTCGCTTTGGATGATATCAGTTCAATCGCGCCCGGCCTCAGCACCCCTGCCGCCAAACCCGTGGTCGAAGATGCCACCAGCACGCTGTCTGACATCGACTTTGCCGCGAGTTCAGTTCCGGACGTGAACCAGACCCCGGACGCCGGGAATGGAGTGCCTTCACTGTCGCTTCCGGCACCCGATGCGCCGGCGGGGGATAGTGCGCCCGTGATCGAGACGACGTCTGCGCCATTGCCGGTCGATGAGCCCGAGGTGATTGTCGTCGAAGAGACGCCGGCTGAGGTGGCTGTTGAGGAGGCGATAGTTGTAGCACCAGCGGCACCGAAACCGGCCCAACCCGATCTTCCAGCCGATCTTCCAGCCGATCTCCCACTCGAAATCGCTGCGGACACCGCACCGGCTGCGACTGAAACAGAGACGGTTCAGGTCGAAACACCCGCGGAGCCCGAAGGCGAACAAAAAACCGCAGCGCCGCAAATTGCGTTGAACGTGCCCCAGATCGAGGCGCCGCAGCTGGGGGATGGCCTGCCGGGGCTAACTTTGCCGCAGGTTGCCGCACCCGTCGTGCCGCGTGATTTGCCCAGCGACGAAGGTCAGGAAGACCCACAAGCCGAAGCATCAGAGGATGAGAATCGGCCAGGTGTTGGAACACCGGGCGTGCAGCTTGGCACCCAAGGGTCCGAAGAGGGCGGATCGGCGCAAGCACCGCAATCGGATCTGCCGGCCTTTGTGCGCAACGCCGAGGAATTCATTGCTCTCGACGATCGCCCCTTGATGTCGATCGTCCTGATTGATGACGCTGGCAGCGTTGGTGCCGATGCGTTGGAAGAGTTCCCTTATCCGCTGACCTTTGCCATCCGTGCTGATGATCCGCAGGCCACCGCCAAGGCACAAGCGCGCCGCGCCGCCGGGTTTGAGGTTTTGATGCTGGTCGATCTGCCCCGTGACGCAGGTCCGCGTGAAGCCGAGGCCGCGATGGAGGTCTGGACGCCAAAACTGCCGCAGGCCTTGGGCATTTTGGAAGGGGTCGACACCGGTTTTCAGGGCAATCGCCCGCTCGCTGATCAAGTGGCCGCGCTGTCCGCATCGGGCGGATTGGGACTGGTAACCCAGGCCAAGGGTCTGAACACGGTGCAAAAACTGGCACTGCGCGATGGCATCCCTTCGGGTCTGGTGTTTCGTGACTTTGACGGTGCAGGTCAGGACCCACGCGCCATCCGAAGGTTCCTGGATCAGGCCGCGTTCCGTGCCGGTCAAGAAGGTGCAGTGATTATGTTGGGTCGCTTACAACCGGACACGATTTCGGCACTATTGTTGTGGGGGCTGCAAGACCGGGCCAGCCGCGTGCAATTGGCGCCAGTCTCGGCCAGCCTACGGACGGGCCTCCAAGGAGGCTAGTGCGTTTTAATTATTAAAATCAAACCACTAACAGATAAACTTAACCTGCGATTACGTCGCCAAAACCGACAATGGCGCAGGAAAACCCCCTAAAACTCTGACGCCGAATTCGTCATAAAAGTTACGTATGTGAACGATAGAGGGGCCACACCCAGTTCACATTAGCCAGGGGAATGAAATGGCCGATAAACGTGTAGATCTGTCGTGGGACGAGTGGGACGAATTGAACGACCCGCGTCCTGACCAAAACGAGTTTGACCAAGTTGTAGAAGACGCGCTGTCGCGTCGTGGTTTCCTGGGCGGCCTGGTGGCCTTTGGCTCAGGTGCGGCTGTTATGGGCACCGGTGCTCTGCTGTCGTCGACTGCCGAAGCCGCAACCTCAAGCCGCTTTGCGTTCAAGCCGATTGAGATCGCAACCGACGCCACCGTACATGTTCCAGAAGGTTACACCTGGGATATCCTGGCTCGCTGGGGTGATCCGCTGTTCTCCGACGCGCCAGAATTCAACCACGAAACCGGTGGTGATATCGCGTCTGACCGTATCTTTGGTGAAAACACCGACGGTATGGAACTGTATGAAGTGGGCGACAGGCAGCTGATCGCTGTGAACCACGAATACGTAAACCCCAAGATCAACCTTCCAAAAAACGAAGACGGCGTTCCGACGTCTGCCGAAGAAGTACGCAAGCTGCAGAACCTGCAGGGCGTTTCGGTCATCGAAGTTGAAGAGGCCGGTGACGGTTGGAAAATTGTCCAGGACAGCCCCTACAACCGCCGCATCCACCAGAACACCCCGATGCGCATTGCCGGTCCTGCGGCAGGTCACGACCTGCTGAAGACCGAAGCAGATCCAGCCGGTATCGAAGTTCTGGGCACCATGAACAACTGTGGTTCAGGTAAAACCCCTTGGGGCACATACCTGACCTGCGAAGAGAACTTTAACGGCTACTTCGGTTCCACCGACGAAACCGCCGAGCTGCCTGCCGCATTCTCGCGTTATGGCATCAAGGCCGAGAGCCGCTATTCTTACGAAAAGTTCGACCCGCGCTACGACCACGCGAAAACCCCGAACGAGCCAAACCGTTTTGGCTACATCGTGGAGATCGACCCAGCCGATCCCGAAAGCAAGCCTGTTAAGCGCACCGCTCTGGGTCGTTTCAAGCACGAAAACGCCGCTGTTGTGATCGCAAAAGACGGCCGTATCGTTGTGTATCTTGGCGATGATGAACGTGGCGAGTTCCTGTATCGCTACGTGTCCAACGGTGTATACCAACCCGGTGGCGACACCGAGCACCTGCTGAACGAAGGCACGCTTTATGTTGCCAAGTTCCACGGTGACAGCAAAGGTCGTTGGTTGCCACTGACACCAGAAACCACCGGCATGGACGCGGTTGAGATCTGCATCCACACTCGTATGGCGGCCTCTGCCGTTGGCGGCACCACCATGGACCGTCCGGAATGGGTTGCAACCAACCCAATCGCGGTCGAAGCCTATTGCGCGCTGACCAACAACCGCAACCGTGGCGTCAAGCCAAACGCAGGTGGCGATGACACCTCGGTTAACGCTGTGAACCCACGCGAAGCCAACAACTATGGCCAGATCGTACGCTGGACGCCTGTGGAAGAAAACCACGCGGCCGACACGTTTGATTGGGACCTCTATGTCATGGCAGGCAACCCGAACGTGCACGGTGACGAATATGCGGGTTCCGCAAACGTCCACCCGGGCAACATGTTCAACTCGCCCGACGGTATGGCGTTTGATACAGCAGGCCTCTTGTGGATCCAGACCGATGGTAACTTCAAGAACGAAGGCGACTTCGAAGGCCAGGGCAACAACCAGATGCTGGTTGGCGACCCTGTTACCGGCGAAATCGTACGCTTCATGACCGTGCCTTACGGCGCCGAAGTTACCGGCATCTGCTGGTCATCCGACCGCCGCTCGCTGTTTGTGGGCGTTCAGCACCCAGCTGCACCTTTCCCGGACGGCGACGGCAAACTGGCCCGTTCCGCAGTGATCGTGGTCAAGCGTGAAGACGGCGCTCTGATCGGTTAAGCCGCTCAAAACATTAAATAACCAGCGGCACGCCCCAAACGGCGTGCCGTTTTTTGTTGCCACAAAGAAGTGTGAACACAAGTTACAATTGCATGCTACGGTTTTTTCAAATCAAAATTGGAGTCATCATGGACTTCATTGACAGGAGGGTTTGACATGAACACCGAGACCAACAAACGCAAAAAAGCCAGTGACTTTGACCAAAGGATCCTTGAGATCTTTGATGGCTATGTGCACGGCAAGATCAACAAACGCGAATTTATGACCCAAGCCGGGCGCTATGCGGCGGCAGGTGTCACCGGCGCGATGCTGTTCGAACAGCTGCAGCCAAACTATGCCTGGGCCGCACAAGTGGCCGAAGACGATCCATCGATTGAAACCGAATGGGTCGAATATGAAAGCCCCGAAGGGCACGGCACCATTCGCGGTCTGATGGCCAAACCAGCTGGCGCCACCGGTAGACTGCCCGCGGTTCTGGTTGTGCATGAAAACCGTGGCCTGAACCCCTATATCCAAGACGTCGTACGCCGCGCCGCCAAAGCAGGTTACCTCGCACTTGGCCCCGATGGGCTGTCCCCCTTGGGTGGCTATCCCGGCACCGACGACGAAGGCCGCACCATGCAGCGCAGCATGGATCGTGCCAAGCTGATGGAAGACTTTTTTGCAGCCTTTGAACATCTGCGCGATCACGAAGGCTCCACCGGCAAGGTCGGCGCAGTTGGCTTCTGCTACGGCGGTGGTGTCTGCAACGCACTGGCCGTGGCCTATCCCGATCTCGCCGCATCCGTCCCATTTTACGGCCGCCAGCCGGCAGCAGAAGATGTGCCCGCGATCCAAGCGCCATTGATGATCCAATACGCAGGGCTCGACCAACGTGTGAACGAAGGCTGGGAAGCCTATTCCGCCGCGCTGCGCGAACATCAAAAAGCCTTCACCGTCCATTTCTACCCGGATGTGAACCACGGGTTCCACAATGACACCACGCCGCGCTACGACGAGGAAGCCGCAACGTTGGCCTGGGAACGCACCTTGGAATTCTTCGAAGAAAACCTGACCTGATCACCGGTTAAAGACACAGAAAAAGGGGCGCGATGATCCGCACCCCTTCATCTTTTCAAAAATACTTCCGCCGGAGGCATCTGACCTCAGCCTCATGAATTACCGTTGCGAATGAACCGCGCCGCATCTGCCGCCGCACGACGGATGGCGTTGGATTTATGCACGGTTTCCATAAATTCAGCCTCAGGATCGCTGTCATTAACAACACCGCCGCCGGCCTGAATATAGAGCTTTTGATCCTTCACGATCGCGGTACGCAGGGCGATACACATATCCATATCACCGCCGGCCGAGAAATAGCCCACACCACCGCCATAGACACCGCGCTTTTCTGGCTCCAACTCGTCGATGATCTCCATCGCGCGCACCTTGGGTGCACCGGACACAGTGCCTGCGGGCATACCGGCAAAGAACGCATCCAGCGCGTCTTTGTCTGCGTCCAGCTCTCCGACCACGTTGGACACGATATGCATCACATGGCTGTAGCGTTCGATGATAAACTCTTCGGTGGGTTTAACCGTGCCGATTTTGGCCACGCGACCCACGTCATTGCGGCCCAGATCCAGCAGCATCAGGTGTTCTGCCAGCTCTTTCTTATCGGCGAGCAGATCCAACTCGTTCGCCTTGTCTTCTTCCGGCGTCGCGCCACGGGGGCGGGTGCCTGCAATGGGGCGAATGGTGACCTCATTGCCAAAAACCCGCACTAGGATCTCGGGGCTTGCGCCCACAACCTGGAAGCCACCAAAGTTGAAATAGAACATAAACGGCGACGGGTTCGTGCGACGCAGGGAGCGATACAGCGCAAAGGGCGGCAGCGGGAAATCATGTGTCCAACGCTGTGCCGGAACCACTTGAAAGATGTCGCCTGCGCGGATGTATTCCTTGGCCTTTTCCACCGCTTCTATATAGCCGGATTTGGTGAAATTCGACACAGGCTCACCTACGTCGCGGCTATCGCCCAGATCGCGCGTGGCTTCGGGCATGGCGCGTTCCAGATCGCGCACCGCATCCATCACCCGTTCCGAGGCCTGCGCATAGGCGGCTTTGGCCGATTGCTCACCACTGCTCCACACAGGTGAGACCACGGTGACCTCTCCTTTGACGCCGTCCAGAACTGCAATCACCGAGGGGCGCATCATTATCGCATCCGGCAGGCCCAATGGGTCAGGGTTCACATTGGGCAGGACCTCAACATGGCGCACCATGTCATAGCCGAGATAGCCAAACAGACCCGCCGCCGCCTGGGGCAGATCATCTGGCAGGTCGATTTTGATCTCAGCCAACAGAGCGCGCAGATTGTCCAGCGGGTTACCGTCCTGCGCGACAAAGGCGTCTTCGTCAAACCGCGCATTGCGGTTCAGCTCGGAATGGGTGCCACGGGAGCGCCAGACCAGATCGGGTTTCATGCCGATGATGGAATACCGGCCGCGCACTTCGCCGCCAGTCACCGATTCCAACATAAACGCGTCTCTTTGCGCACCTGTCAGTTTCAGCATCAAAGAGACCGGCGTGTCCAGATCCGCAGCCAACCGGGTATAGACCACTTGATTTTCGCCGCGCTCATATGCTGCGGCGAAATCATTGTATTCGGGTGTCAGAGCCATGTGGAATTTGCCCTTAGTTAATTGAAGTTGGCCTGAACGGCCGCCAAGGTCTGCGGGTTCACTTGCGGATCAGCCTGTTGCAGCAACTCGGTTGCATAGGCGTCAAACATTGCCTGCGCCAGCGACTGATCCAGCTGCTGAGCGATCGCATTGGCAAGCGTTGTCAGATCATCGGTTTGTGCCGGTGCAAGCGTTTCGTCCAAGCGCACAACCACGGTGTTCTCGGCTCCATCGACCACGCGCAAATCACCGACGGCCATTTCAAAGATCTCATTCATCATGTTCGCGGGTGTGAGATCAAGATAGGCGGTGCGGGTCAGGCCTTCTTCGACCGCGACGGTTGCGGATTCGGGGAAGGAACCGGCTGCTTCAGTTTTGGATTTCAGATCCTCGGCCTGGGCGGCAACAGCCGTGGCAATTCGGTCCGCATTCCAAGCGGCCAGGATTGCGTCCTGCGCTTCGTCAAATGGCTGCGGGCGGGGTTCAAGAACCTCATCCAGGCGCAACGCATAAAGGCTGCCATCGGCGAGGAAGTCCACGGTTGGGAAATCTTCCAATGTCACCGCTGCGGCGCGGGCGCGGAACCCATCATAGGCGGCGATGTCTGCGTCGCTTTGCGGGGTCCAATCGATCTGACCAAGCGCCAGACCATCGCTGGCGGACAGCTCTTCCAATGTGACACCACCGGCCAGCAGGTCTTCGATGTCTTCGCTGCGGGTCTCGATCAGACGGCGGGCGCGGTCGCCTGCCAATTCGCGGCGCAGCTCGTCGCGGACATCATCCAATGCTGTGGTGCGCGCGTCCAAAACACCGTTGATCCGATAAAGCGCCGGACCCAGGTTTGAGGGCAAAGGCCCAACAACAGAGCCTGAAGCAGCCGCAAAAACACCCTCGGCGGCGTCGCCCAGATCTTCGCGTGTGACGTCACCCATATCGATATCGGCCAGTGCCAGACCGCGATCAGCAACCAGAGCTTCAAACACGGTGCCGCCCAGATCCAGCTGTGCCTTGGCGGTCTCAGCTGCGGATTGGTCGACAAAGACCAGACGCTCCACCAGACGACGTTCAGGCAGCTGATAGATCTCGGCGCGGTCGTTAAAGAGCGCTTCAATCGTGGCTTCGTCAATTTCGATATCGTTGATCACCATCTCGGGGCTGAGCTGCACATAGGAAATCACTTTGGTCTCGGGCAGGGTGAAGTCGGCAATGTTGTCGTCGTAGAATTCGCGCAGCTCTGCGTCTGATGGCGCGACCTGGGGCAAGATCACATCATCCGGTGACAGCACAACATAAGAGAAGCTGCGACGAGAGCCTACGTAATCCAGCAGAGTTTTCTGCATCAAAGGCGGCATTTTCACACCCGAGATCACGGCACCCTGAACCAGGGTGCGGGCGGTTTCCAGACGGATGTCGGCCTCAAACTCACGTTCGCTCAGACCTGCGTTTTGCAGCGCAAAGGCATAGGACTCACGGTCAAAAGAACCGTCGATCCCTTGGAAGGCGTCGATCTCTGAAATCTCGCGCAGCAGGTTGTCGTCACCGGTAGAAACGCCGATGCGTTTGACCTCATTGTTGATCGCCGCGACCGAGACCAGACGGTTCAAAACCGCACGATCCAGGCCAAATTCGATCATCTGCGACACGGTAAAAGACTGACCGGTCTGAGCCTGCAGGGCGCGTTGTTCCTGTTGAAGGGCGCGCGCGTATTGGTTGACCGTGACTTCTTCGTCGCCAACGGTTGCCACTGCGGTGCCAGATCCGGTGAAGCTGACCGCGCCAAAGCCCATAAGGCCCAGGATCAGCATCCCCATTAGGATCCAAACAAAAGTTTTTGAGAGTTTTTTCATGCCTGCCGCCCTGATGGCCAAAGTCCTGTTTTGTGCGATTTTGCCCCGGCGCATCACGCGGGGTTTGATCGCACATCTATCGTTCGCGGACCTGAATACGCTGCCACAGTCGAGGGAGCAAGGTCGCGCGAGGCTTCGCGATGGAAACTGTTAAGTCAGATCACCGAAATTACGGCCCCTCGGGCGTCCAAGCGGCGAGGCGATCAAACAGCTCCGCAATTCCTGACGCGTCGACATTGGCAAATGCAATCCGGAACTGGCGCGCGCCGCTTGGATCATCCGATGGCGTGAACATTGTGCCCGGCAGCATCAAGACACCGCAGTCATGGATCAGCTGTTTCGCCAAATCATCCGCCGTTTGCGGGAAAGGATGTTCCACATAAGCAAAATAGGCGCCACTGCCCAACAGTTTCCATCCGCGCTCTGCCAGGACCGAAAAACCGTTTTCTATGGCGGCGCGGCGCGACAGGATTTCGGCCCGTTCGCCCGCCAGCCAGTCTGACAGGTTCTCGATCCCCCAGGTCGCGGCGATCTGACCGATTTGACTGGGGCAGATCGTATGAGTGTCCAGGAACTTTTCGATTTCGAACAATTTAAGCGCCCCAGTTACAATCGCGCCAACCCGGTGGCCTGTCAGACGATAGGCTTTGGAAAAGGAATAGAGGTGGATAAGATTTTGGTCCCATTCAGTTTTTTGAAACAATTTATGGGGCGCGCCTTCACGTAGATCAAAGTCGCGGTAGGTCTCATCCAGGATCAGCGCCAAGTTGTGTCGCTTGGCCAGATCAAAGAAGGTCTCTACCAACCCCTCGGGATACTCCACACCGCAGGGGTTGTTGGGCGTGATCAAAACCATGGCGCGGGTTTTCGATGTGATCCGCTGTTCGGCATCAACTACGTCTGGCAACATGCCCGCGCCCACTGGCAGCGGCACGGCGCTGACACCGGCTAAATCGAGCGCCATCTTGTGGTTGAAGTACCAGGGCGTCGGCAGAATGACTTCGTCCCCTTCATCGCAGAGGCTGGCGATGGTGGCAGCGAAGGCTTGATTGGCACCTGACGTGATGCCCACGTGAGCCGGTAAAACCGACCCGTCGTAACGGTTGCTGATTTGGGTTGCGAGAGCCACGCGCAGCGCATCGCGGCCCAAAACCGCCCCATACAAATGTGCGCTGGTGTCATGTAACGCGGCCTCCGCCATGACCTGACGCAGCGCTTCGGGTGGGATATCGGCTGGTGCGGCCTGGCTGAGGTTCAGCAAAGGCCGCTCTGCCGAGAAAGTGACGCCTTCGAGCCAGCGACGCGATTCGACAATGGGTGAAGAAAAAGTGCGTTGGGTGCGCGGCGTTGCCATGTCAGAGGTCTCCGTCAAAAAGATGGCGCGTTTCAAAAGTCACGCAAATAAAAAAAGCGCCCCCAAACAGGAGCGCCTTGCGATTTCAGACCGGGTCTCAATCTGTGCCGCGATAGGGCTCCACATATTGCAGCGCCATGTCCCAGGGGAAGAAGATCCATGTGTCCTGGCTCACCTCGGTGATGAACGTATCCACCTGTGGGCGGCCTTTGGGTTTGGCGTAGACGGTTGCGAAATGCGCTTTTGGATACATCTCGCGCACCAGTTCCAGCGTTTTGCCGCTGTCGACCAGATCGTCGATGACCAAGACGCCTTCGCCGTCCTTCATCAGCTCCGCGTCAGGTGCTTTGAGCACCTGCGCGTTGCCCTGATCCTGATGGTGATAGGATTTGACACTGATGGTATCCACGGTGCGAATGTCCAGCTCGCGGCTGACAATCATCGCCGGCGCCATGCCACCACGGGTGATCGCCACAACGGCGCGCCATGCGCCACCGTCAGGACCCTGACCATCCAGCCGCCACGCAAGCGCGCGACTATCGCGATGGATTTGATCCCAGCTGATATGAAAACCTTTTTCGTGTGGAAGACGGTCTGTCATAACGTTGCTCCTGTACCGCCCGCAGGCGCTGAAAAAGGGCAGGGGCCACGGGGACCTCCTGCCGCAATTCTTGGTTTAGGCCTTGGACATATCCGGTGCGTCGACCGCTTTCATCCCAACCACGTGATAGCCTGCATCCACGTGCAAGTTCTCACCCGTGACACCGGAGCCGAGGTCCGACAAGAGATAGAGAGCGGATTTGCCCACATCTTCGGTGGTGACGTTGCGGCGCAGCGGCGAGTTATGCTCGTTCCATTTCATGATATAGCGGAAGTCGCCGATACCGGAGGCCGCCAGGGTTTTGATCGGACCAGCGGAAATCGCGTTTACGCGGATCCCGTCTTTGCCCAGATCTTCGGCCAGATACTTCACCGATGCCTCAAGCGCGGCCTTGGCAACACCCATGACATTATAATGCGGCATAACCTGTTCGGCACCGTAGTAGGTCAGCGTCAGCGCGCTGCCACCCTCGGACATCATCTTTTCCGCCCGCTTCATCACCGAAGTGAAGGAGTAGACCGAGATATCCATGGTCATGGCAAAGTTTTCGCGGCTGGTGTCGACATAGCGACCGCGCAGCTCGTTCTTGTCCGAAAAACCGATGGCATGAACAACAAAGTCCAGTTTGCCCCATTTCTCTTCTAGTGCGGCAAACAAAGCATCGACCGATGCTTCATCTGAGACATCGCAGGGCAATACAATTTCACTGCCGAGCTGCGCTGCAAGCGGATCCACCCGCTTTTTCAGGGCATCGCCCTGATAGGAAAATGCCAGCTCTGCGCCGGCCTCGGCGCAGGCTTTTGCAATGCCCCAAGCAATTGATTTGTCGTTGGCAAGGCCCATAATTAGGCCGCGTTTACCAGTCATGAGTTGACTAGACATGCAGGTTCTCCGCCTGTGGTCACGTGATTAGGTGGTGTTTATTATGTCAACGCGGCTGCTTCAAGTGGTGACCGGTCATCGCAGGTGGTTGTGGTTGACAAACTGCACCCCTAAATTACCCGTAAAGCGAATTTTCCGGCAAGGATAGCGGGCATATGTCTGATCGAAGTGAACTTTTCTCTGGGGACGACCCCTTTGTTATCGCGCGGCGCTGGCTGGCAGAAGCGGAACAGAGCGAAATCAACGACCCCAGCGCCATAGCACTGTCCACCGTTGACAGCGACGGCATGCCAAATGTGCGCATGGTCCTGTTGAAAGAGATCGAGGACGCGGGCTTTGTCTTTTATACCAACTACGGCAGCGCCAAAGCGATTGAGATCGAGGCCTCGGGAAAGGCCGCATTTGTGATGCATTGGAAATCCCTGCGGCGCCAGATCCGGGTCCGCGGCATTGTCGAACGCGAAGATGGTGACAAGGCGGATGCCTATTTCGCCTCGCGCTCGCTCAAAAGCCGTCTGGGTGCCTGGGCGTCGCAACAATCGCAACCTTTGTCGAGCCGTGCTGCATTGATGGCAGAGGTGGCCAAGGTCACGGCAACCAAAGGGACCGCGCCCAATCGTCCCCCATTCTGGGGTGGCTTCCGAATCTCACCACTCGAGGTTGAATTTTGGGCCGATGGCGATTTCCGGCTCCACGATCGGTTCCAATGGGTTCGGGCAGAAATTGAGCAATCTTGGTCAGTCCAGCGTTTATCCCCGTAACAATTTTGTGTGGAATTTCCATTTTAGGACATCTGATCAAAATTTGTCCTTGCAAATGTCAGACCAATTGAAGCATCAGAAAATCGCAAAAAAACACTTTTAAAAACGATTGGTGGATTTCCGGTGGCTGAAGACGTTAACCTGAGCAGCATGCAAACCGTACGCGGTGTGGTCAAATGGTTTGACCCGACCAAGGGCTATGGCTTCATCTTATCTGACGAAGGTGGGCCTGACATCCTGCTGCATATAAATGTGCTACGAAATTTTGGACAAAGCTCTGTCGCAGACGGCGCTGTTGTTAAATTGATCGCGCACGGCACCGCACGTGGGGTGCAGGCGGTAGAAGTGCTTGAGATCGAACCGCCAAAACGGGAAGATATGCCAGTGCTCAGCGATTTTGCTGATCTCGACATGTCGGAAGTTAATTCCCAGCCCATGGAAGCCGCACGTGTCAAATGGTTCGATAAGGGCAAAGGATTTGGTTTTGCCAATGTATTTGGACGCTCCGAAGACGTTTTCCTCCATGTTGAAGTTCTGCGCCAGTCCGGCCTTGCGGACCTTCAACCCGGTGAAGCGCTTGCAATGCGCGTCATCGAAGGCAAACGCGGCCGTATGGCGGTCGAGGTTCTGGCCTGGGAAGCTGCCGTTATCTGATAGGTCCGTTACATGGGGCGCGATTTGCGTCGCCATGATCAGCGCTGGTGCGGCCCAGGCGGAATGTCGGGATGATCGGGTGGAGCTCAAGGGCGATTTTGGACAGATCTCGTTTTCTGTCGAACTCGCCGACACCCCACAAGAACGATCCCAAGGTTTGATGTTTAGAGAGAGCATGCCACGCGGAGCGGGCATGCTCTTTGTTTATGAGTATCCGCAACGCGCTGCGTTCTGGATGAAGAACACCCTGATTCCATTGGACATGTTGTTTGTCGAGGAAGACGGGGAAATCACCCATATTCATGAAAATGCGATTCCCGGCGACCTCACGGCGATTCCTGGCGGCGATCAGGTCTTTGCTGTGCTGGAAATCAACGGCGGATTGTCGCGCCAATATGGGATTTCGGTGGGTGACGCGCTGCGCCACAAAGTTTTTTCAAATTCTTCTCCGATTTGGCCATGTTAGGGCTTTTCAATCCCGTTCGGCACCGTTAGAGAGTGCGAACGGTCCGGGGCGTGGCGCAGTCTGGTAGCGCACCTGTTTTGGGTACAGGGGGTCGTGAGTTCGAATCTCGCCGCCCCGACCACTTTTCCTTCGGGAGACATGTGGTTGGGGGACCGTTTCCTTCATTTACGAAGATTAACCTACTAGATGTAGGTGGGCCTCGCGTTAACGGCTTGTTAATGAAGTGGCCTGTTTAGGCATCTTTCGCTCAACGATTGGCACGGTGGCTGTGAGATGCGGTAGGTGCCAAGCGTCAAACCTGCGTATAATTTCGTCTCAGGTACAGTTGTGTTCGCGGTATGCGTTTTGCGTATAAATTGCGCAGCCCACGACGAACTCTCCTTTGCGCACGCAGCAAGTTAACCGACTGAATTCTTAACAAAACTCGCCAAAGCCTTGAAAAGGAATGGCAAAGAAATTCCGCGTTGCAGCGCAAAGGAATGGTTAAGATATTTATTTTTAACGGTGAGTGAATCACATCCTTAAGGGCCTCTGATGACCGGAATTGCGCGTCAATAGAAAAGAGGTACTTAAGTCGGTAAATTTGGCGTTGACCAATTGTGTCCAAATACGTCAAATTGTGTGTACTGGATGCGGCAGCACAAGATCTTGTAGGTCTATCTGGGGCGACCGCAAGAACGCTCAAAACAATATCCTTAAACGCCAAGACGGCAATCGGGGCACGTGGTGCGCCGAGGGGGACGTGTTTTGTCTGTTGTGTGCCTGTGTCCGGTGCCGAAGGAACATTTGAAAACTGCAAAGCCGGGGCAGATACACATGAAAATCGAACGGAAGTTTACCACCGCAGGAGAAGACGCCTACGCTGGTCTGGAATTCACCGCTGCTACTTCCGAAATTCGCAATCCAGATGGGACCATCGTGTTCCGTCTTGATGACATCGAGGTGCCAAACTCTTGGAGTCAGGTCGCCAGCGATGTGATCGCACAAAAATATTTCCGCAAGGCCGGTGTTCCGGCCCGCACCAAGAAAATTCGTGAAAAGAACGTGCCAGAATTCCTCTGGCGCTCTGTCCCTGCCAACGATGACATCGAAATGGGCGGCGAGATCTCTTCCAAACAAGTGTTCGACCGCCTTGCGGGGGCTTGGACCTATTGGGGTTGGAAGGGTGGCTATTTCACCACCGAGGACGATGCGCGCGCCTATTTTGACGAGATGCGCTATATGCTGGCGACCCAACGCGCCGCGCCGAACTCTCCGCAGTGGTTCAACACCGGTCTGCATTGGGCCTACGGGATCGATGGCCCGGCACAAGGTCACCATTATGTGGATTTCAAAACCGGCAAGCTGACAAAATCCAACAGCGCCTATGAACATCCGCAGCCGCACGCCTGTTTCATCCAATCCGTGGCTGACGATCTGGTCAACGAAGGCGGCATCATGGATCTGTGGGTGCGCGAAGCGCGCCTGTTTAAATATGGCTCGGGCACCGGCACCAACTTCTCTGCCTTGCGCGGCGAAGGGGAATCGCTGTCGGGGGGTGGTAAATCTTCCGGCCTGATGGGCTTTTTGAAAATTGGGGATCGCGCCGCCGGTGCGATCAAATCTGGCGGTACGACCCGTCGAGCAGCGAAGATGGTGATCGTGGACGCCGATCACCCGGATATCGAGGACTTCATCCAATGGAAGGTCCTTGAGGAGCAGAAGGTTGCCTCCATTGTTGCGGGATCCAAGATGCACGAGAAGATGCTGAATGGCATTTTCCAGGCAATCCGCAGCTGGGACGGCGCCGAGGCTGACGCAACCGATCCCGCGACGAACGATGGGCTGAAGAAAGCGGTGCGTGAAGCCAAAAAGGTTGCGATCCCGGAGACTTACGTCAAACGCGTGCTGGATTATGCCAAACAGGGTTACACCAGCATCGAGTTTCCGACCTATGACACCGATTGGGACAGTGAAGCCTACAGCTCGGTATCGGGACAGAATTCCAACAACTCGATCCGGGTCACCAATGCCTTCCTGACCGCGGTTGAAAAGGATGCCGACTGGCAGCTGATCAACCGCGTGGATGGCTCGGTGTCTAAGACTGTGAAAGCCCGGGATCTGTGGGAAAAGGTCGGCCATGCCGCCTGGGCCTGTGCAGATCCCGGCATTCAATTCCACGACACAGTGAACGAATGGCACACCTGCCCGGAAGACGGTGAGATCCGCGGATCAAACCCGTGTTCCGAATATATGTTCCTGGATGACACCGCCTGTAACCTGGCGTCGATGAACCTTCTGACCTTCCTTGAGGACGGTAAGTTCAAGGCCGAAGATTACATGCACGCCTGCCGCTTGTGGACCGTGACGCTTGAGATTTCGGTCACCATGGCGCAGTTCCCGTCCAAAGAGATCGCGCAGCGGTCCTATGACTTCCGCACCCTGGGTCTGGGCTATGCCAATATCGGCGGCCTGTTGATGACCATGGGCTTTAGCTACGACTCAGACGAGGGGCGCGCACTGTGTGGTGCGCTGACCGCGCTGATGACGGGCGTTTCTTATGCAACCTCTGCCGAAGTTGCCTCTGAACTGGGGGCGTTTCCGGGCTATGAGCGCAACGCGAAACACATGCTGCGCGTCATCCGCAACCACCGCAGCGCCGCACGCGGCCTAAGCGATGGCTACGAGGCCCTGTCGGTCAAACCGGTCCCGCTGGATCTGGAAAACTGCCCCGATGCGCGTCTGGTGGAATACGCAATGAGCGCTTGGGATGAAGCGCTGGAGTTGGGCGAACGCCACGGCTATCGTAACGCGCAGACCACAGTGATTGCACCCACCGGCACAATCGGTCTGGTGATGGATTGTGACACAACTGGGATCGAGCCTGACTTTGCCCTGGTAAAGTTCAAGAAACTGGCCGGTGGTGGGTATTTCAAGATCATCAACCGCTCGGTTCCCGCCGCACTGGAAGGCCTGGGATATACCTCGTCGCACATCGAAGAGATCGTCTCTTATGCGGTGGGTCATGGCTCCATCGGCAATGCGCCGGCGATCAACCACACCTCGCTGACCGGTCACGGCTTTGGCCCGCGTGAGCTGGCCAAGATCGACGCCGCTCTCGAAAGCGCCTTTGACGTGCGGTTTGTGTTCAACCAATGGACCCTGGGCGAGGATTTCTGCACCGGTGTGCTCGGCATCCCATCGGCCAAGCTGAACGACCCGACCTTTGATCTGCTCAAACACCTTGGCTTTAACAAGACTGAGATTGACGCCGCCAATGACCATGTCTGCGGCACCATGACATTGGAAGGGGCGCCGCACCTGCGCGCCGAACACTACGCGATCTTTGACTGTGCCAACCCGTGTGGCAAAACAGGTAAGCGTTATCTGAGTGTTGAGAGCCATATCTGCATGATGGCGGCGGCACAGTCCTTTATCTCGGGCGCGATTTCCAAGACGATCAATATGGCAAATACCGCCTCGATCGAGGATTGCCAAAAAGCCTATGAGCTCAGCTGGTCGTTGGGTGTCAAAGCCAATGCGCTTTATCGGGATGGCTCCAAACTCAGCCAACCTTTGGCGTCGGCGCTGGTCGAAGACGACGACGATGCAGCCGAAGTGTTGGAAACCGGCACACCGCAGCAAAAGGCGACCGTTCTGGCCGAGAAAGTGGTCGAAAAGATCGTCATCAAAGAGGTGATGAAATCCCACCGCACCAAAATGCCGGAACGCCGCAAAGGCTACACGCAAAAGGCGGTTGTTGGCGGTCACAAAGTCTACTTGCGGACCGGTGAATATAGCGACGGCGCTTTGGGTGAGATCTTTATCGACATGCACAAGGAAGGCGCGGGCTTCCGGGCGATGATGAACAACTTTGCCATCGCCGTGTCGGTTGGTCTGCAATACGGCGTGCCGTTGGAGGAGTTCGTGGATGCGTTCACCTTCACCAAATTTGAGCCGGCCGGCATGGTGCAGGGCAACGACTCGATCAAAAACGCAACGTCGATTCTGGACTATATCTTCCGCGAATTGGCGGTGTCTTATCTGGACCGCACCGATCTGGCGCATGTGAAACCCGAAGGGGCGTCGTTCGACGATATAGGACGGGGTGACAAGGAGGAGGGGATCTCGAACGTTTCCGAAATCTCTGACACCGCGGCCACACGTTCGTTGGAAGTGCTGAAACAGATTTCCTCCACCGGATATCTGCGCAAACGCCTGCCACAAGACCTGGTGGTGCTGCGTGGCGGCCAGGGATCCCCGGCCTCGGTCACCGATCTCGACGATCCGGTGTCGGCGCTGCAAACTCTGGTGCCTGAAACCTCGCAACCTGTTGCAAGCGGACTGGATGCGCGCACCAAGGCCAAGATGCAGGGCTACGAGGGCGACCCCTGTGGCGAATGCGGAAACTACACGCTGGTGCGCAATGGCACCTGCATGAAATGCAACACCTGCGGCGGCACATCTGGCTGCAGCTGACCCGAAACCCTCAGCAGAGGCGCGCCATTCAACCCGGCTTGCCCCTGCAGCCCTTGGTCCCCAGGCTCAAAACGGGGACCACGAATTTTCCGTTCCTGGGGCGAGTGCGCTTGCCCTCAGCGCGGTTCAGGCCGCAGGCAAAAAAACTTCGAGCGGTGTAAATCAAGAGCCTGAAAAGCGAAACTCACCTCCTCTTCCATGAAGGGGAGGTTTTATTTACAATGGCTTTTCATAAACTTACCGAGCGGAGTTGATGTATTCAGCGGTCATACTTGCGTGTGCTCGCATGTTTCCTATCACACGAGATCGTGAGCAAGCCTTTAAAGTCCCGTAGATTTTGGCAATCAGATATTAAGCATCTTGTTTCATAGTTGAGACTGGGATGTTTGGCGCTTTGGCGCACTTTTGAAAATGCCGGTGCAACTATGGGACACTACAGAACGTGGATGGCTCGGGCGGCTGCAGTCGTGAGCTTTGCAATACCGTTTTCGGCTCCGTCTGCAACTGCAGAGGACCAGCGCGGATTTTTCTTTGGTGCGGGTTGGCCCGGTGGCGGGCAGGTTCATCTTTTGAGCAATCGTCAGCAGAGCAGTCGGCTGCCTTCCACCGCGCTGATGATGCAAAGCTACCAGGACGGCGCCGCTTTGGACCGACTGCAAGAACGTCTTGACCATCAACACTCCAATGCATCCACCACGACCCCAGTCCAATTGCGGGCGGGTTACGATTTTGGCCGCATCCTCGGCTATATGAGCCTTGAAGAAACCGATGGCGTGACCCGTCTACAGACCGATGGCAGCAACATCAGCCTTGGCATTGCCGTGCCGTTGTCGCCCAATTTGCAATTCAGCGGCGAGCTCCGTCAAAGCGAGACGGCTGCCGGGTCCGACACGCAAAACGTCTGGTCCGTCACGGCTGGGTTTCGGTTTTAACCTCCACGACCTTTCCCTGCGTTTCGCACCTCACCCGCACGATAGTGGCTTGGCGGATCAAAACGCCCATGCTATGCCAGCATCATGAAACGAAACCGTGCCATTTGCATTATCTGCATTACCTGCTGATTTACGCAGCGGGCTGGTTTCTGTCGTTTTCTTATTTCTGACAAGCTGCTAAGCCCGCGCTGCGCAAATCTTGCGTTGGAGCGATGCTGATTGTGCCCGAGCGGAGCGTGCCAAGGGAGCTGTCATGACGACGATCAAACTGCAAAACACCAGGACCCGCAAGAAAGAGGTCTTTGAGCCGATCGATGCGCAAAACGTGCGTATGTATGTCTGTGGCCCCACGGTGTATGACCGCGCCCATCTGGGCAATGCGCGCCCGGTGGTGGTGTTTGACGTGCTGTTTCGCCTGCTGCGCAGCGAGTATGGCGCGGACAAAGTGACCTATGCGCGCAATTTCACCGATGTAGACGACAAGATCAACGCACGCGCGGCCGAACGCGGACGTCCGATCAGCGACATCACTGCTGAGACGACCCAGTGGTTTCTGGATGACATGGGGGCGCTTGGCGCGTTGGAACCCACCCATATGCCGCGTGCGACCGCCTATATCAGTGAGATGATCGCGATGATCGAAGACCTGATTGCACGGGGGCATGCCTATTCAGATGGGGCAGGGCATGCGCTGTTCTCGGTCAAAAGCTATGAGGAATACGGGAAACTCTCCGGGCGTTCTGTGGACGACATGATTGCCGGTGCCCGGGTTGAGGTGGCCGACAACAAGCGTGATCCGATGGATTTTGTTTTGTGGAAGCCCTCAAACGACGATCAACCCGGCTGGGACAGCCCATGGGGGCGCGGACGTCCGGGTTGGCACATTGAATGTTCCGCGATGGCACGGGATTTGCTGGGGGCGAGCTTTGACATTCATGGCGGTGGCAATGATCTGATGTTTCCACACCACGAAAACGAAATAGCGCAAAGCTGTTGTGCCAATCCCGACGGCGAGTTTGCAAATGTGTGGCTGCACAATGAGATGCTGCAGGTCGAAGGTAAGAAGATGTCCAAATCTCTGGGCAATTTTTTCACCGTCAAAGACCTGCTGGATCAGGGGAACCCAGGCGAGGTGATCCGCTTTGTGTTTATGCAGACCCATTACCGCAAGCCGATGGATTGGACCGAAGAAAAAGCCAAACAAGCCGAGGCAACTTTGCGCAAGTGGCGGGCGCTGACAGCGGGTATCGAACCCGCCGCCAGCGCTGCTGCCGCGGTCATGGACGCACTGGCGGATGACCTCAACACTGCAGGTGCCGTTGCTGAGCTGCATAAACTTGCCAGCGCGGGCGATGCAGCCGGGCTATTGGCGTCGGCACAGATGATGGGCTTGCTGGGGGCCGAAATGGGCGCTTGGGCCGACGGCCCATCCGTGGATCTGACACCCTTTGCCGATCTGTTTTTTGCCGCTCGTCAAACCGCGATGGAGACCAAGGACTTTGGCGAAGTGGATCGCTTGAAATCCACCTTTGTGGAGGCTGGTCTAGAAGTGCGCATGTCGAAAACCGGGGTCGAACTGGTGCCGGGTCCTGGGTTTGACCCCTCAAAGCTTGAGGCGCTGACATGACCGAACGTCTCTACCTGTATGACACCACCCTGCGTGATGGGCAGCAAACCCAGGGCGTACAATTCTCTACCCCCGAAAAGCAGCAGATTGCCACGGCTTTGGATGAACTGGGCGTCGACTATATCGAAGGCGGCTGGCCTGGGGCAAACCCGACCGACAGCGCGTTTTTTGACGACGCACCCGAGACGCGCGCGCAGCTGACGGCCTTTGGCATGACCAAACGGGCCGGGCGCTCGGCTGAGAATGACGATGTCTTGGCGGCCGTTTTGAACGCAGGCACCAAGGCGGTCTGTCTGGTGGGCAAAAGCCACGACTACCACGTGACCCATGCGCTGGGGATTTCGCTGGACGAGAACCTGGAGAACATCCGTGCCTCGATCGCGCATCTGGTGGCACAGGGGCGCGAGGCGCTGTTTGACGCGGAGCATTTCTTTGATGGCTACCGTGACAATCCGGAATACGCGCTGGCCTGTTGCCATGCGGCACTGGACGCAGGCGCCCGTTGGATTGTCCTGTGTGACACCAATGGTGGCAGCCAGCCGTCAGCTGTGCGCGATGTGGTCACGACGGTGATCAACAGCGGCATTCCCGGCGCAAACCTGGGCATCCATTGTCACAACGACACCGAACAAGCGGTGGCCTGTTCGCTGGCTGCGGTCGAGGCCGGCGTGCGCCAGATACAAGGCACGTTGAACGGGTTGGGCGAGCGCTGCGGCAATGCAAACCTGACCTCTCTGATCCCGACATTGGTGATGAAAGAACCCTATGCGAACTTGGTAAACGTCACGGTGACGCAGGATGCGCTGTTGGGCCTAACGCGGATCAGCCGGATGTTGGATGAGATCCTGAACCGGGTGCCACAGAAACAAGCGCCCTATGTGGGGGCCTCGGCCTTTGCCCATAAGGCGGGGCTGCATGCCAGTGCGATCCTCAAGGATCCGTCGACTTATGAACATGTTGACCCGGCCACCGTTGGCAATGAACGCATCATCCCGATGTCCAATCAGGCCGGCCAGTCGAACCTGCGCAAGCGTCTGTTTGAGGCGGGGCTGGACGTGCCAAAGGGCGACCCGGCGCTGGCGCGTATCCTGGACACGGTGAAAGCGCGCGAGTCTGAGGGCTATTCGTTCGACACCGCACAGGCGTCGTTTGAGCTGTTGGCGCGGCGCGAGCTTGGCCTGTGTCCGGAGTTCTTTGAGGTGAAGCGCTACCGTGTCTCGGTCGAGCGGCGCAAAAACAAATACGACCAGATGGTCAGCCTGTCCGAGGCGGTGGTCGTGGTCAAAGTCGACGGTGAAAAACGTCTGTCCGTTAGCGAGTCCCTCGATGAAACCGGCAGTGACCGGGGTCCGGTGAACGCGTTGTCCAAGGCCCTGCGCAAGGATCTGGGACGGTTTTCCGCGCAGCTTGACGATATGCGCCTGGTCGACTTCAAGGTTCGCATAACCCAAGGCGGCACCGAGGCGGTGACCCGTGTAATTATCGACAGCGAGGATGCCTCGGGGCGGCGTTGGTCCACCGTTGGGGTCAGTCCAAACATAATAGATGCCTCGTTTGAGGCGATGCTGGACGCGGTGAATTGGCGTTTGCTGCATTCCGAACAGGCCGCAGCGGAGTGATTCCAGTGCAAGATTTGCAATTTGACGACGACATCCGCGCCTGTGCGGAGCTGGTCCAACGCGCGGATCCGGACCGGTTTCAGGCCGCGATGGCAACGCCTTTGCAAGTGCGGCTGAAGCTTTTTGTGCTCTATGCCTTTAACGCTGAGATGTCGCGCGCACCCTGGGCGAGCCAAGAAAGCATGATCGCAGAGATGCGCGTACAATGGTGGCGGGACGTTGGTGCCGAAATTGCCGAAGGCAAAACCCCGCGCCGCCATTATGTCGCGACCCCGTTGGGGCAGGTCTTGTCGCCAAAGCTCGCACACGAGATCGACACTATAGCCGAGGCACGTCGGTGGGACATCTATCGTGATCCCTTTGACGATCTGGACGCGCTAGTCAAATACCTTGCGGATACCGCAGGCAATGTGATGTGGATGTCAGCGGCGACCCTGGGGCAGGCGGATGAAGAGCGCGTTCACGCCTTTGGTCTGGCCCACGGAGTGGCGAGCTGGCTGCGGGCTTTACCCGAGCTGGAGCGGCAGAACCGTGTTCCTATGGTGGACGGCACGCTGGAAGGCGTGCAAGCCTTGGCGCAAATCGGGCTGGATGCTTTGCAGAATTCACGTGGCGCGTCGGGTGTCGTGGACAAAGAGGCACGCCATGCGCTGTTGGCCGGCTGGCAAAGTGGCGCGATCCTGCGTCAAGCGCTGACGCAGCCGGAACGCGTGGCCCAAGGTGCCTTGGGGATGAGCGAATTTCGCAAACGTCTGCGCCTGATGTGGTGCTCGACAACCGGACGCTGGTAACAGCCCCCGTAAATCAGACCGTAGCTCAGGCCTCCTTTGGGCGCATCATCAGTCGCAGCAGCGCAGTACCGGCCAAAACCAGGAACGGCGCCATTGCCAGATTGACCGCGCTCCAACCTTCGGTCGGGGTGCCGCCGGAACAGTTCATCAAACCACCCGATGACAGGGATGCAATCGTCACCCCGCCAAATACCAGGAAGTCGTTCAGCCCCTGCATGCGACCCTTTTCATGATCCTCATGCGCGCCGGCCAAAAGCGTGGTGGCACCGATGAAACCAAAGTTCCAGCCAAGTCCCAACAGCACCAGCGCAATGTAGAAATTCTCAAGCGTTACGCCGCTGAGCGCGACAAATCCGGCACCTGCCAGAATCACCAGACCGGCACCCACAATGCGTTCCACACCGAACCGCGTGATCAAATGACCGGTAAAGAAGGAGGGGATATACATTGCCAACACGTGGCTCATCACCACATTGGCAGCATCCGCTTGTCCAAAGCCACAGCCCACCACCGCAAGCGGGGTGGAGGTCATCACCAGGTTCATCAGCGCATAAGACACCACGGCACAAATCACCGCGGTGGAGATCACGGGATCCTTCAGCAACTCCCAACGGGACCGCCCGGCCGGGGCGTCGGCTGCGCGTTTCTCGGGCAGCGGAATGCGCAGGAACAAGAACACTGCAGACCCCAGAAGGTTCAGCAGGATGATCACCATATAGGTCCCCATGAAAGGCACAACAAAGGCATCCGAGGTCTCAACTACCAGCGTCTTACCCAGCACGGCTGCCAACAGCCCGCCGGCCATAACGTAGGAAATCGCCTTGGGCCGGAAGGCGGTGCTGGCGGTATCCGCGGCGGCAAATCGGTAGAACCCTTGCGCGCTCATATAGACCCCGGTCAACAGACTCCCGACGAGGAAGATCGGGAAGGACCCGAGATACAGACCATAGGCCCCAATCGCGGCACCAAGGGCACCAAACAGAGCGCCGATCAGAAAACCCACACGTCGGCCGAACCGTTGCATGATCGCGGAAATCGGATTGGCGGCCAGCATCGACCCCGCCACAATCAGTGAGATCGGCAAAGTCGCGAAACAGGCATTGCTCGCCAGTGACTGACCGGCCAGACCACCGATGGTAAAGATCATGGGCATCTGCGCACCAAGAATGGCTTGCGCAATCACCAGAATTACAACATTGCGTTTTGCAACGCGATCATCGGGGGCGGTCATAGTCATTGTCATGTGAACTGCCTACTCTTTAGGTCAGTGTGGAACAAGGGTGCGACTGTACCCGGTACAATCACAGTTTTGCAACGATACCAGCAATAGGAGGTGCGCGCTTGGCAGAAAAAGAGCGATCAAACGTTGGTCGGATCATTACCACCTCGGACTGTGTCGCCGAGGGTGCCGCGTGGTTGGCCCGTGCCGAGCCACGGTTTGCGCGCGCTTTGGAGTTGACCGGACCGCTGCCGCTGCGCCGAAAACCGGACGGGTTTGCACAGCTGTTGAGCGCGATTGTCAGCCAACAGGTGAGTGTCGCCGCCGCCAATGCCATCTGGAACCGGATGCGAGACGCGCGCCTGACGGGCCCGCGCAAGATCATGTGGGCCAGCGATGAAGAGCTGCGCGCCGTAGGGTTGAGCCGTCAAAAGGTCAAATACGCCCGCGCGCTGGCCGAAGCCCGGATCGATTTCAAAGCGCTGCGCGACGCCCCCAACCATGAGGTTTTTGCCACCCTGACCGAAGTGTCGGGCATTGGCATCTGGACGGCTGAAATCTACGCCATGTTCTCCCTTGGGCGGGCGGATGTGTTTGCGCCAGGTGATCTGGCCTTGCAGGAGGCGACGCGGGTTCTGTTTGATTTAGAGGCACGCCCAAAGGAACGGGCGCTGCGCGAGATGGCTGAGGCCTGGTCACCATGGCGGGCGGTTGCGGCGCGGCTGTTGTTTGCCTATTACCATGTGGCGAAGGACAGGGAAGGGATCCGATGACACGAGTATTGAACGCCGGCCGCAAAGCTCCGCTTTCGGGTGACACCAGATCTGCCGTGGTGTTTCTGCACGGTTATGGGGCCAATGGTGCGGATCTTCTGGGCATGGCAGATCCTTTGGCGGAACATCTGCCGGACACGCTTTTTGTCTCTCCGGATGCGCCCGAGGACTGCGAAGGCTCTCCGATGGGGTTCCAGTGGTTTCCGATCCCATGGATTGACGGCTCCTCTGAGGAAGAGGCCGAGCGCGGCATGTTGGCTGCCGCCGAAGATCTGAATGCGTTTTTAGACGCGCTGATGGTCGACGAAGATCTGCTGCCGGAACAGGTGGTCCTGCTCGGCTTCAGCCAGGGTACAATGATGAGCCTGCATGTGGCACCCCGTCGCGAAGACGCTGTTGCGGGGGTTGTTGGCTTTTCTGGCCGCCTGATGCGTCCGGATCTGTTAAAGGATGACACTGTTTCGCGCATGCCGGTGCTGCTGGTTCACGGCGACCAGGACGACGTTGTGCCAATCCAATCTATGCCCGAAGCGGCGCAGGCGCTGCAGGAAGCCGGGTTCAAGGACGTCTATGCCCATGTCATGAAAGGCACGGCGCATGGTATCGATCCCGACGGTTTGGGCGTCGCCCTTGCGTTCATGCGGGATGTTTTGAGCCTCTAACGCGTCTCAACGATCGAAATTCAGGAACCGCGCTTGTGTCTTGGCTTGCGCGGTTTTTTTGTGCCGCCCTCAGGTTTCGGATCGCGCGCGGTTGTGGTTTTTGGGCGGCGCGGTGGCTTATGAGCCGGTTTTGGCGGGCCTGGAATACGGGGCAGTTCCACATCCTCCCATGTGCCCTGCGCTAGGTCTTTCAGTGTCCAGATACCAATACTGTAACGGATCAGACGCAAGGTGGGATGTCCCACCGCCGCAGTCATCCGGCGCACCTGTCGGTTCTTGCCCTCAGTAATGGTCAGCTCGATCCAACGGTCCGGCACAGATTTGCGTTCGCGGATTGGCGGGTTGCGCGCCCATAGGTTTGGCGGCTCCGCAATCACACGTGCCTTGGCCGGTCGGGTGCGGCCGTCCTTGAGGTCGACGCCCGTGCGCAGGGCCTCAAGTGCCGCGTCATCCGGGATCCCTTCGACCTGAACCCAATAGGTTTTTGGCATCTTGTTTTTTGGATCACTGATCCAGGCCTGAACCCGGCCGGTGTCGGTCAGCAACATCAGCCCTTCGCTGTCACGATCCAGCCGCCCGGCGGGATAGACACCGGGACAGTCGACAAAATCGCTGAGGGTTTTGCGCGGCTCATCGGCGTTTGCCTTGTCTGTGAACTGGGGCAAAACATCGAATGGTTTGTTGAAGCGGATCAATCTGGACATGCCCCTGTCCATAGGTGCCGGGCGGTTGGGTGACAAGGCCTTGCCCGTTCTTTGCACAAGGTCTGTCTTGTGGATAACTGTCACGCATGTGTCATGCTCCTGTTTTAGACACTGCGACATATTGTGTGCACTTGGGGGTTGCCTCAGTTTAGCCACGATATATAGTTTTGGATAGCTGGGGCGGGTTCCCCGCTCTGGTGCCACAACCGGCAGACAGGGCGAGGAAGACGTTACAGATGGACGGCGATTTCAGGACAGAGTTTGTAAGAGAACCGGGCGCATTACGACATCACCCGGCTTTGGTGTTGAATGCGGATTACCGCCCCTTATCCTATTATCCACTGTCGCTGTGGCCCTGGCAGGACGCGATCAAGGCAGCTTGGCTCAACCGTGTTGATATCGTTGCAGAATATGACGAGACCGTCCGCAGCCCGAGTACCGAAATCCGAATACCTTCGGTTGTTGTTCTAAAAGATTATGTCAAACCTCAAAAGCGCGTGGCCTTCACGCGCTTTAATTTATTTTTGCGGGATGGTTTTCAGTGCCAATACTGCGGCGCCCGCGGTGATCTGACCTTTGACCATGTGGTGCCACGGGCCGCAGGTGGGGTGACCAGCTGGGAGAATGTGGTTGCGGCCTGTTCGCCCTGTAACCTGAAGAAAGGCTCAAAGTCGCTGCATCGCGCTGGAATGTCCCTGCGCAAACCGCCACGGCAACCCGGTGCTGAAGAATTGCGCAATACCGGGCGAAAATTTCCGCCAAATCACCTGCACGACAGCTGGATGGATTTCCTCTATTGGGACACCGAACTGGACGCGTGACGCCAGTTCGGACCACATTGCGTGCCCCGGGGGTATTTGGCTGTGAAACGCCTGCGGCTTAGGGTTTGGCGCGGCCCAGCATGCCAAACAGATCGCGTGGATCATCCGGGTCGGCCAGCATGTCCAGATCCTCGTAGAACGCCGTGCCTTTGATGTGATCGCGCATATAGCGCAAGGCCGAGAAATCCTCGATCGCGAAACCAACGCTGTCGAACAGGGTGATCTGACGCGGATCGCGGCGTCCTTCGGCCTGACCGGTCACAACTTTCCAGAACTCTGTCACCGCGAAATCTTCGGGCATCTGCTGGATCTCGCCTTCGATGCGGGTTTGCGGTGGGAACTCCACAAAGACGTCCGAGCGGGACAGGATACCCGCTGCCAATTCCGTCTTGCCCGGACAGTCGCCGCCGATGGCGTTGATATGGACACCTGCGCCGACCATATTGTCCGACAGGATTGTGGCGTTTTGTTTGTCCGCCGTACAGGTGGTCAGGATCTGCGCCCCCTGGATCGCCTCCTCGGGCGTTGTGCATTCGGTGACGGTGATGCCGAGACCGGCGAGATTTGCGGCGCATTTGCGGGTGGCCGCTGGATCTTTGTCATAAAGGCGCACGGATTTCAGACCGCAGATCGCTTTCATCGCCAGGGTCTGGAACTCGGACTGGGCGCCGTTGCCGATCATGGCCATTGTATCAGCGCCCGCGGGGGCCAGGTGTTTTGCAACCATGGCCGAGGTCGCCGCCGTCCGCAGCGCGGTCAGCAGGGTCATTTCGGTCAGCAAAACCGGATATCCGGTATACACATCCGCCAACAGTCCAAAGGCCGTGACGGTTTGCAGCCCTTCGGAGGTATTCTTGGGGTGACCGTTTACATATTTGAAGCCATAGGCCTCCCCATCCGAAGTGGGCATCAGCTCAATCACACCCACGTCTGAATGGCTGGCCACGCGCGGGGTCTTGTCAAAGGACTCCCAGCGTTTGAAGTCATCCTCGATATAGGTGGCGAGGCCGGTCAGCATCGTCTCCAACCCAATGTGATGGATCAGCTGCATCATATTGTCGACGCTGACAAACGGCACCAGAGCTTTGTCGGACGGCGCGGTATTGGAATGTGATGTGTTGGGCAGCGTCATTACAGAAAACTCCGGGTTGGGCGGTCAAAGACACGGCGACCAAAGGCAGAGGCGCAGAGGTCGACCATTAAATGCGCGGTGCGGCCGCGTTCATCCAGAAACGGGTTCAGCTCCACCAGATCCATCGAGGTGATAAGCCCGCTGTCATGCAGGATCTCGCAGATCAGATGCGCTTCCCGCACGGTTGCGCCACCAGGAACAGTGGTGCCAACCGCCGGGGCGATCGCGGGATCCAGGAAATCCACGTCCAGCGACACATGCAACATGCCGTTGTTGGCCGCCACGCGGGACAAGAAGGCCTTTAGCGGTTTGACAACACCGTTTTCATCGATGTCACGCATGTCGTGGATCTGCAGATCCGTGGCGGCAATGCGTTTGCCTTCCCACTCGTCCACAGACCGCAGCCCCATCATGCAGATATTCTCATGCGGGACCGGGTGCTGGACCGCCGGGAAGGGCGCAAAACCGCTGGCGCCGGTGAAATAGGCCGCGGGCGTGCCATGTAGATTGCCGCTGCTGGTGGTCGTCAGATCATGAAAATCAGAATGCGCGTCCAGCCACAGCACATATTGTGGTCGCCCGACAGACGCCGCATGGGCCGCAACGCCAGAAACGCTGCCCATCGCCAGCGCATGATCACCGCCGAGGAAAATCGGCACCCCCTGGGGCATGACGTCCTGTGCACAGTCATACAGGGTCTGGGTCCAGGCAACGGTTTCGTTCAATGCGTGCAGATGCTGGTCGGGGTCTTCCGCCGCATATGGGGCAGGGGTGATATTGCCAAAATCGACAACCTTATGTCCAAGCCCTGCCAATGCAGGAACCAGACCTGCCGTGCGATAGGCATCAGGTCCCATCAAACAGCCGTCACGTGCCTTGCCGCTGTCGAGGGGAACACCAACCAGAATACAGTTTTGCGCCATACCTTAGGATCTCCGTTTCCATATGGATAACGATGTTTTCACTCATAAGGGGTGGATAAAAGTCACTTTATTGATCATAACGGAACCAATTACTACAAAATGGACCTTGTGATGGACAAAGTGGACGAACGCCTGATCTCAGCTCTGCGCCATGATGCGCGGGCCTCCCTGTCGGATCTTGCCGCGCAGTTAAACCTGTCACGCACGACCGTGCGCAGTCGCATCGAACGGCTGCAAACGCGCGGTGACATTCTGGGCTTTACCGTGGTTTTGAAAGAGGACGTGTTGCGCGATCCTGTGCGTGGACTGATGCTGATCGGGATCGAAGGGCGCGGCACCAACCGGATCGTGCGCCAGCTTCAAGGCCTGTCAGAAGTGCGCGCCATTCACACCACCAATGGACGTTGGGATCTGATTGTGGAGCTGGGCACCGAAACCCTGGAGGACTTTGATGCGGCATTGGCCAAGGTTCGGTTGATCGAAGGGGTGACCACCAGCGAGACGAATCTTTTGCTGGCAACCAAGAAAGACAGCTGAGCGATACTGACCGCTCAGCCGGTGCGCTTGGACATATGGCGCGCGGCTGAGATCCAGACCAACATCAATCCCAATGAGACAATCGCATTCCAACCCGCCATTGAGATGTTGAGGAACTCCCAAGCAACCTCATCACAGCGCACCAAGGGGGCCGACATGATCTGGTCCATCAGCTGATCCGGGGACAGGCCGCCGATTGGCGCAGACGTGCAGGTGCTGGGGCCTTCCCACCAGCCGTGTTCTACACCTACATGAAAAGCGCCGATACCAGCCGTGGTCAGCGCGGCCAATGCGCCAAGATACGGCAGAACGACCGCGGGAATGAGCAGCGCCAGAGCGCCAATTCCAACAGCGGCCGCATGCGGGTAGCGTTGCCAGTAACACATTTTGCACGGCGCAAGCTCGCCCAGGTATTGAAACCCAAGTGCACCAAGGAGAAGAGCCGCAGATCCAAGCGCTGCGATGAAAATCAAAAACTTGCTCACGGGGCCCTCATGTCTTTATCCTGCGTGTAATTAGGCGCTGAAACTGCAGAGTTTCAAGCCCTTGCACGCATTTGCCTGTCGCCAAAGTGGGTTACAACCCGATCCATGTCTTCAGCAGGCTGATCAGGGTTGCGCCCGCCAGCAAAAGCGACGCAATCCAGGCCGTTCCAAGGATCGAGCCGAGCACCACCAAAATCCCATCGCGTTGCAACAAGCCCATCGCCACAACAACCACCGCAAATCCCGGAACAGTGTTCGTGCCGGGCAGGGGCACCAGGATCGAGGCGCTGAACAGAACCAATGCAGCCCCGACAAAGCGGTCCATCGGGGTGGTGGTCAACACGCTCAACCGCGGTTTGCTCAACCCTTCGATGCGGCGCAGCCAGGGTCCGGACCGCTGCGACAACCCGCGCAGCCCTTCGGAAGAGACGGTGCGCGCGCCCAGGTTTCCAGGCAACCAAGGCACCCGCCGTCCCAATAGAATCTGAGCCGAGACAAACATCAACGGCAGTGAGACAATTTGCGGGACGCCATAAAGAAACGGGATGCAGCAGGGCAACGCCAGGATCAACAGAAACAGCCCAAACGCGCGTTCGTGCAGCTGTTTCAAAATCCAATCCAGCGACACCCGGTCGCTGTCTGCATCTGCCCCCAACTGGGCCAGCCGATCCGAGATGGCCATATCCGAAGGTGTTGTCGCGGTCATACCAAGAAGTCCTTGCGCTGGTTCAGGCGATACTCACCCATATGTTACGTGTCGCGTAGCAAATTCACCGCCACAGTTCCAGCTTCACGAATTGGCAAATTCCCCTTGTGCCGCCTAGGCAACGGCGGTCGAAACGCGCGGTTTTTCGCGCCTGCGCCAGTGCAAACTACGGCGTTGGAAATAATCGAAAATAAGTGCACGTTCGGCTCTTGTCCTTTGCCGAAGACTTGGCTAATACACACCACACGCGGCCCAAGTGGCGGAATGGTAGACGCAGGGGATTCAAAATCCCCCGCTGGTGACAGCGTGCCGGTTCGAGTCCGGCCTTGGGTACCACCGCGTGTTTTAACTTTTGTGACTAAGAATAGCCCGTCCTGCCTCAATATGAGGCACGGACTGCGGCTTTTTTGATAGCCTTCTGCACAGGTCCCCCAATTGCAATGACAGCTCCTCCAAAGGCGCTTGAAGGTGAAACGTATTAGTAAGGTTTCAGTTGGGGAATTTTAGAATGGCGGCACTTAAGTCAAAGAGCGAATTGGAAGACCTGCGCAAGCAGGCACAGCTCACTTTGAACACGACCACGCAGACAGTTGAGACTGTGAACCAGCCGCTGAATGTGAGGGGGCCTGCCGATTTTTGCGGGATCGTCTCGCCTATTTCAAAGAACGCAGCTTCGGTTTAAGCAAAAAACAACCGCCTCTTTTGGAGGCGGTTGTTCTTGGTTTTCGACATTTTGAAAATTTACGCGTCCGTTGCGCCTGTTGTGTCGGCTGGACCCTCGTCCGCGTCATCTTCATCAGTCTGCTCAGCAATCCACGCGACTGAGACGACAATTTCGCCTTTGCCAGTGTTAAACACGCGCACACCGCCGGCAGAACGTGACCGGAAGGAAATTCCGTCCACAGGCACCCGGATCGACTGACCTTTAGAGGTTGCCAGCATGATCTGATCACCCATCTCTACTGGGAAGGAGGCAATCAGCTGGCCGCCGCGCATGCCCTTGTCGATGGCGGTAACGCCCATACCGCCACGTCCGCGCACCGGATAATCATGGCTGGAGGAGAGCTTACCCTGTCCGCCCTCGGTGATGGTGAGGATCAGGTTCTCAGCCGCCGACATCTCCGCATAGCGGGCTTGGTCGATGGTGGCGTTTGCATTGGCTTCCTCGTCGGTGACGCTGCCTTCGGCCTCATCCGTCAAACCAGCCATCGCGCGGCGCATTTTCAGATAGGCGGAACGCTCATCCGATGTCGCCTCGAAATGGCTGATGACCGACATAGAGACCACTTGATCGCCTTCGCTCAGCTTGATACCACGCACCCCGACCGAATTGCGTGAGTTGAACACCCGCACTTCGGTTGATGGGAAGCGAATGGCGCGGCCAGTGTTGGTCACCAGCATCACATCGTCATCCTCAGAACAGATCCGCGCGTTGATCAGCTTGGTCCCGGCGTGTTCGTCCTCGAACTTCATCGCGATTTTGCCGTTGCGCATCACATTGGTGAAATCCGACAGACGGTTGCGACGCACCGTACCAGCCGAAGTCGCAAACATGATCTGCAGATCAGCCCATTCTTTTTCGTCGCGATCAACTGGCATAATTGCCGCGATCGAGACACCGGTTGGGATCGGCAGGATGTTGACAATCGCCTTGCCCTTACCGGTCCGCCCGGACTGCGGAAGGCGCCAGGTCTTGAGCTTGTAGACCATGCCATCGGTGGTGAAGAACAGCAGTTGGGTGTGCGTATTGGCCACAAAGAGGGTGGTGACCACATCCTCTTCTTTGGTCTGCATGCCCGAAATGCCCTTGCCACCGCGTTTTTGCGCACGGAAATCGGCCAGCGGCGTCCGTTTGATGTAGCCGCCTGATGTCACGGTCACGACCATGTCTTCGCGTTCGATCAGGTCTTCGTCTTCCATGTCACCGGACCAGTCGACAATCTCGGTCCGACGGGGCACGGCAAAGCTTTCGCGCACTTCCCGCAGCTCATCGGCGATGATGCCCATGATCCGTTCACGCGACGACAGAATCTCGAGGTATTCTTTGATTTTCTTTGCCAGCTCTTCCAGCTCATCGGTGACTTCTTTGACGCCGATTTGGGTCAGACGCTGCAAGCGCAGTTCAAGAATCGCGCGTGCCTGGACTTCGGACAGATTATAGGTGCCGTCCTCGTTCATCGTGTGGGTCGGGTCGTCAATCAGCTGAATATAGGGCGCAATATCCGCCGCAGGCCAGCGCCGCTCCATCAGTTTGAACCGCGCTTCTGGGGCATCGGCTGAGGCACGAATGGTTGCGACAACCTCATCCACGTTCGAGACCGCAACTGCCAAACCACATAGAATATGGCTGCGTTCGCGGGCTTTGCGCAGGTTAAAGGCGGTGCGACGGGCCACAACGTCTTCGCGGAAATCGATAAACGAAGTCAGGAAGCGGCGCAGGGTCAGCTGTTCGGGACGCCCGCCGTTCAGGGCAAGCATGTTACAGCCAAACGACGTCTGCATCGGGGTAAAGCGGAACAGTTGGTTCAACACCACTTCGGGCGTTGCATCCCGTTTGAGCTCGACCACGACACGCACGCCGTTACGGTCAGATTCGTCCTGAACATGCGCCACGCCTTCGATCTTTTTCTCGCGCACCTGCTCGGCGATCTTTTCGATCATCGACGCTTTGTTCACCTGATAGGGGATTTCATCCACGACGATCGCGTAACGGTCCTTGCGGATCTCTTCGACGCGGGTTTTGGAGCGGATGATGACGCTGCCACGGCCCTCGAGATAGGCTTTGCGCGCACCGGACCGGCCCAGCATGGTTGCACCCGTCGGAAAGTCAGGACCCGGAATGTAATCGATCAGCTGTTCAGAGGTCAGATCCGGCTCATCGATCAACGCCAGGGTTGCATCAATCACTTCGCCCAGATTGTGGGGCGGAATATTGGTTGCCATACCCACCGCAATACCGCCGGCCCCGTTGACCAGCATATTGGGGAACCGGGCCGGGAGCACGGTCGGTTCGCGGTCCTTGCCGTCGTAGTTGTCCTGGAAATCGACCGTCTCTTTTTCAATGTCGGCCAACATAAAGGCGGCAGGCTTGTCCATGCGCACTTCGGTGTAACGCATCGCGGCCGGGTTATCCCCGTCCATGGAGCCAAAGTTGCCCTGACCATCCAAAAGCGGCAGCGACATGGAGAAGTCCTGCGCCATACGCACCAGCGCGTCATAGATCGCACTATCGCCGTGCGGGTGGTATTTACCCATGACATCGCCGACAGGGCGGGCGGACTTTCGATAGCTTTTGTCGTGGCTATTGCCGGTTTCATGCATCGCGTACAAAATACGCCGATGCACCGGTTTCAGACCGTCACGCAGGTCGGGAATCGCCCGACTGACAATAACCGACATTGCATAGTCGAGATAAGAATTACTCATCTCGGCTTCGATAGACACAGTAGGACCGTCGTACTTGGGACGTTCCGGCTGGTTTTCTTCCATGTTTTCAGGAGTTTCCGGCGTATCGTTCACGTCGTGTGCCCGCTCTTTCTTTTGGGTCTATATCTTGTGTCTGCACCATAACAGACAGGGCATATCATGCGCAAGCAACTGCATCACATGTCGGTGAACCTTTGCACGCACATGAGGCTAACGCACCGTCATTGTTCGAGAAATCAGCGACCTATGCTAGGCTGCGCTCATCACCCACAAAACCGGAGGCTGATTTGGAGACATCCGAAACGGAACTGATGCTCAAAGGCTATGGGTTGACCATGGCCGAATTCACCTATCACATGCCCGATTACGCGCATGTTCTGAATACATTTGTTTGGCAAGACTACGATCTGATGCCGGACCATCCAAGGCTGTTTAAATTCATCGAATTCTGGCAGCAGGAAATCGATGGCGCTCTCCATTCCGTACGCTTCACCCACCGGCGCCAATTGGCACCAGGGGACTGGCGTAGCGTTGTGGGGGAGTTCTATTTGAACTGACGCCTTAGGCCGAGCAGCTGGCGCCGCCAAGCACGCAGAATTTGGCGCAATGGGGATGGTTCAGGTAGACGTCCTGTTCCGCCTCTTCCAATGTTTCGCCCAGTTCGAATTCGTCCTCATAGGGCAACAGAGTGCAGGCCAGAACCGTTGGTGCCTTGGCACCTTTGCGTTTGACCACCATGCGCGACGACGAACACATGATCGCGTCTGGGGATTTGTTCAGGATCGTCCAACAATCGGTGGTGATTTCTGGCACTTCGACGTTCACGTCCATTTCCGGGAACAGAACCGTCTGGCCTGGGTTTTTCGCATCAATATCAAACTCATGTTCCGCGAACAGCGCCGCAAAACCCGCACGCGATTGTGCGTCTGTTTCATCCCACAGGGTACGGCCCGCAACCGCCATCGCAAAACCATTGTCGCGCAGCCACTGCATACCTTGGATCGACAGATCAAAACTGCCCTTGCCGCGCACCTGATCGTGCAGCTCGGCAGTGTGGTGATCAAGCGAGACGCGGAAGGTCAGTTTGTCTTTGTACGTCTCGGCCAGTTCCAGCAGCCCTTGCTGAATACGTTTGCGCATCATCGGGCGCATCGCATTGGTGAGGATCAGAACCTCGAACCCGGCTTCAAGCGACGCGCGCGTCATCTCAACCATGTCGGGGTTCATAAACGGCTCACCCCCGGTAAATCCGATCTCGCGGATGGGCCATTTGCGCGTTTTGATCTGGTCCAAATAGCTGCGCACATCCTCCGTTGTCAGATAGACCAGCGCGTCATTGGTGGGAGACGACAGGATATAGCAGTTCTCACACTCGATATTACACAGGGTGCCGGTGTTGAACCAAAGGGTGTCAGGATTGCTCAATGCAACCGACGCGCGCGCGTCGCCCTTTGCTGTTACGTGCCTGTCTTGAAACTTGCCTAGATTGGCAACGGGGGTGGACAGGTCTTTCATTTGCACAGCTCCTGAGCATTTACGGGCACAATTTGTGTTGAGGCTAAGCTATGCGTAAGGAAATACATTTGAAACCTCCGTCGAGCGGTTTAACAGGGATGTGATCAGAGGTTCAAAGCGTTAGGCAGGTTTTACGATCAGTGCACCGCCCAGTTCATTCCGTGGTATCCTGAAACCAGATACGGGGAAATGACCTGACGCGGACCAAGCAATGTTAGCGGTATCATTTTTAATTCCGGCAGAGTAAAACCCTGAAGAACTCACCCAACTCCGCCGTATAGGGATCGTGAACCAAAAGGGAAATCGATTATGAAGAAAACCGATTACGCCAACCGCGAGGATGCCGCACAGAGCATCGCCGATGCGATCATTTCAGACCTCATAACGCTTTTGACCGCACAGGACACCGTGACCGTCGCAGTTGCCGGCGGCACAACCCCTGCGCCGATTTTCGACATTCTGGCGCAAGCCGAACTCGACTGGTCCCGGGTTGAAGTGATGGCCAGCGACGAACGCTGGGTGCCCGAAACGCATGAGCGTTCCAACGCACAGATGATCCGCGCGCGTCTGATCACCGGAACTGCCGCAGCCGCCAAATTTGTGCCGTTCTTTGCCGAAGACCTCACCCCAGAAGAGGGGGCCGAGGCGCTGTCGGAGACGATCAAATCGGTTGATCTGATCTTGTTGGGCATGGGTGAAGACATGCACACCGCGTCCCTGTTTCCGGGCACCGAAGGATTGGACGCGGGGCTTGCACCCGACGCGCCCGCCTTTGTTGTGATGCGCCCCGCCAGTCAGCCCGAGGCACGGATCAGCCTCTCTGCACGCGTTTTGAACGCCGCAAAACACAAACATCTGGCAATCTATGGAAACGGCAAGGCCGATGCCCTCGCCAAAGCCCAGGAATTGCCGCCAAAAGACGCCCCAATTGCCGCAGTGCTGTCCGAGATGCACGTGCATTGGGCCCCTTAACGATTGGAGTGACGACATGTTTCAAAACCTAAAAGACCAGCTGACGGGCATTGGCTCGCGTCGCATCCTGGATCTGTTTGACGGCGACAGCAGCCGAGCAGACACGTTTTCGGCTACGCTTGATGAATTGGTCTTTGACTATTCCAAAACCCAGATTGACGGTGACGTTCTGGCGTCGCTGCTGAAACTGGCCGATGATCGCGGTGTGTCCGCCTATGCCAAGGCGATGTTTGGCGGTGACAAGATCAACGACACCGAAGGCCGCGCCGTGCTGCACACCGCGTTGCGTGACCCAGACGGGCCTGCGTTGGTTGTTGACGGCGAAGACGTGCGCCCAGCGCTGCGCGAGACGTTACAACGCATGCGGGACATGGCGGATGCCATTCGCAGTGGTGCGTTTACCGGGGCAGGGGCTGCGTTTACCGATGTGGTGAATATCGGCATCGGCGGCTCTGACTTGGGGCCTGCGATGGCGACCCTGGCGCTGGCACCCTATCATGACGGGCCACGCTGCCATTTTGTGTCCAACGTCGATGCGGCCCATATCCACGACGTGCTCAAAGGGTTGGATCCGAAAACCACGCTTGTCGTTGTGGCCTCCAAAACCTTTACCACGATCGAGACCATGACCAACGCCATGACCGCGCGCGACTGGATCGCAGCCGGTGATGGGGAGGCGGCGGGTCAGTTCCTGGCCCTGTCGACTGCGATGGACAAAACCGCCGATTTTGGCATTCCGGCCGAGCGGGTCTTTGGCTTCGAAGACTGGGTTGGTGGGCGATACTCCATGTGGGGGCCCATCGGGCTGAGCATTATGATTGCTGTGGGTCCGGATGATTTTGATGCTTTCCTTGCTGGTGGTAAGGCGATGGACGATCACTTCCTGACTGCACAGGGTGCCGACAACATGCCATTGATGCTGGCGCTTGTTGGTCTTTGGCACCACCAGATCTGCGGCCACGCAACCCGTGCGGTTCTGCCCTATGATCAACGCCTGTCGCGTTTGGCGGCCTATTTCCAACAGCTGGAAATGGAGTCCAACGGCAAATCTGTTGCGATGGACGGCAGCAGCGTTGACTATGTCACCGGGCCTGTGGTCTGGGGCGAGCCTGGTACCAATGGCCAGCACGCATTCTACCAGCTGATCCACCAGGGCACCGGCGTGGTTCCGTGTGAGTTTATGGTCGCAGCCCAAGGGCATGAACCGGACCTGCGTCAACACCATGAACTGCTGGTCTCCAACTGTCTGGCACAATCTGAGGCACTGATGCGGGGGCGCTCCCTGGATGAGGCGCGCGCCTTAATGGCCGCTAAGGGCCTCGAAGGGGATGAGTTGGAACGCCAAGCCCGCCACCGCGTGTTCCCGGGCAACCGCCCGTCAACCACGCTGATCTACCCCAAGCTGACGCCCTTTGTTCTGGGACAGATCATTGCCCTTTATGAACACCGGGTGTTTGTCGAAGGCGTGATCCTGGGCATCAACTCCTATGATCAATGGGGCGTGGAACTTGGCAAAGAGCTGGCTAAATCGCTCGAACCTATGGTCAAGGGGGATGCGGTAACCGACGGCAAGGACGGCTCTACCGCGGCTTTGATCGCCTATGTGCGGGCACGTGCCTAAGCGTCGCGGCGCGCCCCTTCTTCGGTTGTGAGAAACGAGATCAGGCTATCCGGCAACGGGTAGCCTTCGTCTTTTTCAGGGTGGCGCAACACCATCACGCCCTCCATCCGGCAGCGCAATGTCCCACCGGACCAAATTTGCTGATCCAGCACATAGGACGTGCGCCGGAAGCTGACAATCCGGGAGGTGGCGACATAGATATCGCCCAGATGCATTTCCTGAACATAGTGGATATTGGCGTTACGCAACACGGTGCGCGGCTCTGGATGCCCTTCGAAATGGGACAGGCACAGGGTGTTGAAATGCACAACGCGCGACATCTCGAACCAGTCAAGATAGGCCTTGTTGTTCACATGTTGCAGGATGTCGATCTCTGAATACCGCACCCGGTCGGCTGTGGAGATGGGTTGCGGTTCAGCAAGGCCAAGCTGGCGTTGTTCATCAGGGGTGAGCGGCGTGTGAAAACGGATATCCATGCTTTGTACTAGCCCGGTGGAAAACGTGCGCCAAGTGCGTGCAGCCCGTGACGTTGGGGCAGAGGCCCCGAACGACAGGCCTGCGGCAAAAACAATCAAATCTGGAGATCTTGGAGCGGGTAACGAGAATCGAACTCGTAACTAAAGCTTGGGAAGCTGCCGTGATACCTTTTCACCATACCCGCGCTCCGGGAGATCAGAATTAGGCCGCGTCGCCCAGATGGTCAAGAGGCGCAGCCTTGCATTTTCGGATTTATCCGCGCCGGCGGCGTCGGCGACGTCCACCACCATCTTCGCCTTCACCACCGCCTGTGTTGAACGAGACATCGGGCAGGGTCACGAGGCTGTTCAGGATCGGGAACGGATCCACCGCATTGGGCATGGCAGAGGCGTTGACAAAATGCTCCTGGAACTTGGGCTCAACCGCGGTTTCGATCTTTTCGATCTCCCCCACGGTCTGTTCGATTTCGGCCCGTGCATCCGTGTTCAAAAGCGCAATACGCGCACCTGTACCGGCGGCATTCCCGGCCGAGGTGACTTTTTCCAGCGGGCAATCCGGGATCATCCCCAAAACCATCGCGTGTTTGGCAGAGATATGCGCGCCAAAGGCACCGGCCAGTACCACGCGATCGACCTTGTCGACGCCGAACTTGTCCATCAACAGCCGCGCACCGGAATAAAGCGCTGCCTTGGCCATCTGGATCGCGCGCACATCGCCGTTGGTGACGGTGATCACCGGCTCCCTTGTGGCAGAGCCATCCCACAACACATAGGAGTGCGTGCGCCCGTCCTGAATACAACGCGCAGAGCCGGTCTGCTCCGCCGACCCAATGAGGCCGGACGCGTCCAGCAGTCCTGCCAAGCGCATCTCAGCCAGAGCCTCGATAATCCCAGAGCCGCAGATGCCCGAAATCCCCGTGGTGGCGATAGAGAGGTCAAACCCCTCCTCGTTGGACCACAGATCCGAGCCGATCACCTGGAACCGCGGTTCTTTGGTGACGGGGTCAATTTCGACCCGTTCAATGGCACCGGGTGCGGCGCGCTGGCCGCTGGAGATCTGCGCCCCTTCAAAGGCGGGTCCGGTGGGGGAGGAACAGGCCAGCACTTTTTCCGTATTGCCCAGCAGGATTTCCGCATTGGTGCCCACATCGACCACCAGTACCAGATCGTCGGATTTATTCGGAGCCTCAGACAGCGCCACCGCAGCAGCATCAGCGCCGACGTGGCCCGCGATACAAGGCAGCAGGTAGACCCGCGCAGCCGGGTGGATGTTCAGATCCAGTTCAACCGCGCGCAGCGACAACGCGTTGGAGGTCGCCAGCGCAAACGGCGCCTGACCCAGCTCAAACGGGTCAATGCCAAGGAACAGGTGGTGCATCACCGGGTTACAGACAAAGACCGCGTCAACGATCAGCGCCTTGTCAATCTCAGCCTCGGTTGCGATCTGGGTGAACAGGCTGTTCATCCCCTCACGCACGGCAGCGGTCATTTCCTGATCGCCGCCTTTGTTCATCATCGCATAGGACACCCGGCTCATCAGGTCTTCGCCAAACCGGATCTGCGGGTTCATCACGCCGGATGATGCCACGACTTCACCGGTTTTGAGATCACACAGATGGGCCGCAATGGTGGTCGAGCCGAGATCCACGGCAAGGCCATAGACCGTACCATCATAATAACCCGGCCAAATGTGCATGATTTTCGGCGGATGGGTGTCATCGCCCAAGTGCACGGCCACGGTGACCTTCCAGTTGCCCTTGCGCAGCGCGGGCTGCATCTGCTGCAGAATGTGGAGGTCGGTTTTCACGCCCTCGATCTGCCATTGCTCTTCCAAAGCGGTGATCAGCCGTTCCATATCACCCGAAGGTTTGTGCATGTCGGGCTGCTCCACCTCGACATAGACCAGACGGGTTGACGGGTTCATGACGATATCACGCGCCTCGGCCCGTTTGCGCACGACCTGTTTGTGCACCTGGCTTTCGGGGGGCACGTCGATGACCACGTCGCCTTGTACCGTCGCCTGACAGCCCAAACGTCGCCCGTCGATCAAGCCGCGCTTGTCTTTGTAGCGCTGCTCAACCGCGTTCCATTCGCTCAGCGCGTTTTGTTGAACGGTAACGCCGTGTTTCGAGAACTCACCAAACGAAGGGGTGATCTGGCATTTGGAACAGATCCCGCGCCCGCCACAGACCGAGTCCAAATCCACACCCAATTGCCGGGCCGCCGTAAGGATCGGTGTTCCAACAGGAAAATGGCCGCGTTTGCCGGTTGGGGTAAACACAACAAGGGGATCGGTGGTCATATCAAGGCCTTCATTGTTCGCGTGTCGCCGGAGCATATTCTATTTGACCCAAAGCGAAAGGGCAGGTTCGCCGATTTGCGACATCTGATGGACAAGCTGACCACCTAAATGAGGTTAGCCGCTGTTTTCGCGGCTGGCGAGCCAGTCCAAAATCGCCGCACGATCGCCGTCCAGCGTTGGAGCAGGGGCGCGGGTGGTCGGATCCTCCATGTTCGACAGTTTGATCGGATTGCCCGCGGCCACAAAAGCTGGCGCGCCGCTTTTGTCCAGGACCGAGACAACCATATTGCGCGCCTTCATCTGCGGATCCTCCATCGCTTGGGCCACGTTTTGGATTGGCCCTGTGGGAATACCATAGGCCTCAAGCCGTGAAATCCAATGCCCCACCGTCTGGTCGATGGTCACCGCTTCGATCAGACGTTTCAACAGTCGTGCATTTTCACAGCGGGCGCCGTTGGTGGCAAAGCGTGGATCCTCGGCCAGCGGCAGGTCCAGCGCCTCGCATAGCCGGGCAAACAGCACATCATTGCCGGCCGCAATCACAAACAGACCGTCGCTGGCATGAAACGTCTCAAACGGTGTGATGGATGGATGTCGTGCACCATTGGGGCGTGGCGGCGCGCCGGTGACCGAGGTGATCGCCACCGCGTGCTCCAACATCGCCAACTGGCTGTCGAGCATCGCAACATCGACCTTTTGCCCCACGGCTCCGGATTTCACCGCCAAAAGCACAGCCAATATCCCTTGCGCCAGAAACATGCCGGCCGCGATATCGCCGATGGAGGCCCCCACGCGCACGGGTTCACGGTCCCGCTCACCGGTGATCGACATCACACCGCCACGCGCCTGGACCACCATGTCATAGGCCGGTCGCCGTGCATCGGGCCCCGTATGGCCAAAGCCCGAGACCGCGCCATAGATCAGTTTGGGATATTTGGGATGCAGATCCTCCCAGCCATAGCCCAAACGCTCCATCACGCCGGGGCGGTAGTTTTCCAACACGACATCAGACTGGGCCAGGAGTTGTTCGAAAACCGCGCGGTCTTTTGGGGCCTTCAAATCCAGCGCGATGCTTTCCTTGCCGTGATTGATAGTGGCGAAATAGGCGCTGAACCCGTCCTTGAACGGAGGGAACGCGCGGGTGTCATCACCGGTGTCGGGGCGCTCGACCTTGATCACCTTGGCCCCGAGATCAGACAGGATCATCGCGGCGTAGGGGCCGGCCAGAACATGGGTGAGATCCAGAACAACATATCCGTTGAGTGGTTGCGACATGGGGGGTATCCCTTGCGGTTGAAAGCGTGTTGCGCGCACCGGCGACCGGTTCACCCGGTGCCCCTGCGCGCTGTGTCCTTGCTGGGACATCTGCATCAGCCGGGCAAAAATTCTTTGTTCCAGATCATGTTTGTGGGATTTCTTGCGAGGGAATTTCGACTTTTCGCCCTATCCGTTGGATAAAGTTTTCGGTTGCCCGATTTCGGGGCTTTCCCCTTGGGACAATCCATGCCATAGGGTCACCGCCAAACGGGGTTATGCATGGGGTTGAAAAATGCAGATTCGTGAGGCTCTCACTTTTGATGATGTTCTTCTGGTGCCCGGCGCGTCCGACGTGCTGCCAAACACCGCTGATACGCGCACGCAGGTGACGCAGAATATCAGTTTGAACATTCCATTGCTCAGCTCCGCCATGGACACCGTCACCGAGGCCCGTATGGCAATCGCCATGGCACAGGCCGGCGGTATGGGTGTGATCCACAAGAACCTGGACACCGAAGAGCAATCCCGCCAGGTGCGCCGGGTCAAACGCTTTGTCTCTGGTATCGTTTATAATCCCATCACATTGACCCCGGATCAGACGCTTGCGGACGCAAAAGCGCTGCAGGAACGCTACCGGGTCACTGGTTTTCCGGTTGTCGACGCCAAAGGCCACCTGCTGGGCATCGTCACCAACCGCGACATGCGCTTTGCCTCTGATGACAGCACGCCGGTTTCGGGCATGATGACCTCGGACAATCTGGCGATGCTGCAAGAGCCTGCCGATCTGGACGAAGCCAAATCCCTGATGAAATCGCGCCGGATCGAGAAACTTCTGGTGGTCGATGGCGACAAGAAGCTGACTGGTTTGCTGACCCTGAAAGACAGCGAACAAGCGGTTTTGAACCCGACCGCCTCCAAGGATGAGCTGGGCCGCCTGCGCGTGGCCGCCGCAAGTTCCGTCGGCGACAGCGGCTTTGAACGCTCCATGTCGCTGATTGACGCAGGCGTTGACATTGTTGTCGTGGATACCGCGCATGGCCACTCCAAAGGGGTGATCGATGCGGTTAAACGCATCAAAGCGGAAACCAGCAATATCCAGATCATCGCCGGCAATGTCGCAACGGCCGAAGCAACCAAAGCTCTGATTGATGCAGGCGCTGATGGCATCAAGGTCGGCATCGGCCCAGGATCCATCTGCACCACGCGTATGGTCGCCGGCGTTGGCGTCCCGCAGCTGACCGCGATCAGTGATTGCGCAATGGCTGCCGGCAATGTTCCGGTGATCGCCGATGGCGGCATCAAATTCTCTGGCGATTTTGCCAAGGCAATTGCCGCCGGTGCATCTTGCGCCATGGTCGGCTCGATGATTGCGGGCACCGACGAAAGCCCCGGCGAAGTGATCCTGTACCAGGGCCGTTCGTTCAAATCCTATCGTGGCATGGGCTCGCTCGGCGCGATGGCGCGCGGCTCTGCGGATCGCTATTTCCAAAAAGACGCCGCCAGCGACAAACTGGTTCCTGAAGGCATCGAAGGGCAGGTGCCTTACAAAGGTCCGGCCTCAACTGTTGTGCACCAATTGGTGGGCGGCCTGCGCGCTGCCATGGGCTATACCGGTTGCGCCACAGTCCCTGAGATGCGTACGAATTGCAACTTTGTGCGGATCACCGGCGCGGGCCTCAAAGAGAGCCACGTGCACGACGTGCAGATCACGCGCGAAGCTCCCAACTACCGCGTCGGATAAAGGACACAACACCATGGTCGCCTCATTCAAAGACATTTGCGCATGACACCTGGCGCACGGCTGCAGGCGGCTATTGAAGTCCTGGATCACATCATCGACGGCACCCCGGCTGAAAAAGCATTGACCGGCTGGGGCCGTCGCAGTCGCTATGCGGGCTCCAAGGACCGCGCCGCAGTGCGGGACCATGTGTTCACCGCCTTGCGGTGCTGGCGCTCCCATGCGGCCCTTGGCGGTGGCACAACGGGCCGGGCACGGATCCTGGGCGGTTTGCGCGACGAGGGTATTGATCCCGCGACACTGTTCAACGCAGAGGGACATGCGCCATCCGAATTAACGGCTGAGGAACTGCAACCCACGCAGCCCGCAACGGCGGATGCGGAACGGTTGGATTTTCCGGATTGGCTGTGGCCTGAGTTTTCGCAAAGCTTGGGCGATGAGACCGAGGCGGCGGCAACTGCGCTGCGCAGCCGGGCTCCGGTCCATCTGCGGGTAAACACCGTTCTGAGTGATCGGGGCAGTGCGCAGGCGGCCCTGGCAGACGAAGGCGTTCAGACGACTGCGCATCCGGCCGCCTCCACCGCGCTCGAAATCACCGAAGGGGCGCGCAAGCTGCGCAACTCGCAAGTCTATCAAACGGGTCAAGTTGAACTGCAAGATGCAGCCAGTCAGGCCGTGGTAGAATTGCTGCCGTTGGCAGACGGTCAAAAGGTGCTGGATTATTGCGCCGGTGGCGGCGGCAAGAGCCTCGCGATGGCAGCGCAGGCCGATGTGACGCTGTTTGCGCATGACACCAATTTCATCCGCATGAAAGATCTGCCTGTGCGTGCAAGCCGCGCGCAGATCAAGGTCGAGACGTTGCAGACGTCTGAGATCGCGCGTCAGGCGCCCTTTGATCTGGTGCTCTGTGATGTGCCCTGTTCCGGCTCTGGGAGCTGGCGACGTGCGCCCGAAGGCAAATGGTCCCTGACACCCGAGCGTCTGGCGGGGATCCAAGAGACCCAAGCGCAGATCCTGGATCAAGTGGCCCCCTTGGTTGCGCCGGGTGGGGTATTGGCCTATGCAACCTGTTCGATGCTGACGTCCGAGAACCTGGATCAAGTCCACGCCTTTCTCGATCGCACGCCCGGCTGGGAGCTTACTGCCTCAAACAGCTGGAGAGTGCATCACGGACACGATGGATTCTTTGCAGCTGTGTTGACGCGCAAAGGCGACGGTTGATAGGGTTCTCGCCAAGCTTGAGGATTGTTAATTGAACTTTAACTCTGATTACCCATTGATCAAGCAACGTTAAGAGAACCTCTACGGAGCCGCAATGATCGGACGCCCCAAGACTTTCGTGCCCGAGTTGCGGGTGTTTTCGCCAGAATTTTCCCGGTTAACGGCAACGCTTGTTCTATCCCTTTTCCTGATTGCGGCGCCGTTTGTGCTGTCGTTTCAGGAATGGGTCGGGCGCGGGTTGATCTCGGTCGGATTGACCCTTGCCCTGGTGGCCACGCTTTTGATGATCAAAAGCCGCCAGCAGCTGCGGGCACGGGGCATGGCGACCGAGCTGTTGACCGGCTTTATCGAAAATGATGCGACCCCCAGTTTTGTCACCGATGACGAAGGTGTGGTACACGCCTGCAATGCCGCCGCGATCGAGAAATTCAACGGTGTGGAAAAGGATACGCTGGGCGGTAATCTACGCTCCATCCTTGCCAACCCATCTGCGGTCTTGTTTCGTCTCAAAAGCCGGGCCCAGATGGAAGGCTCCGCCCGCGAAGATATCGTGACGCGACAGGGGCATGTGCGGCTGAGCGTGCACAAGATGGCCTCCGGCAGTTATCTGTGGCGTATCGAGGAAATTGCAGAACGTCCCCAAAACACCCGCAGCCGCGAAAACGCGCCGTTTCCTATGTTGACCGTGGGCCGCACCGGCTCGGTTTTGTTTATGAACGAGGCTTCGCGGCATTTCTTTGGCGAACGGATCAAATCGCTGGATGCGATTTTGACCAACGAGGAAATGGAGCCAGGCCAGATCCAAACGATTGCCACCAAAGCCGGTTTGAAACAGGTCCTGGTGCAAGAGATGGAGCGCAGCCAAGGGAGGCGTGAGCTTTATTTCATCGAGATGGATTCGACCCAAGCCGCTGGGGGGCAGACAGATTTTGAAACGCTACCCGTTCCTTTCCTGAAAGTGGCCCCAACCGGCGAAGTTCTGTTTATCAACCGCATGGCTTTGGCGCTTTTGGGGGTGAAAAGCAGCGAGAACTTAAAGCTCGGCCAGGTGATGGAAGGTCTGGGCCGTCCGATGACCGACTGGTTGTCTGATACGGTCAAAGGGATCGCGCCGAATAAATCCGAATTCCTTCGTATCTCGCGCCGTGACCGCGAGACATTTGTCCAGGTTACCCTGACGCGTGTGCTGGAAAACGGTGACCCGATTTTGATCGCCGTGTTGAACGACGCGACGGAGTTGAAGACCCTAGAAGCACAATTTGTGCAAAGCCAGAAGATGCAGGCGATTGGTCAATTGGCCGGTGGTGTTGCCCATGATTTCAACAACCTGCTGACCGCAATTTCGGGCCATTGTGACCTGTTGCTGCTGCGTCATGACCAGGGCGATCAGGACTATGGCGATCTGATCCAGATCCATGAAAACGCCAACCGCGCGGCCGCCTTGGTCAGCCAGCTGCTGGCGTTTTCACGCAAACAGACCCTGCAACCCGAAGTTCTGGACGTGCGCGACACCCTGTCGGATCTGACGCATCTGTTGAACCGGCTAGTGGGAGAAAAGGTGACGCTGACCCTCAGCCATGATCCGATTATGAAGTCCATCTGGGCGGACAAACGACAGCTGGAACAGGTCTTGATGAACCTTGTGGTGAACGCGCGCGATGCGATGCCGCAAGGGGGCGAAATCCGCATCGAGACCGAAGTGATCCATCTGGAGAAAACCCTGCAACGCAATCGCGCCGCGGTTCCGGCCGGCGATTGGGTGACCATTCGGGTTGCCGACGAAGGCATAGGCATTGATGCAGATCGCCTGGAAAAAGTGTTTGAGCCGTTTTACACCACCAAACGCACCGGCGAAGGTACCGGTCTGGGTCTGTCCACCGCCTACGGGATCATCAAACAGACTGGCGGCTTTATCTTTGTCGACTCGGTCAAAGGGCAGGGCACACAGTTCACCCTCTACTTCCCGGTCCACCGCCAGGTCACTGCCGCAGACGTAGAGCCGGTCGAGAAAGTATCAGAAAAGGCCGCACCATCACATGGCGAAGGCGTGGTGCTGCTGGTCGAAGACGAAGCACCTGTGCGCGCCTTTGCCTCGCGCGCCTTGCGGATGCGGGGCTATACGGTGCTTGAGGCGGAGTCCGCCGAAGAGGCGTTGCATGTTCTAGAAGATGACGCGCTGCATGTGGATGTGTTTGTAACGGATGTGATCATGCCCGGCATGGATGGCCCCACCTGGGTCCGCCAAGCCTTGGTCACCCGACCAGAAACACGCGTGGTCTTTGTCTCGGGCTATGCCGAAGGGGCCTTTGACGATTCTGAGCCGGAAGTGCCCAATTCGGTCTTCTTGCCCAAACCCTTCTCGCTCAACCAGTTGACCGAGACCGTGCATGCGCAGATGGAACCGATTGAGGCCTGATCAAGCTTCGCCTTGTGGGATCCCATCATACAGGGCGAATTCGTCGGCCTTCTTGCGACGCAGGATCTCTTCTGTTTGCGACGATAGCTGCAGGGGAATGCTGGCACTGACATTGGCCTTGGGCGTCTGAATGTTCACGCCAAGGCGCGCATTTAAAAAGGCGTCCAGCTTGTCCAGCTCCTCATAGCGAAACACATGGGTGACCTTGCAGCCATTGGGTTGTGGTTCCAGAAACTTGACCTGGCTGCCAATATTGGCAAATGCCGCCGGCTTGCCACGACAGTATTCACGTACAAAATCATCAAAACAGATACCCTTGGTCGAGGTCGGTTTGCCATCCAGATAGGGGCGTTGGCGAAACTTGTACCAGCTGCCCAGCCAGCTAATCGGCTCCCGCACAACTGCCAAAAGCTCCGGCTCGGCGCTGCAGATCTTTGCAAACATGGGGCGAAACCACCGATTGTAGCGATAGACCGGCGCGTGTTTCAACTCGGGCGGGTTGGCGACGACCATATCCGCACGCGGTGCCAAAGCCTCCATATAGGCCGTGGTCCCGGTCTTGGGCACAGAGAGAAAAACGAGGTTTTCTTTTAAAAAGACAAGCATTCCGTAAAGGTTCCAGTAATTCTTTTGACCAAAACAAGGCTGTAAACCTCTCTTTAACATTCAAGGGTGCCACTGGGTATCAGAAGTTTTTTCTTGCAATGTTCTCATTTTGATCTCAAAAAGAACAAGGGGCGAACAAAGCAGTGATTGCCGGCACCTCGCGGGTATGACACATAGAGAGGGACAAGGGACTATGGCGGATCTTTTGACCATGAAGAAGAATAACAAAGGCGACGACAAACAAAAGGCGCTCGACAGCGCTTTGGCGCAGATAGAGCGTCAGTTTGGCAAAGGCTCGATCATGAAGCTCGGCGATGACAATGCGCTGGCTGAGATTGAAGCCTCCTCGACCGGATCGCTGGGTCTGGATATTGCGCTTGGCATTGGCGGTTTGCCGATGGGGCGGATCATTGAAATTTACGGCCCCGAAAGCTCGGGTAAAACCACGCTGACCCTGCACTGCATTGCAGAACAACAGAAAAAAGGCGGCGTTTGCGCCTTTGTGGACGCGGAACACGCGCTGGATCCACAATATGCGTCCAAACTTGGTGTCGATCTGGACGAGCTGTTGATCTCGCAGCCGGACACCGGTGAACAGGCGTTGGAAATCACCGACACACTGGTGCGCTCTGGTGCGGTCAATATGGTTATTGTCGACTCCGTTGCGGCCCTGACCCCAAAATCAGAGCTTGAAGGCGACATGGGTGACAGCAGCGTCGGTGTTCAGGCCCGTCTGATGAGCCAAGCGATGCGCAAGCTGACCGGGTCGATCAGCCGCTCCAACTGTATGGTTATCTTTATCAACCAGATCCGGATGAAAATCGGTGTGATGTTTGGCTCGCCTGAGACAACAACCGGCGGCAACGCGTTGAAGTTCTACTCCTCGGTACGTCTGGACATCCGCCGCATCGGCGCCGTCAAGGATCGCGACGAAATCGTGGGCAACGCAACCCGCGTGAAGGTGGTGAAAAACAAAGTTGCCCCGCCATTCAAGCAAGTCGAATTCGACATCATGTATGGCGAAGGTATCTCCAAAATGGGTGAGCTGCTGGATCTTGGTGTGGCCGCAAGCGTGGTGCAGAAATCGGGCTCCTGGTTCTCATACGGCGATGAACGCATCGGGCAGGGGCGTGAGAATGCCAAAACCTTCCTGCGTGACCATCCGGAAATCGCTTTTGACATCGAAGACAAGATCCGCGCGTCCCACGGGCTTGAATTTGAACGCCCTGAAGGGGTCGATGACGATATCCTCGAAGGGTAATACACCAACTCTTCCAAGTTTCGAAAGGGGCGTAGCCGTGGCTGCGCCCTTTTTCGTACCGCTTTTTCAGGCCAATCAGGCACATCCTGTGGACAGCACCGCATCTGGGGGATAAACCGGGTCGACTACGCTGTGTAAGCCTCTGAAGAAGAGAGACGGAAAATGCCGAGCCTTAACGAAATCCGTTCCACATTCCTGAACTACTTCGAAAAACAGGGACACTCCATTGTCGATTCCAGCCCGCTGGTGCCGCGCAATGACCCGACGCTGATGTTCACCAACTCTGGGATGGTGCAGTTCAAAAACTGTTTCACGGGCGTTGAAAAGCGCGACTATGTCCGTGCCACCACCGCGCAGAAATGTGTCCGCGCCGGCGGTAAGCACAATGACCTGGACAATGTTGGCTACACCGCGCGCCACCACACGTTTTTTGAGATGCTCGGCAACTTCTCCTTTGGGGATTATTTCAAGCATCAGGCGATCCCCTTTGCCTGGGAGCTGATCACCAAGGAATTCGATATTCCAAAGGAAAAGCTGTACACCACCGTCTATCACACAGACGATGAAGCCTTTGAAATATGGAAGAAAGTCGGTGTTCCCGAGGACCGAATTATCCGCATCTCGACCTCTGACAACTTCTGGCAGATGGGCGACACCGGTCCCTGTGGCCCCTGTACCGAGATTTTCTATGATCACGGCGACCACATCTGGGGCGGCCCTCCCGGCTCCCCGGAAGAAGACGGCGACCGGTTTATCGAGATCTGGAACCTCGTCTTCATGCAGAACGAAAAGTTCGCAGATGGCTCGATGGTCGATCTCGACATGCAGTCGATCGACACCGGCATGGGGTTGGAGCGGATTGCTGCGCTGCTGCAGGGCACCCATGACAACTATGAAACCGATCTGTTCAAAGCATTGATCGAGGCCTCGGCCAACGCGACCAGCTCTGACCCGTATGGGGATCAGAACGTACAGCACCGGGTGATCGCCGACCATTTGCGGTCGTGTTCTTTCCTAATTGCCGAAGGTGTGCTGCCCTCCAATGAGGGTCGCGGCTACGTACTGCGCCGCATCATGCGTCGTGCCATGCGCCAGGCCTCACTGCTGGGGGCCAAGGATCCGGTGATGCACAAACTGGTGCCTGCGTTGGTTCAACAGATGGGTGTTGCCTATCCGGAACTCGGCCAGGGCCAAGCGCTGATCGAAGAGACCTTTGAACAGGAAGAAACCCGTTTCCTCAAGACGTTGGACCGCGGTCTTAAACTGCTCGATGACGCCTCGGGCGATCTGGGTAAGGGCGACACGCTGTCGGGTGAGACGGCGTTTAAACTCTATGACACCTATGGTTTCCCCCTCGATCTGACGCAGGATGCGCTGCGGGCCAAGGAAATCAACGTGGACACCGACGGCTTTGACGCCGCGATGAAAGCGCAGAAAGAACAGTCGCGCGCCGGCGGTATTGGCCTTGGTGAAGCGGCGGATGTGAAGGTCTATTTCGACATTCTGGACGCCGCAGGCTCAACAGAGTTCCTCGGCTATGAGACCGAGAAAGCCGAAGGTCAGATCGTTGCGATTGTCAAAGATGGCGCGCAAGTCGACACCGCAGTCAAAGGCGACAGTGTTCAGATCATCCTGAACCAAACACCGTTTTATGGCGAAAGCGGTGGCCAGATTGGCGACACCGGCGTTTTGACCGTTGAAGGTGGCGCTGCGAAAATCACCGACACCAAAAAGGTCGAAGGCCTGTTCCTGCATCTGGCGAAAATCACCGAAGGTGAGATCGCGCTGGACGCCGGTGCCGAGCTGGCCGTGGATCACGCACGCCGCAGTCAGATCCGGGCGAACCACTCCGCCACCCACCTGTTGCACGAAGCGCTGCGCAATGCGCTTGGCGATCATGTGGCGCAAAAGGGCTCGCTGAATGCGGATGACCGTTTGAGGTTTGACTTTAGCCACAACAAAGGGCTGAGCGGCGAAGAGCTCGTGAAGGTCGGCGCGGAAGTGAATGAATTCATTCGCCAAAACACGCCTGTCACCACTCGGATTATGACCCCGGATGACGCCCGTGCCATTGGCGCGCAGGCGCTGTTTGGTGAGAAATACGGTGAAGAGGTCCGCGTCGTCTCTATGGGACGTGCACCGACCGGCAAAGGGTCCGATGGTGAAACCTATTCGCTGGAACTGTGCGGCGGCACCCATGTCAAACAGACCGGCGATATCGGCACTTTTGTGATCCTCGGCGACAGCGCGTCGTCTGCGGGTGTGCGTCGGATCGAGGCGCTGACTGGTGCGGCGGCCTTGGAGCATCTTGAGACCGAGGCCGGCCGTATGGCCGATGTCGCCGCCGCGCTCAAAGCGCAACCGGTTGATGTTCTGGACCGTCTCAAAGCGCTGATGGACGAACGCAAAGCACTGCAAAACGAGATCTCGAACCTGAAGCAACAGGTGGCCATGGGCGGCGGCTCGGGCGGCGGGGTTGAGACCAAGGAGATCGGTGGAAAGACCTTCCTGGGTCAGGCTTTGCAAGGGGTTTCCGGCAAGGATCTGCGCGGTCTGATCGATGCGCATAAACAAAACATCGGCTCCGGCGTCATCCTGTTGATCGCGGATGACGGTGGCAAAGTCGCCGTGGCCGCTGGTGTGACCGATGACCTGACGGCAGAGATTTCTGCGGTCGACGTCTTGAAAGCTGCGGTTCCGGCCGTAGGTGGGAAAGGCGGCGGTGGCCGTCCTGACATGGCGCAAGGTGGCGGCAAAGATTTTGCCGGAGCTGATGAGGCCATCAAAGCCGCTGAACAATTGTTGGAAGGATAAGACATGTCCGCACTTTGGATTGCCCACGTCACTGTGACCGACGCTGAGGCTTATGGAAAATACGCTGAGCTCGCTGGCCCTGCGATTGCCAAACACGGTGGTGAATTTATTGCGCGTGCCGCACGTTACGTGCAGCTCGAAGGCAAAGATCGCCCGCGCAATGTTGTTGCAAAGTTCGAAAGCGTTGAGGCAGCCGTCGCGTGCTACAACAGTGCCGAGTACCAAGAGGCGCTGAGCCACGCAAAAGACGCTGCCGAGCGCGAGTTGGTTGTTGTGGAACTCACCGCGTAAACTGTTCCAAATACGCGACAAAACCTATTTCTGGCCACTGTGGTTGGATGGACAGACAGAACTCCCATTTGGCTAATCGCCGTGTGGGAGTTTTTTTTGCCACCAGCGCTCGCGATTTGATTTCTATTTTACTCACCTCACATTCAAATTGCTGAAACTCAAAGCTTCGCTCACGGCCTAGTGAAAGGTATGGGTAAGAACCTCCAAATTTTCGTTTCGTATCTTCTGGGCACGACAGCCAGTTGTCGAAACATAGCAAAATGGATTTTTATCATGTTAGGTCCCGTGGGCGCAGCCACTTCTCAAGCCTATACGTCACCACAGTCGCAACCGTCATCGCAGGCCCCAAAGCCCGATGCCACCGATCAAGCCGCACAGCCAGCGTCGCAGACACCCAGCAGTGCTGAGGCGTCGCAGGTTGTTCAATCTGTCCCGGACAACGACAATGGTCGTGGTGCGGACTTGCAGCCGCAATTGAACCAGCAGCCTCAGAACCCAGGCACCGGCGGCATCAACGAAGAAGCGGTTCAGATCCTGGAACAGGCGCAGCAAAACACTTCGTCCGACGAAGAATTCCGGGCCGAGTTGTCCACGCAGCTGGAAGCCGCAGGGCTGGATGCAAACGAACCGATTGTCGACATCCGCGTCTGATCCAGAACGGCCACAACACAGGGCCGCCTGTGCCAGTTACAATGTCTCAATAGATACATCCGGTCCGCATGTTCAATCATGCGGAATCGGTCACGTTCAACGTTTTATTCAATTGAAACTATTCAACTTTTAGTTGGTAGCAGAATGAAAGTATCCACCTAGCAAATCTGCGCCTGCAGCCAGAAGGCTACACGGTAACAATCAAGTGGATAGAAACCATGGTAAACGCAACAAGCAGCATCGGCGCCTCTGCATATCTTATACCCTCAAACCAAACTCAAGAACTGTCGGATGAACAGAAGACGTGTCTGGAAGCGGTGCTTTTCCAATACGACAGCGAGAATCTGAGTGACAATGATGCGTCTGAAATCGTTCAGAGCATCAAGGAACTGGATGTTCGCATTGGTGTGGTCTTGGGTGAAGCTCTGACCGAGGCCGGAATTGACTCAAAAGCGTTGCGCGATCAGGCCGGCGACCCTGAAGGTGCTGGCGGGCCAGGTGGCGCGGCGGCCCTGATGGTGCGCAGGGCGGTCGAAATGGCACAACAGGTGTCAATGAAGCCGCTGTTGAAATCCTTAAAAGCGTCCTGGAAGCGCTTGAAGACGATGACGACGCCTCTTACGAGACCGTTCCAGGAACGGCTGGCGCTTCAGTTAGAAGAGGCCGGCATTTAATCGACCCAGTCGATCGCTGACATCCGCCTGTAAGACGGCGCTGATCTCAAACGAAAAGGCCGCTCTGATGAGCGGCCTTTGACGGTGTTACTGATTGGCTTTTGCCATTCGCTTGCGTTCATGCGGATCCAGATAACGCTTCCGCAGACGGACGTTTTCTGGTGTCACTTCAACCAATTCATCATCATCGATGTAAGCAATCGCTTCTTCCAATGACAGCTTCATAGGTGTCGTCAGACGCACCGCATCATCCGTACCAGAGGCACGCACGTTGGTCAGCTTCTTGCCTTTCAGCGGGTTCACTTCCAGATCGTTTTCACGGGAGTGTTCGCCGATGATCATGCCGGTATAGACGTCTTCTTGTGCACCGATCATCATCTTGCCACGCTCTTCCAGGTTCCACAGAGCAAAGGCAACTGAGGTGCCGTTTTCCATGGAGATCAGAACGCCTGCGCGACGGCCAGGGATCTTACCCTTGTGGGCGGTCCAGCCGTGGAACACGCGGTTCAAAACACCGGTGCCGCGGGTATCAGTCAGGAATTCGCCGTGATACCCAATAAGGCCACGCGACGGAACATGGGCGATGATCCGGGTTTTACCCGCGCCAGCTGGCTTCATCTCAACCAGTTCACCCTTGCGGTGACCGGTGAGCTTTTCAATCACGACGCCAGAGTATTCGTCATCCACGTCAATGGTGGCTTCTTCGACCGGCTCCATACGCACGCCATCTTCCTCGGAAAACAGGACCTGCGGACGTGAGATCGACAGCTCGAACCCTTCGCGACGCATGTTTTCGATCAAAACACCCATCTGAAGTTCGCCGCGGCCGGCAACTTCAAAGGCTTCGCCACCTGGTGTGTCACTGATCTTGATCGCAACGTTGGATTCCGCTTCCTTCATCAGGCGGTCACGGATCACACGGGACTGAACTTTTTTGCCGTCACGACCCGCCAACGGGCTGTCGTTGATGCCAAAGGTCACGGTGATGGTGGGCGGATCGATCGGCTGTGCGGGCAGGGCTTCGCTCACCGATGGGTCAACAAGCGAGTCCGCAACCGTTGCAGTTGCCATCCCCGCGATGGAGACGATGTCGCCGGCTTCGGCCACGTCGATGGGCTGTTGGCCCAAGCCGCGGAATGCAAGAACTTTGGTGCAGCGGAAGTTTTCGATAAGCTCGCCATCGCGTGTCAGCGCTTTCAGGCTGTCACCGGATTTCAGCGTACCGCTTTCAACGCGACCGGTCAGAATACGACCGATGAACGGATCGGACCCCAGCGTTGTCGCCAGCATGCTGAACGGCTCGTCTTTCTTGGCGATCTGTGCGGGTGCAGGCACGTGCTCAACGATCAGATCAAACAGAGCAGACAGATCCTCGCGTGGGCCATCCAATGTCATGTCGGCCCAGCCGGAACGGCCAGATGCATACATGGTCGGGAAGTCCAGCTGTTCATCCGAGGCGCCGAGGTTGGCAAACAGGTCAAAACATTCGTCCAGCGCGCGGTCGGGCTCACCATCGGGTTTGTCGACTTTGTTCACTACAACGATGGGACGCAGGCCAAGCGCCAGCGCTTTGGATGTCACGAATTTGGTCTGTGGCATCGGGCCTTCGGCCGCGTCAACCAGCAGTACAACACCGTCAACCATCGACAGGATGCGTTCAACTTCGCCACCAAAGTCGGCGTGGCCGGGGGTGTCAACGATGTTGATCCGGGTGTCTTTCCACTCAACCGAGGTCGCCTTGGCGAGAATGGTGATCCCGCGTTCCCGTTCCAGATCGTTGCTGTCCATGGCACGTTCTGCCACGGCCTGGTTTTCGCGGAACGCGCCAGATTGTTTCAATAGCTCATCAACCAGGGTGGTTTTCCCGTGGTCAACGTGGGCGATGATCGCAATATTGCGCAGGTCCATAGTATCAGCCTTCTAAGGGAGGTTGCGCCGCCCATAGCGTGATCGGCCCCGGAAGGCCAGAGAAAAGAAGTGCACGTGCAGCATCATAAATACGCCTGCCCAAAATTGATCAGTGGCCTGTGGCTTTGGAAAACAAGTGAATGACCAAAATACCGATGAGGATCAAAGAGATACCGAACAATGCTGGCAGATCCAGGGTCTGGCCAAAGACAAAATAGCCAATTGCCGCAATCAACACGATGCCAAGCCCGGACCAGATCGCATAAACGATGCCAACCGGCATAAAGGCCAGCGTTTTACCCAGTAAATAAAAGGCCAGGCCGTACGCGACCACGACCAGAACCGACGGCACCAGTCGGGTGAATTGATTGCTGGCCTGCAGCGCGCTGGTGCCAATGGTTTCGGCCAAAACGGCGAAAAACAACAAGAGATAAGGTGTGGGCATCGCGCGCTCCTTGGTCGATTGGTGAACTGATGCTGCGAAATATGCGCGCTGTACAATTTAATATCACCACCTGCGGGAAATTTCGCCGCAGACGCCTCATGCTTGTTCAGTTCACCGTGGTGCCTCTCAGACCTGCGGATTTTTCCCGGCTAAGGGATTATGCACGCCCGTTTGCCGCAAACCAGTCGGCGACCATGGGGCGCACATGGTCCCAGACCGTCCCGGCACCCCGACGCACCTTAGCACCGACCCGGGTATCGATTTGATCCAGGCTCACATCATAATCGACCCAGCTGCCGCCGCCGTTGGCGAGGTTCAACAAAACTGGCTGCACCCGGTCGATCGATTTGGCATAGATCGCTTCGGGGGTCTCGGAGGCCTCAAACTCTTCCCAGATCGCACGCAGGTTCTGGCCTTGTTTTTCGGGCAATAGACCAAAGATGCGGTCTGCGGCGGCCTGTTCCTCGGCTTCGACCTTGGCCAGCGCTTCGGCACTGACCACGCCATGTATCGGCGCATCGCCGGCGTCGATCTCGACCAGGTCGTGCAGGATCAACATGGTCAGCACTTTTTGCAGGTCGACGGCTTGATGCGCATAGGAGGCCAAGATCCAGGCAAACATCAGGATATGCCACGAATGTTCCGCCGAGTTCTCATACCGACTACCGTCGGCCAGTTTGGACGCTCTCAAAATGGATTTGAGCTGATCGGCTTCGTTGAGGAACGCGATCTGAGCGGTGAAATTTGCGTCCTGAAACCCAGATAAATCACCATCAAGAATGCGCCGCAAATAGCTGTAAGCGCTTGGCAAATGACGTTCCAATACAGCCGCACGTCCAGTCTCAATATTCTCGCGGCAGATCGCGACGTGGTCCTGTGCCGGGGATGGATTGCACAGGGTTTGAAACAGCGGCTGCGCCCGGTCCAGAGCTTTTGCAAACTGCGCATCAGGGGTCGCGTTCCCCTCAAACTCGTGCCAAAGGGCGGACAGTGTGGAGGCTTGTTCGGCTGGAAGCAGGTCAAAAATGCGTGCGGCGGCGGCTTCTTCGGCGCGGGCAACGGCGTCCCAATCCACCGCTTCATGAATGGGATGGTCGCCAACGTCGATCTCGACCACATCATGTAGTAGCAACATCTGGATCACACGTTGGATATCAACACCCGCGGGCGCGTGATTTTGCAAGACCAAGGCGTAGAGCGCCAGATGCCAGCTGTGTTCGGCAGAGTTCTCGACCCGGGTGCCGTCCAACAGCTTGTTGTGCCTGTTCACCCCCCGCAGCTTTTCAATTTCAGTTAAAAACTCAAACCGCTGTGCGAGGGTGTTTGGCACGACTAATCCTTTGCCTGCAATGCGGCTTGTGCGGCCGCCAGCTTTTTCTCGAGAAATTCGCGGGCTTTTTGTTCCGCAAGGCGCACGCGCACCTCGGTCAAAAAGGCTTCTTCCATGGATTGAGAGGCGGCCGCAAGAACTTGGGCCACCTCCATATAAAGGCGATCTTCACCCAACGCGTCCTGCACTTTGAGCGTATCTGACGCCAATTTCTGCGCAAGCGTGTCGAGGGTCGTCGACATTAGCGTGTGGTCTCCGTCAAACGGCGTTTGACATAGTCAGAGACGTTATCAACCATTGTGTCCATATGCTGATCCTGGAAGAAGTGATCTGCACCTTCGACCTCGGTATGGGTGATGGTGATGCCCTTTTGTTCGTGCAGTTTGTTCACCAGGTTCACGGTATCCGGCGGCGGTGCCACACGGTCCGATGTGCCGTTGATGATCAAACCCGAAGACGGGCAGGGCGCCAGAAACGAGAAGTCATACATGTTTGCAGGTGGTGCAACCGAGATGAAACCGGTGATTTCCGGACGCCGCATCAGAAGCTGCATGCCAATCCATGCCCCAAACGAGAAGCCGGCGACCCAGCAATGTTTGGAGTTGTTGTTCATCGATTGCAGGTAATCCAGCGCAGATGCCGCATCGGACAGTTCACCAACACCCTGATCATATTCACCCTGGCTACGACCAACACCACGGAAGTTAAACCGAAGCACCGTAAAGCCCATATTATAAAAGGCGTAGTGCAGGTTATAGACAACCTTGTTGTTCATAGTTCCGCCAAACTGCGGATGGGGATGGAGCACGATCGCAATCGGTGCGTCACGTTCTTTTTGCGGGTGATAGCGGCCTTCCAGGCGGCCTTCGGGTCCAGGAAAAATGACCTCAGGCATGGGCGGTTTAAATCCTACTCTCGTTTTGCGCTCGCTGATCCGATGCAAATTCTTGACGGAATCCCTCGGGCAGATTAGAGCGGTTCTAATTTCTTGATGTTGGACTTGCCGAAACATCGTCCCGATGAGATACGCACAGTTCGTCGAAACGTCAATGATTTCGCGGGCAACAGGCCTGTAGAGGGGGCAGAAGACAATGAAGCTGTCAACAAAAGGCCGCTATGCGATGGTGGCACTGGCCGATATTGCTCTGCAGCCGCAGCAGGATCTTGTGGCGCTTGGTGACATTTCCAAACGCCAGGACATCTCGCTTGCCTATCTAGAGCAGCTGTTTGTCAAACTGCGCCGGTCGGAACTGGTAACATCGGTGCGCGGACCCGGCGGCGGCTATCGTCTGGCGCGGCCTGCGTCGGAAATCCGGGTGATTGATATCTTGTCCGCGGTCGAAGAGACCATTGATGCGATGCACAAAGGGGCCGGTGCCTCGGGTGGACTGTCCGGCAGCCGGGCGCAATCCCTGACCAACCGTCTGTGGGAAGGGTTGAGCGCCCACGTCTATGTGTTCTTGCATCAAACCCGCCTGTCTGATGTCATCCAGAACGAGCTTGCACCCTGTCCGGCGGTGCCCAGCCTGTTTGATGTTGTGGACGATTGAGTTGACGACAAGGCCGCAACAATGACCCGTATCTATCTGGACCATAACGCAACAACGCTGCTCAGACCCGAAGCCCGTTCGGCGATGATCGAGGCGATGGATGTCTGTGGCAACCCGTCTTCAGTGCACGACGAAGGGCGCAAGGCTAAGTCCTTGGTTGAAAAGGCGCGCGCACAAATCGCCACCGCCTTTGGTGCGGATGGTGCCGATCTGGTGTTCACTTCGGGCTCAACCGAGGGTGCGGCGCTTGCGCTTGGCGGGCGTGGCCTACATGGATCTGCGATTGAACATGACGCTGTAAGGTCTTGGATTAACGAAGATCTTGTCGTTGACTGTGAAGGAAAGGTTCAAATTGACACGCCAGAGACTGCGACCCTGCAACTTGGCAATTCGGAAACTGGCATTGTTCAGGATCTGCCAGCGGGTCTGGCGGTGACTGACGCGACCCAGGTCTTCGGCAAACTACCGGTTGCGTTCAACTGGCTTGGCGCTGAAATGGCGTTGATTTCGGCCCACAAGCTGGGTGGCCCCAAGGGGATCGGCGCTATTGTCATGAAACGCGGCACCGAATTGACCGCCCAGATCACCGGAGGCGGCCAAGAGATGGGGCGGCGTTCGGGGACGGAAAATGTCATTGGAATCGCGGGCTTCGGCGCCGCAGCTGAAGCGGCTGCACGCGATTTGGCCAATGGCGTTTGGGACGAAATTGCCGAATTTAGAAATATTCTAGAAAACGCTCTTGTGGCTGGCGCGCAAGAGACTATTTTTGTCGGGAAAGATGCACGGCGCATACCCAATACTTTGTGTTTCGCGACACCGGGTTGGAAAGGGGAAACCCAGGTTATGCAGATGGACCTCTCGGGGTTCGCCATCAGCGCCGGCAGCGCCTGTTCCAGCGGAAAGGTGCGCGCAAGTGCCGTACTGACGTCGATGGGAATTGCGTCAGATATAGCCCAATGCGCGATCCGGGTCTCGCTGGGGTTGGGAACGACCAAGGATGATGTGCTGCGCTTTGCCGACGCGTGGTTGGAAAAACAAAAGAAACACCGCGCCCGCACGGCGTGACTGCAGGAGATGACAATGGCCGCTTTGGACCAATTTGAAGCCAAGGAAGGTGTGGATCAGGAAACCGTCGACGCGGTCCGCGAGATCAGCACCTATAAATACGGTTGGGAAACCGATATCGAGATGGAGTACGCGCCCAAAGGTGTGAACCCCGATATCGTGCGCCTGATTTCCGACAAGAACGAAGAGCCCGAGTGGATGACCGAATGGCGTCTGCAGGCGTTCCAGCGTTGGGAAAAGATGGACGAACCGAACTGGGCGATGGTGAGCTATCCGAAAATCGACTTTCAGGATCAGTATTACTATGCCCGCCCCAAGAGCATGGAAGAAAAGCCAAAGTCTCTGGAAGAGGTCGACCCCAAGCTGTTGGCCACATACGAAAAGCTTGGCATCCCGTTGAAAGAACAAATGATTCTTGCAGGCGTCGATGGGGCCGAAGACATGCCCGCCGAAGGCCGCAAGGTCGCGGTTGATGCGGTTTTTGACTCTGTTTCTGTGGGCACCACCTTCCAGGCGGAACTGAAAAAAGCTGGCGTGATCTTCTGTTCAATCTCGGAGGCGATCCGTGAACACCCCGAGCTGGTCAAGAAATATCTGGGCACCGTGGTTCCGGTTACCGACAACTATTATGCGACCTTGAACTCTGCAGTGTTCTCGGACGGATCCTTTGTCTACATCCCGCCAAACACCCGCTGCCCGATGGAGCTGAGCACCTATTTCCGCATCAACGCGGAAAACACAGGCCAGTTCGAACGCACACTGATCATCGCCGATAAAGGTAGCTATGTCAGCTACTTGGAAGGCTGTACTGCACCACAGCGTGACACCGCGCAACTGCACGCCGCCGTGGTTGAGATCATCATCGAAGAAGACGCCGAAGTAAAATACTCCACCGTTCAGAACTGGTTCCCCGGTGACGAAGACGGCAAGGGCGGCATCTACAACTTTGTGACCAAACGCGCCGATTGCCGGGGTGACCGCTCCAAGATCATGTGGACGCAGGTCGAAACCGGATCTGCCGTGACCTGGAAATACCCCTCCTGCATCCTGCGCGGTGAGGAAAGCCAGGGCGAGTTCTACTCGATCGCGATCACCAACAACTATCAGCAGGCCGACACCGGCACCAAGATGGTTCACCTGGGCAAAAACACCAAGTCGCGAATTGTCTCAAAAGGGATCTCTGCCGGTAAGGCGCAGAACACCTATCGCGGGCTGGTTTCCATGCATCCAAAGGCCAAGAACAGCCGGAATTACACTCAGTGTGACTCTCTGTTGATCGGTTCGGAATGCGGGGCGCACACGGTTCCTTATATCGAGGTGAAGAACAATTCATCCCGTGTTGAACATGAGGCCACAACCTCCAAAGTGGACGATGACCAGTTGTTCTATTGCCGTCAGCGCGGCATGGATGAGGAAGAGGCGGTTGCCTTGGTTGTCAATGGCTTCTGCAAGGAAGTTCTACAGGCCCTGCCCATGGAATTCGCAATGGAAGCGCAGCAGCTTGTTGCGATCAGCTTGGAAGGTTCGGTGGGCTAATCTGTGGCTGACGAGGAATTTCAAAACCGAGTGAACCGCATTTCTGCACGTCACGAGACGGAGCAAACCTTGCGGCCCAGTCGGCGACGACGGTCCGGTGCCTTGGGCAAAGGATCGCGGGGGCGTTATGCGTTCAGCCTGTTTGGCGCGCTGGCGTCTGGGTTTCTCACGGTCATTCTGGTGCGCTATGTGCGCTTTCACCTGACGGGTGAGGGCAATGTGGCGGATGTGATGGCATTCTTGCTGGATGCGGGCATTTCGATCATGGCCTGTATCGCGATCAAAGAGATGTTCAAACTCCACGAGCCTGAGTTCAAGGCGGCGCAGGGGATTGGTGTCTTTGCGATGGTGATGGGGATGCACAATCTGGTTTTTTGGGCGCCCCAAGCGATGGAGACGCTGTTTTCCCCGACTTGGGTAAAAGAGCAACGCCAAGACACGACGCCCAATTCGCTTTGGGTTGGGGTCCAATACATCCGAATCGGACCCGAACAGCAAACCGTCACAGCACCGGAACAGCCCGCGGTGGTCTACCGCAACTGACGACATCGAAGATAAGCGCGGGCCCGACACCAGGATCCGGCGCGCTCTAAAAATGGCACCACATGGTGCACAACGAAATGGCAGCGGCCGCACCGGGACGCTCAAACAGACGATAAACGAGGAAAATATGCTCGAAATCAAAAACTTGCACGTCAAACTTGAAGACGAAGATAAGCAGATCCTCAAAGGCGTGGATCTGAAAGTCGAAGCTGGCAAAGTACATGCGATCATGGGCCCGAACGGCTCTGGTAAATCGACCCTCTCTTACGTGCTGTCCGGCCGTGATGGCTATGAAGTCACCGAAGGCTCTGCCTCTCTGGGCGGTGAGGAACTGCTCGAGCTGGAACCGGAAGAGCGCGCTGCGTTGGGTCTGTTCCTGGCATTCCAATACCCGATCGAAATCCCCGGCGTGGGCAACATGACCTTCCTGCGCACCGCAGTGAACGCACAGCGCAAAGCGCGCGGTGAAGAGGAGCTCTCTGCTGGTGAGTTCCTGAAAGTGATCCGCGAAAAAGCCAAGACCCTGAAAATCGACGCTGACATGTTGAAGCGTCCGGTCAATGTCGGCTTCTCGGGCGGTGAGAAAAAGCGCAACGAGATCCTGCAAATGGCGATGCTGGAACCCAAGATGTGCATCCTGGACGAGACCGACTCTGGCCTTGATGTAGATGCGATGAAATTGGTGTCCGAAGGCGTGAACGCGCTGCGCGACGAAGGCCGTGGTTTCCTGGTTATCACGCACTATCAACGTCTTCTGGACCACATTAAACCTGACGTGGTGCACATCATGGCCAATGGTCGCATCGTCAAAACCGGTGGTCCCGAGCTGGCGTTGGAAGTCGAAAACAACGGCTATGCCGACATCCTGGCGGAGTTTGCATAATGGCGCTGCCCGAGTTGAAACAAACCGCAACCGAGGCGCGGCTTGCAACGCTGTCGCTGCCTGAGGGGGGCTGTCTTGAGGCTGCACGCGCCGCTGCGCTGTCGCGTGTTCAGACGCTGGGGCTGCCGGACCGTCGCGATGAGTATTGGAAATACACCCGCCCGGATACTTTGGTCACGGCAGATACGCCATCGGCCGAGGTCTTTACCTCAGGCGAGACGATGATATTTGGCGATTTCGATCGGCTGAAAGTCGTCTTTGTCGATGGTGTGTTTGACGCCGAGGCGTCTGACGATCTGTCGCTGGAAGGTATCGAGATCGACCGCCTGGCCGAACTCTCCGCCAAGGATATTCATTGGGCCAAGGACTTGTACGGTGTGCTTGAAGCACGTGGTCAAACGCCTGTTGCGCGTCCTTTGGCGTCATTGAACACGGCTTTTGCAAGCGATGGCGTGGTGATCCATGTCACCGGCAAACCGTCCAAGCCGATCAACCTGATCTACAAACATGGCACCGCAACGTCCGACGTGATGCTGCACCATGTGATCCGTGTTGAATCCGGTGCCGAGGCGACGATCCTGGAAAACGGTCCCGCTGCGTCTCGCTTTAACAAAGTGACCGAGATCGACATTGCCGATGGCGGCACCTTGCACCACGTGCGGGCGCAAGGTCGTGATCATGAGCGTCGCGCCGCGACCCATATGTTCACCCGTCTGGGCACCGAATCCGTGTTCAAATCCTTCACTCTGACCGTCAACGGCGTTCTGACTCGCAACGAACAGGTGATTGAGCTGACCGGTGATGACGCCGTGGCCCATGTCGCCGGTGCCTGTGTTGGCGATGGAGATTTCCATCACGATGACACTGTTTTCATCACCCATGACGCTGTGAATTGCGAAAGCCGGCAGGTTTTCAAAAAGGTTCTGCGCAATGGGGCAACGGGCGTCTTCCAGGGTAAGATCCTGGTGAAGGAAGGCGCGCAAAAGACTGATGGATATCAGATTTCCCAGTCTTTGCTGTTGGATGATGACAGCCAGTTCCTCGCCAAGCCAGAGCTGGAAATCTACGCCGATGATGTGGCCTGTTCGCACGGTTCCACCTCGGGTGCGATTGATGAGGACGCGCTGTTCTATCTGCGCTCTCGCGGTGTGCCCCATGCGGATGCCACGGACCTTCTGACGCTGTCGTTCCTGGCGGAAGCCGTGGAAGAGATCGAAGACGAAGCGATCGCAGAAGAGCTGGTAACACGCCTCGAAAGCTGGCTGGCGCGGCGTCGCTGATGGCGGTTACGACCGACATCCTAAGAACCTACAGGGGGCCGCGCGCAGTTTTGGCGCGGCGCCTTGCGGCAGGTCCACGCGAAGACCGCCTTGTGGCGTTGGCCATGGGCAGCTGTGCTGTGATGTTCATCGCACAACTCCCCCGGCTTGCCCGCATTGCGCATCTCGAAGACAAGGATCTGAACGCGTTGATGGGTGGCTCGCTGTTGGCGATTATGTTTGTCCTGCCGCTGATCCTTTATACGCTGGCCTTTGTGTTTCATCTGCTGGCCAAAGCGTTTCGCGGCAAAGGGCAGGGGTTCCAAGCGCGCGTTGCCTTGTTTTGGGCGATGATGGCCGCGAGCCCACTTATGCTGTTGAACGGATTGGTCGCCGGTTTTATCGGTGAGGGCACCGCACTTTCGTTTGTTGGCGGTCTATGGTGTGCAGCCGTCGTTTGGTTTTTGATCACGGGCCTGCACGAAGCCTATTGGAGACGTCACTGATGATCGCATTTGGTCCTCTGGTCACGCAGACCGTTCAGGCGCCGGCACAGGCCGCCAGCCAACTCCTGGCGCTGCGGATCCCGCGCGAAGGGGTCTGGACAGCGTTTGCTTTGGTGCAGGTTCTGAACGCGCTGGTGTTTACGCTTCAGACCATTGTCACGCCGCTGCCCAGCGAATTGATGCAATTCATCTCACCGCTGCAACATTTGATTGCAAACTCTGTTTTGCAGCTCACACTCACCGCCTCCATCACCGCCATTGGGCGTTGGATGAACGGGCAGGGTGGATTTCTGGCGGTGCTCAGCTGTCAGGTCTGGATCAACTTCGTCCAGATTCTGGCGCTTGTTGGCCTCATCTTCCTGACCATTGTGACGCCGTTTCTTGCTGGAATCTTGGGATATGCATTGGCCATTTTTGCGCTTTATGTCTCTGCTCAGTTCATCAGCCAGGTGCACCAATTGGGGTCCGCGTGGCGTGGGTTTGGCGTTTTGGTGCTTGCACTTTTGACCGTGGTTGCTGCAATCGCATTTGTGGGGCGGGCCTTCCTGCCGGGCACTTAGGAATATCTTATGTATGACATCGAAAAAATCCGCGCTGACTTTCCGATCCTGTCCCGCGAGGTGAACGGCAAGCCGTTGACCTATTTGGACAACGGCGCCTCCGCCCAGAAGCCTCAGGTGGTTATTGACGCGATCACGCGCGCCTACGCCGAGGAGTATTCCAATGTTCACCGCGGCCTGCACTATCTTTCGAACCTTGCGACAGAGAAATACGAAGCCGTCCGCGGCATCATTGCGCGGTTTTTGAACGCAGGTCACGAAGACCACATTGTCCTGAATTCCGGCACCACCGAAGGCATCAATATGGTCGCCTACGCCTGGGCGATGCCCCGTATGGAAGCGGGTGATGAGATTGTACTGTCGGTGATGGAACACCACGCCAATATCGTGCCCTGGCATTTCCTGCGCGAACGCCAAGGTGTGGTGGTCAAATGGGTCGACACCGAAGCAGACGGCAGCCTGGATCCGCAAAAGGTTCTGAATGCCATTACGCCCAAGACCAAATTGATTGCCGTTACCCAATGTTCCAATGTCTTGGGCACCGTTGTTGATGTCAAAACCATCACCCAAGGCGCCCACGCCAAAGGTGTGCCGGTTCTGGTCGACGGCTCCCAAGGGTCGGTCCATATGCCCGTGGATGTCCAAGATCTGGGCTGTGATTTCTACGCAATCACTGGTCACAAACTCTACGGTCCGTCCAGCTCAGGTGCGATCTACGTGCACCCCGACCGGATGGCCGAGATGCGACCCTTCATGGGCGGTGGTGACATGATCAAGGAAGTCAGCAAAGAGGCGGTGATCTACAATGATCCGCCCATGAAGTTCGAAGCAGGCACCCCCGGTATCGTGCAAACCATCGGCTTTGGCGTCGCGCTCGACTATATGATGGAGATTGGGATGGCGAATATCGCCGCCCATGAGTCCGCGTTGCGCGACTACGCCCAGGAACGTTTCGCCGGTCTGAACTGGTTGGACATTCAGGGGCAAGCCCAAGGCAAGGCTGCAATTTTCAGCTTTACCCTGAACGGTGCGGCGCACGCGCATGACATCTCAACCATCCTGGATCGCAAAGGGGTTGCCGTGCGCGCAGGCCACCACTGCGCGGGTCCATTGATGGATCACTTGGGTGTCACCGCGACATGCCGGGCATCCCTTGGGATGTACAATACAACTGAAGAGGTCGACACTTTGGTGGACGCGCTAGAACTCGCGCATGAGCTGTTTACCTAACCTCACACAGAGTTCCTGGTGAATAATAGCGTTACACACGGAATAACTGCTCTGGCCCTCCCCCGGAGGGCCACTTTCCGACATAATACGCCCTTCCCTGATTGTTCTCCCAATCCAGGTGCGGTGTGCAGTAGGGGGTCATGACAGTTGCTGCGCGTGCAATGGGTTTCGCACGCGCGGTTTAAAACTCATGGCGCTTTTGCTGTATCTTAGTTTTAGAAAGTTAACTTGAGATGCGTTTGCGCACATCAAGAGGGTAAGCGTCCGGTCAGCCCGCTGAGTTCTGACTGCGAGCGCCAAGCCAAGTAATCACCACCATGATTGTGCCGATAGCGATCAGAGTGACGGCCGTTAGCACCGGTGCGGTGATACATCCCTCTAAAATGGCGAAGTTTGTGATGTCGTCGGCTTCAATCCAAGTGCTGATGCTCAAGGCAACGATTGCGACCAAAGGGGTAAGCGTCCGGCCAGGCTGGTCTGACGCGGCATAGAGTGTGTTGATAAGTGTCCACTATTGCTAGTGGACATCTTGAGGGCGTATATGGCGGGCAAGAAGGGTCAGAAGAAGCGGTTCTGGTCGGATGACGAGAAGGTGTCGATCTGCGCGCAAACATGCGCGCCTGGTGTTTGTGTCGCGCAAGTTGCCCGACGATACGCGATGAACACCAATCTGATCCACAAATGGCTGCGTGATCCCAAGTTTGCGCCTGACCTGGAGGCTGTCGAAGAACAGACTGCCCCGGAGCCGTGCTTTCTTCCTGTTGAGATTGTCGACCGCACCCCGATCAAGGAGACGGCCTCGACGACTGACACCAAGCCCGCACAAAATGCGATTGAGATCGATATCGTGGGCGGTCATCAACTGAGGATTGTCGGCAGCTATGATCCAGAAGCATTGGCCCAGCTCATCCGGGGCCTGTCTGCATGATCCCTGTTCCGGCGAACACGCGGGTCTGGCTTGCGGCTGGTGTGACCGACATGCGGCGCGGGGTCACGACGCTGGCAGCCCAGGCGGAACAGACGCTGAAGCAGGATCCGTTCGCGGGACATCTGTTTGTCTTCCGTGGACGGCGCGGTGATCTGATGCATTTGCGCCTGCTTTGAAGCAGCCGGCCTTTTCCCAGGCTTCGAACAAACGACCTTCAGCTTCGGCCGCGTTAAATGC
>NZ_JAHHIR010000100.1 GCF_018678075.1 Epibacterium ulvae | reverse complement strand
GGTGCTGCCGGGCAGCGGTCGGCGCGTTTGATATCTTTGACGATCTTCTCGCCAGGACTTTTGCGGGTTCCAGTTGTCTGTCTCATCTTCCACTCCTCAGTGGTTACGATGAGCCAGAAACACTCTCTTATCAAATAACGCTATTTGGACCCATAGGCGCTGACGTCAGACACGCCGCGCTTCCTTTGACCCGTGGTCTGATTGAAAACGGCATGTCCGAGGGCGCCGCGATGGCCTTTTTGATCTCAGGCGGTGTTGTCAGCATCTGGGGCGCTATGGCCATTGCGCCGGTACTAAAACTGAAACCTTTTTTGCTATATCTCGCCTTGGCTGTTCTGGGTTCGCTGGCAGCGGGATATATATTTGAGTGGGTAGTTTAAAGGGCTTCAGCCTCCCAAGTGCTGCCATTGGCGCAACCGCAGCGAAATGTCGCTATGTCCGCAGCCCTTCCGTTCGATATTGATTGGTGGCTGCACCTGCGGCGAAGGTCTGTTCTTTCCATTGCTCGTGCAGCATTGGACCGCCGCCCGGGTGGCAGATCGCCAGACTTTGCAAATGTCACTAGCTGCGCTTCGCTGCCATTGGAGCGGGACGCAGCATCCGCCAGGTCAGCCATGCCTCTCTGAAAGTACGCTTTCGGGAAATTGGCATAGGGATCACACAACCGCAGCATAGGGCTTTCCGCACCGGGATCGAATGTCGAGTTTGGGCTGGCTGGCGTCATCTGGCAGCGGAGACTAGGTGCGTTATCGTTGCAACTATGGTGCCGCAGCGCCGCAAGTCGGCTTCGAGCCCATTTTAACCGATGCTGCGCTCGTCACGAATGGCGGCTTCCCCAAAACGGTCCCGATACTCGGTCGGCAGGATACCTAACAGCTTCACAAAACTTCGACGCATCTTCTGCTCATTCACAAACCCTGAAATTGATGCGATTTCCTTGACCGATTTCCTGCTACTTTCCAAATACAATCGGGCGATGGCAAGCCGTCTCTCCTCGACGAAGCGTGAAGGTGTTTGACCAAATTCATGCATGAAATCGCGATGTAGAGTGCGCTCCGTTGCCCCTGCAAACTCAGCCATTCTTGACACGCTCCATGGTGCAGCAGGGTCTTGTTCGATGCGGTTATAGAGGTCGCTCAGGCGCTTACTGGATGTCGCCTGAGCCTTTAACGGTTCCGAGTATTGCGATTGTCCTCCGTGTCTTTGCATGAACACCACCATCTCGCGGGCCACACCAAGCGCAACACGCCGCCCGTGATCCGCTTCAACCAGTGACAGGGCGAGATCAATGCCTGTCGTCACGCCCGCCGAACAATAGAACTTGCCGTCATGTGTGAATATTCGTCCAGATGCCAATCTACGCTCGGAAATAGCTGGTGAGCGAGGTCAGCGCGCTCCCAATGTGTCGTGCTTTTTCTGCTTTCTAGTAGTCCTGCCGATGCGGTGAGAAGACTGCCCGAGCAAATAGAGACGAAACGCTCCACATCTGGTTCGACTCCTATCAGGAAATGGTGGAGTGATGGATCATCCAAACACTGATCCACACCGGGACCACCGGGCACAACAAGGATGTCCGCGCTGGAAACTGTGGCAAATGACACCTCGGCGCATAAGGACAATCCGGTATCTGTCGTAACATCGCCGCCGTCTTTACTGGCAATAGTGATGTCGTAGGCTTTCCATCCGAGAACCTTGTTGGTGGATGCAAAGACCTGAGCAGGACCAGCCACATCCATGAGCAGGACTTCATCGAAGCCCAAGATAACAACGGAATGAGGGCACTTTGTCTGATTTTGAAGGCTGGCAATCATTTCCGACATTGGTCACACGGAATAGGTTGCTGTCAATACAACCCAGCAATGCGAGAACCATCACATGTTACGTACTTTTATCACGGATGTTCCGGGCGTACCTGCATCGCCGTCTCCAATCTCCAACGCTGTTGTCGTGGGGAATACCTGCCACATCTCCGGACAACTGGCCGTATACGATGAAGGGTATCGACCGGGTGGCGCGGGCGAAGAAGCTGGGCGCGCTTTTGATCTGGTGTTCATCTCCAATGCTGGCGATGATCGCAGAAGCCGTCACCGCGCCGACGCCAGGTATAGTGCGCAGCAAACGGATACGCGCATCTTCTTTGGCCACTTGCTTGAGGCGCTCTTCATACCATCGGACCCGCTTATGCAGAGCCATGAGCTGTTCTGACAGGTTGCGGATCACCTCGTTGGCGATGTCTGGCAAGTCGAGCACTTCACCAAGAGTGATGTCCTCAGCAAATCCAATCACACGGGCCAGCCCTTTGGGAATGAAGATACCGAACTCCGCGACCAGACCACGCAGATTGTTGATGAGTTGCGTTCTTTGGCGCACCTAAAGGTCACGCGCCCGATGCAGCGACAACAGGGATTGCTGCTCGACTGTTTTGGTCGCAACAAACCGCATGGTGGGTCGAGTCACTGCCTCGCAAATTGCTTCGGCGTCAATGGCATCAGACTTACCGCGTTTGACATATGGCTTCACATACATCGGCGGAATCAGCCGAACCTCGTGACCAAGAGCTGTCAGTTCACGGGCCCAATGATGCGCACTGCTGCACGACTCCATGCCAATCAGGCACGGTTCCAGTTTTGCAAAGAACGGCAGAAATTGCGCTCGTCGCAGCGGCTTGTTGAACACGACTTCTTCGCTCGCGGTGATCCCGTGGACTTGGAAAACGTTCTTGGCCAGATCAACGCCGATTGTGGTAACTTGCATGGGGTGGCTCCTCTCATAAGCAGATTTTGACACCTGCAATATGGCGCATTGCGACGCCGGTTGAAGCAGGAGCCATCCACCCCATCAGCTCTGTCCCGCTGAGCGGACCTCCAGCCTATCAAAATGCTGCGCACCTGCTCCGATGTCCGCTTTGAGGAAGCCGCACCGCAGCGTCGAGAGACTGCGCGAAAGGCAGCTTAGGGCCGTTCTATCCTGCCGCACATTAGTTTTATTGTTCTTTGGGGTTCGGCAGTCGCCGAACGCCACTGCGTCACGTCAGGGTGAAGGCGCAGCCTTCCCCCTCGGGCAACTCTATTAAACAGGCCGGGTCCTCGCTGCGCTGCGGGCCGCACCATTCCTGTCGAATAGCATTGCCTCGCCCCCATCCGCGTTCGCCACGTGGCCGATTTGCAGGAACAGGCGGCTTCGCCGTCTTCCTGTAAATCAGCGCTGATTTTTCAAAGAAGATCAGTTCGACAGTAACGTAAAGAAAGGAGACAAAAGAGAGTTTGAGTCAGTTTATGACGCAAAGGTCAAAGTCGCGTGAGGTCTTACAAGAAGATAATGGCGGACCGAGGAGGATTCGAACCCCCGACCCCCTGATTCGTAGTCAGGTACTCTATCCAGCTGAGCTATCGGTCCAATATGTTACGGATCCAACGGGGGACCCGGTTCTGCCGTCTGGCGCGCCCTACCTGCGCCGGTTTAATCGCCTGAATTTGCGATCGAAGTGTAGTGGCGGACCGAGGAGGATTCGAACCCCCGACCCCCTGATTCGTAGTCAGGTACTCTATCCAGCTGAGCTATCGGTCCACTGTGGAGCCGGGGTTTAATGCGAGCCTGCAGGAGTCGCAACCCCAAAAACAAACTAATTTACAAATCATAGGCCTGAGTGTTTGGAACGCCTTCTCCAAAAGCCATCTGTGGCAATTCAGATTGTAGCTTGGGACGCTGGACCAGACCAGTATCAAAAAATCTTCAACACGTTGCCATCTACCCTCGTATCTCTCATCTGCACCAAGCGGAACACGTTCGCACTCTATCAACCGTTGGAACCCTGTTGCTCGCCGCTATTGTCTCTATCTAGGTCGTGAGTCGCCGCAGCAAACCCGCTACGACTTAAGCTCGTGTGAACAATCGCAAATGCGCGGTGGGCTAAGAGCCAGTGCTTAGATCACTGCCTGAAGCGCGCCGTCACCTTTGGGCAGAATGACCTCAAACGCGGTGCCATCTGGACCCGTACGATTCAGACGCACCTGGCCACCGTGCCCGCGGGCCAGTTCCGCCGCAATCGCAAGGCCCAGACCAGAACCGCCCTTGCGGGTGCCGCCTTGGAACGGGGTGAACAGGTTCTCCTGGGCTTTGCGCGGCAGGCCTGGGCCGCTGTCGACCACCTGGATGCACCAATCAGTGCCGATCTCGCCAGCTTCGATCAAGACCGTCCCTTCGGTATTGGTTGCGGCAATGGCTTGACGGGCGTTGCGGACCAAATTCATGATCACCCGGAACAGCTGTTCGGGATCGGCGCGGACCACCAGATCATGTGGAACATCTGAGGCGATGGTCACAAGGCCGGTATCCTCGGCCAAGGTCTCCCCGGCGACGACGTCTTCGACAACCGTGTGCAGCGGCACCATGGTTAGCGTCGGTGCAGGCTCTTCGGCGCGGCCAAAGGCCAGCGTACTTTCACACAAGGAGACCGCGCGGGTGATCGAGTTCACCAATTTCGGCGCAAGGCGGCGTACGGTAGGGTCTTCGCTCATCTCGATGCGGTCGGTGAACAACTGCGCTGAGGTGAGGATATTTCGCAAGTCATGGCTGACTTTGGCCACTGCGCCACCAAGCTGCGCCAAACGTTCACGTTGCTTTAATGCGTGGGTCAGCTCCACCTGCATCTGCTGCAAGGCTTCCTCAGCCTCGCGCAACTCTACCACGCCAGCACTTGGGGTGATGATGCCACGGGCGTCCTCGGGCGCCTGTGCGTAGCGCTGCATATACCCCACAACGCCTTTGATCGGACGTACCAACAACAGGCGCACCGCTCCAAAGAGCAGGATGGCAGTAAAGATCGAGATCACGGCGGATAAGATCAGAATACGCAGACCATAATCGAGCATCGCCGCCCGCAGCGGCTCTGTTTCGATGGTGATTTCGATCAGAAGCCCCGCTCCACGCACCGGCTCACCAATGATGCGGATGACCTGGTTCTCACTCTTGGTCAAACGCATCATCGCGTCGCGGATCAAGATCATGGGCGTGGCTTCGCGCAGATCGAATGTATCGGCAATCGGCTCTGGGATCGGCGAGGCCAGCATCAGCTGGCGCAGCTTGTCGCGCCGCAGCACCACATTATAGACGCCCGCGTTCTGCAGGAGCTCGGCTTCCAGTTCGGTGTCCAGCATGTCATCCGCCAGCAACGCCAAAGAGGCGATCTGCGCGCGCTCCAGCCGGTCCTGCAGATATTCCTGACGAAACCGCGAGATCGAGGGAACAAAGATCAACACCTCGGCCAGCATCACAAAGACCGTGGTCAGGATCAGAAATCTTCCTGAAAGTGTGTTGAGCATTATGCTCCCTTTGATCTTATATCGACGCTAGGGCATCCATCGTTGGACGAACCCTACCATCCGTTTAACAAACTGGCTTTCGAATAGCTTAGGAGAGAAATAGACCCCCGCGACCCGTTTGTTAAGCTCTGCTATCGTTGGATAGGGTGCAATCATTGCGGCAATCTGGCTCATCTTCATATTATTTGCCAATGCCATGGACCACAGCGCACATTGTTCGCCCGCCTGATGCCCTGCGAGCGAGACCCCGACAGGTCGTCCTTTGACCACCATCGCCTTGATCAGGCCCTTGGTTTTACGCTCCGCAATGGCGCGGTCGTTGTGGTGGTATTCGAAACGCGCCACCTCCAGCTTGTCGCCGTGTTTCTCGCGTGCCTGCGCTTCGGTCAGCCCCACCTGCGCCAGTTCGGGATCGGTATAGGTGGCCCAGGGGATGTGATTGGTCTTGACCTTTGAGGGCAGCCCAAAGAGTGCGGATTTGATAATCACGCCTGCATGATAGCCCGCCACGTGGGTGAATTGCAGCCCACCCGCAACATCGCCAATCGCGTAGACTTTGGAGTTGGTGGTTTTAAGACTGTCGTCCACCTTGATGCCCGTACGTGTGGTCTCGATTCCTGCGGCCTCAAGGTTGAGTTTTTCGATATTGGGTTTGCGCCCGACAGCCATCAACAGATGAGTGCCCCGATACGACGCGCCGTCCTTGGTCAGGATCTCAATCGCCCCTGCCCCGCCGCGCACCTCGGACGCCAGCGCGCCCTCGACGATCTCAACCCCTTCGGCGCGCAGATTGTCCAGCACGATGGCGGCCAGTTCGGGATCATCCTTGCCCAAGGCTTTGGCCCCTTCCAGCACGGTGACCTTGCAGCCCAGACGCACATGGGCCTGCGCCATTTCCAAACCGATGGGCCCGCCGCCAATAATCAGCAGATGCTCGGGCTTTTCATTCAGCTCAAACAGGGTCTCGTTGGTTTCATAGGGCACGGTGCCCAGGCCAGGGATCGGCGGCACCAAAGGAGAGGAGCCGGTGGCGATCACAACCCGGCGTGCAGTGATCAGATGATCGCCCGCCTCAACCTCGGTCGAAGAAACAAAGCGTCCGTATTCCTGGATCACTTTGACGCCGAAGCCTTCGAAACGTTCCACACTGTCCATCGGTTCAATCGTGGCGATCACATCGCGCACGTGGTCCTTGGCCGCCGCATAATCCACCTGGGGCACCTGATCGGCCACACCAAAGGCTGCGCCATTGGACTGGCCATAGGCCACCTTGGCCGAGGCCAGCAGGGCTTTGGAGGGGACACAGCCAAAGTTCAGGCAATCGCCGCCCATCTTGTGCCCTTCCAGAAGGATCACATTGGCGCCCATCTGGCTGGCACCGGCTGCAAAGGACAGGCCGCCGGATCCGGCGCCGATCACCAGGATGTCACAGGTCAAATTTTCCATTGATTCATTCCGTCTTGTCGGAGGTGTCTGCAGTATCTGCCGTCTTCTTGCCGCGCGGTGGGCGGATGGCCTTGACGACGATAGGCATGGCCGCCAGCACGCAGAGGCCCAGGATTGGGCCGATAATATGAGGTTCCCACAGAAGGCTCAGATCCGGGTCTTCGCCGCGGTCGAACACTTCGCCCAGACCAACGCCGATCCAGGTAAAGACAATGCCACCCGGAATAATGCCAATCGCAGTGGTCCACAGGAAGTTGCGCAGTTTGACGCCCACCAGCGCAGGCAGAAGGTTGGCGACAAAAAACGGCACCGCAGGCACCAGGCGCAGCAGCAGCAGGACCTCAATCTCATTCTGGCGCAACGCGTTTTTGAGGCTCTGTACCCGGCCGCCGGCATTCTCGATCTTGGCATTCAGAAATTCACCAAGGCCCCAGCGCGCCGCCAAAAAGATACCCGTGGCCCCAATCGTGGCCGCAATCACATTGGCAAAAGTGCCCATCCCAAGGCCAAACAGGAACCCGCCTGTGACCGATGCCACCGCCGCCCCGGGCAGAGAAAAGGCGACGATCACCACGTAGATCCCCATGAACATTGCCAGCATGGTCAAATAGTTCTGGTCGCGAAACGCCACCAGCGCCTCGCGATTGTCGCGCAGCGTCGCAAAGGTCAGATAATCTTTGAGCGTCATCGCTCCGATCACGGCAACAGCCACAACCGCAATCAGCGGCAGATGGCGCGCCAGGCCCGACTTTTTGGCTTGGTTGGGCTGGGGCTCGCTTGTCTCGCTCATGAAACACCTCGGTATTGGACGCCCGATCTGGCGCGCCTTATGATATGAATAGGGATCTTCTAAGGTTGTTATGTAGCTACGCGCTAATGACCTGCAAAGCGAGAGCCACCCGAAGACCATCACGCCCCCTTGATCCTTGGGTTTGTTTTTGTGAGAAATGCAACAGTTCGAATGGGTTTGGTGGTATCGCTTCTCAGGTTTTTGAAACCTTTTGAACAGAAATATTGCAGTTTTGCACCAAAACCGCGCCCGAGCCTCGGAAAGGGGTTTGACTTACCCCCCATTCACTTCTAAAGACCGGACTTCGAGATTGATCCCGGGTGTGTGTGATTCCGCACTGTTCCCGCAAAGCTTAGGAGACCGGAGCGATGAAACGCACCTATCAGCCTTCGAACCTGGTTCGCAAACGCCGCCACGGCTTCCGTGCGCGTATGGCCACCAAGGCAGGCCGCAAAATTCTGAACTCGCGCCGCGCACGTGGTCGCAAGTCACTGAGCGCGTAATACACGCGACTTAGTCAAGTCCGTAAGGAACGGAATTCAAACCGCCGGAGGCGCCCATGGACGATGATATCATCGCAGGGATCACGCCTCCGGTGGTTTCCGTTTGCGCACAGACCAAGGCGTCGCCCAAAAACCTGGGCGGTGTGGAGATTATCGCCAAACGTCGCGATTTCCTGTTGGCCGCACGTGCCAAACGGCAGGGCACCAAGGCGATGATGCTTCAAGGACGCAATCGCGGCGACGAGGGCCCTGCGCGCGTCGGCTTCACCTGCTCCAAGAAAGTTGGCAACGCCGTGGCTCGCAACCGCGCCAAACGACGCCTGCGTGAGATCGCCCGGCTGGTTCTGCCAGAACATGGGCGTCAGGGTTGGGACTATGTGCTGATCGGGCGTTTTGACGCCACTGCGCAGCGTGATTTTGACAGCCTGCAACGCGATCTGATCTACGCGCTGAAGAAAGTCCACATCGCGTAACGTCGCAAAAATGGCGCTCCCGCCCGTCTCGGCGGCTTCAAAGAAGCCCCTCCCCCGTTTGGGTCAAGCGCCGCTGACGCGGCGCGGATTGCGCGGCAGACCATTGGAAGTTATCTGTGCCGCATGACACCTTTTGCCTATCTCGTCTCCCTTCCCGTGCGCGCCTATCGGCTGATTTTCAGCCCTTGGGTTGGGTTCAATTGCCGCTACCAGCCGACATGTTCGGCCTATGCGCTGGAAGCGCTTGAGAAACACGGCGCAATCAAAGGCACGTGGCTCACGCTGCGGCGTTTGGGGCGATGTCATCCGCTGGGCGGCGATGGCTATGATCCCGTGCCGGACAGCAACGACCCAAAAGCGTGAACGAAGCGTCCTGCGTGGACTTCGGCGACACCGGGTGAGATGCCCAGCCAGACTGACACAGGTTTCATTTTTCCTTGGCAAAGCAAGCGGCCTCAGCTACGGGAAACCGCATGCTTGATGATGATCTGGACGAAATCCATCCGCTTTTTGTCGGAGCCCCAAACACCACAGCTTTTAAGAAGCTACGCAAACGTATTGTGCGCAACACGCGCGAGGCGATTGAGCAATACGGTATGGTGGAAAAGCGCGAAGACGGCAGCCGTCCCAAATGGCTGGTCTGCCTGTCGGGTGGCAAGGACAGCTACACCATGCTGGCGGTGCTTTATGAGCTGAAGTGGCGTGGGCTGCTGCCGGTGGACCTTCTTGCCTGCAATCTGGATCAGGGTCAGCCAGGGTTTCCGGCCACGGTATTGCCTGAGTTCCTTGAGAAAATGGACGTCCCCCACCGGATTGAGTACCAAGACACCTATTCGATTGTGATGGATAAGGTCCCCGCTGGGCGCACCTTTTGCGCGCTGTGTTCCCGCCTGCGGCGCGGCAACCTTTACCGGATCGCGCGCGAAGAGGGGTGTTCTGCGGTTGTGCTCGGCCATCATCGCGACGATATTCTTGAGACGTTTTTTATGAACCTTTTCCACGGCGGGCGTCTGGCCACCATGCCGCCCAAACTGGTGAACGAGGAAGGCGATCTGTTTCTTTATCGCCCGCTCGCCCATGTGGCTGAGGCCGATTGTGAGAAATTCGCCCGTGATATGAACTACCCGATCATTCCCTGCGATCTGTGCGGCAGCCAGGATGGGCTGCAACGTCAGCAGGTGAAACAGATCCTGGATCAATGGGAATCAAACTCTCCGGGGCGTCGTCAGGTCATGTTCCGAGCGTTGATGAATGCGCGTCCTTCACATCTTCTTGACCCCAAGCTTTTTGATTTCATGGGCCTTACCACAAATAATACATCGGATTTGACTGAATCCAAGGAGATTCCGACCCTGCGTTAAAGGTTCAGTTAGAACACCGCCCCTAGTGTGGACCCAAGCCGCGTATATGGTGAAAGGTCCGCAAATGAATATGTCTAACTCAGGTCTGCTGGCACGGCTGCGTAAATCGCTGGCACCTGTCCTGATGGGTCCCCCGGTGTTGGCGTTTTTGCCTGCTCTCACTTTGGGCACATATTGGATGGGTGGCGAATACGCGTTGCTCTGTGCTGCGCTCGGGTTGCCGCTGTTCTTTGCGGTTATCGGCATGTTTTCCCGTGGAGGTAACACCCCACAAGACCTGACAACGGGCCTCGTCCTGAGGGACGGATTTGAGATGTGTGTTCACGATATTTTTGCAGCTTCCGGCAAAAAGGGGCTGAATTCGGCGATTTTCATCATCGAGATTGACCAATACGCAGATCTTGAGAGCGAATATGGCAACCAATCGGTAGACAACGTGCTGCGGCAATTGGGTCAACGCCTGCGGGAAGCGACCCGTGGTCGTGACTGTATTGCGCGTATTGCAGACAATAAATTCGCGATTTGTCTCAGCGCGCTGCCGCAACTCGACCTTGAACAATGCATCCAACTAGCCAGCCGCTATCAGACCAAACTGGAACAGCCGATCTCGCTGGATGGGACGTCGATCTATGTGACCTGTTCCATCGGGTTCTGCAGCCGCCGTCATACGCCCGAGGAAGAGGCCGACAGCTGGACAGCCGCCGCCTTTGCGGCGTTGGAAGAGGCCAAGCATAACGGTCCATCTGGCATGCGTGCCTATTCGGCGGAACTCCATCACCGGACCAAACGCCGCCGCAATCTGCATGGCGAAGTGGTACAAGCCCTCGAAAGTGGCCAGATCCAGGCTTGGTTCCAACCACAAATCAGCACAGATACCGGCCAAATCTCTGGTTTTGAGGCCCTGGCGCGTTGGCTCCATCCCGTTCATGGGATGATCCCGCCCACCACCTTCCTGCCTGCCTTGGAAGATGCGGGCCTGATGGAGCGTTTGAGCGAGGTGATGGTGTATCAGTCCCTCTCCGCCATCAAAGCCTGGGACTCGGCCGGTGTTGATGTCCCGCAAGTGGGGGTGAATTTCGCCGCCGATGAGCTGCGCAACCCCGGTCTGATCGAGCGGATCAAATGGGACCTGGAACGGTTTGGCTTGGAACCGCAGCGTTTATGCATCGAAGTTCTAGAAACCGTGGTCAGCGACAGTCCCGAAGATATGATCGTGCGCAACATCGCCTCATTGGGTGAACTGGGCTGTGGTGTTGATCTAGATGATTTTGGCACCGGTCATGCGTCCATCGGTGCGGTGCGTCGTTTCAATGTGCGCCGGATCAAAATTGACCGCTCCTTTGTCACCAAATCCGACCGCGACCCCGAACAGCAGAAAATGGTTGCCGCGATTCTGACCATGTCCGAACGGCTGGAGTTGGAGACGCTGGCCGAAGGTGTGGAAACCGTCGGTGAACACGCTTTGCTGGCGCAACTGGGCTGTGACCACGTACAAGGCTACGGCATCGGTCGCCCCATGCCCTTTGACCAGACGCTGGATTGGATCGCGACCCATCAGTCGAAACTGAAAGAGCCGCCAGCCATTGGTGGCAGCTCCTAAAACCTCGCGGAATGCCGGTTTGAACCGCCCAAAGCAGGGCGGATGCGCATTGGATGGACGCAAAGGCCCGGATTCTGCTTGACCTTTGTGACCCATATCTGTTGAACCACCCTGTCTTTGGCATGCACGAGGTGGCGGTCCCACATGGACGATCAGAATAAGAACCTTTTACTTGCAACCGCACTCAGCGCCGTGGTGCTGTTCGGTTGGTACATCCTATTTCCGCAGCCGGCTGTCGAGCCTGCACCGACGGAGTTGTCCCAGGCTGAGTTGACGCCACCGGCCGATGGCCCGGTTTCGGCACCCTCAGCAGTAGCAGCCCAGCCGGTCGATGCGGCGGCCGTGACAAACGCAGCTGACTCAGGGGCCGATGCGCCCCGTGTAGAGATCGACAGCCCGCGTCTCGAAGGCTCGATCTCGCTCAAAGGCGGTCGGATCGATGACCTCGCGCTCAAGGATTACCGCGTCACCAACGATCCCGAATCCGATATCGTCAAACTGCTGACCCCGGTTGGCGGCGCCAGCGCCTATTACGCGCTGTATGGCTGGGCGCCCGGTTCGGGTCTTGACATCGACGACGTGCCAAGCGCCAACACCATCTGGTCCGCGCCCGCAGATGCGACCCTGACCCCAGAGACCCCAGTCACGTTGAGCTGGGACAATGGAAATGGCCTGACGTTCACACGCACAATCTCGGTTGATGCGGATTACATGTTCCTGGTCGACCAGTCGGTCACCAACACCTCCGGTGCGACCGTTGCCCTGGCGCCTTATGGCACCCTGGCCCGTCACAGCCTGCCCGAGGACTTGAAGAATTTCTTCATCCTGCATGAAGGCCTGGTGCGCGAAACCGATGGTGAGCTGTCGGAGATCAAATATGACAACATCCAGGATTTCGACGTTGACCCACGTGATGGTGCCGCGACCGAGACTATTGCGGTCGAGGACAATGGCTGGATCGGCTTCACCGACCACTATTGGATGGCAACCCTGATCCCAGAAAACGGCGAAGGGTTCCGCGCGATCACCAAATACGACCCAAGCCGCGATATCTATCAGGCGGATGTGGTCATGCCGACCGTCACCCTGGTCGACGGTGCGTCGTCATCAACATCCAGCCAGCTGTTTGCCGGCGCCAAGGAATGGGCGACGATCAAAGCCTATGAAAAAGGTGGCATCGCAGGCTTTTTGGACAGCATCGACTGGGGTTGGTTCTACTTCCTGACCAAACCGATCTTTGCCGTTCTGCACTGGCTGAACCAGATCATCGGCAACATGGGTGTCGCCATTATCGGCCTGACCGTGTTGATCAAGATCCTGGTGCTGCCGCTGGCCTATAAATCCTACACCTCGATGGCGCGCATGAAAGAGCTGCAGCCAGAGCTTGAAAAGCTGAAAGAGCGTGCAGGCGACGACCGCCAGAAGATGCAACAAGAGATGATGGCGCTCTATAAGAAGGAAAAGGTTAATCCGGCGGCGGGCTGTCTGCCACTGATTATCCAGATCCCGATCTTCTTCTCGCTCTACAAGGTGATTTTCGTCACGCTTGAACTGCGTCACGCGCCTTTCTTTGGCCCGTTCCAGGATCTGTCCGCACCGGATCCGACCTCGCTGTTCAACCTGTTTGGCGCCTTCCCTTGGGCCGCACCAGCACCAGAAAGCATCATGGCGCTGGTCTTTATTGGCGTTCTGCCGATCCTGCTGGGCGTATCCATGTGGTTGCAGCAAAAGCTGAACCCGGCGCCCGCAGATCCGACGCAACAGATGATCTTTGCCTGGATGCCATGGGTCTTTATGTTCATGCTGGGTGGTTTTGCATCTGGTCTGGTGGTTTACTGGATCGCGAACAACACCATCACCTTTACGCAGCAGTATCTGATCATGCGCAGCCACGGGTATACGCCCGATGTGTTTGGCAACATCAAAAAGAGCTTAAAGCGCAAGGCGAAGTCGGAGACCGAATGAGCCATACCGTTACAGAACTCTGGCGCCACACGATCAAAGCACACGGTCGTGAGGCGCTGGAACAGGTAACCCTGATCGCCGGGCATGCAATGCCCGGCGATCGTCTTTGGGCGGTTGCTCATGACGCATCCGATGCGGATGGGTCCGAATGGGCGCGCTGCCGCAACTTTACCCGTGCTGCGGGCGCACCGCAGCTGATGGCGATTTCCTCGCTCTACAACACGCAAACCGGCGAAGTCACCCTGTCCCACCCCGCGGCGGGGCAAATCACCTTTCTCCCGGATGGCAATGCGGCTGGGTTCCTCGAATGGGTGCGCCCTTTGATGCCTGAAGGACGCGCCATGCCCGCCCGTGTGGTGCGCGCCGCTGCGCAAGCGATGACAGATACCCCTTACCCGTCGGTAACCTTGGCCAACCTCGCGTCGCACCGCGCTGTCGAAGCCGCAATTGGCACGCCCCTGTCGCGTCACCGTTGGCGCAGCAATGTCTGGTTTGATCTGGACGACGCCTGGACCGAAGAAGACTGGATTGACCGCGAAGTTCAGATCGGCACCGCCGTCTTTGCCGTGCGCGAACGGATGGAACGCTGCATGGCGACCACCGCCAATCCCGAAACCGGCGAACGTGACGCTGAGACGTTGAAGACCTTGAACGACAGGTTTGGTCATCAGCATTTCTCTGTCGGCGCGGAAGTGATCCGCCCGGGCCAGATCCGCCTGAATGACACCGTGAAAGTCCTGTAATGCAGATGCAATTTACCCTGGCCGAGACGCCGGATGAGATCTCAACCGAAAAAGGGCGCAAGCTCTTTGCCCGCGAATCCGAATTCCTAAAAGGTGTGGTCGCTATGAGCGGCCTGCCGGAAGCGGACCGGACCGAGGTCTGTTTTGCGGGGCGGTCAAACGTCGGGAAATCTTCGCTGATCAATGCCCTGACTGGCACCAAAGGGCTGGCGCGTGCATCGAACACGCCGGGCCGCACGCAAGAGATCAACTTCTTCCTGCAAGGTCCCGAACACTACCTGGTCGACTTGCCTGGCTATGGCTATGCTAATGCGCCGCTGGATGTGGTGGAAAAATGGCAGAAGCTGCTCAAGAAATACCTGTCCGGCCGCCAGAACCTGCGCCGCGCCTTTGTGCTGATCGACAGTCGCCACGGCGTCAAAAAGGTCGACGAAGAGATCATGACGCTGTTGGACTCCTCGGCGGTGACTTTTCAATGCGTGATGACCAAGGCGGACAAGGTCAAAGAAAAAGACCGCACTGCGATCATTGAACAGGTAAAAGGGGCGCTGGCCAAACACCCTGCCGCCTATCCAGAAATCGTTCTTACTTCCTCAGAAAAAGGGGATGGCATCTCGACATTGCGGTCAATTATCTGCAATCTCCCCTGAAGATGAACAAACTGTCCTCATATCTTGTTTTGATTGCACTGGCCGTGGCTGGGATGATCCCCACTGGTTGGATGCCAACGGTGGGCGAGGACGGTAAGGTGTTGATGGTCATCTGTACCGTAGATGGGACCATTGAACAGTGGGTCGATCTGGGCGACGACACGCCCAGCCACGAGACAGACGACCACCACGGCGACCGGGTCTGCCCTTTTGCGGCGCTCACCCATGTTGCAGTCCTAGAAGACAGCCCGGCGACACCATTGGATCTCGCCCCCAAACGCTCCCCTTGGGCACATGAAGTTTTCACCCATGCAAGCGCCGGTTTTCACTCGCGTTATGATGCGCGCGGGCCGCCCGCACTCTCCTGATTTCCAAACACATTCGTTTTGATTTCACCGGCCTGTTTTGAGGCCGGAACCATAAATGGTATGGAGAGACTTCCGCATGGAACCCCAATCGGCACCCCGCCACCCGCAGGACGCGGGCGAAAATTCGCACGACCAATCCAAACTGTCCCAGAAATTTTACTTTGCAGCCTGGCGCTGGCACTTTTATGCCGCGCTCTACGTTGTGCCCTTCATGATCATCCTGGCGGTGACGGGCATGATGATGATGCTCCTGACCCAAATTGACGGGCGCGATGGAGAGAAGATCGCGCTGAGCGAGATCACCGAATTCGCCCTGCCCTATGCCACCCAGGCCGAGGCGGTTCTGGACGCGCAACCCGGCGAAATTGCCGAATGGATCGGCCCAAAATCGGCAACCCTGGCGACCGTCTTTCGCGTCAAAGTCGAAGACGGCCAACGCCTTGTGGCCCTGAACCAATACACCGGTGATGTGATCAAAGTCTGGGATCGGCGTCAGGGTTGGTACGACTGGGCCGACAACGTGCATTCATCCTTGTTGATCGGCGATACCGGCGACCGACTGATCGAAATCGCTGCCGGTCTTGGGCTTTTGCTAGTGCTGACCGGGCTTTATATCTGGTGGCCGCGCGGCAACTGGCGCGCGGCTTTGATCCCGAATTTCTCCGCGCGGGGTCGGGCGCTTTGGAAAAATTTGCACGGGGTTATAGGCTTTTGGATCTCGGCCTTGCTGGTCGTTTTCCTGATTTCCGGCATGTCGTGGGCCGGGATCTGGGGTGGAAAATTTGTGCAGGCCTGGTCAACCTTCCCAGCACAGAAATGGGACGCGGTGCCCCTGTCGGACGCGACGCATGCAGAGCATCTGAACCACGGCGCCACCAATGACGTGCCCTGGGCTTTGGAGCAGACCCCCATGCCCGCCTCAGGATCGAGCGCTGGCATTACCGGTATTGCCGAGGGTCACCCCGTAACCCCGACTACCTTGATTGCACTCGGGGGCGCATTGGGAATGGAGGGCCGCTTCCGTCTTGCCTACCCTGGCAGCGATGCAGGTGTTTGGACCATCAACCGGGACAGCATGTCCTCAGACAGCAAAGACCCGTTTATTGACCGCACGATTCACGTGGACCAATACACGGGCAAGATCCTGGCAGACGTGACCTTTGATGACTATTCTTGGGCCGGAAAATCCATGGCGGTTGGCATCCCGCTGCATATGGGGCTGATGGGTACCTGGAACTTTGTGCTGAATATGGCGTTTTGCCTGTCGGTAGTCTTTATCTGTGTATCAGGCGTGGTCATGTGGCTCAAACGTCGCCCAACCGGTGCATCACAACTGTCGGCACCACCGATCCCCGCAGATATGCCCTTTTGGAAGGGCGCAGTATTGGTGGGGCTGTTCTGCGCAATGGCCTTCCCGCTGGTTGGGCTGACCCTGCTGGCGGTTCTGGCACTGGATGTCATCCTGCTGAGCAATCTACCGGTTCTAAAACGCGCCTTGAGTTAACAAATGGGCTGGCCGTGTCGGAAGAGACCTGCTCGGCCAGTCTCAAACCACAGCATCCTAGGTGAAGGAAGCGCTTAAGTATTTTTGAAAAGATGAAACGCCCTTGGCCCGCATCTCCGCAGGTCATGGTGGCTCAGCAGCGTCTCATTCATCTTTTTCTAAATACTTAAATCCGATCCTCGCCTGAAACGCGACGCTCAGTAATTTAGACGTGTTGTGCGCCATTTACCTCAATCTCAGCGCCCGAGATGTAGGAGCTTTGATCAGAACAGAGATAGTAGATCGCATCAGCGACCTCAAACGGTTGCCCTAAACGCTGCATCGGCAATTTCTCGACAATCTTGTCGGTGCCGGGGCTAAGAATTGCGGTTTCGACCTCCCCCGGTGCGATCGCATTCACCCGCACGCCAAGCGGGCCAAAGTCATGTGCCATCTCTCGTGTGAGCGCGGCCAAAGCCGCCTTGGACGTTGCATAAGCCGCTCCGGCAAAGGGATGCACCCGGCTGCCCGCGATGGAGGTTACGTTCACCACCGAGCCCTTGGCGGCGGCCAGCTCATCCTTTAGTCCGCGCGCCAGAACCACAGGCGCAAAGAAATTCACGTGGAACACGCGCCCCCAATCGGCCAGATCGGTGTTCATTGTATTGAGACGGCCGCCGTCTTTGGCCTTGGGCGAAATGCCCGCATTGTTCACCAGTGCATCCAATTTGCCGTCGATACGCTCCTGGATCAAACCAACCGCGTTGATCGTATCGGCGGGATCGCCCAGATCCAATTGGACGTGATCTTCCGCACCACCTCCCCAGGGGCATTCCGCCGGGTGGGGTTGGCGCGAACAGGTGATCACCCGCCAGCCTTCGTTGTGAAACCGGAGCACAGTGGCATGACCGATTCCCCGGCTTGCCCCCGTCAGCAGTAGAGTCTTTTGCCGCATGTCGTCTCTCCTGTCAGGAATATGCGGAAATCTATCAATTGCTAGGACCGCTGCAATGGAATAACGCGCGCGCCCCTTGGCAGCGCGGTGAATTGCCCCTAAACCCACCGGTCAAAGGGATGATAGAGCGATGAAGAAACAGGACATGAACCGGGATTGGATTGCCACCGCCGAAACACTCTCCAGTGCGCTGCCGTATCTGCAGCGCTATGACGATGCCATTGTTGTCGTCAAACTGGGTGGTCACGCCATGGGCAGTGATGATGCGATGGACAGTTTTGCTCGCGACATCGTCCTGTTGCGTCAGGTCGGCGTGAACCCTGTCATCGTGCACGGCGGTGGTCCGATGATCAACGCCATGCTGGACAAGCTCAAGATCGAGAGCACCTTTGTAAACGGCAAGCGGGTCACCGACACCGCCACCATGGAAGTGGTTGAGATGGTGCTCTCTGGCGTTGTGAACAAACGTATCGTGCACGCATTGAACCGCCAGGGCGGACGCGCGGTTGGTCTGTCGGGCAAGGATGCCAATCTGATCACCTGTGATGTCTCCAATCCCGAACTTGGCCTTGTGGGGCAACCTGTGGACATGGACCCGACCGTGTTGAAGAACCTCTTTGACAAGGACATGGTCCCGGTTATTGCGCCCATTGGTGTGGGCCGAGATGGGGTAACGCTCAACATCAACGGCGACACGGCCGCAGGCGCCATTGCCCAGTGCCTTGAGGCGGATCGCCTATTGCTGCTGACCGATGTGGCGGGTGTGAAAAACGCCGCGGGTGAGGTCATGACCGAACTAAAGGCCGCCGACGTCGAAGCCATGACCGCCGAGGGCGTCATTGCCGGCGGTATGATCCCCAAGACGGAAACAGCGCTACAAGCCGTACGCGGCGGCGTGCGGGCCTGCACCATCGTCGATGGGCGGGTGAAGAATTCGGTCCTGTTGGAGCTGTTTACCGACCACGGTGCCGGCTCGATGATCCGCGCCTAGGTGTTCAGTCCCGGCATCTGGTGGATCGGGTCGATGATGAATTGATCTGGCTCTGAAGTCCAGATTTTGCAGATGTTTTCGTAGGGCGTGAGGCTGCTGCGCGTTTTGTGTCTGCGGGCAAGGGTGTCGGCAGCCATGAAGTCGCCGAGATGTGTTCGTGGCTGTCGTAGTGGTCTCGCTTCACTGTCGCCTCCTTGATCGTGCGGTTCATCCGCTCGACCTGGCCGTTGGTCCAGGGATGGTT
>NZ_JAHHIR010000004.1:1760-3309 GCF_018678075.1 Epibacterium ulvae | reverse complement strand
TCGGTGTCTTCAGCGGCATAGAATCTCGCGCTTGCCGGATGTCGAGGGCGACAAGCCTAAGCGGCAGCAGCTCAAGCGCTACCCGATCGGATTTTTCATATCGATATTGCCGAGGTGCAGACTGCGGAGGGTAAGCTGTATCTTTTCGTCGGCATTGACCGGACCAGCAAGTTTGCAGTCACCCAACTCGTGGAAAAAGCGGATCGCAAGACCGCTTGGGAGTTCCTTGAACATCTACTCCAGTTTGGACCTGTCACGCTTTTGTGCCGCCCCAAGTGCTCGTTTAAGCCACTTTCCGTTCAAAAGCGACGGGGCTTTTCCAGCCCAAAGCTGAGTGGCCGCGACGCGGATTGTAGAAGCCGTTGATGTATTCGAAGATGGCCATTTCAGCCTTTCGTCGTGTCTCCCAAGGGTGCCGCCAGATCAGTTCAGCTTTGGTCGTTTTGAAGAACGTCTCGACTGCCGCGTTTTGCGCCTTTGGATGATCCCCCGGATCATCCAATCCGCTGGCACGGACCAGCTTAAACTCATAGCAATTGCCTTTTCCGCTCATCGACACCTTGAACCCGTGCTGGCGCAGGATCTTCTGATAGTCATGAGAGCAGTATTGCGACCCACGATCTGTGTGGTGGATGCAGTCCTTGGGCGGTTGCCGGAACGCGATGGCCATACTCAACGCCCGGATCGCCAGGTCGCGTTTCATGCGATTGCTGACGGCCCATCCGATGACCCTTCGGGAATGCAGATCAAGGATCACAGCCAAATAGAGCCAGCCTTCGCGGGTCCAGACATAGCTGATATCACCAGCCCACTTCTGATTGGGTGCGTCTGCTGAGAAGTTACGATCCAGCAGGCTTGGCGCAATATTGAACTTATGATCGCTGTCTGTCGTCACCTTATGTTTGCGTGTTCTCACAACTGATATGCCGTTCTGGCGCATCAACCTGCCAATACGGCGGTGACCCACATCTAAACCGATCTCTTTCAGCTCTTCTGTCATGCGTGGGCGGCCATAGCTGCCCAAGCTCAGGCGCGATTGTTCTTTAATGTGCGCCAACGTCACCATATCGGACCGCTGCCTGCGGCTGGCAGGACGGTGGCGAAATGCTCGCAAACCGCGTGGACTTTTTAAACACTTCCCTTTCCTCCTTGAGAATGCGGTTCTCACGCCGAAGCCGGTCATTCTCTTGGGCGAGGCATAAATCCTCTTTCGACACCACATCCGTGTCTCGGTGCGCCGTAATCCATTTGTTCAGCGTCGACATGCCAACACCCAGATCATCAGCAACCTGCTTGCGTGTCAGCCCACTCGTCAGCGCGATCCGCACTGCATCTTGGCGGAATTCGTCCGTCCGTTTCAGTCCCATAGTCAGTCTCCTTTGCTGAAACAAATGCTATCAAAGGAGCGGCATCAAACCGGGACAGGTCCAGGCTGTGCCTTACCGCCTCCACACGATCCTCACCGATAACGGGATCCAATTCGCAGAGCAGCCTCGGAACCGGAACAAAGCATATTCCCGGCAGATACGCTTGGACATGATCTGTGAGG
>NZ_JAHHIR010000004.1:0-1674 GCF_018678075.1 Epibacterium ulvae | reverse complement strand
GAACCGCACGATCAAGGAGGCGGCAGTGAAGCGAGACCACTACGACAGTCACGAACACATCTCGGCGACTTCATGGCTGCCGACACCCTTGCCCGCAGACACAAAACGCGCAGCAGCCTCACGCCCTACGAAAACATCTGCAAAATCTGGACTTCCGAGCCAGATCAATTCATCATCGACCCGATCCACCAGATGCCGGGACTGAACACCTATGTTTTTCTCGGCTTTGTTGCGCAAATTGGGGTGTGAGCGCAGTTCCCCTTTCCCCGGACGGACTTATCCTACGGCCTCTGTGGCAGGTATACCGAGAGCGGTATAGCGGTTGAGTACGGCAATGCGGATTTGGATTTCCGCGACCTGCCGGTCGCAGTCTCGCGCCATGAGACACTGCCCCATCAGCTTCACGCATTGCATCCTACTTTCGACCCGGCTCCTGCGGTGGTATCCGCTCCAACGTCGTCAAAGGGCACGGCCGAGGTATCGCGATGCATTGACCATCTCGTTTCGGGCTCTGGCACCAGCGCTCGTGGCATTTCCGCGTATCATACTCTCCGTCCTCTGTGACCGATTTGATTTCCGGACTGGGCGGGATTTGGTCCAGTAGTTTGGGCAACATGGGCGCGTCACCAACATTGCTGGTGGTGACCTCGAACGCGCGAACCTCCAGCGTTTCCTCATCTATCCCTATGTGAATCTTGCGCCAATTCCTGCGTTTGGGGCCGCCGTGCTTTCTGGCATTCCACTCGCCTTCACCCTCTGATTTGATGCTAGTGCTGTCGATTAGAAGGTCCAGCGGGTCGGTCCCTCCGCAATACGGCAGGTTCACATTGAGTGTCTTTTGGCGGCAGCAAAGAGTGCTGAAGTCCGGCACCGTCCGGCCCAGCCCAGTCCGACCAGTTGCAACAGGCTTTCAATGGAACCGGTAGTGTGCCGCAGCGGCAAGCCAAACAGGACTTTCAAGGTCAGACAGTTCTGGATCGCCGTCTCGCTAAACTGCGGTTGGCGGCCGAGTTTGCCTGTCGGCGGCGGTGTCCAGACCATCTCCGGGTCAAACCAGATCGATAGCGATTCAGTAAGCGTCCGGGTTAGCCGCGCTAACGATGGTTTGTTCATTGATCTAAGTGTCCATTTAGATAAGTGGACACTTAGGGGCATGTTATGAAGAATCGTCGCGGCTGGTCGGACGATGAGAAGCGGGAGATTTGCCAGCAGACGATGCCGCCAGGAGTGTCTGTTGCGCAGGTTGCCCGGCGCTATGCGATGAACGCGAACATGATCTATACTTGGCTAAAAGATCCGCGCTTTGCGCCGCCAGCGGTCGCACCTGAAGATGCGCTCGAAGACGCATCTTTCATTGAAGTCGCGATGCCGTCTCCGGATTTGCCGGTTGCCGTTGATGTCACCGGGCCGCCTGCCGTTGATCTGCTATTGGCCACGCGCGTCGATATTGCACTTTCAGATGGTCACCGTGTTTTGATCGAAGGTCCCACATCGCTTCTAGCCGTTGTTGGCTTGGTGCAGGGATTGTCGGTTTGATCCCCGTTCCCAGCAACACACGGGTTTGGCTTGCGGCTGGCGTGACGGACATGCGACGCGGGTTCAACACGCTGGCTGCACAGGCTGAGAAGGTTTTGGCTGAAGATCCGTATTCAGGTCACTTATTCGTCTTTCGTG
>NZ_JAHHIR010000015.1:0-2500 GCF_018678075.1 Epibacterium ulvae | reverse complement strand
GTGCAGTAACATGCACTGGAGGACCGAACCCACATCTGTTGAAAAAGATCGGGATGAGTTGTGCCTAGGGGTGAAAGGCCAATCAAACTCGGAGATAGCTGGTTCTCTGCGAAATCTATTTAGGTAGAGCGTCATCCGAATACCCCGGGGGGTAGAGCACTGGATGGGTAATGGGGCCCCACAGGCTTACTGATCCTAACCAAACTCCGAATACCCGGGAGTACTAGATGGCAGACACACTGCGGATGCTAACGTCCGTAGTGGAGAGGGAAACAACCCTGACCTCCGGCTAAGGCCCCTAATTCATGGCTAAGTGGGAAAGCAGGTGGGATGTCCAAAACAACCAGGAGGTTGGCTTAGAAGCAGCCATCCTTTAAAGATAGCGTAACAGCTCACTGGTCTAAGTAAGACGTCCTGCGGCGAAGATGTAACGGGGCTCAAGCCATGAGCCGAAGCCGAGGATGCACATAGTGCATGGTAGCAGAGCGTAGTGTGACATAGTCTCATGTCTCTTTTGCTCATTAATCTCCACTTCAACGCTGAATGGGTGCAGGCAACTGCCCTCATGTAGCGAAGCGGTAGGGCTTAATAATGAGCGTCGGAGACGCGAGGCTTTCGATGAAGCGGGCGCGTGAGCGATCCCGTGGAGAGATCACTAGTGAGAATGATGACATGAGTAGCGACAAAGAGTGTGAGAGACACTCTCGCCGAAAGTCCAAGGGTTCCTGCTTAAAGCTAATCTGAGCAGGGTAAGCCGGCCCCTAAGCCGAGGCCGAAAGGCGTAGGCGATGGGAACTAGGTTAATATTCCTAGGCCAGAAGGATGTGACGGATTGCGAAGGTAGTTTGCCCTTATCGGATTGGGCGGGCTGCTGAGCAGTTCCTGGAAATAGCCCTTCATGAGACCGTACCCTAAACCGACACAGGTGGACAGGTAGAGAATACCAAGGCGCTTGAGAGAACGATGTTGAAGGAACTCGGCAAAATACCTCCGTAAGTTCGCGAGAAGGAGGCCCGGGTCCTACGCAAGTGGAATCCGGGGGCACAAACCAGGGGGTGGCGACTGTTTATTAAAAACATAGGGCTCTGCGAAGTCGTAAGACGACGTATAGGGTCTGACGCCTGCCCGGTGCCTGAAGGTTAAAAGGAGGGGTGAGAGCTCTGAATTGAAGCCCAGGTAAACGGCGGCCGTAACTATAACGGTCCTAAGGTAGCGAAATTCCTTGTCGGGTAAGTTCCGACCTGCACGAATGGCGTAACGACTTCCCCGCTGTCTCCAACATCGACTCAGCGAAATTGAATTGCCTGTCAAGATGCAGGCTTCCCGCGGTTAGACGGAAAGACCCCGTGCACCTTTACTACAGCTTCGCACTGGTATCAGGATTGTGACGTGCAGAATAGGTGGTAGGCATCGAAGCAGTAACGCTAGTTACCGTGGAGCCTCCTTTGAGATACCACCCTTCGCACTCTTGATACCTAACCGCGATCCCTTACCGGGATCCGGGACCCTGCGTGGCGGGTAGTTTGACTGGGGCGGTCGCCTCCTAAAGAGTAACGGAGGCGCGCGAAGGTTGGCTCAGAGCGGTCGGAAATCGCTCGTTGAGTGCAATGGCAGAAGCCAGCCTGACTGCAAGACTGACAAGTCGAGCAGAGACGAAAGTCGGCCATAGTGATCCGGTGGTCCCGAGTGGAAGGGCCATCGCTCAACGGATAAAAGGTACGCCGGGGATAACAGGCTGATACTGCCCAAGAGTCCATATCGACGGCAGTGTTTGGCACCTCGATGTCGGCTCATCTCATCCTGGGGCTGGAGCAGGTCCCAAGGGTACGGCTGTTCGCCGTTTAAAGAGGTACGTGAGCTGGGTTTAGAACGTCGTGAGACAGTTCGGTCCCTATCTGCCGTGGGTGTAGGATACTTGAGAGGAGTTGCCCCTAGTACGAGAGGACCGGGGTGAACGTTCCACTGGTGGACCAGTTATCGTGCCAACGGTAGTGCTGGGTAGCTATGAACGGAAAGGATAACCGCTGAAGGCATCTAAGCGGGAAGCCCCCCTCAAAACAAGGTATCCCTGAGGGCCGTGGTAGACCACCACGTCAATAGGCCGGAGATGTAAGTACAGCAATGTACTCAGTTGACCGGTACTAATCGCCCGATAGGCTTGATTTGATCCAGAAAAAGACAGTGTCTTCTTCTAAATATCATACAAATCAAAAGCATACACAGAAACTAACTTGGACAACCTTGATTGTAAGCGTCAAAAAAAGACGCATGGTATTGCCTCGGTTTGGTGTCCCCCTCCCGCTCAAAACACCCGTTCCCCTCCCTCCCCCGGAATTTCCTTTCCTCCTCTCCCCTGGTCCTTGTTCTTCCTCCCTGGGAGAGTAGGTCACCTCCCCCCCTCTCTCCTCCCCCTCTCTCTCCCCCTCTCCCCTCCCTCCCCCATTGCGTCCTCTCTTGTCTAGTTGGTCTCTTTCTCTGCGAACCTGCCGGTCGGTGCTGC
>NZ_JAHHIR010000029.1 GCF_018678075.1 Epibacterium ulvae | reverse complement strand
GGCGACAGTGAAGCGAGACCACCACTACGACAGCCACGAACACATCTCGGCGACTTCATGGCTGCCGACACCTTTTCCCGCAGACTCAAAACGCGCAGCAGCCTCACGCCCTACGAAAACATCTGCAAAATCTGGACTTCACAGCCAGATCAATTCATCATCGACCCGATCCACCAGATGCCGGGACTGAACACCTACGGTATCAAAATGAGAGAGATATAGGGGAACGCCAGCAACACAGTGAGGCGGACTAAATCTGCTACCCAGAACGGCAATACGCCACGAAAAATCGTACGGATTGAGATATCTGGGACTACTGATTTCAGGACAAACACATTCAAACCGATAGGCGGCGAAATCAGGCTGATCTCAGTTACGACAACGACAACGATGCCAAACCAGATCGCGACCATTTCAGGGTCCGACAGGATGCCCGTCCCGAAATCAAGTGACATTACCAGTGGGAAAAAGATCGGCACCGTGAGCAGGATCATCGAAAGGCTTTCAAGCACCGCACCTAGCACCAGATACATCAAGATGATGAAGAACATTACGGTCCAGGGACCAACATCCATTGCGGTGACCCATGACAGGATCGCGTCAGGCAAGCCTGCAAAGCTAATGAAGTTCGAAAAGATCTCGGCTCCGATGACCAGAGCAAAAATCATCGCCGTCGTTTTGATCGTGTCTTCGCCTGCTGCGTATAGCTTTGCGAATGTCATACCGCCCATCGCCACAGCGATGACCAGTGACGTCAGCGCGCCGATTGCTGCGGCCTCCGACGCGGTGAAAAAGCCGCCGTAGATGCCAACCATGATCACAACAAAAAGCCCCAACACCGACATAACGCCCCAGAAATCGCGGTTGGTCATCGGATGCTGCTCAGTTTCTTGCGGCGCGAGTTCCGGCTTCAACCGGACCACCACGGCCACCGCCAACAGGTAAAAGCTAACGCCAACCAAGCCAGGTAATACGCCTGCGATGAAAAGTTTGCCGATGTCTGCCTCGGTGATTAGGCCATAGATTATCAGGATAACGGACGGGGGTATTAAGATACCCAATGTGCCACCAGCCGCGATTGAACCACTTGCTAGCGTGTCATCATATCCAACGCGGCGCATAGAGGGCAACGCAACCTTTGACATGGTCGCAGCCGTCGCCAATGATGATCCGCAAACCGCGCTAAAGCCGCCACAGGCTACGATTGTTGCCATCGATAGCCCACCCTTGAGCCGATAAAGGGCGCGGTGCGCTGTGGAAAATAGCGCACCGGATACGCCCGACACCGTTAGCAGGTTTCCCATCAACACAAACAACGGAATAACCGCCAATGTGAAAGAAAGAACCGTGTCAAAAGATGTGTTGCCCAACAGGGTAAAACTGGCTTTCCAACTGCGGAGCAGTGCAAAGCCGACGGTGCCGACGATAATCATTGAGATTGCAATCGGCACACGAACAAGCACCATCGCAAACAGGGCGACAAAGCCTAGCAGAGCTTCCAACATAATGTGTAGTTCCTATTTTTGGTGCTTTTGAAATAGCGCGGCGATCACGCTGATGCCGGCACCAACGGCCACGATATAGGCGGCATATGCGACAGGTATTTCGAGCGAGTTTGTGACCTGCCCATAGGACTTCAACTTGCCTGCGTGATGCCACACCTCCCAAGAGATATAGCCAAATGTGACAGCGCAAACCAATCGCACACAGTTATCTAAGGATTGCCGTACAACAGAGTTTTTCGGCAACGGCAGCAGTTCTACCGCGATATGGCTACCGGTGAATGTGGCGACGGGCATTGCCAGATAAACGAGCGTCGCCAATGCGATTTGGACCAGTTCAAATGCCCCGGGTAATGGGCTGTTGAATACGTAACGCGCGACAACATCCACACTAGTGAGCATCATCATGCTAAACAGGATGATGACAGCGCAAAACGTGAGCGCATTCTGGACGCCCAACCAGACGGACACCCCCCGGCTGGTCATTGTTTTTGGATTAGACACTTGCAAGGTTACTGCCCTGTTGCGCTACGCATAGCGGCAAGTGCGGCGGCACCGTCAAAACCAGTGGCTTCAACTTCGGCCACCCAATCTGCTTCGTAACCATCCGCAAGGTCTTTGATCGCATCAACAACAGCCGCCGGCGCGTCATAAATGACGACGTCAGTTGTTTCGACAAAGGCTGCCCCTTCGGTATCAGCCAGATCCCAGCGTTCACCCGCCAAACGCGCGAACGTTTCGCCAGATACGGCTTCGATTGCGGCCTTGTCTTCGTCCGAAATGCCATCCCAAACGTCTTCATTCATGACGAGGAACCAGCTCGTATTGTAGATACCGCCGGGAATACGCATGGAATGCGTGATATGATCCGTTAGGTTAAACGCCTTAAGCGCCTCAATCGGGAACGTCACACCGTCGATAACGCCTGTGGACAGTTTTTCGTAAACGTCGCCCGGGCTCATAAACTGCGTGATGATACCCAAATCAGCGGCAAGGTCCGCGATATACCCGCCGGGTGTGCGCACCTTTAGACCAGCGAGATCATCGATCGCTTCGATCTGACGTTGGTTATTGTGGAAATAGCCGGGGCCGTGCACGAACAAACCCAACAGCTTGGTTCCCGCATGTTCCGACTGCGCATCTAGATCACCTGCATAGGTGTTCCAATATGCCACTGATGTCTCTTCCGCTGTATCGCCGATAAAAGAGAATTCGCCGAGACGTGATCGCAAGAAACGGTCATCTTGTGTGAACGAATGCAGCCCGTAAGTAATGTCAGCAACACCATCAGCGGCGAGGTCATAATGCGCTGGCGGTGGCCCAAGCGCCTTGGCCAGCATACGCACGGTGACGCGCCCTTGGGTTACTTCAGCAACCGAATCGGCCCACGGCTGCATGATGCCTTCAACAATAGGATGTTGTGGTGGCAACCATGATGACATGACCAGCTCTTCGGCCTGTGCGACGCCCACGATTGCGAGGCTACTTGCGATAGCGATACCGCTTACGAATGACTTTGTCGCCTTCAAAAATGACACGGCGCGTTCCTCCCATATTGATTCTTAGGTCCTCCCGACCTCCCACTCACAATCGTATCATTTGCAACTAAGTCAATTAAAAGTTTCAGTTGTTACTAAATGGGGGGTCGAGTCCGGCTGGGAGCGGAATAGTATCATAAGGAACTATTGCGGTGTTGATTCATGATTTCGAGCACGGTGTATCTTGTTGATACCGAGATCACGTGCAATCCAGCGATATGATCAACCTTCTGTCGCGACCTGAATAACCTTCGGTGCGAGTTTGTCTGATTTTGGTCGCTGCCCTTTTTGGCGACCTAATTTTTCCCCGTACGCGGGCGGCGGGGAGCCCAGATTTGACGCGCTCACTGAGTAAGTCGCGCTCAAATTAGGCAATCCCAGCCACAATGGTTGCCATCATCCGACCATTAC